>NZ_JBNWCH010000002.1:0-716087 GCF_053522485.1 Agrobacterium sp. 22-209-1
CCCATTGGAAACATTCCGCCTGCAGAGGCCGAGGAACGATACTACGCCATGCTGGACGCACCAGCATTGGCCGCATAACTTAAACCAAACGGTCTCCGGTAAATCCGGTGCGGTTCAGGTCGTCACCTGCGGCGTTCTTCAACGCGGCAGCCTTTGCCCTCAAGTCGGGGTCTGCGTTTACGGCCATGTCGTAAGCCCGCTTCAGAACGGCCTCTTTCGAGGCGGAACCACCGAGCTTCTGCTTTGCCATATGAATGAAGCTCACAAGGTCAGGCTCGGGAATCTGGTCATAGAGCGGCATGTCTTTCGACGTGCGGCCCAGCAGATCATCGATTTCCTTTTCCTCGCGATCCTCAATCAATTTCGTGGTGATGCGCTCATCGATCCGCGACGGGTCACTCATCTCGCGGATGGTGTTCTCCAGTCGGCTGATCGTCTTCAAGAGCGTTTCAGTGTTAGCGTTGCCACCTTCACCCGCGCCGCCGAACATCTGCTGAAGCTGGGGGCGCAGTTCGTAGGTGTCGGCAATCGTCATCAGCGTTTCGATCGGATTATCATCCATCTGGCGCTGAAGGTTGAACAGGTAATCGACGGCCTCGTGTGGCTTGTAGTTGCCACGGCCACCGCCGAAATATTCCTTGTAGTTGGCAAACACGTCCATGACGGGCTTGAACGTTGAGAGCGCCTGCCCCTGCTGGGAAAGCGTCTTGTGAAGCTCTTCCTGATGGGCGCGAAGGTCTTCCTTCACGTCATCAGGGATTTTGCCCCACAGGGCCTCTTTGCCGCGCCAGCTTGACGGGAGAGGAACGCCAGCCGGAGGCGTCGAAGTATCACCGGCCGCGTCTCCCTCTCCCTCACCACCTTCCAGTGGTTCGTCTGCACCGTCGCCGGCGGCATTATCAGCGGCATTCGATTTGAACCGGCCGCCCTCATCCCGAGACGAACCAGAACCGGACGCGCGATCGAACGCAGCCGCGAGGGCTTCGTCTTCGCTAACATCCGTGTTGATCATGCCGGGGTCTACATGCGCAGCATCGTTTGACTGCGCGTTGAGTTCTTCGACGCTCATCGCAAAAGTTCCTTGTTCGGTCTTGGAAGGTGGGCTGTTACCGGCCGAAAATCAGGCAGGCATAGGCAGCAAGAGCAGCAGCGAAGGCCGCCCAGGCGAAATAACGGGAGACGCGGTAGGCTTGCTCGTCCTGGCCGGCAAACTGCGAGGCGCACGCTAGGAAAGCGGCGCCGATGGCAATATTGCGGGCCCAGACATCACCAAACACGATGATGGCGACGAGAAAGATTACCGCAAAGACGGCTGCCGTGATGGCAAAGCAAACGTGCATGATGCGTGTCATCGATATTCCTCACTCACCTGAAGCCCTCGCTTGGCAGCAAAGGCCTTGTTTCGGATTTTCCCCTTGGTCGGAGACATGGATGGCTCATATTCGACGCAGCCATTGCGTTTCAGGTCATCGCGCCGTTCCGATCGAGTGCTAATCACCCGGCCGTCAATCGGGCTCCGGTATTCGGGAATATCGCTGATGATCATTGGCACCGGCACCGGCTTTGCCCGCTCTTCCGGAGAAAGCATCGGTGCGCCGGTAGCCTTGTCGACCATCTGGCCGTTTCTGCTGACGTAGACCGCCATTATTGCGTCGCCTCCATCATAACTGGCACTGGTATGCCGAGTTGTCGCTGCTTTAATTGCAGATCAGCCTGCCTGATCTGAAGCTCAAGTTGTTTCAGCTGCTCGTTCAGGCCAGCGATGATGAGGTCTTTCGCTGCCTTGGCGTCCTCGTATTTGGCCTTAGCGAGCTCTCGGCTCATCCGCTGGTCAAACTCCGCCTGAAGCCGCGCTTCGCTCTGCTGGGCCGCCTGTGTCTTGATCTGGGCGTCTATCTGCGCTGGGTCAGGTTGCGGCGCGCCGCCTTGACCTGTATCGGCCGCTTTGCGCGCTGCATCGGCCTTCGTCCTGGCATCCGTGACCATCTTTTCGAGCGTGTCTTCCACAGACTTGCCAAGATTGAACATGCGCGAGGTTGAGGCGAAGATTTCCACGGCAGCATCCGCCGGCAAAGCACCCTGCTGAACAAGGGGAGCGACCGCGGCGAAGTATGCGGATGCACCTTGCAGGAACTGCGATACTTCCGCCTTCTGCCGGGTCAGATCGGCGCGGATGGTGGAATCGCTCTCCACGTCGATCCGGTAATACGTCGCCAGCTTGCCACGAAGCAGGCCGATAACTGACGCCTTCTGCTGCATCTGCTCGGCCGTGTCGTTTGGCGTCGGCATGATGGGGATGCTGGTCATCTCCTGCAGCGTCTGGAACGTGAACCGCGTGGCGATGATTTCGGTCATCATCACGAACAGGTCGCGCGCATAGCGCTCCATCATGCGCTGCATCTTCTGGATGCGCAGAGAGCCCCACTGGCTTTTGATCTGCTGGGCGGTCGCCGTCTCCGAGGCCACCGAAGCACCGCGAACAATGTCCGAGATGCCGGATATTTCATAAATTGCCTGCTTCGTCTGTTCGCGAGCACTGTAAAGCTGCTGTAGAGCGACGATGAACTTCTCGATAGGCCAGAAGGCGATAGCGGCAGCAATGCCGCCGGCGCTCTTCGACCACAGTTCGCCGTCAGTGATTGGCGCGAATTCATCATCCTCAAGGTCGATAACGCTCTTCAGCGTCTCTTCCGTGCCCGAATACCAGCCTTTGACCTTCATGGCCTTGGTCAGCACGTCGATGCGCTTGGAAATCGTGTCCAGCTGATCGGCAAGCTTGCGATAGATCGAGAACGGGTTAACCGGCTTCAGGCGGCCCGTGATTTCGATCGGCTGCATAGGCGTGGGCACCGGAAAGAAATTCGACAGGCCAAGCGGATCGTCCACGACCTTGAGCATGAGCCCGTTATCGGAAACGAAATAGACCTTCTTCGTCTTCTTGCACCAGATTTCCCAGCCGCAAATATCCTCTCCGCTCTCCGTCCAGGTCTTTGTCTCGCTTTCATCGAACTGGCTGCGGATAAGCGAGCTATCGAAAGAATCGTGCTCGTCATCCTTCGAGATAACGAACCTGAAAGCGTCCCATGGGCGATCCTGCCAGCGCTTTGACGGGCCGTGCCGGTAATCCTTCCAGCTTACGGCTTCGAAGCTAATGCGCTCGTTTTCGAGACGTTCAGGCGAACTAAGTTCGCTATCTCTACTTCCGCCGGCGTCGAAGGAGGGTTCGGACGACCGAACACCGTCTTCTGAAGAAGCGTCTTCTGCTGCTCTGGAGTCATCTCCATAAGAGCTTTCATCTTTTGCGCCGCTCGTTGCTTCATCAGTTCGATCTGCAGCATCTTCCAGTTCCTCTTTATCAGGCTCACCACCCACGACATCGCCATGGAACTTGATGCGCACGATGCCGCGGCCAGCAAGGAACGCATCCTGCGCAGCGGCTTCAAGCTCGACCTGAAGGCGGCTGTCATCGATCTGCACCGAGATAGCACGCTCAAGGATATCGGAAACCACGCGGGCAGCCGGATCAGGGTCATTGAAGCGGCGGCGGATATCAGGAACCGGCGACGAGTTGATGACGGCCGGAACGATGGTTTCAACGTTCGAAAACAGGATGTTGAAATCATAACGCTTGCCCAGCGTCTTTTCGTTGTCTTCTGCCTTCTCTTCGTTGGTATAGGCTTTGGTCGCTATCTGGGCGTCATCAAGCCATTCTTTTTCCAGCTTCGACGCGGCCTCAACACGGGCAATCCACTTCGCGCCAAGCTCGCGCTTTGCTTTCCCTTCAGGGGTCGCAAGGTATTTCTGTTTGCGGGCCATGAGCGCTCCAAAAGAAAAGGCCCGCCGGAGCGGACCCTATGAAAGGTGATGAGAGAGACGGTTAGGGCTTGGTCGGATTGTCGGGATCGGGGTCAAGCTTGGTCGAGACGATTTCGCCCGCCGGGCCCTTGCCATCCTTGCTTGCAGCCTTTGCCCGTGCCTTACGGCCTGGCTCAAGAACCTTGTCGACGGCCTTCTGTTCAGCCTTTGCCTTATCGCTGGAAAGGTTGGGCTTGCCGGTTGCCGAGTCCTTGCTCTGGGGCTGGTTCGTCAGCGGGTTACCGCCTTCGTCCGGAACCTGTTCAACGACAGCGCCGCCGGCAGGTGCGGAAATGAACTGTTCGATACCGGGAAGTTCTTCCCGCAGTTGGTCGAGCAGCTTTTCATCCGGCTTACGTCCGGCACCGAAGACGAGTTCGGATGCGCGGGCACCAGCGAGACGACGTTCGCCGCCATTCCACTGACGCTTGATGGATTCGTAAGCCTGCTTCTGAGCTTCTTTCATTTTGAAGTCCTCGCTTCTGGACTTCGACGCACTGTTTCAACGCCGTCAGCCCTGATGGGTTCCTAGTTTCGCTCTCGCTTCCGGCGCTTGATCATCGCATCAATCTGCTCCTTGAGCGTCATGTTGCCGGTGATGGTGCCGTCCGCGTTTGCCTGCAGTCTCAATTCATCCTTCGGCGGAGGCGGCGGAGCTTCCACCTTTGCCTCTTTCCACGCCAAACCGAGATACCGGAACGATGACCCGATATGCTCCGCCCAGTCTTTGACCGGGTTCTGGCTGAAAACCTTGAACTCTGAATTCCATTCCCGCCGATAGTTCTTGAGGCCAGACACTCCAAGCTCTATGCGGTCGCCGCGCTCGTCGTCATCATCGTGGAACGTTGCGACCTTGATCGTCATTCGACCAGCGTTGATGCCATCAGCTACCGATGTGATGGTTATCGGCTTCGGCTTGCGACCACACAGCCTCATCATTTCCGATCGGCTGCGCTTCTGCCCCCAGTTCTGATGCAGGATATCGTGAGGAACATAGTCGTTCCCCTTGTACCCCTTCTCATTCAGCCAGGCGCACCATTCCTCAAGGTCTTCCGTCTCGGGCCGGTAGAAGTCCACGATCCGCGGCCCAGGCTCTCCGGGGATCACCTGGAAGCACCAGATCGGGTTATTGGCGGCCTTTCCCAAGTCCCAGACCGTATGGACCGGGTAACGGTCATCGATCGGAACCGGCTTAAATCTGCCGTCTCGCTCCGCTGCTGCGACTTCTGCGCCCCAGTAGGCACCAATCATCGCCCCGTTGAACGAGCAGTAGAATTCCTGCTCAATCAGAAGGTCTGCAATCTCCTTACCGAATAGTGCTTCGTATTCCTTGCGCTGCGCCTCGATCGCCTCAAGACTGATTGCGCCGGTATCGGCCGCCGTCAGCACTTGGACAAACCACCCATTCGGGTTCGTCAGCTTGTCGAAAACGTTGCCCTTATGCTGGTCCACCATCTTCTTGACGTGGTTGCCACCGCGAGGCGTGGTGATGAACGATGCCCATCCGCCATTTTCCGCGAGGATAGGCGACAGGTAACCCCAAGCGGTAGGATCAGCCAGAGCCCATTCCGAAGCCGTCACGCCGACAGGTGGCGTACCAACGAGGGCGTCATAGTTATCCGATCCAACAACCTGCCACGTCGCTCCGTTCTTGAAGCGAATGAACATGTCGTTGTCGCGGGTGCTGGCGCGTATCTGAGGCGGGAAAGCCTCGTCAATGCGCCTCTTCCCGGTTCTGGGGTTCACCGCGTCCCAGATGGCTTTACGGGCCTGCGCGTATTGCGGCAGCATGTGCCAATAGGTGCCGACACGATTATGAGCCGCCACCGCGTGCTGTCGAAGGTTTATGTCGTCCTTGCCTGCGCGGCGATGCCAGACGAGAAGCTGCCGATTGCAGCCATCCATCCAGCTGTCCCACGCGGGCTGCTGGTAGTGCCGAGGCTCCCACTCGTGAGGAAGATTGATCTCACCCACGTTTCACCACGTTGATGACGACATTGCCGCCGAGGTTGATCTCATCCTTGAACATGCCCAGATGCTTTGCGACCTGTTCAAGCGCCTTGTCCTGATCGCGCATCTTTATCTCGATACCGTTCGCCGTCTGCTTGGCGCCCGCGTAAAGGACCTTCGCATCGCCTTTCAGGTGGCGGGTGTCTGCGATGTGAACCTCGCCCACGCCTTCACCGTGACATTCCGGGCATTCGGCATTCGGTTCCTTCGTGCCATCGAAGCCATAGCCGCCGGCGTCAGATGGGTATTCCGGAGCCTCGCCCGTGCCTTCCGCCTTTGCATCCGCCTCTTCCATGGCTCGCTGATATTCGGTAGCGCGCCACTGGTACTTGTGATCGGTGCCCCAGCAGTATCGGCAGCAAATCCGGCGATGGCTCACAATCGCATTAGGGTCGGCTGTGGCGAGTTTCCACCACTGCGCAAGCACCATATCGGCGGTGATGTCCAAACGCTCTGCACGGGCTTCCTGAGCCGCTGCTATGGCATTCTGAATTTCAGGTTTCGTTAGGTTCTCAAACCCAACCGCGCCCGCGCTCTTTTTGCTGTATCCAGCCCGGATGGCGGCCTGCGTGGCATTGAGGTCGATCAGGTATTCCCTGACGAATGCCGCCTGTTTCGGTGTGAGCTCTGTCATAAGGTTTCGACGCCTTCGTGAATGAAATCCGGTTTGCCTTGCTTTGCACCCCATATGCCAGGTGAAACACCTGTCGAGCGGACGGCGCATGGTTCTAAGCCGTGAGCAAAGCCTTGTTCCTCGTACCGGTTGACGAGGTTAGGATCGTCCGCTCGTCCATGAAGAGGTTAGGATGGCAGGTAATACTGCCACCAGAAGTCCGGCCCGCCATACAGATACTGATGCTTCTGGATGCACCGACGCCGTACCCAGCGAAGCCAGACAAGGCGCTGGTCGTATGTGCGGACCGGGAACCATGCAAAATGGTCGTGCCAGCCGCTTACAGGGTCGCCAAACATCATCTGCGGGTTTGGCTCCCGCTCTTGCTCGGTGGTGGTCATGGGGTGGGCTGCGCATCAGACTGACGAGGCCGGACGGTGAAAGCTCGATGCTTCAGCAGATCCGCAAAGGTGAACCCCACATCAAGGCAACCGCGCTCCTCTTTGGGCAAAGCTACGAGAGCAAGGTTTGCGAACAATCGGGCAATTGCCAGCCGCGTGTACGGGAACCGTGTCATCGGGTTACTCAGCCAGCTTTTCGATAACCTTGCCGGCTTCTTTGCCGATGCGTTTTGCTTTCGAGACGGTGTAAGGCTCGTCACGGTCGACAAGCGCGCCACCGAGAGTGACGGCATCCACGGCGACAGAGACAGGGAGCGTTGCAACGTCAACCACAGTGCTAATCAGCTTGCCAAACATGCTCATCTCCTGAAACGAATGCAGCCCCACCTTGTTACGGGCGGGGCTGGTGAAAAGCAGGACAGGCCAGCGGTCGAAACGCTGCAAAGGCTCGGGACGATACCCTGACCACACCTAGCGAAGCACAGCCAAACTGGAGCCTCGCCTTGTCCTGAGCCTGCCGACTAGCGACAGGTGGGTGATACATGCCTGCCTACAGGCTTACGGATATATTCGATGCAGAGCGTGATGTTTGCAGTTGCATGGTCCGCTCATTCCCCGATTCACCGTGACCTCGCCATGGGCCTTAAATCAATATGGCAAGCACTCGAATGAACAAGAGGCGATGGCCGTCGCCCAACCATAACCGCCCGACGCTGCTTCCCGGCATCCATATCCGGCCTGCCATCAGAACCCTTTGCATCAGGTTCCCCGCGTCACGCACTGACGTGTCTCTCCAGATGTTTCCACCTGCATCGAACCCTTTCAGGAAGGAACGGCCGGGCACGAACCCCAACCTTCACGAGCTATGCCCGCCTTCCTGATTTGCTGCGAGGGCCGGACGCTACCCCGGCGATGTTTTTCACGGGGTGCTTCCCTTTCGGGCTTGCAGAGCCGTGTAGGTAACCTTCCTACCTTGCTGCGGTTCTTTTTGGACTTCCGCTATAGTCGCATTGCGTGTCTTCGAATTTCCACGCCGCCTCGCATTCCGTTGCCCTGTTGGGCGAATATGACCCACCAACGGTGCTCTTCCAAGGAGAGGCGGCGGGGGTTCTGTTGTCGGTGCCCATCGGGCGAATTTGGTTGCGGTGGCAGGATTTGAACCTGCGGCCTTCAGGTTATGAGCCTGACGATCTACCGGGCTGCTCTACACCGACATCTGCTTTATGCCGCCTCGCGCTTTCGAGCTTCACGCTGGCGGCGGATTTCAAAACCTATGTGGACCCCGGCTCGTCATCCGCTATGCAGCGGGAATTTCTTCGGGTGATGTCCACGAACGCAAACCCGATCTTATTGATTTGCCCGTGTGTTTTGCCTCGTCGTGGGCCACCTGTAAACCAGCCTCCAAGGGCCAGATTGTTCCGCTCTGGCGAATGCTGTCCTCAATTATCTGCAAAGACCGAACAATCCAGCGCTGCACTGTTCGTTTAACCCACGCCTTTTTTTGCGGGTTTCGGCGGTTCCGGTTGTTCAAATATCGGCCCCAGTCCCATCCGCGGGCCTTCACCTCTGCATAGGCAAGCAGAACCTGGCGGGCTTCGTCATCCCAGATGAAGGTCCTAATCCAGCCGAAGGCCTCTTCCATGCGCGATATCCGTTCCCGTGAACACTTGGCGCGGCGTTCGGTTCGGCGCCGCTCGGCGGCAACCATGTCTTTCTTCCACCGGCCGCCCTCTGCGATGTCCTCACGCTCCCGGGCGAAGTTCTCGGCCGGCGTGTGGATGTAATCCGGCATGGACGATCCGAAAGCCTGCGGACCGACGCGCACCGGCAGGGCAATATCCGTTTCGAACGCCTCGATCAGTCGCTCAAGAATGCCGTTTTGCGCTTCGGTCATGGATGCGTTTTTGCTCATGCGGCTTGTTCCTTCTGAAGAATGGCGCGCGCCAACTCGATACCGATAGCGACAGACTGTTTTGTGAGTGATCCACCGGCCCCAACAGAGAGGCGCAGAGCGGCTTTCTTAATCTCGGCAACATCGATAGCGGAAAACGCGCCAATCGCTTCCCTTGCCTCGCTCTGGGGGAAATGGACAGAAAGAAACCGCCATATCGACCAGAGATAGATATCATCGAAGCAAACGGGATTGCTGGCCTGGATGCAGCGGACGGTTATTCCGGTTCTGTCGATGTCCTTCCGCATCAGTCGCGCAACTTCACGTCCGCCATAGACCACATTGGCCGGTCGCGGGTCGCGCTTGAGATGATACGGCAGCACCTTGACGCCGTAACCTTCAAGGAAGCGATGCACGTTGATGCCGTTGGGTGACCGGTTCACACTGCCCCCATGATTTGCTTGAAACGGGCGTCGAGGTCATTGGCAGCATCGAGCAGAGACAGTTCATCCTCGCACCGGCCGCGCGTCTCGGCCTCCATACGCCCTTGTTCCGCCAGTTCGTCCGCGCGCTCATTGCCGGCAATGTCGGCATGGCCTTTGACCCACTTGATTGAAATACGGCTGTGGGGCGTATTTGACAGCGCCTCATCGATCGCCCTCCACAGATCCACGTTCTTAACGTGCTCGGTTGCCGCAGGGCTCTTCTTCCAGCCGTTGCGCTTCCACTTATGGCGCCAGTCGTTCACGCCGTTGACGCAATATTGGCTATCGCACCAGATCGTTATAGGCTTTTCACCAAAACTGGACGAAAGTGCCTTCGCCTTTTCGATCGCGTTCAGCAGGCCGGCGAGCTCCATCTGATTGTTCGTGGTTTCAGGATCGCCGCCGCGCAACGAGGCGATTTCCACGCCGTCCTCGAAGACAGCGACACCCCAACCGCCTACGCCAGGATTGGGAACTGACGCGCCATCACAGAAGATGTGCACGCCTTGCGAAAAGCGCTCGGGACTGAAGTCTTTGTTATGCTTATTCGATTTCGCTTTTGGTAACTGACGGTTACCTTTTTTCTTGCCATCCTTCGGGGTATTCGTGTCACGCGAATCCCTTGAGGGTATGTGTGTCATGCACATCCCTTTCTCGGTCACGGCTTTCTGGATCAGGAAGAGCGTCGATGTCATGTCGGCGCCCTTGTCGGGGAACTTCACGCGCGTGCCGAGCAGCTGCTGCGCCATGAAGGCCGCCTGACGGGCGGAGACGAAAGCGCGCGTGTCTGCGCCTTGGCCTTTGAGATAGTCGCGCAGCGGGTAAAGCGACGGCGGGAACGTGTATGTCATCGCGCGAGCCTCCATTTGCGGGCAACCAGCTGCAGCTTAATCTTGATGATTTCGAGCAGGATCATTTCGCCGCCCTCGCTTTGTGTTTTTTCTCAATGACGATGCCCATGGCGACCTCGACACATTCGTCGCAAATAAAGCTCCCGCGGCCTTCGAACAGGGTCTTTACCCGATGCTCGCTCTTGCCGCAGAATGAGCAGTAGACGGTGGGCTTGGCCTTTATGGCCTCCAGTTCCTCTTCAGCCTTCCGCTTCGCCGCCATGGCTGCGTCTGACGTCCGCATGAACTCGTCAACGCGCTTGGATGCGTCGGCTCGAATTTCCTGCAGCTTCTTGGTGGAGATGATCCTAAACATCATGCCCCCTTTTTGATTTTGAGGGGGCGGCGGGTTCTCGTGGCCGAGTCCTTGATGCTTACAAGCACTGCATCACGATCATGCCCCGTAACCAGCGTGGTTCGCAGGGCGCGCGGAACGGATGGCGTGACGAGATCACCAACCCAGAAGCCGGGACGCTTCTGGCGGAACTCGTAGAACGACGTTGACGCCGTCGGCAGCTTTGTAACGGTGGCGGTCATTCTGCAGCCTCCGTCTTTGCTGGAATATTGAACTGCTCACCGATAAGCGTCAGTTGGGCGACGATCTGGGAAAGCATTTCGGAGCCGCGCTCTAGGTTGCTGAGATGGAGATCGGCGTTCTTTCGGAATGGCAGGAGAGGGTAGAAGTCCTTGTCGGACTCGTCATAATCGTTGTCTCTCGCTTCCTGCACCTCCTTGGCAAACCATTTGGCCTCCTTATCGAAGCCTTCAGAAAGACGCTTCAGCGTTTCCGAAACGCATTTGATAATGCCCTGGTCGATGACGGTCAGCGATCCCTTGTAGGAGCCAGCCGGCAAATCCATCAGATCGAAACCCTCAGGAAGCAAAACCATAGCGGGCTTGCCGCGCTCGTTTTCCAGTTCGGCGTTGACCTCAGCCATCGCCTTTTCGATATCCGTGAATTTCTCCTTGCCGAAGCGTTCCATGAACGCCTTTTGCATGGCTTCAGGAGCCATATCGACGCTGATCGTTTCGCGGATGTAATTCTTCAGTTCTTCGTAGCGTTCTGGGGTCATTTCAGGCTTCCTTGTTCGGGTTGATGTCGTTTTCGATCAGAATCCGGCCCCACCAATCCGCCTGCCTTGGCGTCAGTGTGAGCTTGTTTTTGTAAAGCTTCGCCCAAGCCAGCACCTGGTTGATGAACAAAATCTCTTTTTCATTGAGGTCACATTCGCTGACGAGGTGCGGCGCCCAGTTCATCACGACTTCCCAATCCACCTTGACGCGGTCTGGCATCGGCGGCGGTGGCGGTTCAGCCTTCTTCCTCGCCTTCGGCTTCTTTGACTCGGGCCGATCTCGGTAAACCACACGGTCAACGACCCTCACTTTCGGCTGCATCTCGCCGGCAAGGTCGTGCAGTGAGGCACCGGATTTTTCGAGGATGCGAATGATTGCTCGTGCTGTGGCGACGACTTCGCCGTCATGGTCACTCGCAAGACGCGGGAAAAGCTTGCCGAGCTTGTCGATCGTGGCGAGAGCGATCATTGCCGAACCTCGCCCGCGCGCGCAGCGTCATACTCAGTTGGTTCATGGGCTCCGCCCAAACCCGCAAGGAACTTCGTCCCTTGACCCAAAGCACTGGCTTCGCCAGCGCCGTTTTCACAGTTATCCTCCTCGTCATCGCCAAACAGCCATGCGCCGATTGCAGGAGCGTCCAGTTTTGCTTTTGAGGGGTCGATAACCGGAAACGACGGTGTGCCGGCTTTCATGGTGGATGTGCGGCGAACATCGGCCTCGGATTGATCCGCATATGCCTTTGCTTCGTCTTCCGTGTCGAACCTGCCCAAGTCCATGGTGACGCCCATGGCCGTGATCGTTGCGCGCCACTTTGAGCGACCGCGATCAAATCGAACGTGAGTTGAAACGACAAGAGAAGATGGGGAATTTAACGGTGAAGATTCCACTATTACGCTGCGCGCGCGTTCTTTATATAGGGCAGGCGATATTTTTTCTTTGGGACCAGCGGTCAAAATGTCCGGTTGGTCCCCAACGTTTAACAGGACATTTTGTCCGGTTGGTCCCATACGCTTGGCACCCATGATTTGCTCCTTGGTCAGGGTGAAGTCGTGATCCAGTTTCAGGCAGATGAGGTCAGCAGCGCGACCGCGCCGTTCTGACGCTTGCCGGCGGCTTCGGGACACGAGGCCGAGAGTTTCCAAAGCGGTGATCCCTCGTCTGGCTGTGCGTTCCGCAACATCAAGCCGATCGGCAAGTTCTTCTCTGGTGATGCCGCAGGCGCCAACATCATCAGCGCAACGCGACAGCACCTTCAGGATCGCCATAAGCGTCCTGTCGGGAATGACCTGCCTTTTGAGCCATGTTGTTGCGGTCGTGCTCATCAGCCGAAAGCTCTCCGCAGCATCTTCATATTGCGAGCTTCCTCAACGGCTGCACGAGCCTGAGGCATAGAAAGGCCAAACCGTGTCGCCAGCTCCTGGGCGGGTTCCGGTGGCCATGTGGGGAGGTTGGAAAGCCAGATGGCGGCGGCGGTGGCGCTCATGGGGACACCTGCGCGGGCTGAACAGGCATTTCGAAAGGGTAAAGGTCGGGGCGCAAATCGGAACGATTGACGCCTGACACCCTTTCAACGGCAAGAACTCGGTCTGCCGGCACCTTCTTCCACTGACTTACGGCTTGCGCCGAAACGCCGAGCCGGCGCGCGAGTTCTTTCGCGCTACCAACATTTTTAATCGCTTTTTCGAGGGACATCTGCGCCTTCCATAGTTAACGCTAATGCACCGGAGTAAAGCACGCCTTTACCTTAAAATCAAGCTATGCTTCATTGTTTATCTAAAGCATGCCTTTATGCTCCAGAGGGCAAAAGGAGTTCAGCATGTCGCTTGGAAGCATCATCAGAGATAGCCGCAAGGCGAAGGGCCTCACTCAGGGCGAGGTAGCGGAAAAGCTTGGCGTGTCGGTGCAGGCCGTTAGCCAATGGGAACGGGACGCGACCGTACCTGGAGCGATGAATCTTATCGAACTGAAAGAATTTCTCGGGTTCAGCCTAGACACGCCGATCACGGCTAGAGATATGCTTATGTATCTGCCGGACCCGATCATCAGCACAGCTTCTGGAAGGAGGCAGCCTGTTGTTGCGCCGCTTGTAAACTGGAACCAGCCCCCAGAGAAGTGGGGCGAATTAAACACGTTCGAGAGCTGGGGTACTGAGGACGAAGTCGAGGATCCTCGGGACTATTTGAGTATACACTGGAAGCCGGTAGGCGATGTGTGGGCGCTTGAGTATAAGGGCTTTACAATGAGGCCAGCATTCGAGACGGGAGACATCGTCATAATTGATACGGGGCGAGCGCCCGAAAAAGGGGACTTCGTTGTTGCGAAGATTGATAAACATTCCGCCGCAACGCTAGCCGTTTACGTTCCGATGGGGCTTGATAAGCGGAGAGCGCCAATTTTCGAGCTTCGATTTCTGAACGACAAGGAGCGGAAACCCGAGCGAGTTGACGGTGAAAACACTGGCTATGTTATTGGGGTGGTTCGAGAGCAGCGCCGGTTTTATCGAACGTCGTAAATTTTTTGTAAAGCCCTACTTGATTAAAAGGTAAAGCAGTGCTTTACTAACTCCATCAACTCGATGGAGCGAACATGCATACCGTAGAAATCCATGGGAATGAACTTCCGGTAACCGCCTTCAATGGCGTGCGCGTGCTGACGACCGAACGCCTGGCAAAGGTGTTCGGCGCGTCCGAGAGGCAAGTATCGGACAATTTTGCCAACAACGCTGACCGGTTCGAACTTGGCAAACACTTCTTCAAGGTCGAAGGCCCCGAGCTGCGCGCGCTTAAGGACAGACACGATTTCATCGGGTCTGTTGGCAAAAACGCCCGTAGCCTCATGCTATGGACCGACCGCGGCGCATCGCGCCACGCAAAAATCCTCGACACCGATATGGCATGGGACGTCTATGGCGAGCTCGAAGAAGCCTACTTCGCGAACCGCGCCGATCGTCGCCCAATGACGATGGCGGAAATGGCCCTCCAGAACGCACAGGCGCTTGTCGACATGGAACGCCGGCAGGCCGAACAAGACGCCAAGCTTGATGCGGTCGTTTCCGACATTGCCGAAATCAAACAGGCCCACACGGTTCTTGAGCGCATGCCGACCGACTGCGAAGGCATTGAGCGCATCCGGAAGCGGATGAACAAGGAATATTGCCTGTCCGTTACGGTGGTCGACAAGATCATGCGCGACAGCCCTTACGCTCCGACGGTTCGCGTTCTGGTTCGCAATCAGCACGCAGAAGGCGCACACAACTCCGGCTTCGCCATCAAGGAAGTCTCGGCAATCTTCAAGCGCTTCGTGAGCGAATGCCAGCACTCGGCCGGCGCGCTCCATACTCACCCCTATATCGACGGCCGGTTCAAGCTGGTTCTGCCGAAACGCGAATGATGCCCTGCTGATTTTTCAGCATCCCCAATTCACCTGACAATTTGGAGACACCATCATGCCGAACACGATTCCGGCCGCTGGCGAAGCCATGCCCGAAGTTACGCTTGAAGCGATGATTGCCCGCCACAACGCAGCCTTGGCAGCGGCAAACAACTGCGCTGGCCCTCTGGAAGACAGCCCCGAGGAAATCGAGATGCATTCTGCAATGAATGCGTTTTTCGAGAGCTCGGCCCGGCTTACATCCTTTGATGGTTTGATGGCTGCGCTTCGTCTTGCCGATAAGGAAAACGAAGATTTCGACTGCTCTGTGGTCAGCGCCACGCTTGTGAAGGGCGCGCTTGCCTATCTGGAAGGCCAGACAGCCCGCGAACGTCTTTCCGATCTCCTGCAGCAGGCAGGGCAGATCATCCGCGACAACCCCGATCTGGCCGTCGAGCGCATCACCATCAACCACGATGGCGTCCACACCCTCATCAAAATCCCGGTTACAGAGGAGCATTCAGCATGAAAACGACCCGTCGCACCTTTCTCGGCGGCGTAGCTGCTGCCGCTCTCCCTGTAGCCGCCACGGCCTGCGAGGGCGTAACAACCGCCCAGATCGAACCGTCGGGTCTGGCAGCGCTCATCTCGGCTTACAACGAAGTCACAGCCGAGGCCGATCGCATTGACGGCCTGTCCGAGGCTCTTTGGGAAAGCCCTGAGCGCCCGCCAGTGGCGATGCTGGAAAGCGCAGAACTGACACACTCCTACCGCTGGCATATGCTCCGTCAGAAGATGGTGATGACGCGGGAGGGCGTGAACGAACTGTTCGACCGTGAAAATCGTCTGCTGGAAGCTAACGCCAAGCTGGTTGAAAATCCGGCGACGTTTGCTCCGAGGTTTGCCAAGGTCGAAACCGATCGCGAGCATTACCTTGCGATATTCGACGCCCGCGAAGCGCGCTATCAGGCATGGACCACATCAAGCGGCTTTCATGAACTCGGCAAAGAGCAGGATCGCCTTTCCGCTCAGGAAAACGATCTGAACGAAACCATCATCGCGCACCCCATCAAGACGCTGGAAGACGCGCGCATGAAAGCCGCGCACATCAAGAAGGTCTACGGCTCGTCCATGAACGGCCAGGATCAGGCGACCTTCCTCGCAACCCTCATCAATGCGGGAGAAGAAGCATGACGAACGCGATCAATGGTATCCCGGCTCAGTTTCTTCGTCCGGAACAGGATTGGCTCAACGAATTGGACATGACGGCTTTCGAAGGCCGTCAGTTCAACGCGGTGTATGATGCTCTTTCACTCGCGATAACCGGACTTTCCGGCGTCATGAACCAGCCCAGAAGCAAGCGTGTCGGAGGCCTCAACCCCGCTGGCGAATACCTCAACACGATGTTCGAGTTCATGCACTCCGAACGGACGCGTCTGATCGAGACCCTGAACCATCGGAAGCCCAAAGACGATGACGAGGCGCACATCCGCATGTGCATACTCGTCCAATACGAGGCGGAATGCGAGGACATGGCGGCAAGCGAGTTGGCGGCCTTCGTCAAGTCGTTCAACAAAAGCGCCCCTGTGGATAAGTCGAATAACGGGGAGAACGACGGATGAGCGTCTTGCCGGAATGGACAAAGGGAATGCTTCCAGTCGGGATGGATGACGCCGCAACCCTGTTGGGCGTTTCCCGTCGCTTCCTGACCAATCTCGTCAAGACCCATCACCACTATGAGAAGCGCGGGGCGAAGAAGGTTTTTTACCCCGAGCACATCGTTTTGCTGCGGGAAAGCTTGAAGGAGAAATCCCCGTGTCGAACCTCGAACTCAAACAGCGCAACGGGGTCTGGTACGCGTCTGGCACAATCGCCGGAAAGCGCATACGAGAAAGCCTTGGAACTCGCGACAAGAAAGTCGCAGAAGAGCTCCGGGCGCAATACGAAGCGCGCGTCTGGAAACGTCATACCTATGGCGAGGAAGCGGTAAGGCTGTTTGAAGAAGCGGCCACCAGCTACATGCGGCAGGGCGGCGAGGCCCGATTCCTGCCGCCGATCATTAAATACTTCAAGGGGAGGGCGGTCGGCACCATCAAGCCGGCCGAACTGCGTTCTATGGCGCTGACGGTTTTCCCGACTGCGGCACCGGCCACCCGCAACCGGCAGGCAATTGTTCCCGCGCGCGCCGTTATGAACCACGCCCATGATCTCGGATGGTGCGGCGCCATCAAGGTGAAGATGTTCGAAACGCCTAAATCGAACAAGCACCAGCCGGTTGACCGGAAGTGGCTGGATGCCTTCCTGGCGCAATCCGACAAGGACAAGCTGTGGCATTTGTCGGCGCTGGTGCTGTTCATGAACCAGACCGCGGCGCGCGTGTCGGAAGCCGTGAACCTCATGGGCGAACACGTCGACCTATCGGAACGGGTGGCGGTGCTGGCCAAGACGAAGACGGAAGAATGGTCGGTGCGACACCTGACTGCCGAGCTCGTTTCGAGAATGGCGGGGCTGGATATCCAGAAGGGGGAGCATGTTTTCAGCTACACCGATCCGAAGTCGGTGAATAAGCGGATCGCAGCGGTTTGCGATCGGGCAGGGATCGAGAAGCGAACGACCCATTCTGCAGGGCGACATTCGTTTGGCACGAACGCCATGAAGCTCCCAGACGCGGATATCAAGATGGCAATGGATGCCGGCGGCTGGAAGTCTGCAAAGCTGTTTTTGGAAACATATGTGCACAGCAAGAACGCTGGCAAAACGCTTGCTGAAAAGCTCGACAAGCAAAATGGGCTCATTGGCACAGATTTGGCACAGCCTAGAGAGAAGAAGGCGTATCGATTTGGAAAGAAAGGGTAAATTCCGGTTTGCCCGCTTGCCTTGGTAAGGGAGAGGCCGAGAGTTCAAATCTCTCTAGCAGCACCATTTCTCTCCAAAGTTTCAAATGTTTACATGGTTGTTGAACCTGTCAGAGACTCTTAGGATTGTCTCCACAGATGCTTGGTGTGTCTCTGATAATTGCACAGGCTTGTCTCTAAGCGCAAAAGGCGCTTCGCTTGCCGTTTGACGGTACTTACAGGAAATCAAACCAAACAGAACATTCTGGTAATCATCTGTGTGTACCACCGTCCGTTGAATGGCGATTAGTGCGGTGACCTGGTGGTAGAAATTCAAAGATGGCTTCTCCGTTTGCTCGGAGAGGGAGATGACAGATATATCCAAAGACTTTCGCGAAAGCGTACGGGTGGAGATTCGTTCTCAGCTGGATGGCGATACGAGCTTGCGTACAATGCTCATGTCGTAGTCGTTGAACTAGCGAAGTTGCTCACGGCGTATCGAAATCTGGAGGATATGGAGTCTATAGAAGCATGCTATATCGACCAGTCTCCAACGGAGTTCGTCGATGATCTGAAAGTCAAGACGCTCACGGATGAACTGCTTATTCAAATGAAAAGTGGTCGAATCGACTGGGTTAGCGTCGTTGCAGATTTCAAGATACAAGAGCTTCACGACGATCTTTTGGGCCGCGACCTCAAATATATGCTCGTAAACGGTTCAGCACAAAGCCTTGCCAGTCTTCAGGAAAAACTCCGTGCAAAAGGGCTTCCAACAGCCCAAGCGCAATTGTTCGCCTACCCAGAAAGCTTTCCGGATTATCTAAGGCAGAACGGCCGAGCTTCATCTTCGCTTGAGCAACTGACAGGATCACCTAATGTGCTCGATTACGAAACGGCATATCGTGCGCTAGTATATGTCATTATCGTAGAAACTGGCAAAATAAGCTTCGTCAATCTGCTGAAAAAGGCTTCGGAACGAGTATACGATTTCCTCACTCCTTTAGACAAATACGATACGTACAAAGACTTCGAAGACCTGATCCGAATAAAGGTACCTGATTTGACCGTCCGGGTATCGGGCCGTCTACTTCACTTGGAAGATTCTGGTTTCTTGCAAACCTTCATCATACCTTTGCAGCTATCTCTGAGAGAGGGTTTCCGGGATTGGTTGGACAATCAAAATGACCCGCTGCTCGGGGACTTAGAAAATGCCTTGCATTTTTATCGTTGGAACGAAGTAGACAGGAGCGAACATGCGCAAAGAGCTGATTGATGCAATGGCGAGCGCTCGTTTGGCTCCATCTGGCCTGATGTACCGTCTTAGGATGCACGATGTCGGACAGCAGCTTGTCTCCTCTACGTTGGAAGAGGAAAAAAATGCGAGCAAGCAATTTCATGTCGTTTGTCCCGTGGAAGATTTCGAAGGAATTGGCAGCGGCGTACGCGGCGAACTAACTCGCTTCGGAAACGTGTCATACTCGTGCGTGTGGTCTCAATTCGAGAGAATGTCCACAGAGCCACTTATTGAGGTGTGCCCTATCTACAAGGCCTATCATCAGCCAAAGCCACAAGAAAAATACACCTTAGTGATTGCCTGTGCGAACGTGGGTTCCACCACTCCGCTTGTCTCGATCCTTACTCACATGATATGTGACAGGGGCTTCGAGGACTATGAGCGGGTTCAGATCATGGCCCCAGTGGTCAATATTAATGCGAAAGCGGAACTCAAACGGAGAATATCATTAAAAGAGGTGGAATGGTCACCAGCGCAGTTGGTAACCGCTTTTGAAGAATCTTCGGCAAGGGCACCAGGAGCGAGTGGCGATCCGATCACAAGGGAAGGTTTCTCAAGCGCTCGAGAGCGGTTGCACTACCTTCCTGACGAGATAAGAGCCGATCGCGACAGACGACGGGAACAAGCGCGTGAGCTAAGGCTACAGCCAGGTCAGACTTTTGACTGATGTGAAGAGCAGTAAAATTGCTGCGGACGTCATAAGAATTTCGATGGTGGGAACGTCCCACTTTGAATCAAACGTCTTCGATATCGCTTGGTCTCAGGCGGCCATCTTGATTTAATAGCTCTTCGAGTGAGTTGGTCTGTTTGTGATCAGACACGACCTGATTATCAAATGACACTCTGAACCTGCCATCGGGAACAATGATATATTGCGACGACGTCCGTGCCGCTTCCAGAAGGCTCGGCAGGTCGGCAGATGCTTCATCGATCGTCCAGGTTCGTGACATCGTCACCGTCGCTCCAATTTTCGAATTACGACTTCTATACCTCGACGTTTACGGAAAACCGGCACATGCCGGCTACGACCTTTGGTGATTCCGTTTACGTCCGAGGGTTTCGAAATGGCAGGCCCCATTTTTTTGCTGGATACGAACATCCTGAGCAATGCCGGTTTGCAACGACCTCCGCCAGGGTTGCGTGCCTGGATGAAAGCCATGGGAGCAGATTCACTCGCCATCTCGTTTCCCGCTATAGCAGAGTTGAGGCGGGGTGCCCATCTGGCCTTGAAACACGATCCACAAAAAGCGCAACGGCTCCACAACTGGATTGACGACATCCTCTCCGTGGACTTCCAGTTCGCCGAACTCACAGCCAAAGCCGCCAGTCTCTATGCCGAAATGACCACCGTCGGGCCCCTCCGACACCTCCATGTACCAAGCCCGGAGCAAAAGAAGGATAAGATTGGGCATGATCTCCTGTTCGCGGCCCTGTCGATCGCCCATCAAATGCCGATTGCGTCGTTCAACGTGAAAGATTTCATCCTGATCGACAGGTATTTCCCGTTACCGGGCGTTTTTCACCCCGTTGAAGTTCAATGGCACGTCCCATGCCGCGCTGTGATACACGACGACGATTACGGAATGACGCCGCCTTCATTGCCCGAGTTCGTATCCAGCGGTTTCGGCTTTATGAGGTAGAACGAAGCGCTCGTTCCTTTCTACGGCAGCTCTAACCACCGCGGCGGCCAAACTGCCCTTCCGCAAAAGACCGGCATGAAGATCGAGAAGGGCATCCCTATGTTCTTCGAGCAGGAATTTCGCGCGCCGAAACTCCGCCTGCAATGTCGCCTCGACTGATTTGCTGAGAGCCTTGCGGCGGTGACGGAATGCCGACAATTCACGTGGACTGTCACCAGGTTCGACAGCCAGGGTTTTCCCAAGACCCCACTTGGTTTCCATCATCGTCGCCAGATCAGTTGCACGGTTGAGGTCGGCCGATGGATCGCCACCAGCACCGCTACCGAATTCCCCGAACAACACTTCTTCGGCTGCGATACCACCCAGAAGCGTGGCGATCTTGTTGCGAAAATACGTCGAAGTCTTTCGACTGAACAGCCGCTCCTCGAACGCCGTGTAACCCAGGGATCGTGATCGGCTACCAGTCTGAATGGCTTTCTCGATCGAGACCGACACCAACGGATCGGCTTCGAGCAAAACACCGAGAATGGCATGTCCGAGTTCGTGGGCAGCGACACAGCGTTGTACGGCCATTGGAACTGGGATGACTGGTGGCATGGCTGTGGCGAGATCACTGAGCAACATCGAGCGTTTTGCTCTTCTCGCATGGCGTCGGGCATCACGGACACACCGTTCGATGTCGGCACCAGACCAGCCCTCGCTTGCCGACACCACGTCGTCCAGCGCTTCGTCTGCAAGGTCTCCCCGAAGATAGAAACGGAAAATGTCGTAGCGTGCCGCCCCATTCGGAAGCGGAATGGAAAAGTGGTGTTCCAGTCGTCCTGCCCGAAGAAGCGCTGGATCGATGATGTCCGGATAGTTCGTTGCGCCGATGACAATCACGCCTTCATGCGCCTGCGCACCATCCAGCAGTTCAAGTAGTGCGTTGATGACCTGCCGATGATAGTTATCGTTGCTACCGGTCCGATCATCGCGGCTCGTAAAACTGTCGAACTCGTCAATCAACAGGATCGAAGGTGCCTGTCTCGCGGCTTCGGAGAACGCTTTTCGCATGGCTTTGAGCATATCACCAAGGTGACCGGTTGCCTGCCAACGGGCTGCCGAACCTAATACGAGTGGTACGTCGCAGGTCCTCGCCAAAGCAGCCGCGTAAGATGTCTTACCCGACCCCGGAGGGCCGGAAAGCAGGACGCTGCAATCGACATCATCCCAAGTGAGAACTCCCGCCTTCCACGCCGTGATGTCCTCGGCAAGTTCGAGACCCCAGGCTTTGGCCTCACCATATCCGGACAGGTCGTGCAGTGTCGGTCCCGCCGACAAAAAGTCAGAGGAACGTTTTCCTTTTTCGATATGGGGATACCGACGGAGACGCCCGATGCTCACAGCCACGGATCGTCCGCGCCGCCAACCGAGTTCGACCCGTTTGGGAGATTGGTGCGACAAAAAATCGGCATCGGCATTCGTGATAGTCCCGAGCCTCATCCGCTGCGCCGCAATCCGATAATCGTTCGGAGCCGGTAGGGCCAAAGAGACCACGATATCAGCGACGATGCGGACCTCGTCAGATAGAAGCTCCTCGTCCTGGAGAAGAATGATCGCCCGTTTGAGTTCTCGAAGTTTTCTGAACGCCTGGAAATCGTCGGCAACTTCAGTTTCTTCACCGACGAACAGAACGTAGTTGCTGCCGTGTTCGCCGCCGACCGGCACAGTCCCCTCAAGCAACCATTTCGCGGCCATCTTGTGGGCATGAACATCAGCCTTAGGCGGCATGACGAAAGCTGCCACAAACGACGATCGCCTTTTCAGCAACTGGCGGATCGATCTCGACATCGCGATGATCGCTAGATGGGTCGGCAGGGTAAGCTCGTACTTCGAGCTATGGAACGGATCGCGATTGGCGATCAGGTTATCGCTATAAGACTGCATGGATGCCTCGGAATACGGGGAATGATGATGACGCTGACAGGTAGGTCAGGACCTTATCCGCCGCACCATTGTCTCGGGGCCGAGTAATTCCGTATCGAGATCGACTTCGACTAAACCGCGCAGGATCATCTGGGCCAGTCCGGCAACTGGCTTGGTTTCGGTAAAAACTGTAAGGCATTCGGCGATCGTCAGATTGCCGTGCTCTTCCAATACTGCGAGTAACCGCAAACGATCACCGAGCGCTAGAACTGCACCGCCATATCTCAAAAGGTCCCTTGCATTCTGAAGACGCGGACCATCGTAGACTTCATCGGCGACCAGACGTCGATATTTGATGCCATGGTTTTGGGCTGCGGCCTCGATGCTGCCTACGTCGACCGGCATCACCCTGTCGGACGCATCGACTAACAAGCGCCCGCCATCATCGTCGAGAATACCAAAATCAGGGACGTGGACGCCACCACGGTAATCGATCGAGAGCGGCATGCAGTGCCAGGACAAGACCGATGGATTGACGTCGAACAGACACGCCGCATCACGTGCGGCTTGTGATCGAAAGACCGGCGTACCGTCGCATTTGACCGTAGCCGTTGGATAGAATGTGCGGATGGATGCCGAATGGCGGCTGGCGCGAAGCAACTTCGCGCGCTGTGCGATACCCATTTTGAACCTCAAAGAAGCACGGTTGATTGAGGCCGCGATTATCGCGGCGAGCGGGGATCAACCTATTCGTATGAGGCGGGTGCGCTTTTTCATTCGTGAACGAATAGGGAACAAATCTCCAAAGGTCAATAGCGCCAGTAATAGAAATCTGGATAGCCGGGCGGAAACCACCTCATGGCATGTTCTACGTCTGGCGTTGATGAGCTGGAAAAAGCCTGGAACTCGAGTGACTCCTACTCAGCCGGTTCTGCGGCGACAATCTCTCCAAGCGCGACGCCGTCGGCATCTTCTGCGTCCGCAAGGCCGTCCTCGTACGCACTGATGGAACTCTTTGCCCCAAAAGAACGGAGCGCCTTGAGAGGTTCCTCCCTCATTAGGCGTTGGATTTCAGCAATCCCTGCCCGAGTGACGTAGCGTCGTTTGACCTTGGGGTCGTACTCGTGGAATGGCATGTCAAGGAGGCCGAACGTCTCCAGCAACGGTTTCACCGCCGATGCAGTGAGGCGACACCCTTCCCCATATAGTTCTTGTGCGATGGGTTGAAGCAATGGCGCAACTTCGCTTGGAAGATTACGGTCGGCCGCCTCAAGGGGGGCGTGTACTACTTCCCCGAGAGATACTTTTCCTACGACCAAGTATGCCGGGGAGCCATCATCCTCAACTTCAGTAAAACGGCCTTGGTCGATGAAGTTCATCGAGCGAGCAGTCTCCTTCGATACATAGAGGTTGGTGGCTTTTGCCGGGTCGCCAAATGAAGTTGCATCTACGACACCGACCTTTTCGTAGCCGACGCGTTCGACCGCCTTCAGGGTCTCCATGATAATTTTGAGACGGCGCTCCTCGCGCTCATCCAGGAGAGCCCGAAGTTCGTTGTACTTTATGGCTGCAGTTTGAGCGACGTACCGATAGTAGATAGTACCTTCGCGTATAGCCTCTTCATCTCGTGGATTTTGCCCGTTGGCATCCCAGGTTCTTTTCGCTCGGCTCTTTTGACAAATCACGGGTCGGTTGATGTTCGTCTCGACGCCTACCGCGAACAACGTCATTTCCCCAAACTGATACGTTTTCGTTTCAAATGGTATCTCGGGAGAAAAATCTTGTCGCAAGAGCGTGGTGATGTCGGCATCGTCGGGCAATCCGGCTATATCGGTGCCGACAAGTGTTCTTGGTCGATCCGCAACCCCGAACACGATAACGCCTCCTCCCGTGTTCGAGAATGCGGCCAACGTTCGTTCGTAGGCCGCCATTTGATGTCGGTCAAACGACCGCTTGAACTCGAGTCGGCGGCTCTCCCTACTGTGGACGCGTAGAGTATTCTCGTCGAATTCAATCAAGGAACTCAAGTTGTCAGGAAGTATCATGCCGGCCCCCATATCCGGCGCATATTAGATATCGGATTGGGATAAACGCAACACGTTCATGTAGCGTCAACGCTGCTTGATGGCGTCAATGAGCTTGTCGTCTTAACTCGCCGATTTTTCGGAGATAAAGTGGACTCATCCCCAATCCGCGGCGATTGCTTCGGCCTGACGGACGACCAAGTCGACAGCGGCCTTCTGTAAGTCCGGGGGATAACCGTATCGGGCAAGCATTTTCCGCACCTCGATGCGCATCTTGGCCCTCACACCCTCTTTGCGGGTCCAGTCCACGGTTGCCGAGTCTCGGATCGTCTGTACCAACAATCGTGCCAAGGTGCGCAACGTCTCATGAGCCATCAGTTCGCGTGCGGACCCGTTCTCGGCCAGCGCCTCGTAGAACGCGACTTCCTCCTGGGTCAGGCCCAGCTCCGCCGCCCGCGCGCCACTCGCTCGTATTTCTTTGGCAAGTGCGATCAATTCCTCAATGACCTGAACGCTGTCGACCGCGCGGTTGTGGTACTTGCGCAGAGTCTCGTCCAATCGATCGCTTAGCTTTTGCGCCTGAACTATGTTGGTTCGCGTGTGCGCGCTGATTTCATCTGCTAGCAAGCGACGTAAAGTCTCGACAGCCAGATTTTTCTGACTGGTGCCGCGCACTTCTGCAAGGAACTCATCGGAAAAGATGGAGAGGTCGGGCTGATCAAGGCCAGCGGACTTGAAGACGTCGAGGATGCCATCTGCCATCACGGCTTTTGAAAGCAGTTGGCGTATGTCCCGTTCAACTGTGGTGCGGCTACGACCCGTGCCCGAGGTGTACTTCGCCAAATTGGCGCGGAGCGCAACGACCATTGCTATCTCGTGCGCCCGACCCTTCACCCGGTCATCACCCGCGCTGATCGCATAGGCGACTTCCAGCTTGAAACCTGTCTCGATGAAAGCGTCACGTCTGCCCGTTCCCAGAAGGTGTTCCAGGCACTGTTTCAGAATCGTAAGGCGGGCCGTCGGAGGCGAGGTAAAGAAGTCCTTCCATGCGACACCATCGAGCAGCGCCAGCGCGCTCTCCAGCAGTGTTAGAGTCTGACGCGCAGCTTCGTCAGGGTCCATACGCACTTGGTCACGATCACCCTGGGTATACTTTTCCAAGGCCGCCTTCAGCTCGGTACCAATCCCCAAATAATCAACTACCAGCCCGCCCGGCTTGTCGCCCCAGACCCTGTTAACCCGCGCGATTGCCTGCATGAGACCATGACCGCGCATAGGCTTGTCAATGTACAGTGTGTGGAGGGAAGGAGCATCGAAACCGGTGAGCCACATGTCGCGCACGATGACGAGATCGAAACCAGATGATGGGTCCTTGAACCTATTCGCCAGCGCCTCCAAACGAGATTTGGTACGCAAGTGAGGTTGCAATGGCTGAGGATCGTCTGAACGGTTGCCGGTGATCACCACCTTTAATAGGCCGGACTTGTCGTCACTGGTGTCGTTGGAAACCCATTCTGGGCGCAGTTTAGCGATCTCGTCGTAGAGCATCACAGCGACCCGACGGCTGACCGTCACGATCATTCCCTTGCCGCCCGCCATAGCATCACGCCGCGTAGAGAAGTGATCCACGATGTCAGCGGCAATCTGAGCCACCCGATCAGGCGAACCGACGACTTCTTCAAAACGTGCCAGTCTCCCCTTTATCCGCTCCACCGCAGCATCGTCGCCTTCGGCAAGCTCCTCGGCGAGCGCATCGAGCTGGGCACGCTCTTCGTCATTCAGGGCAAGGTGTAGACGAGCAAGACGGGCCGAGTAATGGATCGGTACAGTAGCTTTATCAAGGACTGCTTGGGTCATGTCGTAGGTGTCAATGACATCCCCGAAAGTGCCGTACGTGTCGCGGTCTCGCTCTTCGATGGGTGTTCCTGTAAAGCCAACGACCGTTGCATGCGGAAGGGCCTGCCGAAGGTAGTCGGCGAACCCCACCGCTTCCCTCATCCCGCCGTCGTGCTCAACATAGCGTTTCTTGAAACCATATTGTGTGCGGTGCGCCTCGTCAGCGATGACGATCACGTTGCTGCGGTCGGTCAGAAGGGGATGCGAACCATCCTCACCCCTGAAGCGCTGGATGGTCGTGAAAACCAACCCACCTATATCAACCGCGAGGAGGCTGCGCATCTCTTCGGACGTCCCCGCCTGCCGAGGGGTGCCGCGCAGTGCCGCCCCGTGATCGGCAAAAGTTCCGAAAAGCTGGTCGTCGAGGTCGTTACGGTCAGTCACCAAAACGATGGTTGGGTTTTTCAGTTCTTTTGCTAGCTGAAGCTGTCGTACGAAGAACAGCATGGTCAAAGATTTGCCAG
Source organism: Agrobacterium sp. 22-209-1 (assembly GCF_053522485.1). NCBI lineage: Bacteria > Pseudomonadati > Pseudomonadota > Alphaproteobacteria > Hyphomicrobiales > Rhizobiaceae > Agrobacterium > Agrobacterium sp. 22-209-1. The sequence continues at coordinate 26,646 of NZ_JBNWCH010000002.1, forward strand.
ACCCTTGTGTATGCCAGACGACACCACCTTTTCGGGTTCCTGACTGTGCCGCGGCGAGGGTCGAGAACAGAGCCTTTTTCACGGCGTGGAACTGATGGTATGCCGCGAGTTTCTTGGACTTGACGGTACCATCCTTGACCTCGAATGCGACGAAGTCGGAAATTAGGTCTATAAACCGTTCAGGGGCGAAAACGCCGCGGATCAGCACCTCCAGCTCTGAGCGGCCCGCATCATCGATGTCGGTGCCATCAATAGTCCGCCATGGGGCAAAGCGATCCAACTGCGCCGTTATCGAGCCGATACGTGCGTTGCTACCGTCGCTGATAACCAGCACCTGATTGGTGCGCATCAGCTCAGGTGCCCTCGTCTTGTAAGTCGCTAGCTGGTTGTGAGCCTTTTCCAGCGTAGCTGATGCGTCGGACGGGCTCTTCAACTCCAACACCGCGAGAGGCAAGCCATTGACGAAAACCGTAACATCCGCTCGCACGGTACCTTTTTCGCCCTTTACAATGAACTGGTTGGCAACCAGTAGTCGGTTAGCCAGTGGATTATCCTGATCGACGATCCTGATGCCCACGAAACGAGTTGTCCCTCCCTCGTGCACTTCGACAGGTACACCACTGACGAGGAAAGGGTGGAAAAGTCTGTTGTTCTCGATGAGGTCCTGGCTCTGCGATGCCCGGATTTTTAGTACGGCTGAGTCGACCATGTCGGCCGTTGCCTCAGGGTTTAAGGAGGCGATTGCACTGCGCAATTCAGGCTCTAGGATCGCCTCGCGATAATCGGTCCGCGCGCCCATGGGGCCGTCCGGCGCAAGATAGTCGCCGGGAACACTGTTCCATCCGAGCAATTCGAACCAAGAGAGCGCCGCCAATTCGACAGCCTCTTCGGCTAACTCCATACGCGGACTATCGGGAGGAGTAGAATAAGTGTCGCTCATCGCTACCTCACCGAGCTATTATGTGCCAGGGCGTCACTCGAGAAGGGTTGCCACGCCCACTTCATGCCGCAACCTCCTTGTCGTCAGTGGCTTCGGACGCGCTCTCGGCCTCCCAGTCAATCCGCGCCGCGTCGTAGGCGGTCTCATCCAAGTGGAACAGGACGTAGCTGGGGTCGAAGGCCGCACCGGCGATCTCTATGGGATCGTACTCCGAGTCGAGATAGGCATTGAACGCGTTATGGTCACCGTAGTCCGGCTGGTCGCCTGCTGCGTCTTCAGGCGTGGTCCGGCTCCAGGCGACATCGAAGAGGAAAGCGACCAAGCTGTCGCACAGGCCACCCAACATCAGCGCATGCTGGCGCTGCAAGGTACCCCAGTCGAGTGACCCGCCGTGACGCATGTTCGGTATGTTGCTAAGTTCAGCGAGCGCCAGTGCCGCTCCATTTATACTACCGAGCAACTTGGTGATCGTTTCGCCAATCTTGTCCGTCTCGGGGTGATCCGCCACCGAAAAGTCCATGGCATTGAGTAGGGTGCGCGTTCGCTGCTGGAAATTCTCATTTTTCCCGAAAACGACGCCGAGGCGCGGACCTATGGTGGCATGTGCTGCCTCGAACAGCGTGCGGACACTCTGGAGACAGAAGGCAGGTTGAATCTCGATGCTTCGCTCCAGCGCTTCGACGTGGATACGCAGCGGCTCCGCCCGGTCGGGGTGGGTTTCCATGAGTGCGCGGAGCATCTGGAGCGTATAAGGCATGCGTCAGGCCCTCTCCCGTTCCAGCTCGAAGTCATGGCGTCGGACTGTGTCCAGCGCGTCGAACATCGTGGTCATGATGTGCCTGAGCTTGGCGAAATCGACCCATAGCTCCGGTGGGGCAGTGGGAGACGCGGCGTCATCGTAGCGGAAGGCCGTCGAGCGCGGGTCAACTGCGTCGAACTCGTGGATACGATCGCGCAGCCAGTCGACCTGAACGGTCGGGTAGCGTAAGGACAGCCGTTCGTGCAGCGCGTCTGCCATAGGCTGGAGGCCGTGCGTGCGGAGGTGTGCCCCCTTGAACAGACTCTTGAGATTCAGTTCCAGTGCGTGCCGGAAGCAGAACAAGATCGGGTCGACGCTCTCCCATGCTTCGCCATGTTTCATTGCCGCATCCAGCAGGCGGAACGCCGCAGCGCGGTAGGACATGACCATGTCGTAGGTATCACGCGCCGTATTGCCGTTGTAGTTGACCAACATCGCGCCGTACTGCGTTTCAGGTTCGTCTGGGGGATCAGCAAAGAGACGCCAGTTCAGATCAAGCCGCGCTTCCGTCATGCCGCCACCCCTGTAGCTCCGGCGTCTTTGATGCGGATTTCACCGGAGATCAGCTTGGGTAGCAGGGTCTCGCGGACCGCGCGCAGCGTAGCTGACTCTTCAACAAGGTTGAGGATGCGTTCATAGATCGGTTGGGCTGTACGCTCGAACGCCGAAACAATCTCGTCGCCGCCATAGATGACCTTTGCCGTCTGAAGGGTCGTGGTTGTGATCGTGTCGAACACCGAGCCATGCGCGCCACGTACCAGGTCGTTCACCATTGCCGAGAACGTGCAGGCGAGCCAAAACGGTCTCTTTGCGTCAGAGTGAAGTGCATAGCAGGTCTGGTTCATGGCCATTTCTCGACCAAACAGGCAGTGCCTGCCGGTGGTCGCTCCGCGCGCGACGACGACCGTTGAAAGGGCAGGCACCAAACGTGTGGCGCTTTGCTCCAGGCCGCGACGCGTGATGGTGCGCTCGGTGCTTGTAAGGAACCGATCGGCACATTGGCTCACGTCCTTTGCACTGGCCCATAGAACAGGGCCGTCCCAATAGGCTGGTTCATCAGTCTTCGGCGTTCCTCCAGAAATAAGTCGCGCATGGTCGAGGAGTGGAGCCTTGTCCCACCCCTCCGGCAGACCATTTTCTCCGAACCGGTCAGGGAAGAGGGCGGCGGTGGTGTCGGGTAGGCCCGTGGGGTGGCCCTTGGCCTTGGCGCGGACGGGTTCGAAATCAATGAACCAGCTCTTGAATGCCTCCCTCACCATCTCCTCCAGGGTCGCCGACATGCGCCGGTTCAACGCGATCTTGTCATCGAGAGAGCCAAGGAGATGGGCGATGCGCCTTTGCTCTCCAAGAGGAGGCAGGTTGAGTGGTATATTGCTGAGTATCTCCGTGTTGAGATTGGGCATGACCAGCCCAACCGCATGTTTCTTCAACCAATCGCGCGTTTCGGGCGCGGATATGTGAAATGACAGGAAGACCGGGTCGCACTTGGCTTCGTCAGGTCGAACGAGCAAGCAGCCCGTCCCGCAGAGCCAATCGACAGTGTCTCGGGTTACGAGTGCACACTTATCTACCTCGCCACGCCGGGAAAATACCAGATCGTTCTGCCGCAGCTTATGCCTAGACAAGCGATTGGCGTCCTCGTCGCGGATATAACTGATACCTTCCGTATAGATGCGGCGGTCACGTATATTGGTAGGCATGACGACGGGCACGCCAGATGGCACATAATCAGAGGCATGAAGCTGGCTTCCGAATGGCCCTGTCTGTATCCTGGCCACGACATCTGCCAAACGTGCAGTTGTCCACTCACCAGCCATGGCCGACTCCTGCCAGCGCCTTGCGAATGCGTTCGTCGAGCGCCACGCCCTCGGCCATTTGCTCGCTCAGCACATTGGTCAGCCGCGTCATCTTGGCGTCGAAGCCTTCCTCGTCCTCCTCCGCCGCCTCAGTACCGACATAACGTCCCGGCGTCAGCACAAAACCCTGCGCCTCGACCTCTTTGAGGGTCGCGGACTTGGCGAAGCCTGGCACATCCTCATAGTGTCCGCCTGCCTCTCTCCACACGTGGTAAGTGTCGGCAACCTTGGCGATGTCTTCATCAGTCAGTTCCTTCAACGTGCGCGATACCATCGTGCCGAGATTCCGCGCGTCGATGAATAGGATTTCGTTCGTCCGGTCACGCAGCTTCTTGTCACGTGAGAGGCCATTCGATTTGTCGCGGGTGAGGAACCACAAGCAGACTGGTATCTGTGTGGTGGAAAATAGCTGTCCCGGTAGCGCCACGATACAATCGACGAGGCCCGGATAGTGTATTTGCTTCCCGGATTCGCTGACAGTGATGCCCTCGATCAGAGCCCGGCGAATATCGCCCTCGCCAGACTGTTGACTGGAGAGCGAGCCGTTGGCCAGAACCACGCCGGCGTATCCATCGGGCGCAAGGTGGTAGATGATATGCTGTAGCCAGGCGAAGTTGGCATTGCCTGCGGGAGGCACGCCATAACGCCAGCGGGTATCGCCCCTGAGTTTCTCCCCGCCCCAATCACTGTCATTGAAGGGCGGGTTGGCGAGCACGTATTTCGCCATGAGACCCTTGTGCATGTCTTCGTGAAAGGTGTCCGCCCACTTGGAACCGAGGTTCGCCTCGATGCCCCGGATGGCGAGGTTCATCTTGGCGAGCCGCCATGTGGTAGCATTGGACTCCTGTCCGTAGACAGCAATCTGGTCGCGTGCCTTTTTGGGATCAACGTGCTTGCCCGCATGCTCCTCAACGAAGCGCTCGGACTGCACGAACATGCCTCCTGACCCACAGCAGGGGTCATAGACGCGGCCCTTGAAGGGTTCCAGCATGGCTACAAGAAGCTTCACCACGCTGCCGGCGGTGTAGTATTGCCCACCGCGCTTACCCTCCAGCTTAGCGAACTCACCGAGGAAATACTCGTAGACTCGACCGAGCACATCTGCACCATGATGCGCATCCTCGAACTTGATGTCCGAGAAGAGCTTGAGCACCTCGCCGAGCTTGTTCTGGTCCAGCTCCTGCCTTGCGTAATTCTTGGTCAACACGCCCTTGAGCGTAGGGTTCTCCGTTTCAATGGCGATCATGGCCTGATCGATAAGCTCGCCGATCGTTGGTTTGGTACTGGTGGCGTTCTCCTTGAGGAAGGTCCAGCGCGCACGTTCGGGTACGAAGAAGATGTCGGCACCGATGATGAGGTCACGAGCTGCGTCTGGGTCGTCAAGGAGGAAGGCTTCCTCCGGGTTCGCTTTAACCTCGTCAATGCGCGCATCGAACCGATCGGATATGTACTTTAGAAAAATAAGCCCGAGTGCGACATGCTTATATTCGGCAGCATCCATGTTACCGCGCAGCTTATCGGCGGCCGCAAAAAGTGTAGCCGCGATGGAAGGGCCAGGTTTTGCTGCCTTGGCAACGGGGTTATTGTCTTTAGGTTTTCTCCCACGTGGCACGACTAAACTCCAGTCTCTCAAAATTTGACAGTCGTGCCAGTTATTATCAACAACAGGTTAACAGCAGGTGGAACCCCAGCCCAGCCATCAGTAAGTAGTTGGGCGAGTCAGCAATCCAGTAGTTCACCTCGTCACCTTAGCTTGGCGCGAAAGCGCCGATCTCAAGCCTTTCTGATGTTGTGTCAAGAAACTCGATCGATTTTAGCCAGAAAAGAGGGCTTTTGGGCAGCATCCGCTTTTCCATCTGGACCACCGCGAACTCGACCGGGCGAGCTCTCGTCTCTGACGTAGAGCGAGGCCTGCAGTCTCTGCGCAGCCTCTGGGCCAACAACGGCGACAAGCCATATTGCCGGCCCCTTGGGCTGGCCATGGAAAAACTGGAGTGGGGGGAGCGGACTCGAACCGCTCCGTGCGGGCCTTTCGGCATAACGCTTGGGTCCCATTCACCCTCTTGTCGATGGCGTGTCCGTTCCCCCACCTGGCCCCACAGAACCGCAAGAACGTCCACTCCAGTCTTGAGCATTGCCTTCATGAATACCTCCGTTCGCTGATCAAGGTTGTAAACCCAGTCAATGCAGAGCCAGAGGGGAAACAGACACGCCCCGACATCTCCGATGGTGAAACCCAAGGTCACTAGCGCCGAACCCTGAATTCGATACAAAAGTGGTATCAGACGCGCCTGCCGTCGCCAAGTACCGACCGACCTATCGGCACCTGCCATGTCGAGGCGATCTTGTAAAAGCTGAATCCCGATAAAAATTTCACACGCGCCACTAATTTTAACCTTTCGTTAATATTTTACGCGTACGGGTCCGTGCGGTTCTGAAATGTGCTCTCAAATGGTGCACTGACGACCTCGAACGAGACAGATGTCTCGGGGTTTTTAATAGGCCGGCCTTAGGCACGGGCAGATGCGGAAGGGTGAAGATCATGGCTTGCATACGGAGAATAGCTCCTCACTGAGCCGTGAGCCTGCCTGAACGGGTGTGTTTTCGGCCAGTGGAATTGTCCATTGGAGCCGAGAGCGAGGAACCCGCGCATGTCGTTCAAGAACCGCGTTGCACGTAAACTCTATATGAAGCGTGAAGCCATTGTCGCTGCGTCGAGGGCAGCCTTGGTTTCCCACGAGGTAAAGGTCGAGAGCAGCCTCAAGAGTTCCTCGTCGCTCAAGCCTTCCGCCGAAAGCGCCGAGACGTTCCGTTTCACCCCGCCGCATCCTGGCCTAGCGACCCGCCGCCCTGCACTCAAGCAGGCCAAAACGTCACGTGGTCACTCGATCTTCCGCGGGATCATCCTCTGGCATGAAAGCCTTCTCGAGCTTCGCGTCTCCTATCTTCTCCAGACATGGAAAAACGTTCGGGAAATCCATTCGCAATACCCTCGCGTAACTTACGTCGATGCCGACGGTCGCACGCGCACCCACACCTTCGACTACTACGTCGTGTTCGAGGACGGCCGGCGGCTGGCGATCGCCGTCAAGATGAACCGCAAGCGCGCCTCGATGCTCGACATGCTGACCCGCATCGAGAACGATGGCATCTCACACAAAGGCGGACGCCGCCTGGCCGACGAGACGCGCCTGATGACCGAAAAGGACGGTACGGTCGCCTCCTTCCACAACTGCTCCGAAATCCTCGCCTCGCGCGAGACGTGCGATCCCGCAGCGGCAGATGAACTTCGCAAAATCGTTCGTCGCATGACTGGACGCTTCAGATTCATGACCCTCCTCTCCGGATGCCAGAACGTGGCCGCCCGTCGGGCTGCCATCTGGCATCTCATCGACCTCGGCGAACTTCTTCCCGAAGGCATCGGTCGGATCGACGAACTGACCTGGTTCATAACCGGCATGGCCAATCCCATGCCGTCTGAGCCTACCCAGTCCGTCACGACACGAAAAGGAGAGCGTACGTGTCCTACAGTCATCCCCTTCCGACCCGTACCCACACCCATTCCCTCGTATCTATGGGGCGTACCGACCGCTATCAGGAAGGCACGAGGAACTACATCCCGGTCTTCTCGGACAGCCTGACCTATACCTTTGCGCACGAGGAAGACCTCGCTCGTACAATGGTGCGAACCCGTCAGGACGTATGGGATCGTCTCCACGCCGGAGATGCCGACGTCTATTACTATCACCACAGCGCGCCCATCCAGCGCACGCTGGCCATCCATGGCGACAAGACGCTCAACGCCTTCGATCCTAAGGTTCGGTTGGCGGCTCGCCTGCGCGAAAAGCTGATCGGGCGGTACGAAACTGCGTGCAGGGACGCGAAAAAGAAACTGCCGTTCTCAGTCAAGCTCCAGCCCATGCTCGACGAATGGTGGGAAAAGGAACTCCTCGGTCCCGACGCCAAGAAAAAGAATGGTCGTCGACGCCGCACGGGTCAGACTGTTGTCAAAATCTCCAACGGTCCGAGCTGGAAGACGTTCAAACGCGACTACGACAAGTATATTGCGGCAGGACGCAATCCCGTCGTGTTTGTGCCGTTGCATCACGGCCCGGGGAGCCGCACGGTAATTCCGTGCCGCGCGAGCGAACTTTTTCATCAGAAGATGGCTCGTGAGTACCTGAGCCGCCTCCGGCCCACGCCGGCGCAGGTTCATCTTGCTTATCTCGCGGAGCGGGACGGGGAGAATGACAAGCGTCGTGCTGCTGGCCTCTCCGAGCTCCTGGAATTCTCGCTTACCAAGACGAAGAACGCGATCAACAGGTTCGATGCCTTTGAAGTCATGGCCAGCCGGGAAGGAGAAGAGGCTGCCCTAAAGTACTTCCGCGACGTCAAGGCGAGCTTCGATGTCGAGCGCCCCGGCGCTCTGGTCGAAATCGACGAATGGAAGGGCGACCTCATTACGCTGCTGGTGAAGACAGGCGTATGGGCGCATCTGCCGGACGTGTTCGTCAAAGCCTTGCCTAAAACGCTTCGAATCTGCGTGACCGTAGCCATCGACGTCGCCACCAGATACGTCCTCGGCGTGAAAATCACGCCGACCCCGTCGGCCGAGGCAATCGCTGGCGTGCTGCGCATGGCGATGACCGACAAGACCGATCTGTCGCGAATGGTTGGAGCCGAAACCGCTTGGTCGGCCCGCGTGAAGCCCGACCTCGCGTCGATGGACAACGGCGGGCCAATGCTTTCCGACCACTTCATCACGGGCGCTCAGTCCATCGGCGTGACCGTCGTTCGCCAGCCTGCGGGCGATCCCGCGCGCCGGCCGTTCATCGAGCGGCTGTTCGGGATCATCGGCCCGCTGATCACGCACTTCCTCGACGGCCGTACCTTTGCCTCGGTCGAAGAGAAGGGTGACTACAACGCGGAGGCTCATGCCAGCGTGTTCATGGACGAGTTCGCCAGGATCATCATCTTCGCGATCTGCGATATCTATCACCGTACGCGCCACAGCGGTCTCGGCGGCAACACCCCGCATAACGAGTGGGTCGAGGCTACCGGCTCTATCGAGATCAAGTATCCGCCCAGCCAGCTTCGTATGATTGCGGCGTTTGGTTATCCCACGACTGCGACGATCCAGAAGGACGGCATTGTCGTCTGCGGTGTGACGTTCCGTGATGAACGGCTCAATGCGCTCCGCCGCCGCATCGGCCAGAAGCCGATCGACGTGATGTACGACCCCATGTACGCGCGCCACGTCCTGGTGAAGGCGAAGGACGAAACGGAATACTTCGCCGTCGAAAACGTCCTCGGCCTGGATCACACCGTGTCATTTCACGAATGGCTGGCCGTCCTCAAGGAAGAGCGCGACGAGATCGCGGAGAAGACGAAAGAGGACCTCAAGATCATGTACGCGGGTATCCGTCGCATGCGCCGCACCGGAGAGGCCGCCACCATCCGCGCCAACCTTGGCGCTCGCATCCCAACGGCCGAGGACATGGAGCGGCTCAATCGCGAAGTTGTTCGCGGTTGGGAAGCGAACTGCGAGGCTGACGAGGTGATGGAGCCCGCCCCCAATACTGAGCCTCCGGGCGCTCTGCTGCTTGAAAATCAGCGTAGCGACCAGGAACTAGCGGAACAGGCCCGCGCCGAAGCGGTCGAAAAAGTGCGCTCACGCTCGAAGTTCGACGAACAGGAGGATGACTGATCATGGCTACCAAGAAGGTCAATCCAGATGCAATCCGGGAGCGTAGTGCCGAGCGATACTTCGAATCTGGCCGCGACAAAGTCCTCAGCGGGTTCATCGAGAAGCTGCGCAAAAACGCCAAGGACCTCGAAAGAGGCCGTGGTTCACAGCGCAGGTCGCTGTTCGTCATCGGCGAGACCGGAAGCGGTAAAACCCGGTCGATCACACGCATCCTGCCGCTGATCGAGGAATGGCAGCCATCCAAGGACGAATACGGCGACGATGTCACGCCGCTGATCTGCATCAAGCCGCCGAAGCCCTGCAACATGCGGGCGCTTGCCATCGAACTCCTGACCGCCATGCGTGTTCCGGTGAAAGGCCGGAAGACGGACCCGGAGCTTTGGGTATTCCTCAAAGAGCAGCTGAAGGAACGTGGCGTGAAGGCGATTTGGATCGACGAGATGCAGGACGTCCTTCGCAATAACACACCCAAAGCAATCCAGGCGGTCCAGGACGTTCTCAAGGCGCTGGTTCAGATCGATGGCTGGCCGATCCACACGATCTATTCTGGCGTGCCGGCGCTCGCTACCTTTCTCCAGGGGGATCGGCAGCTTGCTCGCCGGTCATACGTCATGCGGTACGAGCCCATGGAGTATCCCGAGGACGAAGAGTGGATCGAAAAAATCATCGAGACCGTCACTGTCGAAGACTGTGGCATGTCCCGCGCGGACGACACGCAGACTGACGTCTTCCGCGAGAAGCTCTGCCGAGCAGCGAGTGGGGCGTTCGGGCAGGTGGTCGAGCTCGTTCAGGAGGCATGCTTCCGGGCGGCCGATAGTGGGCGAACCCAAGTGAAGCTCGCCGACTTCACGAAGGTCTACGAAGGGATGACGGGATGCACGCGCCGCGACAATGTCTTCGTCGCCGCCAACTGGCGTGAGATCGTTCCTGCCCACGCGCTCGACGATATCGCACCCCCGGTGAAAAGCAGGAGGGCAGCATGAAGCTTCCTGTAAACGTCACGTTCCACCCCGACTCCGAGACGCCGCTCAGCCTCGCGTCGCGGTTGGCGCGTGCCATGGGCTGTTCGTCCGTGGCTGGCCTCATCGGCCACAGCATGGTTCAGGCCGTTGCTCGGGGCGACGAAGACGCAATCAGGATGCTTTCCTCATGGTCAGGGGTCTCGGTAGACCAGCTCCGGCGTTTCGCGGTGCCTACCAGCGAGGAAGCCGGGGAATGGCGGCTCGGCGACGCCGTTTTTCGCAAGGAGATGAGGGTGGCGGGGCGGTTCCGTTTCTGCCCTCGTTGTCTCGTCGAAGACATGGACAAGGGCAGGGGCCGACCGCAATCACGGCCATTCGAGCGTGCTTCGTGGATGACGCGTGCCATCATGGCCTGCACCCACCACCGCGAGCTTCTCGTTGAAGCCGGGGACAACGCGCCTGCGAACGATGTCGCCCTGTTCGCGGCTGAAGGCTGGCATTTGGAATGCCAGCCGAGCGCTCCGGCGGATGAGGCGGAGTTGGAAGTTGATGCGTACATCGAAGGCCGCATCGCGGGAAACCGTACCCAGTCATTCATCGACCGCCAGGAGGTCCACGTGCTGCTTATGCTCTTCCAGTTTCTCGGATGGCTCCTTCACAACCGTCTTCCTTCCTTCATCGTCGGCGGAAAGGCGGCCTCGACAATCGGCGGCCGGGCCGCCGGCTTCCTGGTCGCGAGGGAAGGACGGGCAATGGTCGAGAGGGTGGTGACGCAGGCGATCGATCTGCATCGGCCTGCCGCCAACACCATCACGGAGTTTTTCGGCTCGATGGTCCGCCACCTTCGGCGCAATGCCACCGTACCGGCTTACGCTGAAATCGTCGGGCTGTTCCAGGACCTCGTAGAGCGCCATGTGCCGGTCGGGCCGGGAGATCGCTTTGTCCTCCCCGTCCAGCGTCGACACCTCCATTCGGTACGGTCGGCCGCCGTCGATTATGCTTTGGATCGGAAACGGGTCAGGAAGCTGCTCGAGGAGCAGGGACTCATCATTCACTCGAAACTCTCGGATAGGCGCGTCTACTTCTCGGTCGCGGACGCAGACGAAATCCTCGGGGACACGGCTGACAATTTGACCACGGTAGAGGTTGCGGCCTTGCTGGGAACCCATGAAAACCGTGTTCGCGACTTCATCGAGCGGGGGGTACTTGTTCCGTCTGAACGAGGTGTCAAGGGTGAGCGCCCTTTCTATCGTGTGTCGAAGGCCGCTCTCGACGGATTTCGTAGTCGCCTATTTGAGCGGACAAATCTGGTGGGGGAAGGCCATGGTCTTGTCCCACTCACCACCGCCTGCCAACGGAAGAGCCTTACCCAGGCCGACCTTCTCGAAATGATCGTTGAAGGGAAACTGACCCGTGTGGCCCGCGCCGACGACTCGATGACGGTGCGGAGCTTACTCGTCGATCTCCGAGAACTTCCTGTATCGGCGGAGGGCAATCACGGTGAAGACGATTACGGCAACGGGGGCGTCTACCTCAACATGACGGAGGTCAAGAATGCGCTGGCGACAACCGACGCGACCGTCGCAGCGCTGGTCAAGCATCGTGTTTTGCCTGTCGAGGTGAGGACAAATCCGAGAACTCGCAGACCGCAGTCATTCATTCACCGGGACACCGTAGATGCCTTCCTTGAGAACCACCGGTCCCTGCATCGGGTCGCGAGTGGGTGGCGGCGCAACATTGCCTGGATGAAGGACGAACTCGATCAGAACGGGATGAAGCCAATTTTCGAGACGTCGGGAAAGATCGCCAGGTACTACCGAAAGGAAGACCTCGCCAGGGTGTCATTGCTACCGCCGAACGCTTAGGTTTGTCTCTGAAAATTTGATCTCGAAGCCCGCGATCCGCGGGCTTTTTTTGTGTCTCGAACAGCGCCAGAGACATAGCTGAAAGATCGGGAGAGACGAAACAGATAGATGCAATAGCATGAGGTTCAATAAAATCAATGCCTTGCAGAGGTGTCAGAGACAATCCTTAGAGATCATGACAGAACCTGTCGCCTGCGGCTGCATGATCCATGCGTGTGCCACACAGTTTGCGGCAAATGGAAAACCGCGCCCCTTGCGAAGCGCGGTTTCCACATCCGAATATTCTGTTGCTGCCAGAGCGGGACGAAACCGCCCGTAGCCAACGGGCGCCGCTTACTGGCGGAATAGCGACAGGATATTTTCGGAACTGGTATTGGCGATGGAGAGCGACTGGATGCCAAGCTGCTGCTGTGTCTGAAGAGCCTTGAGCTTGGTGGATTCTTCGTTCATGTCCGCATCGACGAGACGGCCGATGCCCTTGTCGATGGAGTCGGTGAGTTTTGAGACGAAGTCTTCCTGCAGGCCGATGCGCATCTTGATGGAACCGAGAGCGGCGGATGCGCTGCTGATCGACTGAAATGCCGTTTCGACATCGGTGAGAAGGTTCCCGATAGTGTAGGTCGGCGGCGTTGCAGAATTGAAGAGCTTGAGATCGATATTCCATACGGAAATGCCGGACGCCGTGCCGGGCTGGCCGATGATGCCCTTTGTCGTGTCAAGCGTTGCGGGCGAGCCGGTCAGGCCGAAAAGCACATTGGCGGTTGTTGTGCCGGCGGTGGTGTCGACAAGCGTATAGTCCGTTTTCGTGACGCTGACGGTGCCGGCGCCATCACGCACAAAACCGGAAACGACGGTCTTGGCGCCGGTGCCCAGCAGCCAGTTTTCGCCACTGAAAGATGCACCCTGTGCAATCGATTCGAGCTGTTTTTTCAGCTGGTCGATTTCTTCCTGGATTTTGGTCTTGTCGACACCCTCTTCGGTAGCCGCGACGATTTTCGACTTGATTTCCTTGACGACTTCGACGGTGCTTTCCATCGCGGAATAAGCGACATCGACCTTGGCGGCGCCAAGCCCCAGCGCATCCTGAACGGCGGACAGAGCCATGTTATCGGAACGCATGGTCGTCGCGATCGACCAATAGGCGGCGTTATCGGAGGCCGATTTTACCCGCAGGCCCGAAGAGACACGGGATTGGGTTTCTTCGAGCTGGCCGCTGATGGCGCGCAGGGTTTGAAGCGCCGACATGGCGGCGACATTCGTGATAATGCTTGTCATAATTGCCCCTCTGAGCTGGCTAAATGGGAAGGGACATTCCGGGATCGCCGGAAACGACTGAGCGGCGTGATGCCTGTTAACCTCTTTTTCGTCTTGGTTAACGAGTCGTTTCGATGCGCTGATTTAGCCGTGATTTGGTTAATGAACTCTTAACCAAGAAATCTCTTAATTTTTCGGGGCCATTGGACAAACAAAAACCGCGCCTTTCGGCGCGGTTGATTTTTTCGCTTTCGGTCTTCGATTAACGGAAGAGCGACAGGATGCTTTCGGAGTTGCTGTTGGCGATCGAGAGAGCCTGAACGCCGAGCTGCTGCTGGGTCTGCAGAGCCTTGAGGCGGGTGGACTCTTCGTTCATGTCAGCGTCCACCAGGCGGCCGACGCCCTTGTCGATGGAGTCGGACAGCTTGGAAGCGAAATCTTCCTGCAGGCCGATACGCATGGAGAGCGAACCGAGCTTTGCTGCAGCGCTCGTCATTGCCTTCAGGGCGTTTTCAACCAGCGTCAAGGCTTCGGCCATGTTGGTGGCGCGGTCTGCGGCTGCATACTGGGTGATATCAAGCGTGTAGACGGACTGGGCGGCGACAGTTGTGAATGTTCCGGTCGTGCCGAGAATGCCGGTCGTGTCGGGGACGCCTGCCGAGTCGACCGAGCCGAAGAGCGTATTGCCGGTAGCGGTGCTGTCGAGGGCGTATTTCGTGGTCGTGACGTTAACGGCGCCACCGGTGGAGCGAACGAAGCCGGCAACGACCGACTTGTCCGGGGCCGTGCCGGGTGTTGCTGCGCCGAGGGTCGAAGCGCCTACCAGCCAGTTTTCGCCGTAGAAGGATGCGCCCTGTGCGATCGATGCGAGCTGCTTCTGGAGCTGGCCGATTTCTTCCTGAACCTTGGTGCGGTCGACGCCTTCTTCCGTTGCCGTGACCAGCTTTGCCTTGATTTCCTTCACGACTTCGATTGCCGATTCCATACCGGCAGAAGCGGTGTCTACCTTGGCGGCGCCGAGGCCGAGAGCGTCGGAAACCGAGGAAAGCGCCATGTTGTCGGAGCGCATGGTGGTCGCGATCGACCAGTAAGCAGCATTGTCCGCAGCTTCGCCAACGCGAAGGCCGGAGGAAACGCGTGCCTGGGTGGATTCCATGTTCTGGCCGATAGAGCGCAGGGTCTGGAGCGCAGACATTGCTGCGACATTCGTGATAATGCTCGTCATAGTAGTGTGCCCCTTGAATGGCTGATTAAAGAAGGGACATTCCGGTTTCACCGGGAACGGCGTACAGCATCATGCCTGCTAACTGGCTGATTTTTAACGTTAGCTCGCCGTTTCGATGTGCATTAGGTAACGCGGGTTTGGTTAATGAATTGATAAGCGCGGAAAGAAATTCATCCCCGAAAAATTTAAAATTGCAACCCTCGCGCGCACGCGCGCGTATCCCCGAAAGTTTAAGAAAAAGATAAGGCCGCATCCGTTTCCGGATGCGGCCTCGTGGATGCATTCAGTCCGATTCAGCCTTTCGGACCTTTATGCTTTCTATCCCAATCCGCGTTCGGTCAGCCCCCGTTTGCTTATGGAAAGAAATGGATCCCCCAGCCCCGAAGGGCTATTGAGAAGCTCGGCTCTTAGCGGAAGAGCGACAGGATGTTCTGCGAGTCGCTGTTGGCGATCGACAGAGCCTGGATTGCCAGCTGCTGCTGCGTCTGCAGAGCCTTCAGCTTGGTGGACTCTTCGTTCATGTCGGCGTCGACGAGGCGGCCAATGCCCTTTTCGAGGGAGTCGGAGAGCTTCGTTGCGAAGTCCTGCTGCAGGTCGATACGCATGGAAACAGAGCCGAGCTTGGCGCCAGCGCTGGTCATCGCCTTCAGAGCGGCTTCGACGGTGCTGAGGTTGGTTGCGACGGTTGCATCGGTCGTCGTCGCGTCCATGTTCGCCAGAGCGTAGGTGGCGCCCAGAATACCGCCGGTGCCGGCAGCAGCTTCGAACAGTACGTTGGTGGCCGAAAGTGTATAAGCCGTCGTCTTAACGGACGTCGTGCCGTCAGCAGCGCGGACGAAGCCGGAAACCACGGTTTTGTTCGCGGAGCTGAGATCATTGAGCAGCCAGTTTTCGCCGTTGAACGAACCGCTTTCCGCGATCGAAATAAGCTGCGACTTCAACTGGGTGATTTCTTCCTGGATCTTGCCGCGGTCCGCAGTCTGTTCGCTGGCGGCAACGTATTTGTTCTTGATTTCCTTCACGACGTCGATAGCAGCTTCCATGCCTGCATAGGCCGTGTCTACTTTCGCAGCGCCGAGGCCGAGGGCGTCCTGAACGGCACCAAGAGCTTCATTGTCCGAACGCATGGTCGTTGCGATCGACCAGTAAGCAGCGTTGTCGGTAGCCGAACCGACGCGCAGACCGGAGGAGATGCGGCCCTGCGTGTCTTCCATGTTGGAAGCAATCGAGCGGAGAGTCTGGAGAGCGGCGGTTGCGCCGACATTGGTGAGAATGCTTGCCATAATAAATGTGTCCCTTGTTTTTACGAAATACTGGAGTGGGGACATTCCGGACTTGGTATTACCGGTCGCAACGTTTCGGCTTCATGCCACTCGGTTCAGAAATTCTTAGTTTCGGAAACCAAACCCGCTGCGTGTGATTGGAATTTCGCAGCGAAAAATTGCACAATTATTAATTTGGGCGCCAAGAAATACTAGAAAATACTTATGGTTACTGAGTTATTTAGTTAAATGGTGATTTTTCTGTTTATAAATATAGTTACTCAGGGCCTAGGGAAAATGGTAAACAAAGCATCAAAATGCGAAAACCCCGCTGCCGTTGGGCTGCGGGGTTAAAAAACAGGGTTAACAGGTGTCAATCCGGCGCAGATGGCCGTTAGTTGAACGATCTGACAAGGCTGCCGACAAGCAGGTTCCAGCCGTCGATCAGCACGAAGAACAAAATCTTGAACGGCAGGGAGATGGAGGTGGGCGGCAGCATCATCATGCCCATTGCCATGGTGATGGTGGCGACGATCAGATCGATGACCAGAAACGGCAGGATGATGAGGAAGCCGATCTCGAAACCGCGCCGGATTTCCGACAGCATGAAGGCCGGAACCAGCACGCGGTAGTCGACGACATTGTCGGTCATCACTTCCTGTCCGCGCTCGCGGGCGATGTCCACGAACAGCTTCAGATCCTTGTCACGCGTATTGGCGTTCATGAAAGTACGGAAGGGCTCCGCAATGCGCTGCACGGCCTGCTGTTCGTTGATCTGGTTCTGCAGAAGCGGCTGTACGCCGTCGGTCCAGGCTTTGTCGAAGGTGGGCGACATGACGTAGAAGGTCATGAACATCGCCATCGACAGCAGGATCATGTTGGAAGGGGTCGAAGCCAGTCCCATGCCGGATCTGAGGATCGAGAAGGCGATCACGAAGCGCGGAAAGCTCGTGACCATGATCAGGATGCCCGGCGCGACGGACAGAACCGTCAGCAGGCCGAAGGTGCGGATGATCCACGCCGCGACGGAGCCGTCTATCTGCGTGTTGAACAGATCGGACGGGAATTGCTGGGCACTGGCAAGGCCCGGCAAAGCGAGAAGGACGGCGATGGTTACAAGAAATCGAATCATTCGATGACAAAGGTCCGGAACATGACCTTGGATACGCGCCCTTGAGAGCGCAGGTCAACTCGTTCCTGAATGTCATCCTTAAGATATTGAAAGCCGCGCGGCCCTTCCAGTTGCTGAAGGGAAACGGTCCGGACATAGGCGAGAATATCCTGGTGTATATCTTCCGCCAGCCCCACCTCGACCGGCCCCTTGAACATCAGCGCCACTTCCAGCCGCACCCAGTTCGTCGAGGGATAGGCGAGGTTGGTGGTGATGGGATCGAGCTGGACGATGCCGTTCGCCTCAGCCGAGATTTTCTCGATGCCCTCGTCCTTTTTCTCACCGTGCCCGCCGGCAGCGGCCGTGGCATGGGCCTCCGCGCCGGCGATCTTCGGCGCGATCATGCCGCCCACGAGCCAGCCGCCGCCCGCACCGACCAGGGTGAGGATGGCAACGCCTGCGATGGTCATGACCAGAGGGGAGGATTTTTTCTTGCCCTCTACCTGTTCGTTTTCCATGGGTCAGTCCGTTCCCGTGTACCGGCGTCAGAGCGGCGAGAACAGGTCGACGACCTGTTGCCCGACCGGGGGCTGTTGCACTTCCGTCAGACGTCCGCGGCCGCCATAGGAGATTCGTGCTTCGGCGATACGCTCGTAGGAGATCATGTTCTGGGCGTCGACATCCTGCGGCCGGACGATACCGCCGACGTTGAGGATGCGGATTTCGTGGTTCACGCGCACTTCCTGCGAGCCGCTGATGATGAGGTTGCCGTTCTCCAGAATGCCGGTCACCACGGCGGCCACCAGCAACGTCAGCTTTTCGGAACGCTTGGTCTTGCCTTTCGCCTGGGTGTCGGTGTCGGAGCCGTATTTGATGCTCGAGTCCGCTTCCGGGGTCCAGCCGAAGATTTCGGCCTTGGCCTTCCAGTTCAGGCCGCTGGCATTGGTGCGGTTGCGCTCGGTCTCATTGTCGAAATCGGCCTTGTCATTGATCTGGATGTTGACGGTCAGAATGTCGCCGATGTTGAGCGCGCGAAGGTCCTTGAACAGCGCACCCTGGCTGTCGCTCCACAGCGAATAGCCGCTGGCCATGTGCTTCGGCTGCTTGGGATACATGCCCATCTGCGGCGTCTGGCTGAATTGCAGGCCGCTGCCGATCGGGCTCATCGCGGGCGCGTTGCCGATTTCCTTCAGGGTCTGGTTGTTCTGGCAGCCGGCAAGCAGAGCGAGCGGCAGGAGGAGGGCCGGAAGACGACGCGCGGTCATGAAGGATCCTTCGAAGTGTTTTTGTCGGTTGCCTGCGACATGATGCCGGCGACGGTTGCGGCTTTCGCCGCATCCATTTCGCTGAGGATCAGGCCGGATTGGCGCGGCGGCAGCTGCATGATGATGGCGGCGGCGATCTCCACATGCATCTTTTCGAGCTGGGGTGCTGCGGCATCCGGCTTCATCGTCTTGTAGACATCAACAAGATTGGCTTTCGCCTGGGCGAGAAAATGTTCGCGGCGCGCCAGCCAGTCCTCATATTCCGCCTTGCGGTCTTCCAGCACGGCAATGCGCTCATTGACGTCGGACTGCAGCTTTTCCAGCTCCTGCTTCTGCATAAGATAACGCTGGTCGCGGGCCGCATCGGCGATGTTGGTGCAGAATTTCTGGATTTCATCCTGCGTGCTGAGTTCGGACACCACATTCTGCTGGCTTTCCGCGCCAGCGGCCGGCAGAAGGAATAGCAGCGAGGCGACGGCCGCGAAGCGAGTAAGGCCATTCGGGAATATGTTTTTCTTCTGATGTTCCATCATTGCAGCACAAGCTCCGCCTGAAGGGCACCAGCGGATTTGATGCCTTGCAGAATGGCGATGATACCGTCCGCCTTGAGCCCGATGCTGTTGAGACCGGCAACCAGTGTGCGAAGGTCGGGACCTTCGACGATGGCGACCTTGCTGCCTTCCTGCATGGCCATGATATCCGTCTGCGGCTGCACGGCTGTTTGGCCGCGCGAAAATGGCGCCGGCTGGATGACCTGCGGCGATTCCGTCACCTGCACGGTCAGCGTTCCGTAGCTGACGGCGACGCGGGAAATGCGCACATCCGCACCGATGACGATGGTGCCGGTACGTTCGTTGATGACGACCTTGGCAGGCGTATCCGTCTCGACCGTCAGATTTTCGATTTCCGCCATCAGTCGCGTCAGATCAGCGGTGCGCGGCTTCTGCACCGCAATTTCCTGCGAATCGCGCGGCTCGGCGATGCCATCTCCGTAACGGGCGCGGGCAAAGGCGTTGACGACATCCGCGACCCGCACGGCCGTCGAGAAGTCCGGGTTGCGCAGCTGAAGGACCAGATTGACCGAATCCTTGAACTTGGACGGCAGTTCGCGCTCGATGATCGCACCGTTCGGCACGCGGGCGGAGGTGGTGACGCCCTGCGTCAGCGTCGCGGCATCGCCCTGTGCGGAAAAGCCGTTGACGATCAGCGCACCCTGCGCGACCGCGTAAATCTGGCCGTCTGCGCCCGAAAGCGAGGTCATGATGAGCGTGCCGCCGCGCAGCGACGAGGCGTCGCCCAGCGAGCTGACTGTCACGTCGACACGGCTGCCGGGGCTGGCGAAGGGTGGCAGATTGGTTGTCACCATCACGGCGGCGATGTTCTTGGCGTTCGACTGGCCGCCCTGCGTGGTGATGCCGAGGTTTTGCAGCATCGCGCGCATGGATTGCTCGGTAAACGGCGAGGAGCGCAGGCTGTCGCCTGTGCCCTGCAGGCCGACCACGAGACCGTAGCCGATCAGCTGGTTGTCGCGCCCGGCCTGCAGCGATGCAATATCCTTGATACGGGATGTATCCGCATGGGCTGCGGGCAGCGAGAGGAAAGGTTGGGTCGAAAACAGAACGGCCGCGGCCAGGATACGAAGCACTCTCATTTCGCCATCACCTGAATGGTTCCGTCCTTCATGACCGTGCCACTGACCATCACGCCGGAATCGATGTTGCGTACCCGCACGACTTCGCCGAGCGAGCCATCGGTCATCGGCGTTCCCGAAGCCATCAGCGTCATATTGCCGATTGTGAAGACGAGTTTGACGCTGGTGCCGCGCGTGACGAGCGACGGTTCGCGCAAGGCGGCAACGGGGATCGTGCGGCCGGGAAGCAGGGTCTGCTTGGAGATCATGCCTTCCACTTCGCTGATATCGCTCGCATAACCCGAGGAAATATTGGGATTGGTCACTTCGACAGGCTTCACCTGGTCAGGCGAGATGGTCTCACCCGGATAGATGGTGCGCGTCGGGACCAGCGCCATCGGCGCCTGTGCAAGGGCGGGGGCAAGCGCCCCCAGCGAAAAGGCAGACGCAAGGCACATACGGACGAGCGCCGTTCTGTTGCTGCTATGTTTCCGGCCAAACCTCATGTTCGCCTGCCTTTCCGTTCTTACTTCAGGTTCTTGCTGACAATCGAAGCCATTTCGTCAGCGGTGGTGATGACCTTGGAATTCATCTCGTAGGCGCGCTGCGCCGTGATCAGATCGGTGATTTCCTTGACGGCGTCGACGTTCGAGCCTTCGAGGTAGGATTGCTTGATGTAGCCGTAGCTCGGATCATCAGGCACGCCGACGACCGCGTCGCCGGAGGCCGGCGTCTGGGCGAAGAGGTTGTCGCCCAGCGGCTTCAGGCCTGCTTCATTGGCGAAGTTGGCGATGGTCAGCTGGCCGAGTTCGGTGAAATCGGTGGCATTGCCGATGCGGGCCGTGACCTGACCCGTGCGGGTCACGGTGATGTCCTGCGCGTCCGTCGGGATATTGATGTTCGGGATGACGTTATAGCCGTCGACCGTCACCAGATTACCGTCGGCATTCTTGTTGAAGGCGCCTGCGCGGCTGTAAAGCGTCGAACCGTCGGCCGCCTCGATCTGGAACCAGCCCTGGCCTATGATCGCGACGTCCAGCTTGTTGCCGGTCTCGATCAGATTGCCCTGGGTGTGGATGTTGCGCACGGCCGAGGTCTGTACGCCGAGGCCGATATTGGCGCCCTCGGGCACGATCGCCTGGTTGGCGCGGTTCGGCACGCCCTGCATACGCTCGGTCTGGTAAAGAAGGTCGGTGAACTCCGCACGCGCGCGCTTGTAGCCGGTGGTGTTGATGTTGGCGATGTTGTTGGCAATGACTTCCAGATTGGTCTGCTGGGCGTCCATACCGGTGGCAGCGATGGCAAGAGCTCTCATGTCAATATTCCTGTGGGCTAGATCTGCATTTTGGTAATGTCGAGATAGGCCGACACGATCTTGTCTCGGAGCGCGATAGCGGTCTGCAGCGACTGTTCGGCCGAAAGCATGGCATCGACCACTTCACGCGTATTCGCCTTGCCCTGAATGCCTTCGAAGGAAGCGACTTCCGCCTTCTTCAGATTGTTCATCGCATCCACCGATATATTGCCGAGAACGCTGGCGAAGCTTGCGCCCGTCTGCTGGGCGGGCGTCGTCTGCTCGCTGCCGAAAACGCTTTCCGTCAGCGAGGAAATACCGCTTGCGCCGCGGGTGAGCGAAAGGGAACTGACTTGCTTGATACCGTCGATCATTGCGATGCCTTCAGAAGGTCGATTGTGGAGGCGACGAGGTCGCGCGTCTGGCGGATGACCTGAAGGTTGGCGTCGTAGCTGCGGTTGGCTTCGCGCATGTCCGCCATTTCAATCAGGATGTTGACGTTGGGCATCTTCACCATGCCGTTGCTGTCTGCGGCCGGGTTGCCGGGGTCGTATTCGTTGATGAAATCGCCACGGTCGACGCCGAGCTTCTTCACCGTCACGCGCTCTACGCCGCTGACGCGGTCGAGCTCGGACCCGAAGGTGACGGTCTTGCGGCGATAGGGGTCGGCGCCGGGGGTGTCGCCGGTGGATCTGGCGTTGGCAATGTTTTCCGAAACAATGCGCAGGCGCGTGGACTGCACTTCGAGACCGCTGCCGGCGATCTTGCTCGCCGCACTCAAGGGATCCATGGCTTACCTCTTAACCGTCATCAGCATCATGCGATGGAAGGATTTGACGAGATTGGCGTTCAGCTCGTACTGCCGCTTGATCTCGCCGGTCTTGGTCATTTCTTCAGCGAGCGCGACCGAATTGCCGGACTCCTGCATGCCGATCTCGTTGTTGATCGGGTTGTCGCGCACTGCGATATTGTCGCTGAGGGTGCTCTCGCCGAAGTGGGCAGGGTTGGTCCTCGCCATGCCGACTTGCTGGCTGGTGGCCTGCATGACCGCTTCGAAAGGGCTGACATCCTTGGCGTGGAACTTGGGTGTGTTGGCGTTGGCGATGTTGGTCGCCACGACTTCCTGCCGCACGCTCAGCCATTCCGCTTGGCGGGATGCCAGTTCGAACAGTTGAATCGGTTGCATAGACTTCTCCATCTCGTATGCCCCGAACCTACGGGGCTAATCTTGCGTCAGACTTGCGGGGAGGGGAGACGGCGCTGGCCAAAGGCCGGAAGCGGGACGGAAGAGGGTCTGCCGGAGATAAAAGCGCATGTCTCCATTGCGGCACGCGTCGCTTTGAATGGCCAAATGCGGCTGTCACGCCCATTCCAGAGAGCGCCGCGCAGGGTGGCTCGGAAGCGGATTCGATTCACCTTGAACGCGGCCCGATATTAGCGCTAGAGTGGTGAGAACGATGGGAGACAATCATGGATCTGGTAATTCCAAGTGCCGCCAATCTCGGCCTGTTCATCAGCGCCACGCTGGTGCTGCTTCTCGTGCCCGGCCCCGCAGTCCTTTATATCTTCGCACGCTCGGTCGAACAGGGTCGTTCCGCCGGTCTCGTTTCAATCCTTGGCATCCATACGGCGACACTCGTTCATGTCGTCGCTGCCGCTGTCGGATTGTCGGCGCTGCTCGCCTCGTCTGCGCTCGCCTTCAGCGTGGTGAAATATGCCGGTGCGGCCTATCTGATCTGGCTTGGCCTCAAAAAGCTCTTCGGCTCGTCGGACATTCCCGATATCGAGGGCGGTTTGCCGACGCGCAGCCGCATGCGCATCTTTCGCGAGGGCTTCATCGTCAACCTCCTCAATCCGAAGACGGCCTTGTTCTTTCTGGCTTTCCTGCCGCAGTTCGTTGAGGTCGGAAGGGGCCATGTGGCAATGCAGATCGCTTTTCTCGGCATTCTCTACACGGTGATCGGCGTTTTGACGGATGGGACATATGCCCTTGTGGCGGGAACGGCCGGCAACTGGCTGAAGCGCAGCCCGGTTTATCTCAGCGCTGAACGTTGGGTTAGCGGTTTCGTCTATATCGGTCTCGGTGTGACGGCGGCTTTTGCCGGCAACCAGAGAAAATAAACCGCGGGACTCGCAGTAGCCGTCCCTGACGGCTACTGCGGGGACAGCCCAGATTACCGATGGAATGACGCCGCAAAGGGGTCTTTGCGGCGGTCATCGGGAAGTTTTGCTTTGGGAGTGTTGTCACCGAGATGCGCAACGCGGCCTTCCGCTCATGGGTGGCCGGACTATTTTTCCGGATGATAGGTTCTTCCGGAGGACGTCTCTATCAACCACTCGCCGTTGCGTTGCTCGATCTTCGTCAGCAGCGCATTGTCAGGCAGGGTCGAGCCGACCCTCACCATATACATGCCCGAACCGTCCTCAATTAGGGCGCGGCCATTGGCGACATGCAGCAGACGGAACGATGTCTGGCCGGGGAAGGGCTGGTCTTCGATCCCCGCTGCCAGGTCGTTCTGTTTTTCCTTGCCGCCTGCGTTCACGGTGGCCGTCGTCAGCATGTCGGGCAGCTCCGCCGGCGGCGGGGTGTCTTCCTTGTTGCGGTTGGTCATGGCCATCGGCGAAACGCTGAAGACTTCCCGCGGCCCGGTATGGGGCAGATCGCGCGTGCGATCGCCGCCCGCCACCTTCATGCCGAATTTTTCTTCGTTGAAAAACACGTACCAGGGGAAAAAGGCTGCTGCAGCGGCGAGCCCGATGCCCGTCCATGCGAGAATACGGTCGGGTGTAAAGAAAACCGGCTTCGGCAGCACGTCTTCATCGTGGCTATTGTCGTTCCGCTTTTTCCTCACGGGTCAGCCTCTCATTCTCGGGGTTACCTGCGGCTGACCGTTCTGCGCGCCGCCGCGCAATGCGGTCGCCAGGTCGGCATAGGCATCCAGCGCTGCCGGCTCGCTCGGCAGTTGTTTCAACGTTTCATAGATGATCGGCACCTGCTTCACCGCCATGTCGAGATCGGGGTCGGTACCGGGCCGATAACCGCCGATGAGGCGAAGATCGCGCGTTTCCTCGAAGCGATGCACCAGCGCCTTGAGGCGCGAGACCAGCTTTTCCTGATCCGGTGTCCAGGCCTTCTTGGCGAGACGGGAGATCGAGGCGAGCGGATTGATCGGCGGGTAACGGCCTTCTTCGGCAAGGCTGCGGTCAAGCACGATATGACCGTCGAGAATACCGCGGGTCGAATCGGCAATCGGATCGTTATGATTATCGCCATCCACGAGGATGGAGACGATGGCGGTGATGGTGCCGGTGCCTTCGGCGCCCGGTCCCGCCCGTTCCAGCAGTCGCGGCAGTTCGGTAAAGACCGAAGCGGGATAACCGCGTGCGACAGGCGGTTCGCCCGAAGCGACCGCCACTTCGCGGATCGCATGGGCAAATCGCGTCACGCTGTCGATGATGAGAAGAACATTGTCGCCCTGATCGCGAAAATGCTCGGCGATGGTAACGGCGGAAAGCGGGGCCATCTTGCGCAGCATCGGGCTTTCATCGCTTGTCGCAACAACGGCGATGGACTTGCTCATGTTCTCGCCCATTGTGTCTTCGATGAACTCGCGCACTTCACGGCCGCGTTCGCCGACAAGCGCAATCACCACCTTGTCGAAGGCATCTGCCTTGGCGAGCATTGACAGCAACGTGGATTTACCGACGCCAGAGCCAGCAAAAATGCCGAGGCGCTGGCCGAGGCAAAGCGGCGAGAAGATATCGATAGCGCGAACACCCGTCTTAAAGGGTGTCTCCACACGCTTGCGGGTCATTGAAGGTGGTGCGTTGTTTGAAATCGAGCGACGTTCAATGCCCGGCGCAAGCGGCCCCTGATTGTCGATGGGTTCGCCCAGCGCGTTGATCGTGCGACCGCACCAGCTGTTATCGGGCGCGACGCGGAAAGCGCCCTTGCGGATGACGGTGTCGTGAATGCCGATCGGCTCGCCGGGCTCGATGGGGCAGACATAGCAGATGTCCGGCTCCACGCGCACCACTTCGCCGAGATGAATGCCGGTCGCGCTGCGATGGGCGACGAATTCACCGAGCCGCACATGCCGCGACAGGCCGGAAACCGTATAGTGCCCGGCGGCGATGGTGCGGACATGACCGCCATGCGCAACCGAGAACTCCGGATCGGCATAATGCCCGGCGAGGCTCGCCAGCTGCGCGAGCTTCGGTGAAATGGCATCAGCCGAGAGCATGGATTCCGGCATTGTCATCAGTCAGTTCCTCAACGCGCGCCGCCAAGCGTCTTGATGCCCTCGCCGAAGGTCGATTCGGTATCGCGCATCAGCGAGGAGATGCTTTCAAAGGCGCGGTTGACTTGGATGAGCTGGGTCATCTGGGAAATGCCGTTGACGTTCGACTGCTCGAGGTAACCCTGAACGACGCCGACTTCATGGTTGTTGACCACCGGAACCGGCTGGGCCACCGGCTTCACGCCGCTATTGGGATGACGCAGGAAACCCTGCGAAAAATCCGCCTGAAAGATGCCGAGGGTAGCGACGATGTTTTCGTTCTGCCGGATGGCTCCATCGAGACCGACGGTGATCGGGCCGCCATTCGGATTGAGCTGGATCGGACCGCCGCCGGCATCGAGAACGGGATAACCGCTCGAGGAGATGAGCGCGCCGTCCGGACGCATGGTGAAACGGCCGTCGCGGGTCAGAATCTGGCCATCGGGGGTATCCAGCGAAAACCAGGCGTCGCCCTTGATGGCAAAATCGAAGGAATTGCCAGTCTGCTCGAAAGCGCCCTGACGAGTGGAAAGATAGTCGTTGCCCTGCGAAACGAAGGCCACCCGAGCGTTCATGTCATTGTGATTCTTGGCGACCATTTCGTCGAATTTCACTTCGGAACCGCGAAAACCGACGGTGTTCACATTCGCCATATTGTCGGAAATGGTGGTGAGACGGCGCTCCAGCGCTATCTGTGAGGAGAGGGCGACATATAGTCCGGATTGCATATCATTTGCCTCCGAGTTTCAGGGAGTTGATCGAGATCAGCAGGTCAGGGGAAATGCCGTAGCCGCTGGAGGAGCCGAAAACGGCCAAAGGGTCGTAGGTCGTCGAGGGGTTTTGCATTTCCCACATGATGGTGAAACGCTCGAGCAGCTTTCCAACCTTTTCGGGGTCCTGCAGATCCTTGATATTGATGCTCTTTTCGATGAGCGCCGCCTGTTTGTCGATGTCGGCCGCGGAAAATGCGTCGGGGAGGTTGAACGTTGTGCGAAACACCTGCGCGAGCGCGTCGTCGGCGAGAAAATCGAGGCCGGATGTGATGGTTGATGCCTTGCGTTCGAAATAAAGGGCGAGCCGGACACCGTTATTGTCATCACCGGCTTCCTGTTCCAGGGTCTGGCGCGTGTATTTGCTGATGACGCCCGTTTGGGCCGCGTCGACCGAAGTCGCCGCTGCGCCCAGGCCGGCAAAATCCAGCGACTTCGCAAAATCCGCATAACGGCTGTCGGAAAGCTTGTTGGCGAAAGCGTCCTTGTCCGAGGCGCCTTCCGTCAGCACCTTGCGGATGAAAGCCTTCGCATAGGCCATGTCCTCAAGGCCGTGGGCCTTCAGCGCGTAATTGTAAAGGCGCGTATCGGCCATGAAGTCGTCGATGGATTTCACGTCGCCGATCTTCGCGCGATAATATTCGGTCTCGCGCGCCACGTCGGGCTGTTCCGACACCCGCTCAAGCGATTTGCCGATATCCTGACTGATCAGTCTGTAGCTGGTGTAGGTGGAAGTCACTGAACCGCCGCTCTCGTTTGATCCCGATCTCAAGGCGCACGTCCGCCTTTGTCGGCATAGTGCCGTGGCTTGCTTGTGCGAAACTGGCTGGAGACAGGAATGCGAGAGCGGCTTTGCGGACAGGTTCACGCAAGCCACATTTTTTAGACATGGCGCCATGGAACACTGTTCGGGCGTGGTCGATCAATGAATATTGTAATTGGACTTATAATCACCTTCGGCTGCATCATCGGCGGCTACATGGCGATGGGCGGTCATCTGGACGTGCTGGTTCAGCCGTTCGAATTGATGATCATCGGCGGCGCCGGTCTCGGCGGCTTCATCATGGCGAACCCCATGAAAGTCGTGAAGGATTCGGGCAAGGCGCTCGGCGAGGCCTTCAAGCATTCGGTCCCGAAGGAGCGAAACTATCTCGACGTGCTCGGCGTGCTCTATTCGCTGATGCGCGACCTGCGCACGAAATCGCGCAACGAGATCGAGGCCCATATCGACAATCCGGAAGAATCCTCGATTTTCCAGAGCGCGCCATCGGTTCTGAAGAACAAGGAATTGACCTCGTTCATCTGCGACTATGTTCGCCTCATCATCATCGGCAACGCCCGAAGCCACGAAATCGAGGCGCTGATGGATGAGGAAATCGAAACCATCCTGAACGACAAGCTGAAACCTTATCACGCGATTACCACCATGGGGGATTCCTTCCCTGCCATCGGTATCGTCGCGGCGGTTCTCGGCGTTATCAAGGCCATGGGCAAGATCAACGAATCGCCGGAAGTGCTGGGCGGCCTCATCGGCGCCGCGCTCGTCGGCACCATGCTCGGCATCATCCTGTCCTATTCGATCTGCAACCCGCTGGCGTCCCAGGTCAAGATCGTCCGCACCAAGCAGCACCGCCTCTACATCATCGTCAAGCAGACGCTGATCGCTTACATGAACGGCTCGGTGCCGCAGGTCGCACTCGAATATGGCCGCAAGACCATCTCCAACTACGAGCGGCCATCTATTGACGCCGTCGAGCAGGAGATGATGAACCCCGGCGGCGAAAACAAGGCGGCATGACGATGGCAAAAGCTGCAGCGCAACAAGCACCGGCCATCGACACGGCCCTTCTGGCAAAGTTGACGGGCGGATTATCCGATCGCAAGACGATCGCCAAGATCGGTTCCGATATCGGCCATCTCTACAGCGAGTTCCTGCCAGACATCTTCCACAGCGAGACCGGCATCGCGATCGACGTCGAATATGTCGGTTCCGAATCGGGACTGATGACCGATCTCATCGCCAATGTCGGGAGCAATGTCGCGGTTGCCGATTGTTCCCTGCGCAACTGGTGCCCCAATTTCATGATGACGGTCGGCAACGGTTTCGTCATCGCGCTCATGGAGCGCATGCTGGGCGCGTCGCCGGACATGATTGGCGAGCCGGACGAGCGCAGCCTCTCCCATATCGAGCTTGATCTCGCGGCCATGGTTCTTGGCCGCATCGCAGGTGTCCTGCGCTCCGGTGTCAACGCGCCGGGCGGATTTGAGGCAACCATCGATCCGCCATTCAATTCCAACGGCAAAAGCGCCTTCGACGAGATGATCGCCGGCCTCTACGGCGTGACCATCCGCCTGAAGGTCGATATTGGCAAGGTATCGTCGGAGTTCTCGCTGATCGTGCCGCAGCGCGCCCTGCTCAAGACTTCCATCGTCGCCCCCAAGGCTTCAGCCCAGGCGCTGAAGAAGCAGGAGGAATGGATGGAAATGATTTCGGAGCAGGTGAAGCGATCGCAGGTCACGCTCGAGGCGCGAATCAAGCTCGAAACACTGACGCTCAGGACGATTTCCAAGCTGGTGGCCGGCGATGTCATTCCGTTTCAGGCTCTGAAGCAGGACGATATCGGCGTTGAGGTCAGCGCCAACGGTTCCAAGCTCTACAATTGCGAATTCGGCAAGTCCGGCGACCGCTACATGGTTCGGGTGAAGAACAATGTCAGCACTGACGACGAGATCTTACGACATTTGATGGGTTAAAATCCTGCCCGGCCTTCGAGGATTTGGGCAGGTTGACGCAAGTTTCAAAGGGAATAATCAGCGCATGGCTACGAAGAAAACACCTGTGACCGATGATGCGGCGCTGCCGTCGTTTGAAGACGACGGCGACCTCGACCAGGCTATCGGCGATCTGCGTGGCGTCCTCAAGACGGATGCGGAAGGCTCGCTCTCCGATTTCGGCGACTTCGGCGATTTCGGAACGACGGACGAGGTTTCGACGGACACCGATCTTTCCGCCTTCGGTGGCGGAACGGACGATTTTGCGATGGACGATTTTGCCGCCGCCCCGCAGGTTGCGGGTGTGAAGGCGCCGCTTGGCAGCGGATTGTCCGAAAACATGGAAATGATCATGGACATCCCGATCGATGTCCAGATCGTTCTTGGCACCAGCAGAATGCTCGTTTCGGGGCTGATGAGCCTTGAAGAAGGAGCAACGATCGCACTCGACCGCAAGATCGGCGAGCCGGTTGAAATCATGGTGAATGGCCGCCGTATTGCGCGCGGTGAGATAACGGTTCTGGAAGACGACGATACGCGCTTCGGCGTAAAATTGATTGAAGTACTGAGTACGAAGAAAGCCTGATCCCTGTGGGGACGGAGAGGAAAGACCATGATGGACTTCGAGGATTTCGGTAACCCCATTGCGGGCAAGCCGTTGTCTCAGGCCGACAAGGCGGCCGCGGTGCTTCTTGCCATGGGCAAGGGCGTCGCCGGCAAGCTGCTGAAGTTTTTCACGCAGCACGAATTGCAGATGATCATTTCCTCGGCTCAGACCCTGCGCGTCATTCCTCCGGATGAGCTCGCGCAGATCGTGGCGGAATTCGAAGACCTGTTCACGGAAGGAACGGGCCTGATGGACAATGCCAAGGCAATCGAAAGCATTCTCGAAGAAGGGCTGACACCGGAAGAAGTCGACAGCCTTCTCGGTCGCCGCGCGGCCTTCCAGGCCTATGAAGCGTCGATCTGGGACCGTCTTCAGGAAGCCGAGCCGGAATTCGTCGGCAAGTTCCTGTTGCGCGAGCATCCGCAGACCATCGCTTATATTCTCTCCATGCTGCCTTCCTCTTTTGGCGCCAAGGTTCTCCTGACCATTCCGGAAGAGCAACGCGCCGACATCATGAACCGTACGGTAAACATGAAGGAAGTCAGCCCGACCGCCGCGCAGATCATCGAGAAGCGCGTGGTCAACCTCATCAACGAGATCGAGGCCGAGCGCAATGCCGGCGGCTCGACAAAGGTTGCCGATCTGATGAACGAACTGGACAAGCCGCAGGTCGACACGTTGCTCAGCTCGCTCGAAACGCTCAGCAAGGAAGCCGCAAACAAGGTCAAGCCGAAGATCTTCCTCTTCGACGACCTCATGTTCATGCCGCAGCGCAGCCGCGTCCTGCTGCTCAACGATGTTTCGGCCGATGTTCTGACCATGGCGCTACGCGGCGCCACGATGGAAATCAAGGAATGCGTGCTCTCCAGCATCAGCCCGCGCCAGCGCCGTATGATCGAATCGGACCTTTCCGTGCCGCAAGCCTCGATCAATACCCGCGAAGTGGCGATCGCACGCCGCGCCGTCGCTCAAGAAGCGATCCGGCTCGCCAATTCCGGCCAGATCCAGCTAAAGGAAGCCGCCGCGGACGAACAGTCGGCCGCCGCTTAAGCGGAAGCCGGTTGATAACCCGCCTCCAGGGCGGAGCCGGCCATTGCGATGGCCGGCCACGAACGCTAGTTTCGGGATGACGGCCTGCCGGGATCGGCGGGCCTTTTTTATTTCGGGAACGTGCCTTGGCAGACGATCAGGACAAGGACAGTAAAACAGAAGACCCCACGGAGAAAAAACTTCGTGATGCGGCGGAAAAAGGCAATCTTCCATTTTCGCGCGAAGTGCCGATCTTTGCGTCGTCGCTCGCCTTTTACTGCTATCTGGTTTTTTTTCTGCCCGATGGTGCCGGCCGTCTCGGTGTCACCCTGAAGGACCTGTTCGGCCAGCCCGAACAATGGAACCTCAGCACCCGGCCGGATGCCCTGTCGCTGCTCTATTTTCTCGGCACGTCCGTTGCTTACCTGCTCATGCCGGCGATGATCATGTTCATCGTTTTCGGGCTTGCCTCGTCTTTCCTGCAGAACCTGCCGTCGCCGGTGCTGGAGCGGGTGCGTCCGCAATGGTCACGCATTTCACCGGCAAAAGGCTTCACCCGTATCTATAGCAAGCAGGGCTTTGTGGAATTCGCCAAATCGGTGTTCAAGATCATGATCGTTTCGGTCATCATGTTCTTCGCGCTTCGCGGTGATTTCTACAGCCTCATCGATCTGATGTTTTCCGATCCGCAGGTGATTTTCGTCCGGTTGGTTGAAATCGTCAAGAAAATGATGGTGGTCATCCTGCTCTCGACAGCGCTGCTCGCCGCCGTGGACGTCTTGTGGACGCGCCATCATTGGTTCAGCCAGCTGAAAATGACGAAGCATGAGGTGAAGGAAGAATACAAGCAGTCGCAGGGTGACCCGGTGGTCAAGTCCCGCCAGCGCTCGATCGCCCGCGACCGTGCCCGCCGCCGCATGATCAACAACGTGCCGCGCGCGACACTCGTCATCGCCAACCCGACACACTTTGCGGTAGCACTGCGTTACGTGCGCGAAGAAGGAGACGCACCTGTCGTCGTTGCCAAGGGTCAGGACCTTATCGCATTGAAAATCCGCGAGATTGCGGAAGAAAACAATATCCCTGTTTTTGAAGACCCACCGCTTGCACGCTCCATGTTTGCGCAAGTCTCGGTAGATAGTGTGATTCCACCAGCCTTCTACAAGGCTGTGGCGGAGCTCGTTCATCGGGTTTACGCCATGAAGTCATCGAAAATACGGGTTCAATAAAACCAATGAAAAAATCCGCCTATTCCGAACAGCGGGAAATGATCGTCGCAGAGGCGATCAACCCGATCGCCACCGAATTACGCTTGTTAGACCCGGCCGACCTGATTTCGCTGCTCCGATTCGAGTGCTACGGCAGCATCGCCGACCTCGTTTCCTCGGCGGCGGAGCTTTATTACCATCCTGGTACGATCAATTTCGGCACCGGCGGCGAATATAAGCTCGAATGGGAAGGCGCGCCGGAGATCGTTCTCGATCTCGAGCTGAAGCCGAAGGGCGCCACGGTCTATGCGCGATTGACACTCGCCAACGAGCATGCGGCGATCGAGATCAATCACGTCTCGTTTCAGAACCCTTCCGAAAACCCGGACGAGAATACCGAGTTTCTCCGCCACAGCCTGGCTGCTGCCCGATTCGTGGCCACCCGTCAGGGCGAAGCGGCTTAACCGTATCAGCCGCCACATCTTTTCATCAAGTAAGTTGCGCTCGTTCATATCACGGGCGCAACCGCGTTTTTCCGGTGCGTTTTGATCCGGGCTTGCCCGAAGCCTGCCGGTTTATGCGAAACCCGGCTGCGAAGGTCAGGAACGCCTTGCAAATCAGTCTCGTTGTTTGTTACCTATCGCATTAACGATTTGTTAACGAACGGCAGGTCGCGGTGGTCGGTTCAGACCATTGGCGATGCGCATGATGCTTCTGCTCGTTGTCGGCACCGCGCCGGATTTCTTTTTAAATTTTGAGTTGGGTGGACCCCATGACCAGCATTTTGACCAATGCGGCGGCGATGGCCGCGCTGCAAACCCTGCGCATGATCGACAAGAGCCTCGAGACAACACAGGCGCGCGTATCTTCCGGTTACCGTGTCGAGACGGCCGCGGATAATGCGGCCTACTGGTCCATTGCAACGACGATGCGCTCCGACAATAATGCGCTTTCGGCCGTGCAGGATGCTTTGGGTCTGGGAGCCGCCAAGGTCGATACCGCCTATGATGCGCTTGAAAGCACGATTGAGGTTGTCAAGCAGATCAAGGCCAAGCTCGTTGCGGCTTACGGCGTGGGCGCCGACCGCAGCAAGATTCAGGATGAAATCAAACAGCTTCAGGAACAGCTGAAGAGCATCTCCGAATCGGCCTCCTTCTCGGGTGAAAATTGGCTGCAGGCCAGCATCAGCAACGGCGGCACGCCGCCGGTTGAAGAAGCGATCATCAAAAAGGTCGTTGCATCCTTCACGCGCACGGGCTCGGGCAATGTCGGGGTCACCACCGTCGACTACACGCTCGACGGCAGCACCGTGCTTTTCGACCTCAGTGGCGGAAAGCTCGGGATTCTCGACAAGAACGCCGTTTTTGTCAGCAAGACGGAATATGAAGTCACCCAGACGTCAACGACTGCTGGCACGACGACGGATACGAGCTATGTCGTGCCGAAGCTGACCGATGCACAGATCGGCGCGCTGAATGCCGCGACGGCGGATACGAATACCGATCCGAATGTCTACGGCAACGGAACCGACAATTATCTACGACTCGCCGAAAATGTATGGGTCAAGGTGACGGCGACAGATCCGTCGAGCGGCGGCGTCACCGTTTCCCCAGCCTATCGTGACACCGGTAGCAACGACTGGTTTTACGACACCAGCAGTGGAACGGCTTCGACCGGTCGTTCCCTCGAGTTTTCCGTCTCCACCCTCGATCTCGCCAAGCTTGACGTCGTCGCGGCAGCCATGGGCGGTTTTGCCGGCGGCGGCACGACCTATACCGATGCCGACGCCATCGACATGATGATGTCTTTCGTGGACAAGCGGCTTGAGGCGATGACTAGTACGGCTTCCAGCCTGGGTTCGCTGCAGAGCCGCATCAGCATGCAGGACAATTTCGTCTCCAGCCTGATGGATGTGATCGACAAGGGCGTTGGCCGTCTCGTCGATGCTGACATGAACGAGGAATCGACCAGATTGAAAGCGCTGCAGACGCAGCAGCAGCTCGGCATCCAGGCGCTCTCCATCGCCAACGCCAATGCGGAAAATATCCTCCAGCTCTTCAAGTAACGGGTCTGGCCGGCGTGGGCACGAGGGGATGGAGGGGCGCAGGCTTGCTGATCGAGCCCGCCTTCATCTTCGCACAAGTTTGAACACCTAACGTCGGGTCAATATGGGGCGGATTGCATGGCGTGATCTGGCCGGGAAACGTGGAAGAGACGGGCAGGGTAGCAAGGATGACGGTGGTGCCGCCAAACGGCTTAGAGCATTTCCAGGAAAAGTGGGTTCCGGTTTTCCGTCCGGAAATGCGACAGAACGCGTCAGATCGCAGGCAGCGAAACATGTACCGCCCCTTTGGCCTGTTT
Organism: Agrobacterium sp. 22-209-1; assembly: GCF_053522485.1. Classification (NCBI taxonomy): domain Bacteria; kingdom Pseudomonadati; phylum Pseudomonadota; class Alphaproteobacteria; order Hyphomicrobiales; family Rhizobiaceae; genus Agrobacterium; species Agrobacterium sp. 22-209-1. The sequence continues at coordinate 60,843 of NZ_JBNWCH010000002.1, forward strand.
TGCTGGGGGCGGGCATGAGCGCGTCCATTGCACGATATCTCAAGGACTTCGGTGACACCCAGCCTGCCGGGATGGCCTTTGGCGATCCATTGGCGGATGTCGACGCCACATCCGCTTTTGTCGGTCTCGCAACGGGTTTCGATGACTTCGAAACCGTCGATGTTGAAGGTGAAAAACAGGCGGCTTACGCCCGCGGTCGCGAAGACGCCACCCGCGAGATCACTGAAAAGATGCAGGCGGAGAGGGAAGAGCTGATCGCTGCCCATACGGCTGAGCTGGAAACCCTGCGTTCGGGCCATCTTGAAGAAATCGCAGCTTCCCTGTCCCGGGGGCTGCGCGAGGGCATCGACGCGATTGCAGCCAATCTCAGCGAGCAGACCGCCAATATCCTTGCTCCGGTCCTGACGGAAAAGCTGTCGCTCAAGGCGGTCTCCGCGCTGGCGGATGTGGTGCGTAGCGCCATGCCGGATGGCGAAGAGGTCACGCTTGTCGTGAAAGGCCCGAAAGATTTGTTCGAGCGGCTGAAGACGCAGCCGGGCTTTGAAGAAGAAACGATGAAATTTACCGAGACCGCCGATATCGATCTTTCCGTCGAGCTGGGTGAAAGCGTGTTTGTGACGCGCATGTCCGCCTGGGCGTCCAGTCTTCGCAAGGTGATGAAATGAGTGAAGGCGAAAATCACCACCACGGCAAGAACGAGATCATCATCGTCAAGCGCCACAAGGGCGGGCATGACGGCGCCCATGGGGGTGCGTGGAAAATCGCCTATGCTGACTTCATGACGGCGATGATGGCGTTCTTCCTCGTGATGTGGCTGGTCAATGCCGCCAACGAGGAAACCAAGGCCTCGGTCGCGAGCTACTTTAACCCTATCAAGCTATCCGATGAGAAACCCTCGTCCAAGGGGTTGGAAAAGCCTGTCGATAAGGAAGAGGGCGTCCAGAAGAAGGATCAGTCCAACATCCAGGCGGAAAAAGTCACCAAAGGCTCCGCTGCGGCGACGGGCGAAGATCTGACCTCCCAGACCGGTGAACAGTCGAATTTCTCCGAAGCGGACTTTTTCGAAAATCCTTACTCCGTGCTCGCCGAAATTGCCCAGCAGGTGGGGCAGCAGGCCAATGTCAGCGCCAAGGGCGAGGGCGGCGCTGCTGATTCCGGCCCGGCGACGGGCGCTAGCGGCGGTGAAGCCTATCGCGATCCCTTCGATCCCGATTTCTGGACTCAGCAGGTGAAAATCACCCGCGCCGATCAACCGCAAAAACCGGTTGAACAGCAGCAACTCGCCGAGAACAAGCAAGAGGATGCGGCCGAAAACGCTCAGGCGGTCGCACTTAAGGCGTCCGAGACACCGGCCGACAACGCGGAAGACGGCAAGTCGATGGAAGTCGCTGCCGTGGTGCCGCAGCAGCGTCCGGACGCCGCAGAGCAGGCAGCGCTTGCGCAGCCGAAGCCGGATGAGCCGCGACAGGCAAGCGATGTTGAGCAAAAGGCGAGCGATGCCGACTGGGAAAAGGCCGACACGCTGCGTGAGGAGATCGAAAAGCAAATCTCAGGCATCACCGGCAGGCTTTCCGAAGGTCTGGTGGTGACGCCGGCGGAAGGCGGGTTGCTGCTTACCATTTCCGACCAGACGGAAACGCCGATGTTCAATATCGGATCGGCCGTTCCCCGGCGTGAAATGGTTCTGGCCATGGAAAAAATCGGTAAACTGCTTCAGGAGCGCGGCGGCAGCGTGGTGATCCGCGGCCATACCGACGGACGGCAGTTCAAGGGCGAGGCCAATGACAACTGGCGGCTCTCCATGGATCGCGCTCACAGCGCCTATTACATGCTGGTGCGCGGTGGTCTGTCGGAAGAGCGGGTAAAGCAGGTCTCGGGTTTTGCGGACCGCAGATTGCAGGTGCCGGCAGACCCTATGGCGGACGCCAACCGCCGCATCGAAATTCTGCTTGAGGCCGATCGGGGGTGAAAGTGACGAAAACCTCGAAACGCTGGCTTCTTCTTGCGGCGACGCTTTGCGGTCTCGGCTCCGAGCCGGGCAGGGCGTTGTCGCAGTCGCAAGACAATCTCATGCCCTATTCCATGCTGCGCTCCCTGCAATTCGTGCAGGATTCGGTCGCCATGGGCGACCATTCCGCCTCGGAAATGCAGCGATTTCTACTCCAGACCATCGATGAGCGGCTGAAGAGCGCGCCTTCGGCGATCTTCAAGGATCCGCGCAATGTCGATGCGGCGCTCATCTATGCGATGAGCGGCGGCAATCCGTCCACGCTGGAGTTTCTGGTCGCGCGCGATGTGGATGGCAATTTCGACAGCCGCGTCGCCGATGTCCTGCGCAAATACCTCTCCGGCAAGGGAACCCTTGTCGCGCAGAGCATTGCGGCCATGGTGCCGGAATATCGCGGCAAGCGGATTGGCGCCTATCTGGCGCTGATCAGCGGGAATGTGACAATCCCGCGCGATCCGCTGGCTGCGCTCGGCTTTTACGACATCGCCCGGCTCGAAGCGCCGGGCACCATCGTCGAGGAGGCCGCATTGCGCCGCTCGCTCGCCATTGCGGTCGAGGACGGCGATGCGGCGCGCGGCGTCGATTATGCGCAGCGTTATGCGCGGCGGTTCCTGCATTCGCCCTATGCCAGCCAGTTCGCAGACCTTCTGGTTTCGCTGGTGGTCAAGCGCGCCGATTCCATCGGCCATGAGGCGATACAGGAAACCTTTGCCATGATGGATACGGAAAGGCAGAAGGAAGCCTATCTGCGGCTTTCGCGGCTGGCGGCGATCAGCGGCAAGGATTCACTGGCGCGCATGGCGGCGTTGAAGGCGAAGGCGCTGTCTCCGGCACTGCCGGGTGAGCCGGAAGTGCAGGCCAATCTCTATGAAAGCCTTTCCAATATCGGCACGCCCGATGTGGTGAGCGCGATCGAGACAATCGGGCAAATTCCCGAAGCGCAGCTTTCGGATCGGGACAAGGCCTTGCGGGAGGCGGCAAGGACGATTGCCGATCAGGTGGTTCGTCCTCCTTCCCCGCAGGCCGGCGTTGAGGCCGAGACTGCGGCCGCGAATGAGACCGGGCGGGATCCGCCCGAAAATGAGGCGGGCGCTGCCGATGCAAAAAGCATATGGCGGGTCGAAACCCAGAAGGTTGACGACGAGGGCGATAATGTGCGGCAGCTCGTGACGAGCGGCCGCAGCAAGCTCGATGAAATCGACAGCCTGTTGAAGAAAGGCGAGGGGGCACCATGATCGACGCAACCATCAACACGATAGTGAATGCGCCGCCATCCGATCCGCGCGCCGGCGGCGCCGGCGTCAGGGACGACGCCAAAGGCGGCAGTTTCGGTGATGCCCTTTCCACGGTCCGGGACGAGCGCCCGCCGCACGCGCTGCATTCGCGGCGTCAGCAGGACGAAAATCCGGCTGAAGGACAGCAGTCGCAGCCCGATGGCGAGGCGGAAAAGATGGATGTCCCGGTCAAGCGCCCCCCAACATTTCTCAATGCGATGGTCAAGGAGCATGCCGGCGAAGGTCGTGCCCAGGAGGCCGTGGCCGAGTTTCAAAACGCTGTGAAAACGGTCCGCGCGACGCCGGAAAACGGCAAGACGGGCAAGAAGCTCAAAGACAACGTCGACAAGGGCGCCGAAGCGGCGGACGATGCGATCGATCCGAAGTTGACGGAACTGCAGATGGCGACGGCCGCTGCCGCCGATATGGCGACCGCCAAGACACCGCTTGAGGAGATTGCCCAGGCGATTGCCGGCAAGGCCGACACGGTTAAATCAGACCGGGGTGAACCCGTCCGGAGCAAGGCCGAGCACTCGATCAAGGACATGCCGACAGGGATTGCACCCGCCGGTAACGAGGCGGGTTCGGGTTCGGAAAACGAGGGCGACGCCGCGGCATTCCGTTTTTCCTCGCCGCGTTCGGGCGCGGCCCGTGCTTTGGATATGAGCACGGTTCAGCGTGACGGCCGCGTCGAGTTCGACGCGCGGGAAAGCACCGGCAAGACGACCGACACCATAACGGTTCTCGATTCACGGCGGTTCATTGGCCTCGCGCCTTCGACCAACGCCTCGGCTCTGACCGGCCTGATCGTCAATGATCCGGAATGGGTGAGCGCCATGCAGCCCGGTTCGTCGCTGTCCAATGCGGCGGCCCAGAGCAGCACAGGCAAGGTCGTCCATACGCTGAAGCTGCACATGACGCCGATCGAGCTTGGGTCGGTGACGATGTCATTGCGTCTTGCCGGTGACGAGCTTTCCGTTCACATGACGGTGGAGAGTGTTGCGGCCTATAAAAAGCTGCAGGAAGACAGCAAGAGCATCCTTGACGGCCTCAAGGCCCAGGGGCTGACGGTCGACAACATCACTATCAGCGTCGCTTCTTCCGACAAGAGTGACCAAACGGGCACACAAGGCAACAATCAGCAAAATCAGCAGGCGCAGCAGCAGGGGCAGCAAGCCGCCGCCGGGCGCAACCGTGACGAGTCCGGGGCGCGCGGCGACCGGCAAGGCAATGGCAATAATTTGGGGGTGCATAATGAAGGCATGGATGGCGCTCTTGGGTCTGCCCGCACTTCTGCTGACAATGGCGTCTACCTCTGACAACGCGTCCGCTTCGGCAACATCAGGTGTCTGCGAAAGAGAGATTCAGTCGGCGGCACGCAAATATGGCGTGCCGGAGGGAATTCTCTATTCGGTGGGGCTGACCGAAACGGGCCGCAAGGGACGGCTCGACCCTAACGCCATGAATATTGAGGGAAAACCGGTATTTGCCGCCTCCACCGAGGAGGCTTTGACCACTTTCGAGGCGGCGAAGCGCAACGGCGCGAAGCTAATCGACCTCGGATGCATGCAGATCAATCATTATTTTCATGGCGAAAACTTCGCATCCGCGCGGGAAATGTTCGATCCGCGCCGCAATGTGGAATATGCCGCCATGTTCCTGCGCAATCTCCACAACAGGCATGAGACCTGGACCATGGCGGTCGCGCGCTATCATGCAGGCCCGAATAATGACCCCGCGCAGAAGAAATATGTCTGCCGTGTCATCGCCAATCTGGTGGCGACAGGCTACGGGAAATGGACCCCCAATGCGAAAAGTTTCTGTGACGGATAACAACCTGAAATTGCCTTCAGACGTTGCGGGACTCGTATTTCGAAATGTGGCGATAGATTGATCGAAAAAAGGCGCTTCAAGCGGTTTTTTAGGAATTTTGAAATTTCTACACAAAAATTTTGTGCCATATATGGTTAATACCCACTATATATAGATCAAATCGGCACAAAATGGTTAATCAATTATTAATATCTATCGATGATTTTCTACAGTTGTTCGTGAATCCCCTGATTCGTACCAATGCCACATTGGAAAACACCACACTGATTCGGAGGCGGACGAATGATCGTAGTGGTTGATGAGCGCGAGCTCGTTAAAGACGGCTATACATCTCTATTTGGGCGTGAGGGCATTCCCTCGACCGGGTTCGATCCGGTCGAATTCGGGGAGTGGGTCTCGACGGCGGCGGAAAGCGATCTTGCGGCTGTTGAAGCCTTCCTGATCGGCCAGGGCGACCGGAGCTTTTCTTTGCCGAAGGCGATCAGGGATCGCACGACGGCCCCGGTGATCGCGGTCAGCGACCAGCCCTCGCTGGAATCGACGCTGGCGCTTTTCGACAGCGGCGTTGACGATGTCGTGCGCAAGCCGGTGCACCCCCGTGAGATCCTTGCGCGTGCAGCGGCGATCCGTCGCCGATTGCAGGTCATCTCGAATTTTACCGATGCGGGACCGATCCGGGTTTTCTCTGATGGCCGCGACCCGGAGGTGGGTGGTGAAGTGTTCCCCTTGCCGCGCCGTGAGCGCCGCATCCTCGAATACTTGATCGCCAATCGCGGACGCCGCGTTTCCAAGACGCAGATTTTCAATGCCATCTACGGCATCTTCGATGACGACGTCGAAGAGAACGTCGTCGAAAGCCATATCAGCAAGCTGCGCAAGAAGCTGCGCAAGAAGCTTGGCTACGATCCGGTCGATTCCAAGCGGTTCCTCGGCTACAGCATCGACTGGCAGTGATTTTCATTGACCCGCGTGGTCTTTTTCAAACGCGGTATTTCAGACAGCTTCACGCAAGCCAAACGCTTTACCTTCTCCCTGAAAGATGACCACGAGGGTTTTTGAATGAGTATTTTCGGCACTATGCGAACCGGTGTGTCCGGCATGAATGCACAGGCGAACAAGCTGGGCACCGTGGGCGATAACATCGCCAATGCAAGCACCACCGGCTACAAGCGCGCATCGACGTCGTTCTCCTCGCTCGTTCTGCCCTCCTCGTCGGGCAGCTATGCTTCCGGCGGCGTGCAGTCCAACGTTCGCTACAGCATTTCGGAGCAGGGCAACCTCTCCTACACCACCTCGAGCACCGACCTTGCCATTCAGGGCAACGGCTTCTTCGTGGTTCAGGACGGTGCGGGCACGCCCTACCTCACACGCGCCGGTTCTTTCGTGAAGAATTCGGAAGGGTATCTCGAAAACGCTGCCGGCTTCCAGCTGATGGGTTACCCCTACGGCTCCAATCCGCCGGCAGCGGTCGTCAATGGCTTCACGGGTCTTGAAGCCATCAACGTCAACGATTTCGGCCTGACGGCATCGCCCTCCACGCAGGGTAGCTTCCCCGCCAATCTCAATCGCGACGACAAGGCCGCAACGGCACCGCTACCGAGTTCCAACTCCGCGACTGCGGCGTTTGGCAACAAGACATCGTTGACGGCGTTCGACAGCGGCGGCGCGAAGGTGCTCTACGACTTCTACTACACCAAGACCGGCGACAACACCTGGGAAGTAGCGGTTTATCGTCAGGATCAGTCGACGAATGGCGGTTTCCCTTACACGGCAACCCCTGCGGCTAATCTTGTTCAGACAAAGGTGGATCTGGAATTCGATCCTGCCACGAACAAGCTCACGGCCGCATCTCCCAAAGGGATCACGATTAACGATCAGGTCAGTGGCGTGCCGCAGGCGATTGATATCGATCTGTCGCAGATGACGCAGTTTTCGGCAAAGTTCACCCCCGGCACAGCAGTGCTGAACGGTAACGGTCCGAGCCAGATCAAGGATGTCGAAATCGGCAAGGATGGTCTGGTGACGGCGGTCTATCAGGATGGCGGTCGCCGCAACATCTACCAGCTGGCGCTGGCCACGGTGCCGAGCGTCGACAATCTGAGCCCGCAGAACGGCAACGTCTATCTGCCGAGCAACGAGTCGGGTGTCGTTACCATCGGCTTCCCGCAATCGGGCAGCTTCGGTTACATCCAGAAGGGTGCGCTGGAGGGCTCGAACGTCGATATCGCCAGCGAACTCACCGATATGATTGAATCACAGCGTATCTACACAGCGAATTCGAAAGTCTTCCAGACTGGATCGGATTTGATGGACGTCCTGATCAATCTGAAGAGATAATACTTCTCACGAGGACAGATGAATGTCGCTCACGTCAGCAATGAATACTGCGCAATCGATTTTCAATAACACAGGTAAGCAGACCGACGTTACTTCGAAAAACATTGCCAATGTCGGTAATGCGAATTACGTCAAGCGAACCGCCATTCTTGGCACGACCATGGCCGGAGCGAGTATCGTCTCCAATGGCCGTGCCCAGAATGAAAGTCTTTTCAGGCAGACGATTTCCACTTCTTCTCTCGCTTCCGGCCAGAATACGGTTCTGACCGGTCTTGAGGAAATGAAGAGCATTTTCGGCGGCAACGATTATGAGAGTTCGCCGGCCACCTATATGAAGGAACTCCTGAAGAGCCTGGACGCTTACGCCGCCAAGCCGAGCGATGCCGCTCTGGCCGCAACGGCGGTCACCTCGGCTATTGATGTCGCCAGTTCCCTGAACAAGGCCTCGAGCGAATTGCAGTCGATGCGTCTGCGTGCCGACAAGGAAATCGCCCTTCAGGTCGACAAGTTGAACGGGCTGCTTGCAAAGTTCGAGGAAGCCAATAACGAGGTCAAGGCGCAGACGGCGATCGGCGGCGATCCAAGTGACGCACTCGACCAGCGCGAGACGCTTCTCAAGGATATTTCCTCCATTATCGGCATCAATGTCGTCAATCGTCCCAACAACGATGTAGCGCTTTATACGACGGATGGCGCGACGCTGTTCGAAATCGTGCCGCGCAGCGTCACTTTCAAAACGCAGCCGGGCTATGATGCGACGACCACGGGCAACGCAATCTATGTCGATGGCGTAGCGCTGAAGGCTGGCAGCGGCAGCAACACGACGGCGGAGGGGTCGCTTCAGGGCCTGATGCAGGTTCGTGACGATCTGGCTCCGACGATGCAGAGCCAGCTCGATGAAATCGCCCGAGGCCTCATTACCATGTTTGCGGAAAAGCCGGCGGATTCCACCAGCGGCCTGCCGGACATGCCGGGTCTCTTCACTTACGGCTCGCCGGCGGCGACCACCATTCCGGCAGACGGGATTGTCTCTCCTGGGCTCGCAGCGAGCATTACCGTCAACCCGGCGTTAATTATTTCCAAAGGTGGCAATCCGGAATTGTTGCGTGACGGCGGTATCAACGGTACCGATTACGTGATCAATACCGCAACCTCGGGGGGAACCGGCTTCTCCGAGCTGATCCGCAGCTATGTTACTGCTTTTGACGCGCCCATGAATTTTGCCGCGTCGACACGTATCGATACGAATACCAGCATCCTGAAATACGGCACCAACTCGATGGGGTGGCTTGAACAGGAACGTTCCGGTGCGACTTCGGCGAACGAAGCGAAAAGCGCGCTTTATGAGCGCTCCGCCACGTCCTATTCGAACAACACGGCGGTCAGCCTGGACGAGGAGTTGTCGCTGCTCATGGATATCGAGCAATCCTACAAGGCCGCGACCAAACTGGTGACGACCGTTGATGAAATGCTCAAGTCCCTGATGGACATGGTGAGGTAAACGATGAAAACGTCATTCATTTCATCGCTGGCGATGCAGAACAGCATGCGCAGCACCATCCTCAAGGCTCAGCTTGAGATGACCAATCTCAATACCGAGTTGACGACGGGCAAGCATGCCGATCTTGGCGTGACACTGGGCGCCAACACCGCCCGCAGCCTCGATCTCAATCGCGATATCGACCGCATTACCTCGCTGGTCAGCGTCAATTCGATTGCAACACAACGCCTCAAATCCTCGCAGACGGCGCTGGACGGTATGGCGAAGGCCGCGCAGGAGATTCAGAAGGTTCTGGTCCCCAATACCAGCAGTGAAGCACCGACGCTGTCGACGGTTGCCCAGACCATCTCGAATGCGTTCAACAACTTCACCAGCTTCGCCAATACGGCGGTCAATGGCGAATATCTGTTCTCCGGCATCAATACGGATGTGAAGCCCGTCGATGACTATTTCGCAGATGGATCTCCGCTGAAGGAAGCCTATGAGACGGAGCTGAACGCGTTCATGGCGGCGCAGACGCCGCCGGTGGGTGATTTCGCCAGCCTGTCGAAAACACAGGTCGAAACCTTCATGACGCATATCGAAGGCGTGTTCAACGGTACGACCACGGTCACGAACCCGCCACACAGCAGCCTGACGGCCGGCCAGAACTATGATTTCTGGACGACCTTCGGTTCGAAGGCGAGCGACACCAACATGACGAGCCGCATCAGCCAGAACGAGGTTGTCGAAACGTCGAGCAACAGCAACTCGCAGGGCATGCGTTATTTCGCCTTGACCGCGATGACGTCAATGACCTTCCTCGACGCGAAGGTGGACAGCGGCGTCCGCGAAATGGTGGCGATGAAGTCGGTGACCAATATCGGCACCGCCATCAACGGTCTGAACCAGCAGCAAAGCCAGCTCGGTCTTTCCGAAAGCCGTGTCTCGAAAGCCAATGATTCGCTGGAGGCCCAGAAAAAGATCATCGAAACGCATCTCTTGGATATCGAGGGGATCGATACCTATGAGGCGAAGACACGCCTCGACCTGCTGCAGCAGCAGATTGAAATCGCATACAGCCTCACGTCGCGTCTGCAAAAAATGAGTCTGGTCAACTACCTCTGATGATCAGGGGTGGCGGCAGATAAAGGATACATGAATGTACCAGTTTTCCTACGCCGAAATCATGGAGGATGGTGTCGCCAACGCGAAAGATCGCGAGCGGCAGGCGTTGACCAAATCGATCGAACTTCTGGTGGAGGCGAGGGACTCCTCCTCGCAGCGGCCGACGATTGAGGCACTTTTTTACACTCGCCGTGTCTGGATACGCTTCATTGAAGATCTCAAACAGCCGGACAACCAGCTTGCCATCGAGCTCAGAGCCAATCTGATCTCCATCGCGATCTGGATTTTGAAAGAGTGCGAACTGATCCGGAAACGTCAATCGACGAATTTCCAGGGCATAATTGACGTGACAACCATCATCAGGGATGGACTGAAATGAAAAGTACACTTCGGATTTCGCTGAAATCGGGCGAAAAGATCTTCATCAACGGCGCAGTTCTGCGTGTGGATCGCAAGGTAGCGCTCGAATTCCTGAACGATGTCACGTTCCTGCTCGAAAACCACGTTCTGCAGCCCGATCAGGCGACGACGCCGCTCAGACAGCTTTATTTCATCGCGCAGATGATCCTCATCAACCCGGAAGGGCGCGAGCAGTCCACCAACATGTTCCGCAAGTCGGTCAGCATGCTCTTGAACTGCTTCCAGCACGACGAGGTTCTGGCGGAACTGAAGCGGATCGACGGGCTTGTCGCATCCGGCAAGGCTTTCGAAGCGCTGAAAGCCATTCGCGGTCTCTACCCGATCGAGGAGAAAATCCTCAACAATCAGGAAATGACCCCCGCAACGATCGAACAGATTCGCAAGGAGATCGCACCATGGCGGTAGATGCAGTCAATTCGGCAGCGGCAAACCCCTGGGCGAATGCCGGCGCCAGCAGCAGCGACAAGAACGCGGCTTCGCTGAACTATGACAGCTTCCTGAAGCTCCTCATCGCGCAGATGAAGAACCAGGATCCGACCAGCCCGATGGACGCCGGCGAGCAGATGTCGCAGCTGGCAAGCTTCTCGCAGGTCGAGCAGACGATCAAGACCAACACCCATCTGAAGAGCATGCTGCAGGCGGAAGCCCTGACGCGCGCCTCCGATCTGGTTGGCAAGACGGTCAAGAGCGCCGACGACACCGTCACCGGCGTGGTGAAGGAAGTCGAGGTCTATTCGGACGGTGTTGTGGCCATCACCGAAGCTGGTGACAAGGTGCTGCTGCAGGCTGGCGTGACCTTCTCCAATGGCCCGATTACGAGTACATCTGATAGCGGAACCGATTCGGATAGCGCGACTGGTTCCTGACATTGAAGAGGCGGTATGACGCCGCCTTTATGAAACAAGGATGCGACGATGAACGAGGCCGATGCGCTTGATATCATGCAGGCGGCAGTCTGGACCGTTCTCGTCGCGGCTGGTCCGGCGGTTCTCGCCGCCATGATCGTCGGTGTCGTCATCGCCTTCATTCAGGCCCTGACCCAGGTTCAGGAAATGACGCTGACCTTCGTTCCCAAAATCGTAACGATCATGATCGTTCTCGGCGTCGCCGCCCCCTTTGTGGGCGCGCAGATATCGCTCTTTTCCAATCTCGTCTTTTCCCGCATCCAGTCCGGCTTCTGACCTCCGTTCGATCCCGATGCCACCCTCGCGCAAGCTTCAGCGGCTAGGGATAGGCGCGAAGCATCGGTCCGGATTGTGTGCGCTTTTCGAAAACCGGTGCTTCGGAACCGTGCGGCGGCTTTTCCGTCGCCCTTCTCATGAAGAGACAGGACGAAATCATGGCGCAACCACCAGTCATTTCCTTACCGAAGGTCAGTCCGAGCGCGCGTGATATCGGCTTCGCCCTCGGCATTGTGGCGATCCTCTGCGTCCTCTTCCTGCCCATTCCGGTCATGCTGGTCGATATTGGCCTTGCCTTTTCGATCGCGCTCTCGGTCCTTATCCTCATGGTGGCGCTCTGGATCCAGCGGCCCCTGGACTTCTCGTCTTTCCCGACCGTGCTGCTGATAGCGACCATGATTCGCCTGTCGCTGAACATCGCGACAACGCGCGTCATTCTCTCGCACGGCAGCGAGGGGCCGACGGCGGCCGGCGGCGTCATTGCGGGTTTCTCCAGTCTCGTCATGTCCGGCGATTTCGTGATCGGTCTGATCGTTTTCATGATCCTGATCACGGTCAACTTCATCGTCATTACCAAGGGTGCGACGCGTATCGCGGAAGTCGGCGCGCGCTTCACCCTCGACGCCATCCCCGGCAAGCAGATGTCGATCGATGCGGATCTCTCCGCCGGCATCATCGATGAAAAGGAAGCGCAGCGCCGCCGCCGCGAACTGGAAGAAGAAAGCTCCTTCTTCGGCTCGATGGACGGCGCCTCCAAGTTCGTTCGTGGCGACGCCATCGCCGGCCTCATCGTCACCGCGATCAATATCTTCGGCGGTATCATCATCGGTTATTTCCGCCACGGCATGCCCATCGGCGAAGCGGCCGACGTCTTCGTCAAACTTTCGGTCGGCGACGGTATTGTCTCGCAGATTCCGGCCCTGATCGTATCGCTCGCCGCCGGCCTTCTGGTCTCGCGCGGCGGCACCGCCGGCTCGACGGACCAGGCCGTTATCAATCAGCTGAGCGGCTATCCGCGTGCGTTGATGGTTTCAGCCATGCTGATGGGCCTGCTGGCCATCATTCCAGGCCTGCCGTTCCTGCCCTTCATCTTCCTTGGCGGCATCATGGCTTTTGGCAGCTGGTATATTCCACGCCAGGCCGAAGCCGAAAGCGCCCTTCGTCGGCAGGAAGAGGAGAACAAGGTTCTCCAGAACACCGAGGCGGAGAAGGATTCCGTCAAGCAGGTACTGAAGACCGCCGAGATCGAGCTCGCGCTTGGCAAGCAGGTTTCCACCCGCCTTCTTGGCGCGCATCAGGAACTGGCTTTCCGTGTCGGCAAGATGCGCAAGAAATTCGCGAGCCAGTATGGTTTCGTCGTGCCGGAGATCAAGGTCTCCGACGACATCATGATCCAGGAAAAAGCTTACCAGATCCGCGTCCACGGCACGACGATCGCCTCCAGCAACCTGCGTGTGGGGGATGTCCTCGTGGTGACTGGGGCAGGGCGCAAGCCGAGCATTCCCGGCGACGAAATCCGCGAACCCGCTTTCGGCATGCCTGCGGTCTCGATCCTCGAAACCTTCACCGAAGATCTCAAGCGCGAAGGCTTCCATCCGATCGATAACGTCTCCGTGGTGCTGACGCATCTGAGCGAGGTCATCCGCAACAACCTGCCGCAGCTTCTGTCTTACAAGGATGTCAAAATCCTCATCGACAGGCTCGACCCCGAATACAAAAAGCTGGCCGACGAGATCTGCTCGTCACACATGTCCTATTCCGGCCTGCAGGCGGTTCTGAAGCTGCTGCTCGCCGAACGCGTGTCGATCCGCAACCTGCATCTCATTCTCGAAGCGGTTGCAGAACTCGCGCCGCATGTGCGCAAGACGGAACAGATCGTCGAACATGTTCGGGTGCGCATGTCGCAGCAGCTCTGCGGCGATCTGGCCGACAATGGCGTGCTGCGCGTCCTGCGCCTCGGCAACAAATGGGACATGGTCTTCCATCAGGCGCTCAAGCGCGACCAGAAGGGCGAAATTGTCGAATTCGATATCGATCCCCGCCATCTCGAGGAGTTTTCCGAGCAGGCGTCGAAAGTTATCCGTGAATTCATGGATCGCGGCCTGCCCTTTGTCCTTGTAACCTCGCCGGAAACGCGGTCCTATGTGCGCATGATTATCGAGCGACTCTTTGCGACCCTGCCGGTTCTTTCGCATGTGGAACTGGCCAAGGGTCTCGAGATCAAGATTCTGGGCGCCATTTCATGATAACCGACCCGCAGGGGACAATCATTGCATTGTTCCTTGCCATCTGCCGTATCGGCGCATGCTTCATGACCATGCCGGGCTTTTCAAGCTCGCGCATTTCGCCGCAGATTCGAATGCTTCTGTGCGTTGCTGTGTCCATGGCGCTCCTGCCTGTGCTATGGGACACGATCTATCCGAAAGTTTCCGGCGCAAGCCAGGGCACGGTCGTCGGCCTCATCTTCACCGAGGTCGTCATCGGTTCGATGTATGGCCTGATCGCGCGGTTCTACACGCTCGGCTTCCAGTTTACCGGCGCGGTCATCGGCGCTTCCATCGGCCTCAGTGCGCCGGGTGGCGCCGATGTCATTGAAGACGTGCAGGAAAACCAGATATCCAATTTCATCACTTTCGGCGGCCTGCTGGTTCTGTTCATATTCGATTTCCACCATATCGTCCTCAAGGCGCTGGTGGATTCCTATACCGCCACACCGGTCGGCGCGCTGATCAGCGGCCAGAAAATGCTGATTACGCTGACCGACACGCTCAGGGCTTCCTTTTCCATCATGCTGCGCCTTGCCAGCCCCTTCGTGATCTATGGCTTGATGTTTAACGTCGCGGTCGGCCTCATCAACAAGCTCGCGCCGCAGATTCCGGTCTTCTTTATATCGACGCCCTTCGTGCTCGCGGGGGGTATTTTCATGCTTTACCTGTCGGTCGCAGCCCTTATCCGTCAGTTCGTGGATGGTTTCGGCCCCGTCTTTATCGGCTTTTGATCGGGAGAAGATGTTATGGCTTCGGACAAACGCTCGGAAAAACTCAAACGTCTGGTAACGGTTCAGCGGCACATGGAAAAAATGGCCGAGGTGGAACTGGCCGACACCACCCGCGCCCGTACCGAAACGGCGCAATCCATGGAGAGCGTGCTGGAGGCCATGAGTTCCATGGAGCCGGTGCATCAGACATTCTCCCGGCACTATTCGGACCGCTACGGCCGTCTCGTCGTCCAGGACCGCCAGCTTGAGGGCGTTCAGCAATTTCAGGAAAACAAAGTTCTGAAGGAAAAGACCAAGGCAGACCGGCTGGAGGACAGGATGCACCTCGCGCGCGATCTTGAGCAGCGCGAGGCCGAGGATAATGCAATCTATGATTTGTTAGAAATTACGAATGTTTCCCAGACACCAGCCTCCAGCAAGGTTGGCGATCCATAATCTGTCCCATTGTTGCATCGCGGGCGTTCTTGAGGACGTTTCCGGCGATGTTTCTTGATTGAGCGAATGCGTCGGCTTTTGCGCCGAGCATTCGTCAGCTCGGGAGATCTGGACGTGGCGATATCGGTGATAAGCGATCTGGTGATGGATGTGGTTCGCGCTGCGGACCCCCAGGAAGTTCAGGTCGCGCAGGAAAAACTCAAGGCGAACAAGGCGGCTTTTGCCGCAACCAGCCTTGCCGATGCCGGCAAGGGTTTCGGTGCCGCGGTCGATATGCTGGATGGCGCTTCCTCGAAGGCTGGCCTCGGCGACACCAATATTCGCGCGGCCCGCACCGAAATCCCGGAAACCTACCGCAAATATGAAGCCTCGGTACTCCAGACCTTCGTGGCCAACATGCTGCCGAAAGACAGCGAGGAAGTTTACGGCAAGGGCAATGCCGGCGAGATCTGGAAAAGCATGATGGCCGAACAGTTTGCTGACACGATCTCCAGGAATGGCGGCGTCGGCATTGCGGAGCAGGCTTACAAGGATGCGTTGCGGAAAGCCGAAAGCAAAGGCATTACCGACGTATCGATGAATGAAAAAGACCATAATGCTGCAATTCGGATGGTGGCGGAGTTCGAGCGGCAGGTCCTCGGCGTTTCCAATGAGAAAACGGACGAGGCTTGAGAATGAAAAACCCTAACGAGGAGACAAGCATGGACCTTATGTCGAACGACCACCGTATCCAATCCGTTCTCGGCCGCCTTGAGATGATCATCGACAATGAGAACGACAATATCGGTAAAGACCCCAAGTTCGACTTCAAGGTATCCAACGCCCACAAGAGCCGTTGCCTCTATGAGCTGACGATGCTGTTTCGCGATACGCCGCGCGAGGAAATCGCCGCCGGTTACATGGAACAGGTCAGGGGCATCAAGTCCAAGCTCGCCACCAATGCCAGCCGCGTCGAGGCGCATCTGAATGCGGTTCGCGCCGTTGCGGATTTGTTCAAGAACGCGCTCCAGGAAGCCGATACGGACGGCACCTATTCGCAGGAACAGTTCATGTACGGCGCAGCCTCCTGATGTTGAAGCTTCTTGTCACCGGCGTCTGGGTTTGCGCCGTCACGCTCGGCGCGGTGTATTTCTCCGTCCAGTTGGCGACGGCGCCCGCACCGGATGAGGCGGGGGCAAAAAAGGCCAATCTGCAACTGGTCAAGGGCGAAAGCATCACGATCCCCGTCATCAATGACGGCGGGGTGAACGGCTATTTCCTCAGCCGTATTTCGCTGCGCGTCGACAAGACCAAGATGGCGAAGATCGAGCTGCCGGCAACGCAGTTGATGACGGACGAACTGTTCACGCTGCTTGCGGGTTCTTCCATGGTCAATATCGCCAATATTTCCACCTTCGATCCCGAAGCCTTCAAGCAGCGCATCCGCGAGGGGCTGAACAAAAGGCTCGATGACGAGGTGGTCGAGGATGTGCTGATCGAACAGCTGGATTATCTGTCGAAAGCCGATATCCGCGAGCAGGACGGCAATGGCACGCCCCGTTCGGTCAAGCTCGTCGAGGGCGAGAAGGCCGAAGCCGGCAAAGAAGCGACGCCAAGCCACTGACGACCGGGGGGCGAGGGGCGTCGGCCAGATAGGGGATGCGGAGCATCCTTCTGGTTAATTGTCTCTTGCCGCATCCCCAGGCATTCGAGAGATTGCTTTCAGGCTAAATTCAACCAGTACCTGTATAACAAACCCACGAACCACAATCCCGCAGGCCATGCGTCGGATCGGTGGCGACGGCTTTGGCATTTGGGGGTTGGCAATGAGTTTCGCGTCAGGTCTCGCGCGGTCGGGATCGCAACGGAATATCCACGGACTGCGCGTCTGTGATCTCGATTGGAATGGGGCGCTGGAATTGATCAGCGGCAAGGCGTCTGCCTGTGAGGGGCATACGATGCTGTCCTTTCTCACCATCGAAAAGGTGAAGCTTTCGCTTAAGGACAACGCCTACCGGCAGATTCTTGAGAGCTGTCTGCTCTTGCCGCAGGGAAAGGCAATGAGGGCCGCTGCGCGCAACGAGAATGGCGAGCCTTTGTCTGCACCCATCGACGGCGTTGCCTTCACCATGGCGCTTCTGACCTATATGGCCGTGCCGAAGCGTATCGGTGTGGCGGGAGATGATTCGGCGCAGATCGGCGAGGTTCTCGCCAGGTTGCGGGCGCATGCGCCCTGGCACGATTTCGTCATGCTGAACCGCGACGCTTCGGCTGTTAAGGTGGATGTTCTGCTCGCGGGAATGTTGAAGGAAAACCAGGAAACATGGCTGCACCGCACCGTCAGCAGCGAGAATGCGCGGGTCACGATTGCGGTTGGGCAACTGTTCAAGGTCCTGTCTTCGGAAGTGGCCGGCATGCCGGAAATTTTCCGCAAGCTTCACATGAGCTGGCTCTACAGCCTTTGCGCCGAACCCTGGCACATCGCGCTCGGCAAGAGCTGAGGCCGTTCTCGCAGGCGCTGCGTTAACCATTTGTTTGCCACGATCCTTTAACCTCTCGTAAGGTTTTAACAGTCGCCCGTGGCGGGCGGCGCCGAGGGCGGCAGACGGCTTCAGATGGTTGATGACAATCCGGACATGATGGCGATCCGCCTTGACGAGGATGATGTCGCTGCGCCCGTATCGCAATGGCGCGGACATTGCCGTCGGCTCATGACGTCCGGCTGCATCGCCGCCGCCGCCGTTGTCGGTGCTGCCCTTCCGCTTCTGCTCGTCGATTCGGGCTTTCGCGGTTATGTTTCGCAAGCCCGGATCGAGGTTATCCAGACCGCTTACGATGCCCCGGATGCCGTCCGCTTTCTGGCGATGGCGCGTCGTACGCTGCTTTCACCCTCCGGGCTCGACCGTATAACCGCCGATCTTAAGCTGAAGTCGGCCGATATGGTCGGCGTTCGCAATCAGGGCGAGCTTGGCCTGCTTTTCGACCTTCTGACCGGCGCGGATGCGCGTCCGCTGTCTGAGCGGGAGGCGCTGAACGGTGCGGTGGGCGAAGCGATCCGGCTGGAACTGACCCCGGATGAAAACACGCTGATCGTGACCGGCAAGGCCGCGACGCCGGACGCCGCCATGCGACTGACCGATTATCTTTCGATGCGCGTCATCGCGGATGGCAAGGCCGGCACTATGACGCCCGCCATGCGCGAGACGGAAAGGGCGCGGGCAAGGCTCGATGAGGCGGAAGCGGCGCTGAACGGTTTCCAGATGCGCCACGGTGACGCGGTGATGGCCGAGGCGCAGCAACTCGAGCAGCAGCTGCGCGACGTAAACGACAGTCTGGCGCGTAGCACCCGGCAGCAACTGTCCATCCAGGCCGATCTGACAGCGGCTTCGGCCCTGAAGCCGAATGATGTATTTGCGAAGCCTTTGCCGGGCGGTACGGGTTTTTCGGTACTTGAGGATGTCAGGCAGAAGTATTCGACCGCCAGCATGGCGCTTGCTGCGGTTTCGGTCGATTACGGCCCGAAACATCCCCGCCGCATCGCCGCCCAGAATGCGGTGGATGCCGCACAGGCGCTTGCCGCCCCCGCCTTGCGGCAATTGCTGGAAGGCCTGCGGGCGGATGAAAAGCGCATCTCTCAGGAGATCGCGGCCGCCAATGGCGAGCAAAAGAAGTATCTCGACCGTCTTAATGAGCTGGGTGTCGCCCCCGGCGAGTTTTCCAGATTGCAGGGGGAACTGGACACGGCGCGAAATGCCTATCTGGAGGCAAGCGAACGCCGCGACCTCTCCGCATCCGCCACGCCCGCGCTCGAAACCCGTTTGACCAAGAAGGCCGCACCGGGCGAGTTGACCCGCGACCTGCCGCAGGCCGCCATGTTGGCGGGCGGCGGTGCATTGATCGGCCTGCTGGGCAGTCTCTATCTCCTGAGCTATCGTCGTCACGACGAGGAAGAGGAGGGCGCATTGCTCATCGAAGAGGGCGCGGAACATCCATCCTCCGTCGAGCCGTCGATTGAGTCTCTGCAGGTTTCCGAATTCGAACCGATCGAACCGGCTGTGTTCGAGGATCTGCAGAATCTTGCCGCAGGGGACAACATCGAGCCGGAGGAAGACGGCTTTGCCGATTATTACGGCGAGGCCGTCAATGACGACGACGACATGCCGCTGGACGAGCGCGTGCGGCAGGTGCTGATGGGCAACCGCACGGTCAGGAGTGCTGATCCGGCCCCTTACGGACTTCCGCCGCTTCTGGCTGACGCCCTTGCCGGGCACGTCGATCATGCCCAGGCCGAAGCAGAGGAACTGATGGAATTGCGACGCGAACTGGCGTTCCTGAGGGAGTGTCTTACCGATTACGCCGATCGCCGCGAAGACTACCGCAAAACAGCCTGAAAACGCCGCATTTTAGCTTGCATTCCTGTGGCGGGGGCACCATACGGAGCCGACGTAACCCAGCAGGAGCAGGACGCATGGCAGTTGTGATTGACGGGAAGGCGAAGGCGGCTTCGGTAACGGAGGCGGTCCGCAAATCGGCAGAAGCGCTTGAGGTGGAAAAGGGCGTAAAGCCTGGTCTCGCGGTTGTCATTGTCGGAAATGATCCGGCCAGCCATGCTTACGTGAACTCCAAGAGCAAGATGGCCAAGCAATGCGGTTTCAACTCCATCCAGCACACGCTGCCGGAAGAAACCACGCAAGCTGATCTCCTGAAGCTTGTCGGCGAACTGAACGCCGATGCCTCCATTCACGGTATTCTGGTGCAGCTGCCGCTGCCGAAACACTTCAATTCCGACGAGATCATCCAGTCGATCCTACCCGAAAAGGATGTCGATGGTCTGAGCGTGCTCAACGCCGGCAAGCTCGCGACCGGCGATCTCGCCACCGGCCTCATCTCCTGCACGCCCGCCGGCGCCATGCTTCTGGTGCGCGGCATTCACGGTGACGATCTTTCCGGCCTCAACGCCGTCGTCATCGGCCGCTCGAACCTGTTCGGCAAGCCGATGGGCCAACTGCTGCTGAATGCCAACGCCACGGTGACCATGGCGCATTCGCGCACCAAAGACCTCGCCATCGTCTGCAAGACAGCCGATATTCTCGTGGCTGCGGTTGGTCGCGCGGCGATGGTGAAGGGCGACTGGGTAAAGCCCGGCGCAACCGTCATCGATGTCGGCATCAACCGCATTGCCGCACCGGAAAAGGGCGAAGGCAAATCGAAACTGGTGGGCGATGTCGCCTTTGACGAAGCAAGCGCCGTCGCCGCCGCCATCACGCCGGTTCCGGGCGGTGTCGGCCCGATGACGATTGCCATGCTGATGGCCAACACTGTCATCGCTGCCTATCGCGCAGTCGGCAAGACAGCGCCGAAATTCTGAGTGAATTGAGACCGGCCGGTTACGCTTTCGGAGCCGGCCCCGTCGAGGCACGCACCACCAGTTCCGCCTCCCAGAGTTCCTGATGCGGTTCGGTCTGGTTGAGCTTGATCCGGTTGATCAGGCGCTGGCCCACCCGCACCCCCGCCGCCCGGAGCGACGAACGGGTGGTGGTCAGCGGCACGGAGAAATTATCCGGCTTCAAAAGCGGCAGCACGTCGTCATGGGCGATCAGCGAAATATCCTTGCCGGGTTTCAGGCCGCGCTGGTTGAGAGAACGGATCGCGCCGAGCGCAAGCGCGGTGCTGGCACAGAGAATGGCGGTCGGCTTTTCCGGCCGTGACAGCAACGCTTCCATGCCGAGATAACCTTCCTCATCGGTCATGCTGCTGTGTCTCTTGTTGTTCGCATGCAATGTCAGGCCATGTGCCGAAAGCGCCTTTTCCACCCCGAGACAGCGCCGATAGGTGAAATCATAACCCTCCGGGCCGTTCAGCAGCCCGATCCGCGTGTGGCCAAGCTGGAGGAGAAGCTGGGTCGCATCGCGAAACGCGCCCTCATTGTCCACGTCGAGATAGGGATAGTCCTCCTCCACGCCGACGGAGCGGCCATGGACGAGGAAGGGCAGGGAGAGCGACTGCAACATGGCGATGCGCGGGTCGTTCTTCTTCATATAGGCGAGATAGATGCCATCGACGCTGCCGTTTGTGGCGAGCCCCCGCAGAGCTTCGCGCTCCTTTTCCGGCTCGGTGGGCATGATCACGAGATGAAAGCCGCTGCGCGACGCCTCTTCACCGAGGCCGCTCAGGAATTCGCCGAAATGCACGTCGGAACGGTGGTGTTCGCCAATCGGCATGACAAGTCCGATGGAGCCGACCTTGCCCGTCGCCAGCCGTTGCGCTGCCGCATTCGGGCGATATCCCGTCTTTTCGGCAGCTTCCATGACGCGGCGGCGCGTTTCGGCGCTGACCTCCGGATAGCCGTTGAGCGCCCTGCTGATGGTCGTCTGCGAAATGCCCAGCAGTTGCGACAACTGTTTCAGGTTCATGTCTATAATTTCCTCCATGCGCGCGCCTAAGAATACGGCAAAGCCTCTCCTCAATTCCCAAAGCGCTTTAGATTTTTACCAGCCTCCACTGCATTTCTCAATCGAAAAGGATAGCCGCCTTCCGAATTAAATATGACTATTTATAAGGCGCTGCAACGTTTCCGAACAAAGAGCCTCTTGACTCTGTCTTAATGACAATGAGATGAATAGGCAGCCAAAGCGCTTTGATTGGAGAGGACGCTTTGAGCCTTTTATGTGATGGGAGGTAAATCACATGCAGAAGACTCTTTTGGCGACAGCTGCCGTCATGGCTTTGCTGTCCGGTGCGGCCTTTGCCGCCGACCTTAAATTTGCACCCGGCGGCGACGCCAAGTTCAACTGGAAAAGCTACGAGGACTTCAAGGCGGCCCATGCCGACCTGAAAGGTCAGACGCTGACGATTTTCGGTCCGTGGCGTGGTGAAGACGAGGCCCTGTTCCAGTCGGTGCTTGCCTATTTCGCCGATGCGACCGGCGTGAATGTCCGTTATTCCTCGTCGGAAAACTACGAGCAGCAGATCGTCATCGATACGCAGGCGGGTTCGCCGCCCAATATTGCCATCCTGCCGCAGCCCGGTCTTCTGGCCGATCTGGCGGCCAAGGGCTTCCT
The DNA here is from genome assembly GCF_053522485.1 of Agrobacterium sp. 22-209-1. NCBI lineage: Bacteria > Pseudomonadati > Pseudomonadota > Alphaproteobacteria > Hyphomicrobiales > Rhizobiaceae > Agrobacterium > Agrobacterium sp. 22-209-1. Next base: position 82,977 of record NZ_JBNWCH010000002.1, read on the forward strand.
CGTGCCGCTCGGCGACGAGACCGCCAATTGGGTCAAGGAAAATTACGGCGCCGGCCAGTCCTGGGTCGATCTCGGCAGCTACAAGGGCAAGGACGGCAACAAGGCCTATTTCGCTTTCCCCTTCAAGGCGGATGTGAAGTCGCTCGTCTGGTATGTGCCTGAGAACTTCGAGGAAGCGGGCTATAAAGTGCCCGAGACCATGGAAGACCTGTTCAAGCTGACGGACCAGATCGTTGCCGATGGCGGCACGCCCTGGTGCATCGGCCTCGGCTCCGGCGGCGCTACCGGCTGGCCGGCGACCGACTGGGTGGAAGACCTGATGCTGCGCACGCAGCCGCTCGACGTTTACCAGAAATGGACGACCAACGAGGTCAAGTTCACCGATCCGGCCGTGGTCGAGGCGATCAACGAATTCGGCAAATTCGCCAAGAACGAAAAATACGTCAGCGGCGGCGTCGCGGCCGTGGCCTCCACCGACTTCCGCGATAGCCCCAAGGGCCTCTTCGACATTCCGCCGAAGTGCTACCTGCACCATCAGGCGTCGTTCATTCCGTCCTTCTTCCCTGAGGGCACCAAGGTCGGCACGGATGCGGATTTCTTCTACATGCCGACTTACGCGTCCAAGCCTGAACTCGGCAAGCCGGTTCTCGGCGCCGGTACGCTCGTTACCATCACCAAGGAAGCGCCTGCGGCCAAGGCATTTGTCGAATTCCTGCAAACGCCGATCGCCCACGAGGTCTGGATGGCGCAGTCGAGCTTCCTAACGCCCTATAAGGGTGTGAATGTCGATGCCTATGCCAATGAGCAGATGAAGCGGCAGGGCGAAATCCTCACGACTGCGACCAGCTTCGGCTTCGATGGTTCCGACCTGATGCCCGGCAAAATCGGCGCCGGCGCGTTCTGGACCGGCATGATCGATTTCGTCGGCGGCAAGTCCGCCGATCAGGTCGCCGCCGAAATCCAGAAGGCCTGGGACGGCCTGAAGTAAAATCGGATCAGGCCCGGCGGTTTGCTGCCGGGCCTTAACCAACGGAACGGCCCCGACGACCGAATAAATCAGCGCGGCGCGGAGAGGATCAAGGGAGGGAACATGGCTCAACAACTCGTGTCAGCCATCGGCGTCATGGTGGCGGGCGTTTTTGCTTGCGCTGCCTATTATTGGCTATCCGACAAGGCGCTGCAGGCGATCTTTCCCGTCCGCTCGGGAGACGTCATTCACGCATCCCGCAATCTCAATCGCCGCGCCGCCGTCCGGCCCTGGCTGTTCATCGGCCCGGCGCTGATCCTGCTGCTGGTCTATCTGGTGTACCCTGTCATCGCCACGCTGATCCTGTCCTTTTATGATCGGACCGGCAGCGAATTCGTTGGGCTTGCCAATTATCGCTGGGCGATTTTCGATGCCGGTTTCCGCCAGTCGATCTTCAACAATATCCTCTGGCTCGCTGTCGTACCGGCCGCCTGCACCTTCTTCGGCCTCGTCATCGCTGTCATGACCGACCGCATCTGGTGGGGCAACATCGCCAAATCCATCGTTTTCATGCCCATGGCGATCTCCTTCGTCGGCGCGTCCGTCATCTGGAAATTCATCTACGAATACCGCGCCGAGGGTCAGGTGCAGATCGGCCTGCTCAACGCCATCGTCGAATTTTTCGGCGGCAGCCCGGAAGTGTGGATTTCCATGCCCTTCTGGAACAATTTCTTCCTGATGGTGATCCTCATCTGGATTCAGACCGGTTTCGCCATGGTCATCCTGTCCGCAGCCCTGCGCGGCATTCCCGAAGAAACCATCGAGGCCGCCGTCATCGACGGCGCCAATGGCTGGCAGATTTTCTGGAAGATCATGGTTCCGCAGATCTGGGGTACCATCGCCGTCGTCTGGACGACGATTACCATTCTCGTGCTCAAGGTCTTCGATATCGTGCTCACCATGACCAACGGCCAGTGGAACACGATGGTTCTCGCCAATCTCATGTTCGACTGGATGTTCCGAGGCGGCGGAGACAGCGGCCGAAGTGCCGTCATCGCGCTCATCATCATGGCGGCCGTCACCCCGATCATGGTCTGGAACATCCGCCAGGCGAACCGCGAGATGGAGGGCCGCTGAGATGAACATCGTCAAACGTCTTCGCCGCGTCGGCCTGCCGCGCCTCATCGTCCACGCCAGCGTCCTCGTCGTCGTGCTTCTCTGGCTCCTGCCCACGCTCGGCATTCTCGTCAGCTCGCTGCGCGACAAGGACCAGATTACCGTATCCGGCTGGTGGACGGCCTTCTCAAGTTCCGAACAGACTTCTGCGGTTCGCCTCGCCGATGCTTCCGTGCAGAAGCAGGACGGCAGCCGCTACGTGATCTCCGGCAACGTCTTTGAAAACGGTCAGGGCGGCAAGGTCGCCGCCTTCGGCGTCCGTGTGCAGGAACCCACAGCCTTCAAAGCCGGGGAGGCTGCCGATATCGGTGATGGCGAGATACTTCTCGTCAATTCGGACGGCAGCTACGAATACAGCAAGGCCTCAAGCTTCGAGGGCTCTCGAGGCAAGCGCGTCTATATTTCCGTCGCCACGCCGCCGGTCTTCACGCTCGACAATTACCGGACCGTTCTGACCTCGGAAGGCATCGGGCAATCCTTCGTCAATTCGCTGACCGTGGCGGTGCCGGCAACCGTCATCCCGATCCTGATTGCCGCCTTTGCCGCCTATGCCCTGTCATGGATGAACTTTTCCGGCCGCAATCTCTTGATTGCCATGGTGGTGGGCCTCATCGTCGTGCCGCTGCAGATGTCGCTGATCCCGCTTTTGCGGCTCTATAACGAAATCGGCACCATCTTCGGTGTGCCGTCCAAGACCTATGCCGGCATCTGGCTGGCGCATACCGCCTTTGGCCTGCCGCTCGCCATCTACCTGTTGCGCAACTACATTTCCGGCCTGCCGAAAGAGATCATCGAAAGCGCCCGTGTCGACGGCGCGAGCGACTTTGAAATCTTCGTCAAGATCATCCTGCCGCTGTCCTTCCCGGCGCTCGCCTCCTTCGCCATCTTCCAGTTCCTCTGGACCTGGAACGACCTGCTCGTCGCCATGGTCTTCCTCGGCACGCAGAAGAACGAACTCGTGCTGACGGGTGCGCTCAACGCGCTGCTCGGCTCGCGTGGCGGCAACTGGGAAATCCTTACCGCCTCGGCCTTTGTTACCATCATCGTGCCGCTTGGCGTTTTCTTTGCTCTTCAACGTTATCTCGTGCGTGGCCTGCTGGCAGGCTCCGTCAAGGGAGGCTGATCAATCCATGAACGCCCATACCTCACAGGACACTTCCATGACCGCTTCGGTGACTTCCGCTTTGACGCCCAACAAGGACTGGTGGCGCGGCGCCGTTATCTATCAGATCTACCCGCGCTCCTATCAGGACTCCAATGGCGACGGCATCGGCGATCTCAAGGGCATCACCGACCGGCTGGCGCATATCGCCAATCTGGGTGCCGATGCGATCTGGATTTCGCCCTTCTTCACCTCGCCGATGAAGGATTTCGGATACGACGTCTCCAATTATGTCGATGTCGACCCGATGTTCGGCACGCTTGCCGATTTCGACGGGTTGATTGCCGAAGCCCACCGCCTCGGTATCCGCGTCATGATCGATCTCGTTCTGTCGCACACGTCCGACCAGCATCCGTGGTTCGTGGAAAGCCGCGCCAGCCGCAACAATCCGAAAGCGGACTGGTACGTCTGGTCTGACGCCAAACCGGATGGCACGCCGCCCAATAACTGGCTGTCGATCTTCGGCGGTTCGGGCTGGCAGTGGGACCCGACCCGCATGCAATATTACATGCACAACTTCCTGACCTCGCAGCCGGACCTCAACCTGCATAATCCGGAGGTGCAGGAAGAGCTGTTGAACATCACCCGTTTTTGGCTGAAGCGCGGCGTCGACGGTTTTCGCCTCGATACCATCAATTTCTATTTCCACGACCTTGAGCTGCGCGACAACCCGGCGCTGGCGCCGGAACGCCGCAACGCCTCCACGGCACCTGCCGTTAATCCCTATAACTTCCAGGAACACCTCTACGATAAGAACCGCCCGGAAAATATCGCCTTCCTGAAGCGCTTCCGCGCCGTGCTGGACGAATTCCCTGACATCGCCGCAGTCGGCGAAGTCGGCGACAGCCAGCGCGGTCTCGAAATCGTCGGTGAATATACGTCGGGCGATGACAAGATGCAGATGTGCTATGCCTTCGAATTCCTGGCCCCCGATGCGCTCACCCCGCAGCGCGTCGCCGATGTGCAGGCGGATTTTGCGAGAGCCGCGCCGGAAGGCTGGGCTTGCTGGGCCTTCTCCAACCACGATGTCGTGCGCCATGTCAGCCGTTGGGGCGAGCATGTCGAAGATAAGGACGCCTTTGCCAAGGTGCTTTCGGCGCTGCTGATGACGCAGCGCGGTTCCGTCTGCATCTATGAGGGCGAAGAACTCGGCCTCACCGAAGCCGATATCGCTTTCGAGGATTTGCAGGATCCCTATGGCATCCAGTTCTGGCCGGAATTCAAGGGCCGCGACGGTTGCCGCACGCCGATGGTGTGGGATGCGGGCCATGCGCAGGCCGGCTTCTCGACCGCCGACAGGACGTGGCTGCCCATTCCAGCCGAGCATAAGCAGCGCGCCGTCAGTGCCCAGCAGGGCAATGAAGCATCAGTGCTTGAGCACTATCGCCGTTTTCTGGCTTTCCGCAAAAAACACCCCGCTTTTGCCAAGGGCGGTATCGAATTCCAGCCGGTTGAGGGCGAAGTGCTGAGCTACACCCGCACGTTCGGCAACGAAACCGTGCTATGCCTCTTCAATCTCGCCGCAACGCCGGCAAAGGCCACGTTGCCGGAAGGGAACTGGGAGGTTCTTGAAGGCCACGGTTTTGCAAGCGGTCTTGAAGGCAGAAGCGTAGAACTTCCGGCATGGGGCGCATTCTTCGCCCGTTACGCCTGACAGATGAGGGAGGAACACCCATGACAAGTCTCGTTCTCAAGGATATCCGCAAATCATACGGGCAGGTGAAAGTCCTGCACGGCATCGATCTTTCGATCGAACAGGGCGAATTCATCGTTTTCGTCGGTCCGTCCGGCTGCGGAAAATCGACGCTGCTGCGCATGATCGCCGGGCTGGAGGAAATCACCGGCGGCGAGATGTTCATCGACGGCCAGCTCGTCAACGAAATCCCGCCCTCGCGTCGCGGCATCGCCATGGTGTTCCAGTCCTATGCGCTCTATCCGCATATGACAGTTTACGACAACATGGCCTTCGGCATGAAGATCGCCAAGGAAAACAAGCAGGAAATCGACCGCCGCGTTCGCGCCGCCGCCGAAATCCTGCAGCTGACGCAATATCTGGAGCGTTTGCCAAAGGCACTCTCCGGTGGCCAGCGACAGCGTGTCGCCATCGGCCGCGCCATCTGCCGCAATCCGAAAGTCTTCCTGTTCGATGAGCCGCTCTCGAATCTCGATGCGGCGCTGCGTGTCGCCACGCGCATTGAAATCGCCAAGCTCAACGAGCAGATGGCCGATACGACGATGATCTACGTCACCCATGACCAGGTGGAGGCGATGACGCTGGCTGACCGTATCGTGGTTCTGAATGCCGGCCGCGTGGAGCAGGTCGGGGCGCCGCTCGAACTTTACGAGAACCCGGCCAATCTCTTCGTGGCGAAATTCATTGGCTCGCCAGCCATGAACATCATCGAAGGGAAGATCGTCGGGACTGGCGAGCGGACGTCGATCGAGCTGGCCGGCGGCAAGACGCTTGCCGTCAATGTTCCAACCCCCGCATCCGAACAGGGCAAGGCCGCAAGCTTCGGTGTGCGGCCGGAAGATCTGAGCATCGTCACCGGTGATGATTATCTTTTCGAAGGGAAAGTGTCGATTGTCGAGGCTCTGGGCGAGGTGACGCTTCTGTATCTCGAAGCGCCGAAGGGCCAGGAGCCCATCATCGTCAAGGCACCGGGCATTGTCTCGGTCGCCAAGGGGCAAACCCTGCGTTTCGCCGCGCCGCAGGAAAAGCTTCACCTCTTTAATGCCGAGGGCAAGACCTACCGCGTCTGATTGCAGTCGACCCCCAAAAAACCCGGAACGTCCTCGTTCCGGGTTTTTTGCGGAGCTTTTTACGGCTGTGGAAAAATAACGGAAATGTCCCGCTCTCGGTCTGTTTAAGCCTGCGCTGATATGAATTGTTAAAGACTATGACCTAGTCTCGATCCATTGATCGAGCATGGGAGTCTGGACGTGCAGAGCGGTACGGGTGTCATCAGGAACCATTACCTGAGCAAGGAAGAATCCTTCATGTATGACCGCGAAAACCGGTTCCGCATGGAAGATACCATGAATGCGGCACGCATCGAATATACCGAAAAGGCCGTGATGCACATGGCGGCGCGCCGCTGCGATGTCATCCGCATCTCCCAGACCGAAGCGGTGCTGGCGCTGCTGACGAAATACAATCTGCCGAACCAGTTCTATCTCGATATTCCCGACGCTCGCATCACCAAGATCGGCTGCGTGATGTTGCGCGTCAACGCCAATAACACGATCCACGTCCGCTTCCTGCGCATGCTGACACAGAAGGAACTGGACCGCATTTTCGTGTTCAGCACACATCCCGCACACAGGGAACGCAAGCTCGATATCAGGTCGTTCTGAGACCATCTGCGGATCGGCGAAAATGGTTTAACCGGCTGTTTCGACCCTCCGCATCACCCCGTGTCATATCCAGCCGTTGCTAACTATTATCACGGGATGATATAGGTGGTGGAAAGGATATGGCTATGGCAAGCAGTGCAAATCTCGGTCGTCATCTGGAAACTTATGTTTCAGACCTTGTGAAGTCGGGGCGTTATAATTCTCGCAGCGAGGTGTTGCGGGAGGGTGTTCGGCTGGTGGAAGAGCGTGAGAAGAAACTCGCCGCTCTTGATCTGGCAATTGCGCGCGGACTTGCAGACGCAGATGCGGGACGCGTGACGCCAATCAAGGACGTTGCATCGCAACTTAGCGCGAAGTACCGAAAAATTGCGGAAGAAAGCGGGCTGTGATCGTCGTTCTAACCGACGAGGCCAAGGCAGACCTTGAACGCATCGGTGATTTTATTGCGGCTGATAATCCGCGACGCGCAGAAACATTCGTTGTCGAATTGCTGGACCGATGTTCAAGACTGGCGGAGATGCCTCGTGCTTATCCGCTGGTGCCCCGTTACGAGCAAACCGGTGTTTGTCGCCGTCCCTATGAAAACTACCTTGTTTTTTATCGTGTTACCGGAACACGGGTTGAAGTTCTGCACATTCTGAACGGTGCACAGGATCACGAATCCATCCTCTTCCCGCAAGACTGATTCACACATCGATCCCGAAAACGCGGCATGAATCAAGAATTTGCAGGCTCTTGCCGACTGTCTCTGCCTTCGATGCCTGTGAGCTTAAGAAAGCCCGCCCAGAACCGTCTGCTTCAGTTTCACATCCGGCACCTCGGTGAAGGTCAGGTCGCCGCGGCCGAAATAGGATTTCTGGTTGGTCGCGGACCAGTCGTTGCAGACCAGCTTGTAGCGCCCTTTCTTCTCCGGCTTTTCCGGCATGGCGTAGAGATAGTCGCCGGTGCGCGCTGTGAGCGGGATGTCGCCATCCTGGTTGCATCGCTTGAGGATTTGCGCTAACGCCTCGCCGTCCACTTCCGTCACCATCAGCTTGCCGTCGAAACGCAGCGAGGCGTTGAAATCGTAACGGCGAATCTCGCCCTCGGGCAGGCCCGCACCGAAGGAGGTGTGGCCGACGAAGCCGACATCCGCGCCAGTTTTGGCGGCGATAAGCTGCGCCACATGGCGGCCCGCCTCGTCGACGGTCATCGCCTTCGCCGATTTGCCGACAACTTCCCGTTCTTCCGCAGTCAGGTGTTTATCAAGCGTCTGCTCGATCAGGGCCTTGAGGGCAGGGGATGCGGGAGCGCCGCGATCGATGGAGATCGTCTCGATGGCCGCAGCCTTGCCGGGAGCCGCAATGGTCGCCACCGTCATGGAGGTGCACCATGAGCCGGTATGGACATAGCGGGTGGCGCCCTGTTCATGCACGAAGCTCAGATGGTCATGGCCGCCGACAAGCAGGGTGCCATCCGGCAGCAGCGGCAGGATATCACGGTCTGCGACGACGCCGGCATGGCTGAGAACAATGTTGATCGCACCGGGTTTGACGATGCCAGGAAGATTGGCCGTGGCCCATTCCGCGGGCTGCGGAATGTCGAGCATTTCGCGCGTGGCCTTCGGGTAGGTGTTGATCGCATTGGTGGCGAGGCCCGCCACGACGACCCGCTGCTCCCCGAAGCTCACCTCGGCGCTATCAGCCGCATAGGGTTTGCCGCTGCGCTTGTCGATGATGTTGGAAAGCACGGTTATGCCGAGCGCCTGGGCGCGGCTGACGAAATTGGCAAGATCATTGTCGATATCGGGTTCATGATTGCCGATATTGATGACCGTGGGGGCAAGCTTGGCGAGCGTCGCAAGGAAGGTCCATTCGATTTCGCCGGCCGAACGTGTGGCCACAGCGTTGCCGAGTTCGAAAAGATCGCCATTCAACAGGATGATGTGGGGCGTCTTGTCGGCGGCGATACGCGTTTCAATGGCCGCGAGAAGCTGGCCGATACGCTCATAGGCCGAATGCAGGTCGGAGATGACGATGGCGCGAAGGGCTACATCCTGCGCCATAACGGGCGTGGCCGCCACCAGCAGCGGCAGCATGGCGGTGCCTGCCATAAGCTTCAGCACGTCGCGGCGTTTGCTTGAAAAAATCGTCATGTCATTGCCCCATCATCCGAAACTGCGCCGTCGTCCCACGGTCGGCTGGAGAAGGCCCTATAGGGCGATCGTCACAGCCGCATGACAAGTCTGACGTTTAGGATGTGGGAAATAAAGCGGATTCTGTCGGTATCCCGGCGACACCGCAAAGCAGGGTTGAAAGGCGAAAGCCGCATCCGGCCTTCGCCTCCACAAAATCAATGGAAGAGAACGCTGGCGCCCTGATCGGCCGGGCCGGCATTGCGGCGGAAGGGGGCAAAAAGTTCGCGACCCATGCCCCATTCATTACCGGAAAGATCGGCGCGCGCCGGTTCGCGTTTTGCCAGCTCGGCGGCGGAAACCAGCACCTCGAGCGAGCCGGAAATGGCGTCGAGACGGATGATATCGCCGTCGCGGATGAGCGAGATCGGGCCGCAATCGGAAGCCTCAGGCGTGACATGGATGGCGGCAGGCACCTTGCCGGAGGCGCCGGACATGCGCCCGTCGGTCACCAGCGCCACCTTGAAGCCGCGATCCTGCAGCACGCCAAGCGGCGGCGTCAGGCGGTGCAGCTCCGGCATGCCGTTGGCCTTCGGTCCCTGGAAGCGGACGACGGCGATGAAATCGCGGTTGAGCTTGCCGTCCTTGAAGGCGTCCTGAAGTTCCTGTTGGTCGTGGAAAACGATCGCCGGTGCTTCGATGATGTGGCGTTCCGGCTTGACGGCGGAAATCTTGATGACCGATTTGCCGAGATTGCCCGTTAGCATCTTCAGGCCGCCCGTTGGCTGGAACGGGGTTTCGATGCTGGAAAGAACCTTCGGGTCGTGGCTCTGTTCGGGTGAGGGCTGGCGGGTGACGGCGCCCTTCTCGTCCAGCAGGGCATCCACGGTGTAGGCTGCAAGCCCCTGTCCGAAAACTGTGCGAACATCGTCATGCACGAAGCCCTGCTTCAGGAGCTGCTTGATGAGGAAGCCCATGCCGCCGGCGGCGTGGAAATGGTTCACATCCGCAAGACCGTTGGGATAGACGCGGGCGAGCAGCGGCACGATGTCCGAAAGATCGGAAATATCCTGCCAGGTGAGGATGATGCCGGCGGCACGCGCCATGGCGATCAGATGCATGGTGTGGTTGGTGGAGCCGCCCGTCGCATGCAGGCCGACGACACCGTTGACGACCGACCGCTCGTCGATCATCTCGCCAGCGGGCGTGAATTCATTGCCCTGCGCGGTGATGGCGAGAGCTCGCTTGGTGGCCTCGCGGGTCAGCGCGTCACGCAGTGGCGTGCCGGGATTGATGAAGGACGAACCAGGCATGTGGAAGCCCATGATTTCCATCAGCATCTGGTTGGAATTGGCGGTGCCGTAGAAGGTGCAGGTGCCGGGGCCGTGATAGGATTTGGATTCCGCTTCCAGCAACTCGGCGCGGCCGACCTTGCCTTCGGCATAAAGCTGGCGAATGCGCGACTTCTCGTCATTCGGCAGGCCTGATGTCATCGGACCGGCGGGAACGAAGACGGCGGGCAGGTGACCGAAGGCGAGGGCCGCGATCACGAGGCCGGGCACGATCTTGTCGCATACGCCGAGATAGAGAGCCGCATCGAACATGTTGTGCGACAGACCGATACCGGCAGCCATGGCGATGGCATCGCGGGAAAACAGCGAAAGCTCCATGCCGGGCTGCCCCTGGGTCACGCCATCGCACATGGCGGGAACCGCGCCTGCCACCTGCGCTATGCCGCCGGCCTCCCTGGCCGCATCACGGATGATCGCCGGGAAGGTCTCATAGGGCTGGTGAGCCGACAGCATGTCGTTATAGGCGGTGATGATGCCGAGATTGGGAACCCGGTCGCCGGCAAGGATGTCCTTGTCGGCGGGGGAACAGACGGCAAATCCATGCGCGAGATTGCCACAGGACAGAACGGAACGGTGAACGCCTTTGGAAACCTGCAGCCGCAGCCGCTCGAGATAGGTCTCGCGGTAGGGCTTGGAGCGTTCGACGATGCGGGCGGTGATGGCCTGAATGCGGGAATCGGCGGACATGGGCGTTCATCCTGTTCGTTGGTCGGCAACCGGCGTTCCGGGAGGTGAACGGCCGGTTGTCGTGGTTCAGTCTTCATGTCTTCGGGGCGCGTGTCGCGGGCCGCAGAGGCGGCAACCGCACTGGCTCATGGCGCCCAGTATATATCCACGGGCGTTTCCGCCCGGTTCAGCACGGCACGGATCGGCATTTCATCCTCATCCTCACCGGACTGTGCTTTCTCCAGCGTCGCCTTCTTGGCTGCACCTTCGATATGAAGCACCAGAAAGCCGGCATCGTGCAGGCTGGAGAAGTTGAAGGTCAACCGCTCCTCGCCGGCATTTTCCGCCGCCATGGTCAGGACGCCGCGCGGTTCATCGAGATCGAGCGCTTCGTAGAGATTATCTCCACCGGGGAAGAACGATGCCGTGTGGCCATCCGTTCCCATGCCGAGAATGACGACATCGAAGGGATCGCAGATCGCTTCGGTCTTGACCGTCGCAAGGGTTGCGGCATCTTCCGGCGAGGCCGCCGGCTGGAACAGCGGCACGAAATAAGCCGCCTTCGCCTTGTCCTGCAAAAGGTTTTCGGCGACGAGACGATGGTTCGACCGGTCGCTTTCCGGCGGCACGAAACGCTCGTCCACCAGCGTCACGCTGATATTGGGCCAGTCGAGATCGTGTTTGGAAAGCGCCTGAAAAAACAGCTTCGGTGTCGACCCGCCGGAGACCGCAATGCTTGCGGCCCCCCGTTCCTTGGTTGCCTCATCAAGGCGTTTGGCGACCTCAGCCGCCAGCGCGGTCGCCAGCGCTGAGGGAGTGTCGAAGACGTGAATGGTTTCGCTCATCGCGCGGCCCTCAGTCGGCATCGTGCCAGGTGCGGCCGTCGCGCTCGATCAGTGCGATCGAGCCGCTCGGACCCCAGGTGCCGGCCGTGTAACCCTGTACGCCCTGGCCAAGCTCTTCCCAGCTCTTGAGGATCGGATCGACCCAGTCCCAGGCGGCCTCGACTTCGTCGCGGCGCATGAACAGCGTCTGGTTGGAACGGATGGTATCCATCAACAGCCGCTCATAGGCATCGGGGCTGCGCACGTTGAAGGCTTCCGCAAAGCTCATATCCAGCGAGACCTGACGCAGGCGCATGCCGCCCGGGCCGGGATCCTTGATGAGCAGAGACTGCTTGACGCCTTCATCCGGTTGCAGGCGAATGACCAGTTTGTTGGCCTCGATTTTTCCGGCCGCATCGTCGAAGATCGAGTGCGGAATCTGTTTGAAGGTGACGACGATTTCCGAAACGCGGGTCGCGAGGCGTTTTCCCGTGCGGATGTAGAAGGGAACGCCCGCCCAGCGCCAGTTGGCGATTTCAGCCTTGATGGCGACGAAGGTTTCGGTGTTGGAAACGCCGCCTTCCAGCTCTTCCAGATAGCCTTTGACCGGGCCACCGGCGGAAGCGCCGGCGCGGTACTGGCCGCGAACGGTCAGCTTTTCGACATTACTGGTATCGATCGGCTTCAGCGAACGCAGAACCTTCAGCTTTTCGTCGCGCACCGCTTCCGATTTCATCGAAGCGGGTGGCTCCATGGCCACGAGGCAAAGCAGCTGAAGGATATGGTTCTGCACCATGTCGCGCAGCGCCCCGGCCTTGTCATAATACCCGGCGCGGCCTTCCAGACCGACCGCTTCGGCAACCGTGATCTGAACGTGGTCGATATGGGCGGAATTCCACAGCGGCTCGTAAAGCGCATTGGCGAAACGCAACGCCATCAGGTTCTGCACCGTCTCCTTGCCGAGATAGTGGTCGATACGGAAGATCTGCTCTTCCTTGAAGACGTGGCCGATGGTGTCGTTGAGTTCCTGGGCGGAGGCGAGATCGCGGCCGATCGGCTTTTCCACGACGATGCGGGTCGAACGGGTGATCAGCTTGTGCTCACGGATCTTGTCGGCGATATCGCCGAAAATGCCCGGTGCGACGGCCAGATAAAAGGCGCGCACGCGCTCCTTGCCTTCGTCCAGCAGCTTCTTCAGCACATCCCAGCCATTGTTGCCCTTGGCATCAACAGGCACATAAAAAAGCCTGTTCAGGAACACGGCAACCTGCGCGTCGTCATATTCGCCGGCCTTCAGGTGCTCCTTCAGCGCGTCTTGCGCGAATTTGCGATATTCCTCATGGGTCATAACCGAACGCGATGCGCCGATGATGCGGGTCGGCTCCGTGAACTGACCTTCGACCTGCCGGTGATAGAGGGCTGGCAGAAGCTTGCGCTCGGCAAGATCGCCCGTGCCGCCGAAAACGACACAATCAAAAGGTTCAACAGGAATGATCTGACTGCTCATATCGATTCTCTCGATCTTCAAAGGTTGGGGCATCAATAATCTAATCGATTTAAAAATGCCAGACTCAGTTATGTGAAATTATGAATTTTGGTTCGGCCGTAGGCCGTAAGTGGAATGGGTTGCGTTTCGGAATATGCCTTTTGCCGGCGGCGGCACCGAAAAGAAGAACAGTACCATGAGAGCGGCAATCCCCCGCCAGAACGGATGGATGGCGTCCGTCCTTCCGAGGTCGTGGCTTTGCTCGATGCTATCCAATAACATCTGCGCTTCCTCGACTTGTCGTGCAGCTACGCGAATTTCTATTCCACCGAGAGCGACAGTGTAATGCCAGAATATCGAGGCGAAGTGGCTCGGCAGCGCAAGCGTTGGCACTCCATATGCCCGCAGGAAAGACGCCGTCACTACGGTTTCTGCTAGCCCGTAGCCTGTTGCAACAGTGACAAGCCCGTCATCCGCTCTTTGCATCGAACCTCCTTGTTTCATACTGAAGGATCAGAACCTGTCCCGCAACGCGAACCACGACAACGCCAGAAAGAGCAGCGGCGCGCGGAGCGACGCCCCACCGGGGAAGGCGGGCACTTTCAGCCGCGCGAAGGGCGCCAGCATGTCCTTTTTACCGAGGACCAGATCGGCATAAAGCTTGCCACAATAATTTGACAGCATCACCCCGTGGCCGGAATATCCGCCGATGGAGGTGACGCCGGGCATGACCTCGCGCACGAAGACCGACCGTGGAAGTGTGATGCCGACGGAGCCGCCCCAGGAATGGGTGACTTCGACGGCCTTCAGCTCGGGATAGATTTCAGCGATCTGCCGACGGATATGGCTTGAAATATCGCGCGGCGCATCGGCCGTATAGGCCTCGCGCCCGCCGAACAGCAACCGGTTGTCGGCCGTCTTGCGGAAGTAGCGCACCACGAAACGGGAGTCGGCCACGGCCTCCCGGTCGGGAATGATGTCAGGAAACGCATCCAGCGGCGCGGTGGCGCCGATAAAGGAACGGATCGGCATTATATGGGCGGCTGTTACCGGTTCCAGATTGCCGATATAGGCATTGGTCGCAATCAACACCCGTGGCGCGGTGATCGTACCGAAAGGGGTTTCGATGATGGTCTTGCCGCCCACTTGCCGGATGGATTTCGCCGGCGTCATTTCATAAATGTCGGCGCCGGCATCTTTCGCCGCCTTAGCCAGCCCCACCAGCAGTTTCAGCGGGTGGATATGGCCGGTGCCCGTATCGCGCGTGCCGCCGAAGTAATGGGTGGAGCCCACGCGTTTACGCGCCTCGCCGCGTTCCATGTAGGAAATATGCGGATAGCCGTAGCGATTGTTCATCGCATCGACACTTCGGCGATAATCATCCTCGTAGGCGGCCTTGTGCGCCACATAGAGCTGCCCGGGAAGATATTCCATGTCGATGCCGCGGCTGACGGCGAAGCCGCACAGGTAGTTTTTGGCGTCCTCGGCAATGTCGAACAGCAGCTTCGATTGCTCGAAACCGATCTCTTCTTCCATCTCGTCGGGGAAGGAACGCTGGCCGGTGCCGAACTGCCCGCCATTGCGGCCCGAAGCGCCATCGCCGAAACGATGCGCTTCGATGAGGGCGACGGAGACACCGTTTTCGGCGAGGTTGCAGGCGGCCTGAAGGCCGGTATAACCGCCGCCGATGATCGCGACATCCACCTGCTTCGACCCGTCGAGGGTGGGATAGTCAGGCCGCTCGCCGACGGTTGCCTGATACCAGGATAGTCCCGGCGCAATCGGGCTTTGCCATGTCATGCTCGTGGTTCCTCACACGTTGAGAAGCAGGAACTCGCGCTCCCAGGGGCTGATGACCTGCATGAAGGTCTCGAATTCCCCGCGTTTCAGGCCGGCATAAAGGCCCACGAATTCATGGCCGAACACCCGGTCGAACTGCTCCTCGCCTTCCAGCAGGGCAACGGCTTCAAGCAGGCCGCGCGGCAGGTCGATGGAGCCTTCATTTGCCGTATCGGCGGTCGGTTCGGTCGGCTCGATATTGTTGACGATGCCGAGCCAGCCGCAGCCGAGCGAGGCGGCAAGCGCCAGATAGGGGTTGGCGTCCGAGCTCGGCAGTCGGTTTTCGACACGCCGCGCCTGCGGGCCGGAAATCGGCACCCGGAAAGCCGTGGTGCGGTTGTCGTAACCCCAGGCATTGTTGACCGGGCAGGCCATGTCGGGCGTCAGGCGGCGATAGGAATTCACATAGGGCGCCAGCATGACGAGCGCGTTCGGAACATAACGCTGCATGCCGCCCACGAAGGAGAAGAATTCTTTCGAGGGGCTGCCATCAGGATTGGAAAAGATGTTGCGGCCGCTGTCGATTTCCACCACCGATTGGTGGATATGCATGGCCGAACCCGGCTGGCCCTGCATCGGCTTGGCCATGAAGGTGGCGTAGATGCCGTGCTTCAGCGCCGCCTCGCGAATGGTGCGCTTGAACAGGAATACCTGGTCGGCAAGCTCGATCGGGTCGCCATGGCGCAGGTTGATTTCCAGCTGCGCCGGGCCTTCCTCATGGATCAGCGTATCGATCTCGAGACCCTGTTTTTCGGAGAAATGGTAGATATCGTCGATCAGCTCGTCGAATTCGTTGATGCCGGCGATGGAATAGCTCTGACCGCCAACGATGGAGCGTCCGGACCGGCCCTTCGGCGGATGCAGCGGATAGTCAGGGTCGTCATTCATGGCGACGAGGTAGAATTCGATCTCAGGTGCGACGACCGGCTTCCAGCCCTTTTCGGTATAGAGCGAAAGCACGTTCTTCAAAACGTTGCGCGGCGTGTAGGGAACGAAATTGCCCTCGGCATCGACAACGTCGCAGATCACCTGCGCGGTTGGATCGCTTTCCCAAGGCACGACGGACAGCGTCGAAAGATCCGGCACCAGTTTCAGGTCGCTGTCGCGTGGCTCGTAGCGGAAGTTCGCCGTCTCATCAGGATATTCGCCTGATATCGTGTGGCGGTAGAGCGCGGACGGCAGGGCGAGCGAGGTGTCGCCCGTGAATTTCGCCGTCGGCATCATCTTGCCGCGCGCAACCCCGGCAAGGTCTGGCGTGATGCATTCTATGTCTTCGATCCCGCGCGCGCGCAGCCATTGCGCGGCTTCGCGCCAGGAGGAAACGCCACGGGTGGAGGAAAGATCGAGGGGAGGGGACTTCTTTGCCATGGTTGCCTGTTTCTTCGGGCGGAGCATGGTTTTTTTGGCGGGCATGTATCACCGGGTCTGTGTTTCTGGTGGAGCCATCATAACCGTAGTTTGACAATTGGCGAGGGGGAAAGCGCCATTGACAAGCGGCGGCACTTGGAAAAGAGGAAAGGAAACGGATCGGATGAAATGATGACAGAGAAATGTGACGTGCTGATTTTGGGAGCGGGCGCCGCCGGCATGATGTGCGCCGTCCGCGCCGGCCAGCGCGGCCGCTCCGTCGTCGTTCTCGACCATGCGAAAGCGCCGGGCGAAAAGATTCGCATCTCCGGCGGCGGCCGCTGCAACTTCACCAACATCCATGCCGGGCCGAAGAATTATCTGTCCGCCAATCCGCATTTCGCCAAATCCGCGCTCGCTCGTTATACGCCGCGCGATTTCCTTGCCCTTGTCGAAAAACACCGCATCGGCTGGCATGAAAAGACGCTCGGCCAGCTTTTTTGTGACGACAGCGCCAAGGACATCATCCGCATGCTGCTTGGCGAAATGCAGGCGGTGAATGCGAAGCTGCGGCTCGAAACCGCCGTCTCTGATGTCACCCATGATGGCGCCCGTTTTCGCGTTGCGACATCCGGAGGCGTCATCGAGGCCGAAAGCATTGTCATTGCGACGGGCGGCAAGTCGATCCCGAAAATGGGCGCGACCGGATTTGCCTACCAGATCGCCGAGCAATTCGGCCTGTCGATTGTCGAAACGCGTCCCGGCCTTGTACCTCTGACGCTCGATCCCGCTTCGTTGGAAAAGCTCAGCCCGCTTGCCGGCGTCGCCGTTCCGGCCGAGATTTTCCATGGCAAGACCTCGTTCGAGGAGGCGTTGCTGTTCACCCATCGTGGTTTAAGCGGCCCGTCGATCCTGCAAATCTCCTCCTATTGGCGCGAAGGCGATGTCATCCGCCTGAAACTGGAGCCGGCGCGCGATATCCTCGCCTTGCTAAAGGAAGCGAAACAGAAGAACGGCCGCCAGTCGGTCCAGACCGCTCTGGCGGAAATCCTGCCGAAACGGCTGGCCCAGCATGTCGTCGAAAAATCGGGCCTGACCGGCAATCTTGCCGATATATCAGACAAGGTTCTGGCGAGTTTGGCGAATGAGGTGCAGGACTGGCAGATCAAACCCGCCGGGTCCGAAGGCTACCGCACGGCGGAAGTCACGCTTGGTGGTGTGGACACGACCGGCCTCGATTCCCGCAGCATGGCGGCAAAATCCGTGCCCGGCCTCTACTTCATCGGCGAATGTGTTGATGTTACCGGCTGGCTCGGCGGTTATAATTTCCAGTGGGCCTGGGCCTCCGGGCAGGCGGCTGGCGAATTCGCCTGAGATCGCCTGCCTTAAGGCCTTGTTAAGGTGCATGGAGTCATCCTGATAAAATGCCAGCAAGGCAGGATCACCCCGTGATCCCGCTGCACATGATGTCCTGCTGGAGGCTCTTAACAGGGCATGGGTCGGTTGAGTTTTTTGTCAGGAGCCCGCGCATGAACAGATCTGCACATCGCCGTCCTCACGCCATCGCCATTGCCCGCGCCGAAAGCGAGAGCCGGCAGCTGGCCTTCCGCCTCAGCATCATCGCCGCCGGTGCTCTCGCGACCCTGATCGCTCTCTTGTACTGATCGGCGGCTTCTTGCCTTCGCAAGGTCGATAAGCGCGCTGAAAAGCCGCGACATGCGCGATGCCTCGGCCATATCCTTATAAAACTGTTCTTCCTGCAGAATGGCTTCGCGCCGCGTGCGCGGCTTCTGATTGTCAATGATGGCCCGTGCTGCAAAAATCGCGTGCATGTTCGCTCTCCTTCTCACTGCGGAGGGCCATGATGCACGCCGTTTTTTGATTTATCTGCGCAAGAAAATGCGCTACGTTTTTCACCGATGAAAAACGTCACCTGGGATTCCTACCAGCTTTTTCTCGATGTATCACGCAGCGGTGGCCTGACGGGTGCTGCCGCGTTGACGGGTTTAAGCCCGGCAACTGTCGGGCGGCGCATGGTCGAGCTGGAGGAGCGCATCGGCAAGGCCCTGTTCCAGCGCAGCCAGACCGGATACGCCCTGACGGCGGATGGCCGCGCGTTGTTCGACCGGCTTCAGGCGATGGAGAATGCAGCCAAGGACATCGAGGGATGGCAGAAGGCGTCGTTGGCGTCTTCCATCGTTCGTATTGCCGTCGGTACCTGGAATGCCTGGCTGCTGGCAGTGAATTTCTCCGCCATCTGCACGGATCGCGATGATTTCCGCATCGATCTTTTCATTGCCGAACAGCGGGCCTCTCTGGCGCATCGCGAAAACGACATCGGCATCCGCGCCTTTGAGCCGCAGGAGCGTAACCTTGCCGCCATCAAGACGGGGGAGGTGGCCTATGCGCCCTACAGGCTGCGCAATGCTGCCGCCACTGTAACCGACCGTTGGTTGGCGGTGGCGGAAGAGAGCGCCATTTCCACCTATCTGCGCTGGCCGCATGAGAACCGCCGCAACGATATTGCCGTGACGGTGAACCGGCCGGTGGCGCTGCTCGATCTGGTGCTGGCCGGGGCCGGGGTCGCCGTGCTTCCCTGTTTCGTCGGCGATGCGGATGCGCGGCTTCTTCGTGAAGGCGGCGAAATCGAACCACTCCGCCACAATCAATGGATCGTCATGAATAATGACGATCGCCACCGCCGTGATATCAGGACGGTGGCGGATCGGATGACCCGTCTCATCAAGGGGCATTCCGATCTTTATGCCGGGCGCAAGAGCCGCCCGGCATGAAAGAATGGCTGCCGGTCAGGCGGCGGCACTTCCCTGCGCAACGATGACCGGGATCAGCAGATCGCCCCAGTTGCCGCCGCCGCCATGGTGGCGGGCCGAGCGGACGAGCTCGACGGAAACACCGGCCTCGACGGCTTTCATGACGGCCTGGTTGAGGCGGTGCAGATCATTGGCCAGCATGCGGATGGCTGCCTGCTGATCCTGCGTCATGGCGGAGGATTGCTCCTCGGCGCGTTCCTTGACGTGGGTCTTGATGGGGTTGTGGGCATTCATGGCATTTCTCCTCTCATTATTGTCAGGGGTTTTTGATCCGGTTTGCAAGCCCTTCCCGATATCGGGAAGGGCCGTTTTGCTTGTTTATTCGGCCGCCGGGCGGAACTGGTCGTGCTCGGTGGATTCCTTCATGGCTGTCGTGGACGACGTGCCGCCGGAAATGGCGAGCGATACGGCGTCGAAATAGCCGGTGCCGACTTCGCGCTGGTGCTTGGTGGCGGTGTAACCGTTCACTTCCGCTGCGAATTCCGCCTCCTGAAGCTCGGAATAGGCCGCCATCTGCCGGTCCTTGTAACCGCGCGCCAATTCGAACATGCCGAAATTCAGCTGGTGGAAACCGGCAAGCGTGATGAACTGGAACTTGTAGCCCATCGCGCCGAGTTCCCGCTGGAACTTGGCGATCGTTGCGTCGTCGAGGTTCTTTTTCCAGTTGAACGACGGCGAGCAATTGTAAGCCAGCTTCTTGCCGGGATGCACCTTGTGCACGCCTTCCGCAAACCGGCGCGCCTGTTCGAGATCCGGCTTTGACGTTTCGCACCAGATCAGGTCGCAATAGGGCGCATAAGCAACGGCGCGGGCGATGCAGGGCTCAAGACCGTTCTTGACCTGATAAAAGCCCTCGACGGTGCGCCCGGCATCGTAATCAACAAACGGACGGTCGCGCTCATCGATATCGGAGGTCAGAAGCTTGGCGGCCTCCGCATCCGTGCGGGCTATTACCAGCGTCGGCACACCCATGACATCAGCCGCAAGCCGCGCCGCCGTCAGGTTGCGGATATGTGCCGCCGTCGGTATCAGCACCTTGCCGCCGAGATGCCCGCATTTCTTTTCCGATGCCAGCTGGTCTTCATAATGAACGCCCGCCGCACCCGCCTCGATGAAGGCCTTCATGATCTCGAAAGCATTGAGCGGCCCGCCGAAACCGGCCTCCGCATCGGCAACGATCGGCGCAAACCAGGTGTCGACCGAAAGGCCCTTGCCCTCCGCCGTCTCGATCTGGTCGGCGCGCTGCAAGGTGCGGTTAATGCGCTTTGCCAGTTCCGGCGCCGCATTGGCGGGGTAAAGCGACTGGTCGGGATACATGGCCGATGCCGTGTTGGCGTCCGCCGCAACCTGCCAGCCCGAGAGATAGATCGCCTTCAGCCCGGCGCGAACCATCTGCATGGCCTGGTTGCCGGAAAGCGCGCCGAGCGCATTGACGAAATTTTCCTCGTTGATCAGCTTCCACAGCCGGTTTGCGCCCATTTCGGCCAGCGAATGGCGGATGTCGACGGAGCCGCGCAGCCTCTCCACATCGGCGGCGGTATAGGTACGCTCGATGCCGTCAAAACGTCCCTGCGGTGCACCCGGAACAAGCTTGTAAAAATCAGTCATACTTCTCTCTCCCAAGATAAATACAGTTTCAAGAACGGGCGACTGTGCATTGCGTGCGCCGCCGTTCGATGTGACTACATTTACATTTTTCGAGATTTGAGCGCCAGAACAAACATAAAAACAGTGACTTGAAAGAGGTTATCCTGTAGGATGCGTGACAGGGTGAAGCTGTAAAATTGTAAATTTTGTAAAAGACTTTGGCCCCACGAGTTTGTAACAGACTTGTATGAGTCGCGGATGGGGAGGTGAGGCTGTGTCGGAAAACAAGATTTTTGCCGGGCCGCGTGTGCGCCGCATTCGCAACGGTCTGGCGTTGACGCAAACGGCGATGGCCGACGCGCTGGCGATCTCGCCATCTTATCTCAACCTCATCGAGCGCAACCAGCGGCCGCTCACCGTGCAGCTGCTTTTGAAGCTTGCCTCCGTCTACAAGGTCGATCTGGATGACCTGCAGGGAGAGAGTGCCGGTTCCGCCGGGCAGCTGCGCGAGGTCTTTGCCGATCCGCTGCTTGCGGGCGAGGTGCCGTCGCCGCAGGAACTGATCGAGGTTGCCGATGCCGCGCCCAATGCGGCAAGCGGCGTCCTCAAGCTTTACCGGGCCTACCGGGAACAGGCGCAGCGCCTTTCCGATCTCTCCGATCTTCTGGCGCGGGAAGGGCATGAGACGGCGCTTTCCTCCACCCGTCTGCCGATCGACGAGGTACGGCATGTCTTTGAAAACCGGCCGGCCTATTTCCACACCATCGATGCGGCGGCCGAAGAACTCCACAAACACCTGTCGGCGGGCGACGATCTGGCTTCGGGGCTGAGGGCATGGCTTCAGAAAAACCATGGCATCGTGGTCCGCACTCTGCCGGTTCATGCCATGCCGAACCTCAGGCGGCGTTATGACCGCCATTCGATGCGGCTGTTTTTATCCGAACGCCTGTCCCAGCCGGATCAGCTGAGGGAAATGGCCATGGAGACCTGTCTTCTGGCGCTTCGCGAAGAAATCGGCGGGGAGCTGGAGGCGCTGAGCCTGAAAGGGGAAGAGGCAAGGCGCATCGCCCGCTTCGAACTGGCGCGTTACGCCGCCCATGCGTTGATGATGCCCTATGGCGCGTTCCTGAACGCCGCCCAGCGGGCGAAATACGATCTCGAGGTTTTGCGGTCGCGCTTCAACGTTTCTTTCGAACAGGCGGCAAACCGTCTTGTCAGCCTGCAACGGCCGTCAGCAGCGGCGATCCCGTTTTTCCTGATGGAAATCGACAATGCCGGCAACCGTTTCCGCCTTGCAGGGGCCAGCGGTTTTCCACGGGCGCGTTTTGGCGGCCTCTGTCCGCGGCTCAACATCCATGCCGCCTTCGCACAGCCGGGACAGGTGCTGGTGGAAGCAGTTGAGATGCCGGATGGCGACGCGTTCCTCACTGTGTCGCGCACGCTGGAAGGCCCGCAGGCGGGTTTCGGCGAAAGGGTGCGGCGAACGGCCGTGCTTCTCGGCTGCGATCTCGCCCAGGCCGGAGACACCGTCTATGGCCCGGCCGCCTCGGGTGCTGCGCCCGTCGCCGTCGGGCCTTCGTGCCGGCTGTGCGAAAGGCAGGGCTGTCTGTCGCGGGCGGAAGCGCCGCTGACGCGGCCGCTGGGGCTCGATGAAATGGTCACCGGTCTTAGTGTTTTCGACTTCCAGTAGGTGTTTCCATTCGCATTTTTGCAGCCGGAACACATTTGGTTGAAAATGCTGTGCTGCACATTTCCCGCTTGCTCCCTTTTGTTTTCCTTTCTAGTCTCTCCAAAAAAAGGGGATCACGCTTCCACCGTGAGGATGCGTTAACAGGAGACATCATGAAAAACCGTTCTCTCCGTCTGACCTTGGCTCTCACCACCGCGCTCGTTGCTGCAGGCTCGGCAATGGCCCAGGAGAAGGTCGTCCACGTCTATAACTGGTCGGATTATATCGACGAATCGATCCTTAGCGATTTCACCAAGGAAACCGGTATCAAGGTCGTCTATGACGTTTTCGATAGCAACGAGCTTGTGGAAACCAAGCTTCTGGCCGGCAGCTCCGGTTATGATGTCGTGGTGCCCACCGGCCCCTTCCTCGCCCGCCAGATCAATGCCGGCGTGTTCCAGAAACTCGACAAGTCCAAGTTGCCGAATCTGAAGAACATGTGGCCCGAGGTTTCCGAGCGTATGGCCAAATACGACCCCGGCAACGAATATGCCGTGAACTACATGTGGGGCACCACCGGCATCGGCTATAATGTCGCCAAGGTGAAGGCGGCCCTCGGCGATGTTCCGGTCGACAGCTGGGATATTCTCTTCAAGCCGGAAAATGCCGAAAAGCTGAAATCCTGCGGCATCAATATTCTCGATGCGTCGGACGAGACCTTCGCCATCGCCATGAACTATCTCGGCAAGAATCCGGATAGCAAGGAAACCGCCGATCTTGAGGCGGGCGGCGACGTCTACATGAAGATCCGCCCCTATGTGAAGACCTTCAATTCCTCCGCCTATATCGATGAACTGGCGAACGGCGACAGCTGCATCACCATCGGCTGGTCGGGCGATATCCTGCAGGCGAAGAGCCGCGCCGAGGAAGCCAAGAACGGTGTCGAGGTGAACTACGTCATTCCGAAAGAAGGCACCTACATGTGGTTCGACAACCTTGCCATCCCGGCGGATGCCAAGAATGTCGAGGAAGCCCACGCCTTCATCAACTATCTGATGCGACCGGAAGTCATCGCCAAGGCCTCCAACTATGTTCAGTATGCGAATGGCAATCTCGCGGCGCAGGCGGTGATGGATGAGTCCGTCGTCAAGAACCCGGCGGTCTATCCCGATGCCGAGACGCTGAAGAAGCTCTTCACCATCTCGCCCTATGGACCGAAGGAACAGCGTGTCCTGAACCGCGTCTGGACGCAGATAAAGACCGGTAGCTAAGCAGATTTGGAATGGGGTGGATTCTATCCACCCCCATTCCTGCGCTTGCCACAGTTGCCAGCGACCTGACGTCTGTCAGGTCAGATGAAGTCTTTTCAGCCCAAGGACTTGGGTTGGCTGGTTCCCTGTGACATCCTCGGGGTTGTTCCGGGGAACAGGAATGAAGACAATGGAATGGCATCGATACGGCCTCCTGGTCGTATAGGTTGTCGATGGGTTCTTGGGTGAAACGGGGCGGGCATGGCAAAGACACTTGGACCGGTCAAACGCAAATTTAGCCCTTGGGACAATCCCGATGCGGTGCCCTTCATCCGCTTTGAAAACGTCACCAAACGTTTTGGCGATTTCGTCGCCGTCAACAATCTGACGCTGGATATCTATGAACGCGAGTTCTTCTCGCTGCTCGGCCCCTCCGGCTGCGGCAAGACCACGCTGATGCGCATGCTGGCCGGTTTCGAGGAACCGACCGAGGGCCGCATCCTGCTGCAGGGCAAGGATATTTCCGGCGTTCCGCCCTATAAGCGGCCCACCAACATGATGTTCCAGTCCTACGCGCTTTTCCCGCATATGTCGGTGGAAAAGAACGTCGCTTTCGGTCTGGAGCAGGACGGCCTGCCCAAGGCGGACATTTCCGCCCGCGTCGAGGAAATGCTGCGGCTCGTCAAACTCAGTGAATTTGCCAAACGCAAGCCAAGCCAGCTGTCCGGCGGCCAGCGCCAGCGTGTGGCGCTTGCCCGCTCGCTTGCCAAGCGGCCCAAGGTGCTTCTGCTGGATGAACCGCTCGGTGCGCTCGACAAGAAGCTGCGCGAGGAAACGCAATTCGAACTGATGGACATCCAGACCAATCTCGGCCTTACCTTCCTCATCGTCACCCACGATCAGGAAGAAGCGATGACGGTCTCGGACCGCATCGCGGTCATGGACAAGGGCAATGTCGTGCAGGTGGCGACACCGGCCGAGATTTATGAAGCGCCGAATAGCCGCTATGTGGCGGATTTCATCGGCGATATCAATATTTTTGACGCCAATGTCGTCGCCAATGCCTCCGATATCGGCAAGCCCGGCCCGGTGACGCTGGATTGCGAAGGGCTGAAGGTGGCGGTGGAGCAGGAATGTGCTGCCGCGATCGGCAGCCAGGTGGCTTTCGCCATCCGCCCCGAAAAAGTCCGCATCTCGCTCGACCAGCCCGCCGATAGCAGCATCAATTCCGCCTATGGCGAGGTCTGGGATATCGGTTATCTCGGGGACTTCTCCGTCTTCATCGTCAAGCTTGCCGATGGCCGCGTCATCCGCGCCGCGCAGGCGAATGTCTCGCGTCTCGTGGATCGCCCGATCACCTTTGGCGATATGGTGTGGCTGAACTGGAAGCCGGATTCCGGCCTCGTCCTGACGCGCTGAGGGAGGTTTCGATGGCGATCACCACTCCTGAAAACCGGCAAAGCCTCTGGCGCTGGCTGGTCGTCGCGGTTCCCTATGTCTGGCTGCTGCTGTTTTTCGCAGCGCCCTTTTTCATCATCTTCAAAATCTCGCTGTCGGATACGGCAATCTCCATGCCGCCCTATACGCCGGTCTTCGAAGGATTTTCGAAGCTCGGCGCGTTTTTCTCGCAGTTGGATTTCGAAAACTACCTGTTTTTGACGGAAGACCCGCTCTATATCGACGCTTATCTTTCGTCGTTGCGCATCGCACTCATCTCCACCTTCCTGTTGTTGCTGATCGGTTATCCCATGGCGCTTGCCATGGCGCGTTCGCCATCATCCGTCCGCCCGACGCTGGTAATGCTGGTCATCCTGCCGTTCTGGACCTCGTTCCTGATCCGCGTTTACGCCTGGATCGGTATTCTGAAGCCTGAAGGTCTACTGACGGTGCTGTTTCAGTGGCTCGGGTTTCTGGGGCCGGACCAGCAGGTCAACATCTTCCGCACCGAGACGGCGATCTTCATCGGCATCGTTTATTCCTATCTGCCCTTCATGGTGCTGCCGCTCTATTCGGCGCTGGAAAAGCTCGACAATACGCTGCTGGAAGCGGCGGCCGATCTCGGTTGCCCGCCATGGAAAGCTTTCTGGAAAATTACCTTCCCGCTGTCGCTGCCGGGCGTCGTGGCCGGATCGATGATCTGCTTCATTCCGATAACAGGGGAATTCGTCATCCCCGATCTGCTTGGCGGCGCCCAGACGCTGATGATCGGCAAGACGTTGTGGACGGAATTCTTCGGCAACCGCGACTGGCCCTTGGCATCCGCCGTCGCCGTGCTGCTTCTCATCTTGCTGGTGGTGCCCATCGCCATCTTCCAGAACCAGCAGAAGAAGGCGGGGTGAGGCCATGAAGCGTGGAAAATTCGACATTACCGTCCTCACCCTCGGTTTTGCCTTTCTTTATATCCCGATCATCATCCTGATCGTTTATTCCTTCAACGCCTCTAAGCTCGTCACCGTCTGGGGCGGCTTTTCGCTGCAATGGTATCGCTCCATGTGGTCGAACCAGGGGCTGATGGATGCGGCCTGGGTGACGCTGCGCGTCGGTATCCTCAGCGCCACCATCGGCACAATTCTCGGAACGCTTGCGGCGCTGTCGCTGACGCGGTTCGCGCGGTTTCCGGGCCGGGTGCTGTTTTCCGGCATGATCTATGCGCCGCTCGTCATGCCGGAAGTGATCACCGGCTTGTCGCTCCTGTTGCTCTTCGTGGCCGTCGGGGTGGATCGCGGTTTCTGGACGGTGGTTATAGCCCATACGACTTTCACCATGTGTTACGTGGCGATTGTCGTGCAGTCGCGGCTCCTGACCTTCGATCGCAGTCTTGAGGAAGCAGCGCTCGATCTTGGCTGCCCACCGGTCAAGACCTTCTTCCGCATCACCCTGCCGCTCATTTTTCCCGCCGTCATCGCCGGCTGGATGCTGGCCTTCACGCTGTCGCTGGACGATCTGGTGATCGCCAGCTTCGCCACGGGCCCCGGCGCAACCACGCTGCCGATCAAGATCTATTCGCAGGTTCGCCTCGGCGTAACGCCGGAAATCAACGCCATCTGCACGATCCTGATCGGGCTCGTCACCATCGGCGTGATTGTCGCCTCCATCGCTTCCAAACGCACGGAATTGCAGCGGATGCGGGACGAACATGCGGCGGCACGGAACTGATCGAATACCCTGCGTCAATTTTTACGCGTTACTGTTGAAATCGCGAGAAAAGTAGAAGCTGTTAATTTAGTTTCGGCGTTTTACGGTCTCAGAATAGGAATTTTCGTGGGTAATTGATCGATTTTGGTTTTAACCGCTTGTTAATAGGAGTTGGCGGAAAGTAAATCCAACGCAGGGCCGTCAAATTTTTGATAGCCGGGACTGATAATTTCCATATGGCGAGATTGTCCCCCTTTCTCTCGTTGAAAAGCACAACTCATTCAGGCGGCCGCAAGGCCGCCTTTCTTTTTGCCGCAAAGGCTCGCGCCACTCAGCGATTTTCGGGATGATCCATGGATTTCGATACGAGAAGCACGGGAATAAGTCCGGCAATGATGATGATGATCGCCGGCACGGCCGCATCCTGCACCCTTGCGCGCGACGCATCCTCATAAACCAGCGTGGCCAGCGTGTTGAAGCCGAAAGGCCGGAGCAGGATGGTGGCCGGCAGTTCCTTCATGGATTCGATCAGGACGAGCAGAAAAGCCGTCAGCGCTGCGGGCCGCATGTTGGGCAACAGCACCTTGAACAGCGTCTGTGTCCGGTTGCGCCCAAGCGTCCGCGAGGCCATGTCGATATGCGGAGAGAGCTTGTGGAAACCGGCATCGAGCGTACCCTCCGCCATGGTCATGAAGCGGACGGCATGGGCGTAAATGATGGCGAAGGCGGTGCCGGAGAGCAGCAGCCCGGTGGAAAAGCCGAAATGTGCGCGTATGAAGCTGTCGACGCCATTGTCGAGGCTGGCCAGCGGAATGAGGACGCCGATGGCAAGCACGGTTCCCGGCGCGCCATATCCCATGGAGCCGAGGCGCGCCGCCACTTTTGAGAGGCGCGAGCGCTCGGTGCGGATGGCATAGGAAAACACGAAAGCGGCAATCAGGGTCACGAAGGCGGCAGAAAGCGAGACTTCGAGACTGTGTCCGAGTGCTTTCAGAAGCTTCGGCGCAAACAGCGCATCGAGCCTTCTGGTGGCGTAACCACCCAGCACGATGACGGGAATCAAAAAGCCGCTCGCCACGGGAACGAAGCATAGAAGGCTCGCGCCCCAGCGCCGCCAGCCGGCAAGCACCTTCAGCCGGTGGCGCTGCGCCATGCTTGTCGCTTTCGGCGCGCCGAAACGCTGCTTTTCCCGCGCATTGCGTTCGATGACGATCAGCGCACCGACGATGACGAGGATGACGGCGGCGATCTGCGTCGCATTGGCGAGGTTGCCGCGATTGAGCCAGGTTTCGTAGATGGTGAAAGTCAGCGTCTGAACGCCGAGATATTCAACCGCGCCGATATCGTTCAGCGTTTCCATCAGGACCAGAGAAAGCCCGATGGCGATGGCCGGCCGGGCCATCGGCAATTGCACGGAGAAGAACACGTTCAGCGGTTTTGCGCCAAGCGTGCGGGCCGCTTCGGCCGCAAACCGTCCCTGCATGGAAAAGGCGGCGCGGGCCGAGAGATAAACGTAAGGATAGAGGACCGAGCTCAGGACGATCACGGCGCCGCCAAGCGATCGTATGTCCGGAAACCAGTAATCGCGGATGCTGTGATACCCGAAAGCGGCGCGCAACGCGCTCTGCACCGGGCCGGTAAAGTCGAGAAACTCGCCAAACGCATAGGCGGCGAGATAGGAAGGGATGGCGAGCGGCAGGACGAGCGCCGCGGACAATAACCGCCGCAGTGGAAATTCGAAGGTGGTGACAAGCCAGGCGCAGACGATGCCGAAGAAAGCCGTCGTCGCGGCCGTCATCCCCAAGAGCAGGAAGGTGCGAAACCCGGCGCGCGGCAGGACATTGACGAGAAGATGCTGCCATCCCTCCGTGGTGCCCGTCAGCGCCAGCCAGAAGATCGCCAGAATGGGCATGGCGGCAATGGCCGCGACGATGACCGCCGTGATGGGCAACACCGAGAAGCGTCTTGTTGCCGGAAGGGAAACCGTCATGGACATGCCAGTCTACTGTCGTGCAAAGGCCTCAACCGGCGACCATGGTGCCGGCGGCTCTCGCATTGCTACGCCCGCATGGCCTCAGTTGGCAAGAACCCGCTGCGACGGAAAGGTAATTTCCACCAGCGTGCCTTCATTCGGCGTGGAGGTGATGGAGAAATTCGCCCGGTTGGCGTCCACCATGGCTTTGGTCAGCGGCAGGCCGAGTCCGGTGCCGTCACCGCGTACACGCTTGCCGGACGAAGCCACCTGCCGGAATGGCTTCATCGCCTGTTCCAGTTCCGCCCGTGTCATGCCTATGCCGGTGTCGCGGATGCGCAGCGACACGCTGCCATTGGCTTCATAGGCGGTGGAGACGACGATCTGGCCGCCGGATGGGGTGAACCGGATGGCGTTCGACAGGATGTTCAGCACGATCTGCTTGATCGAGCGCAGGTCGGCGACGATCTGCGGCACGGATTGTGCCAGCGCCGTGCGGATGATGACGCGCTGGTTATTGGCCTGCGGCTGCACCAGCGAGACCGCCTCGGCCACCGTCTCGTTCAGCGGCACGGCGATGAAATCCACATCCATCTGCCCGGCCTCGATCTTGGAAATATCGAGGAGATCATTGACGATATCGAGCACATGCCGGCCTGAACGGCCGATATCATTGGCATATTCCACATAACGCGGATTGCCGATCGGTCCGAAACGTTCGGTCGCCATCATATCGGAGAAACCGATGATGGCGTTGAGCGGCGTGCGGATTTCATGGCTGACGCGCGCCAGGAAATCAGTCTTGTGGGCATTGGCGGTTTCCGCAGCCCGCTTGGCGTTGCGCAGTTCTTCTTCCGTGCGCTTCCACTGGGTGATATCGCGGATAACCACGCAATAGCCATGCGAGGATTTTAGCCGGCCGATGGTCATGAACAGCGGCAGGAAGCCGCCGGAGGCTTCGCGGCCGATCACTTCGCGGCCGTCGTTCAGCACGCTGGCGACACCGTTATTGGCAAGGCCGGAGAGATAATCCAGCACGGCGCGCTGGCTCTCATGGGCAAAGAGGGTGACGAAAGGCTTGCCGGCGATTTCAGCGTTGTCATAGTTGAACAGCGCGCTGGCGGAACGGTTGAGCGAGCGGATTTCGCCTTCGTCTCCCAGAAGCACAACCCCGTCGGTGGCTGTTTCCAGAATGGAATGCAGCTCCTCCACTTCCCCCTGCAACAGGGAGAGGCTGCCTGCTTCCGCACCTTCGACATCGCCAGTGGCAATATTTTCGTTGGCTGCTGCAACCGGCGCCTGCTTTTCCTCAAGCGGCACCAAAGACAGCATCAGCGCCTTGGTCTCTTCCCAGCGGATAGACTGCAACCGCGCCTTGACGGGAATGATGTCGTTTTCGGCGCTCACGACCACCATGCCGCCTTCATTGTCCGGCATTTCTTCCAGCTCCTGCCGCTGCAGCAGCGCTTCCAGACCCCCCACCTCTTCGAGTTCGTCGAGAGAACCATAGCCTGTCAAGCGCAGGAAATCCGGATTGGCGTGGATCAGCCTGTCGCCAGCATGCACCAAAAGCGCCACGGGCATCTGATCCAGCGTCTCGGCCGTCAAGGCATTCGTGGGACGAACGGACGGGCTGACCATGGCGGCGGCCATATCGGCAGCCGGCCGCTCGTCAGCCGCAGGTTCCTGCTTTTCGTCGGAACCGCTTTCATCCGGGGGTGCACGAATGGCCGCAGGCTGCTCGCCACGAACATAATCGGCGAAAAGATCGTCTTCCTCCGCGGGCTCGGTTTTATTGCCGTCATTTTCCGTTTCGGAGGGTGCGCTTTCCGAAGCATCCGCATCGATATCCCGCCGGATATCCTGCATGATCGGCTCAGCGGAGATGGCCTCCTCATCCGTTTCCCGGTCTTCTTCGCAAGCAGCATCCGCCGGTGCAAGAGCTCGGCCGATTTCGCGGAAGGCGGCCTGCTCGCCTGCGGTCAGCCCCTCGCGGGAGCGCGAGCGGCGCTCCTCCAGATGGACGACCTTGTCGGAATAGGCCGGTTCCAGAGCGGGCGCCGCAACCGGCGCTTCGAATTCCGGCGGGGTATAATCATGGTGCTGTTCTTCTGCCGAAACCACGTCCGATGCACCATCCGCCGCATCGGCTTGCGTTACCGGGGCCTCATCATCAGCGATGAAACTTGCGTCTTGCGCCGCGTCGTCATCCTCATCGATAAAAGCCAGCAATTCGTGGCTTTCATCCTCGATGGCGTGCTGCGGCAGGGCTTCCGCTGGATCTGCCTCTTCGCCGTTGAGGAAGGTCAGGCCGGTGGCATGCGGGTCTTCGGCGGCGTCGGCAAGCCGCACGATGCCGAAACCGCGGAAACCGTCGAATTCGCGGGAGCGCGTATAGGTGGGCAGGGCGGCAAGATCGATCGGCACCATCAGCGATGTGCCTTCCACCGGCCAGTAGATCGTCTTGCCCGACCATGTGTCGCGTCGGCCGAGAAGCTCGCGGATCTTGCCGTCCGGATCGAGATTGAACAGGGCCGCGACATCGGCAAAGCCCATGCCTTCAACGGCAGCCGCCTTGGCGCCCACCGCCTCCGCGAATTCATGCGAGATCGAACTGAAGCGTCCTTCCGCATCGATTTTCCAGACGAAACGGGAAGCGCGCGCACCGGCATTGAAAACAAAAGGCTGCGCTTCTGCGCCAGCGCCGACATCCGTCTCTTCGGTCTCCGTCTCCGCCGCTACCTCCTCATCCGCCGCAGGAGCAGCTTCTGACGGCGCGGTTTCGACGATTTCATCGTCCGCGACTGCGTTTTCTTCGGCTTGAGCCTCTTCCGCAGGAGCATCGGCGATTGCTCGCTCGGTTAAGGGCGCTTCTGCTTCATCCTCATCGAGTTCGAAAAGATCGGCGATGTCGTCCGTCATCGCCACATTCGCAGCGGTGTCGGCGTCCTGCGCGGAAAGGGCCGCCGGGGTTTCCGTTTCGTCTTCCGGCAGGGACAGGACGCTGTCGTCATCCTGCTGCGCTGGCGCTTCTTCTTCGGGATCGACCGGCAGTTCCTGTACCTCTTCCACATCCTCGATGCCGGCAACAGCGTCGAGCACGGAATCGAAGGAGGTTGCAGCGGCAACAGTCTTGGTCTCCGCAACCGGCAGGGCTGGCGCTTCCTGCGGCCTGTCTTCGAAAAAACCATTGACGGGATCGAGTGTGCCCAGCGCGGTTTCGACCACGAACATCAGGTTCAGTTCGGGCGATGTCGCGATCTGGCCGGTGGCCGCGGGCAGATAACCCTTGCCGGTCGGCACCGGCCGCTTGACGAGATGGCCGGGCTGTCCGGCCGCCATCTTCACCAGCGTCCGCGCTGTGTGGGGCGTAATACCGAGAGAAGAAAAGCCGGGGGAAGCAGCGACAATCTCGTTCTCGCCGTTCAAAACCGCCATATGGATATCGGGGTCGTCGAACCCTTCGATCATGCGCCGGGCGCATTCCGCCGTGTCGGGTGCGGCCTGATCGGTGAGGGCGGAAAACAGGATGGCGGGCTGGCCGGGTTCGGCCTCGATGACTTCCGCGCGCGCGGTAACGGCAAGGCTGCGGAAACCCGAGGTGATGCGAATGGTAAACGGCAGGCTGTCGCCCGCTTTGGAAAGCCGCGCCGCCGCGGCCGCCAGTTGCCGGAAGGTCACGTCCTGCGGTTTCGGGCCCTGTTCCAGAAAATCATAGACCATCGGCGTGCCAAACAGCGCCGCACCCCGGCCATTGGCCCAAAGGGCGTTTTTAAGGTCGAGCGAGAACAACGCCATGGCCTCGCCGCGCCCGAAACCGTCACGCACCCGTTCATGCACTGCGATATCGATAAAGGGATACTGGACGGCGGGCATGTCGAAACCTATTCTGGCACTACCGGACCTCGCGGGCTTTCGGCTTCCTCATGAAGCTCTAAACGTAAACCCGCCGAGGCATCACGTTAACAGAATTTTAAATAACTTCACAGGGCGATCCGGTCCACCATCCGCCGGATGAATCGCCAAATAGAGTTAACGTCAACAGGCCGCCGCGGCCTCTTAATGACAATCCGGCCCATTGAAAAGCGCTTGCCTTTCTTCGCCTTTTTTCGCAAAATTCGAACAGGCACTTGCAAATGGGCAAAACACCTTTTATGTCACCCCCCGTGACGCCGCTTCGGCGTTTCATGTGCGGTTGTAGCTCAGTTGGTTAGAGCGCAGGTTTGTGGCACCTGAGGTCGGTGGTTCGACCCCACTCAACCGTACCATTCCCCTCTCCCAGTAAGTTTATATGTCACAAGGACTTACCGGGAGAGGGGAGTATTTTCTCCACATTGGTGCCCTTTCATGACTTGTGGGTGTCCGCGCAAGGCCCGGCGACGAGTTGACCTGCCTTCCGATTTCGAAAGCATCCGGAAATCATAGCCGCGATCGTGACGATGCTCGCCCAGCCTTGGCGAGGCATCAGCCCTTCCCACAAGACGCCTGCCAAAAACCATTTGGCTAAAATCGCTTGCGCTGGTATTGTCGGCCCAACGAAACCTTATGAAAGCCAGCAGCATAGCGTCTACGCTTGTGCGCGGCGAAATGGACAAGACAGTGATCGACCCCGGAAACGGCCCAAAGCCGTCGGAACAAGGGGCGTCGGTGGCGAACAAAGGGAAAGCGAAGCGATCCCGTCGTGGCAAGAAACACAAGCGTGACGGTCAGCCCCGTGACGCTGCTGTGCTGTCGCATGATGTTGCCGCAGATGTTCCGGCCGGTTCCTCCTACGTATCGGCTCTTGAGCCGGATGCCGAGCCGCGCAAGAGAAAGCGTCGCAGGCGCTCTCGCGGCAAGGGTGCTTCTCAGCAGGCTGCCCCAGCTTCCACCGTGCAGACGCAGGGTTCAGCTGCAACAGATGCTGCCAATCCATCCTCCATGCCGCCGGGCGCAGGGCGAAAGTCGCGCCACCGCAAGCGTGGTCATCGCGATCCACAGGGTCGTCCGCTGGTTCCCACCCATGCGCCGAAACATGTTGGCAAGCAGAACGGCCGGGCAGGAGGGGTCGGGCAGGACCCGCATCGGCAATCCGAACTATCCGCCCGCCATGCCGGTCGCCAGCACGAGCATGGCCAGGAGCCGCCGGCGGATATGTATGCGGCGCTCGATCTCGGCACCAATAATTGCCGGCTTCTAATCGCGCAGCCGACGAGGCCCGGCCAGTTTCGGGTCGTCGACGCCTTTTCGCGCATCGTCCGGCTGGGCGAGGGGCTGGTGTCGAGCGGCCGGCTTTCCGACGACGCCATGGATCGAGCTGTCGAGGCGCTGAAAGTCTGCTCCGCGAAGCTTTCCGGTCGTCCGATCAGGCGCATGCGGCTCATTGCCACCGAGGCCTGCCGCGCTGCGTCGAATGGCGAGGAGTTTCTGGCGCGAGTTACGCGGGAGACGGGACTGAAGCTCGAAATCATCAGCCGCGAGACTGAAGCTCGCCTTGCGGTGTCCGGCTGCGCCTCGCTTGTCGGGCGTGAAGCGCGCTCTGTCGTGCTGTTCGATATTGGTGGCGGATCGTCGGAAATCGCCGTTATCAAGGTCGGGGAAAATCGCTCGAACCGGCTCGCCAATCACATCACCCACTGGACCTCGTTGCCGGTCGGTGTCGTCACGCTTTCGGAACGTCATGGCGGGCGCGATGTGACGCCGGATGTTTTCGCCGCCATGGTGGGGGAAGTCGAAGGGCTGCTCGACGCCTTCCACTGCCCGCCTCTCGCGCCGCAGACCCATCACGAGGATTTTCACCTGATCGGGACCTCGGGCACCGTGACGACGCTTGCCGGCGTCCATCTCGATCTGCCACGTTATGACCGCCGCAAGGTGGATGGCCTCTGGCTTTCCGATGCCGAGGTGACGGCCATGCAGGACAAGCTTCTGGCATGGGATTTCGCGGGCCGCGCTGCCAATGCCTGCATCGGGCCTGACAGGGCCGATCTGGTTCTGGCCGGCTGCGCCATCCTTGAGGCCATTCGCCGCCGCTGGCCGGCGCGGCGCATGCGCGTGGCGGATCGCGGCCTTCGCGAAGGCCTGCTGACGGATATGATGGCGGATGACGGCGCATGGCGGCGCAACCGGATAAGGCGCATGCAGATGGCACGGCAGGACAGGACGGAAGGTTTGACATGAGCAAGGCGCCGACAAGCAACAACCGCACCGGCCGCAAGATCGGCCAGAAGGTCAAGAAGACCAAGCTAAAGGCCTCGTCGCGCCGCTGGCTGGAACGTCATATCAATGACCCTTATGTGCAGCGCGCCAGGCTTGAGGGCTATCGCGCCCGCGCCGCCTTCAAGCTGTTGGAAATCAACGACAAGCATGAGATTCTGAAGGGCGCACGCCGCATCATCGATCTTGGCGCCGCACCCGGCAGCTGGTCGCAGATCGCCTCCAAGGTGACGGATTCGACAGAAGATGACATTCGCGTTGCGGCCATCGATTTCCTCGAGATCGATCCTATTCCCGGCGTGAAAATCCTGCAGCTGGACTTCCTCGACCCGAGCGCGCCGGAAAAGCTGATGGAGGCCGTCGGCGGTACGCCTGATCTGGTGCTGTCGGATATGGCCGCGCCCACCACCGGGCACCAGAAGACCGACCACATCCGCACCATGCATCTGTGCGAAGTCGCGGCCGATTTTGCCGTTCAGGTGCTGGCGGAGGGCGGGCACTTCCTTGCCAAGACCTTCCAGGGCGGCACGGAAAAGCAGCTGCTGGACATGCTCAAGAAGAACTTCAAGCAGGTCTTGCATATCAAACCGGCCTCGTCACGTTCGGAGTCGGTGGAAATGTTCCTGCTTGCCAAACACTTCAAGGGCCGCAAGAACGCGCCGCAGGTCGATGTGGAGGCCGGAGAGGCTTCCGAAGACTAGCGCATCGGACAGAAAGCCGTATTCGATTTTTGTCCGTCCTTTGTGCGCCCAAACGGGCGCACGGCGCTTTAATCACTCCGCCGGTTGCGAGACCTTGCCGCGGTGGCCGGAGACGGCCGCCCCGGCATTGCCGTCCATGCGGATGATCGGCACGATGGCGAACAGCGATACCAGTGCGACGATAGTGAAAGCGATGTGGAAATCGGCGAGCTGCAGGTGCGTGCCGGACATCATGCTGCTGACTTCCAGAATGGAGGCGGCGAAAGCCACGCCCAGCGCGAGACTGATCTGCTGCAACACCGACGCCATCGAGGTCGCCTGGCTGGCCTGCCTGTCCTCGATATCGGAATAGCTGAGCGCATTCGACCCGGTGAAGAAGAAGGACCGGGCAAATCCCGCCGTCACCAGAAAGATCATGATGAGCGGATAAGGCGTTTCCGGGGTGAAGAAGCTGTTGGCAAGCGTCGTGCAGGCGCCGACGATGCCGGCCCCGATCAGCGTCGAGCGAAATCCGGTTGCCGCAAACACTCGCTTGGCCATGAATTTCGTGGTGATCGCGCCGATTGCGCCGGCAAAGGTGATCATGCCCGACTGGAACGGGTTCAGCCCGAAACCGATCTGCAGCATCAGCGGCATCAGGAAGGGTATGGCGCCCGTGGAAATGCGGAAAACGGTGCCGCCGACGGAAGCCGCCCGGAAGGTCGCGTTCTGAAAAATGCGAAAATCCAGAATGGGGGCAGGGTGGCGCGCGGCGTGGCGCAGATAAAGAAAACCGCAGATGAAACCGATGATGGTCGAGGCGATGCCGATTGCCGGTGGCAGCGCGGGCAGGCTGACGACGGAGAGGCCGAACACCACGCCGGAGGCGGCGATGCCTGAAAGCACGAAGCCCTTACCGTCCATCGGCGGCGGATTTGTCGTTTCGATTTCCGGCAGGAAGATCGTCGACAGCCAGATGCCAATGATACCGATCGGCACGTTGATGAGGAAAATCCAGTGCCATGAAAAATAGGTGGTAATGAAACCGCCGATGGGCGGTCCGGTAAGTGGTCCGACGAGCCCGGGGATCGTCAGCAGCGCCATGGCGGAGACGAGTTCGCTGCGCTTGGTCGTGCGCAAAAGCACGAGACGTCCGACGGGCGTCATCATGGCCCCGCCCATGCCCTGCAAAAAACGCGAAAGTACGAATTCGAACACCGAGGACGACACCGCGCAGCAGATCGACCCCACCACAAAAACGCCGATGGCGAAACGGAAGATTTTCTTCGCGCCATATTTGTCGGCCATCCAGCCGCTGATGGGAATGAAGATCGCCAGCGCCACCATATAGGCCGTCAATGCGAGCTTGAGCGTGATCGGGCCGACATGAAGATCGGCGGCAATTGCCGGAAGCGAGGTGGCGATGACGGTGGAGTCCATCTGCTCCATAAAGAGAGCGACTGCCAGGATGAGTGGAATGATGCGGTTCATTGAGGCTGCCTGCGGCTTTCCGCTGCGACAAAGGATATCGCCGTTCCTCCTACGCCTGATAACCCGGCTTGCCAACACGTTAATTATCAATTTCTCAAGTTCCGATCAAACCTGCGTGAGGCCGGTTTTCTTGCAACTTTCTCGCTCTATTGTCCGTTGGGTGAGTTCAGTTGGCAATCACGACCAGTTGGCGATATCGGGAGTAAGATAATGACCAAATCCTTCAGCATGAGCAGACGTGGCCTCATCGGTGCGGCGGGCGCAAGCGTTCTCGGTGCGCCAATTTTGATGGTGCGCAACGCAAATGCCCAGACCAGCCAGCCGCAGACTTCCATGGAGATAGAACACGCGATGCCACCTGAAACCAACCGCTTCAAGCTCGGCAATTTCGAAGTGCTGGTGGTGAAGGATGGCGCACGCGCGGCCCCCAATCCCGGCGAGACCTTCGGCACGGATCAATCGCCCGAGGCGGTTGGAAAATTGCTGGAAGACAATTTTCTGCCGAAAGAGCAATTCGTCAATTCCTTCTCGCCGGTCCTCGTCAATACCGGCACCGATCTCGTGCTGTTCGATACCGGTTTCGGTGAAGCCGGGCGCGGTGCGGGCAATGGCCGGTTGATCGAGGGCATGGCGGCCGCCGGTTATACGCCGGAAGATGTGACCGTGGTGGTGCTGACCCATATGCATGGAGATCATATTGGCGGGCTGATGGAGAAGGGCGTACCGGCTTTTTCCAAGGCCCGCTATGTGTTCGGCCAGGTGGAATATGATTTCTGGACAGACGACAAGCGCGTCGGCACGCCGGCGGAAGGCGGTCACAAGGGCGTTCTTACAAACGTCAAGCCGCTGGCGGAAAAGGCGAGCTTCATTGGCGACGGCGCCAGCGTCGTATCCGGGATTACCGGCGTGGCGGCCTTCGGTCACTCACCGGGGCACATGATCTTCCGTGTCGAATCGGAAGGCAAACAACTCATCCTGACGGCGGATACCGCCAACCATTTCGTCCTTTCCCTGCAAAAGCCGGACTGGGAGGTGAAGTTCGACATGGACAAGGCGGCAGCCGCTGCGACCCGCAAGAAGGTCTATGACATGATCGCCACTGACCGCTTGCCTTTCCTTGGGTATCACATGCCTTTCCCGGCGGTCGGTTACGCGGAAAAGCTGGATACGGGCTATCGTTTCGTGCCGAAATCCTATCAGTTCGACATCTAATGCATGTCGCGCAAAAGTGTTCAGCGGTTTTGCGATAACGACATGCATAAAAACAAGCAGTTATAGCGCGTCGTGTGGGGCAAGGACCCACACGACGCGCTATAACGTCTGCTGCAACGCAGCAACAGAGAAAGCCCGGAAGGTTATTCCGGGTTTTTTCTATTCCCTTCCTGTCATGAACGTGTTACCAGCCCTCGCCAACTTCCAAGCAATCCTTGCAGGGCGCCGGGGTGAACTTTTCGTTCCGGAACGGCCACGCATTTTCAGTATGAAGGAATTTGGTAATGGCACGCATCATTCAAACACCCACTGGTTTGGACGCTCTCACATTTGACGATGTGTTGCTGCAACCCGGACATTCCGAGGTTATGCCGGGACAGACGAATATCGCCACCCGCATTGCCCGCGATATCGATCTGAACCTGCCTATCCTCTCTTCCGCCATGGATACGGTGACCGAAGGCCGTCTTGCCATCGCCATGGCCCAGGCCGGCGGCATCGGCGTCATCCACCGCAACCTGACCCCCATCGAACAGGCCGAAGAAGTCCGGCAGGTGAAGAAGTTCGAAAGCGGTATGGTCGTCAACCCGGTCACCATCGGCCCGGATGCGACGCTTGCAGAAGCACAGGCCTTGATGAAGGCGCACGGCATTTCCGGTATTCCGGTGGTTGAAAACGGCGGGTCCGGCGGCCACAAGAACGGTCGCCTCGTCGGCATTCTGACCAACCGCGACGTGCGCTTCGCCTCCGATCCGCAGCAGAAGATTTACGAACTGATGACCCGCGAAAATCTGGTCACGGTCAAGGAAAGCAGCGTCGATCAGCAGGAAGCGCGCCGCCTGCTGCACAAGCACCGCATCGAAAAGCTGCTGGTGGTGGATGGAAAAGGCAATTGCGTCGGCCTCATCACCGTCAAGGATATCGAGAAGTCGCAGTTGAACCCCAACGCCACCAAGGATGCGCAGGGCCGTCTTCGAGCTGCCGCTGCCATCAGCGTTGGTGCCGATGCCATCGAGCGCGCGGAGCGCCTCATCGATGCCGGCGTCGACCTTCTGGTCGTCGATACCGCGCACGGCCATTCGCAGCGCGTGCTGGATGCCGTTTCGCTCGTCAAGAAGATGTCGAACTCGGTTCGCATCATCGCCGGCAATGTCGCGACAGCCGACGGCACCAAGGCGCTGATCGATGCCGGCGCCGATGGCGTCAAGGTCGGTATCGGCCCCGGCTCCATCTGCACCACCCGCATCGTCGCCGGCGTCGGCGTTCCACAGCTTGCGGCCATCATGTCGTCGGTTGAAGTCGCCAATGCGGCTGATATTCCTGTTATCGCCGATGGCGGCATCAAGTTCTCGGGCGATCTGGCCAAGGCGATCGCTGCTGGCGCTTCCGCCGTCATGATCGGCTCGCTGCTTGCCGGCACGGATGAAAGCCCAGGCGAAGTGTTCCTCTACCAGGGCCGTTCCTTCAAGGCCTACCGCGGCATGGGCTCCGTTGGCGCTATGGCGCGCGGCTCGGCTGACCGTTATTTCCAGGCGGAAGTGCGCGATACACTGAAGCTCGTGCCTGAAGGCATCGAAGGTCAGGTTCCCTACAAGGGCCCGGTTTCCGGCGTGCTGCACCAGCTGGCCGGTGGCCTGAAGGCCGCCATGGGTTATGTCGGCGGCAGCAACATCAAGGAATTCCAGGAACGCGCCACCTTCGTTCGCATCTCCAGCGCGGGCCTGCGCGAAAGCCACGCCCATGACGTGACGATCACCCGCGAAAGCCCGAACTACCCCGGCGCGGTTTGATCTTTCGAGGCGAATCCGTAAAAGGATACTGAGTATTTGGCGCTCCCCGATTCATGCCGGATCGGGGAGCGTTTTGATGATTGGAGAAGAAAGCATGTCACCCACGACCGCAATGTTCTGGCCGATGATCGCCCATGTCTTTCTGGTCTTCTGGCTTTACGCGCTCCTGATCGTCCGGCGTAACAAATACACCTTCAAGGATCGCGAATCCGCGATCAAGCTGCGCGACCGCGGCGAGGAAGCGCGCGAAAGCTATCTGGTGAACCGCAATATTGCCAACCAGTTCGAGCTGCCGGTCCTGTTCCACATTGCGTGCCTGCTACTTTACATCACGGATGCGGACAATATCGTCACCGTCGTTCTGGCATGGCTGTTCGTGCTCTCGCGTTATGCTCATTCCTATGTCCATGTCACCAGCAATCGCCTGCGTCAGCGCGGCGCGTTGTTCGGCATCGGCTTTGCGCTGGTCGTCTGCCTGTGGGTATGGCTCGCCATATGGTTGGCACTGGAATAAATCAGCACCGTGAGGTTGCCTCATAAGTGAGACAATCCCGCCTTGCAAAATGCTCCGATTTGCGATGGGTCAATTCCATGACGCCCCATCCCCGCTAATCTCCGCTTGCCGTCGAGGATTTCTGGCGGACAGAGATTAGGGAGTATGTCATGACTAAGACAATGAAGGCGGCGGTTGTCCGCGCGTTTGGAAAACCGCTGACCATTGAGGAAGTGGCGATACCGGATCCCGGTCCCGGTGAGATTCTCATCAACTACAAGGCGACGGGCATTTGCCATACCGACCTGCACGCCGCAACGGGTGACTGGCCGGTCAAGCCCAATCCGCCCTTCATTCCCGGCCACGAAGGTGTGGGTTACGTCGCCAAGATCGGCGCTGGCGTCACCGGCATCAAGGAAGGCGACCGTGCCGGAACGCCCTGGCTCTACACCGCTTGCGGATGCTGCATTCCCTGCCGCACGGGCTGGGAAACGCTGTGCCCAAGCCAGAAGAATTCCGGCTATTCCGTCAATGGAAGCTTTGCTGAATATGGCCTTGCCGATCCGAAATTCGTCGGCCGCCTGCCGGATAATCTCGATTTCGGCCCGGCTGCACCGGTGCTTTGCGCCGGTGTTACGGTCTATAAGGGCCTCAAGGAAACCGAAGTCAGGCCCGGTGAATGGGTAGTCATTTCGGGTATTGGCGGGCTTGGCCACATGGCCGTGCAATATGCCAAGGCAATGGGTATGCATGTCGTTGCCGCCGATATTTTCGATGACAAGCTGGCGCTTGCGAAAAAGCTCGGAGCCGACGTCGTCGTCAATGGTCGCGCGCCTGACGCGGTGGAGCAGGTGCAGAAGGCGACCGGCGGCGTCCACGGCGCGCTGGTGACGGCGGTGTCGCCAAAGGCCATGGAGCAGGCCTACGGCTTCCTGCGCTCCAAGGGCACCATGGCGCTTGTCGGCCTGCCGCCGGGCTTCATCTCCATTCCGGTTTTCGACACGGTGCTGAAGCGCATCACGGTACGCGGTTCCATCGTTGGCACACGGCAGGATCTGGAGGAAGCGCTGACCTTTGCCGGCGAAGGCAAGGTGGCCGCCCACTTCTCGTGGGACAAGCTCGAAAACATCAATGACATCTTCCACCGCATGGAAGAGGGCAAGATCGACGGCCGTATTGTCGTGGATCTCGCCGCCTGATGTGAAAAACCGGAGGGGGCGCTCACGCAAATGTGTGGCGCCGCTCGCCCCCGCCTCGTTCCTCGCCCTGCGATCTGCGCTATCTTTCCGCATCCGCGCGTTCAAGGAGGATAGAGCGATGGACAAGCCCAAGATCACGCAGGCCATGATCGACGCTTACGATGAATATACCCATCTCAGCCTCGACCGCCGCAAATTCATGGAAAAGCTCACCGTGCTGGCCGGGTCAGGTGCTGCTGCGGCGGCCATCGCCCCGCTTCTTTCGGCCAACAGCGCCCATGCGGCGGTCATCGCGGCCGATGACGACAGGGTCGTTGCCGAAGAAGTGACCTATCCCGCCCCCGGCGGTGAGATGAAGGGTTACCTCGTTACGCCGAAATCCGCTTCCGGTCCCATCGGCTCAGTTATCCTCATCCACGAAAACCGCGGCTTGAACGACCATATTCGTGACGTGGCAAGACGGGTGGCGCTCGCCGGTTTCCGGGCGCTTGCGGTCGATTTCCTCTCACCGCAGGGCGGCACGCCCGCCGATGAGGAGAGGGCACGGCAGATGTTCAGCGGTCTCGACATGGACGCGACCGTTGCCAATGCCGAAGCGGGCCGGGTATGGCTTGCGGCCCGGCAGGGCGCGAATGGCAAGGTCGGTGCTGTCGGTTTCTGCTGGGGCGGCGGGCTGGTCAACCGTTTCGCCACCAAATCGGCAGGCCTGAATGCCGGCGTCGCCTATTACGGCCAGCAGGCCCCGGCGGCCGATGTACCTGCCATCAAGGCGCCGCTGCTTTTGCACTATGCGGGTCTCGACGAGCGCATCAATGCCGGCATCGACGCCTATAAGAAGGCGCTGGAGGAAAACGGCAAGACCTTTGAAATCTTCGTTTACGACGGCGTCAACCATGCTTTCAATAATGACACGTCCTCGGCTCGTTATGACAAGGCGGCGGCTGATCTCGCCTGGGGGCGGACAACGGAGTTTTTCAAAAAATATCTGGCGTGATGGGTTTTTTGGTCGTGCATCGTCTGCGAACCGGATGTGCGTGGGGCTTTACCCCCCTCGGCCCTGCCGGGCATCTCCCCCTCAAGGGGGGAGATCGGCAAGAGGCTCTCTTGTCGCTTCATTCTCAAGCTTCAAGATGGACGAGACATCGCCGCAGATCGATCTCCCCCCTTGAGGGGGAGATGCCCGGCAGGGCAGAGGGGGGTAAAGCCCCGCATACCCTCGATCCGTTGATCTAAACGCCGCCAGCCCCACGCTTCAAATGCTCATCCAGCCTCGGCATGATTTCCACGAAGTTACACGGCAGATGACGATAATCGAGCTGTGCCTTGAGAATACCGTCCCACGCATCCTTGCAAGCCCCCGGCGAGCCGGGCAGCACGAAGATGAAGGTGGCGTTCGCCACGCCACCGGTCGCGCGTGACTGGATGGTGGCGGTGCCGATCTTCTCATAGGAAATGCGATGGAAAAGTGCGGAAAACCCGTCCATGCGTTTTTCGAACAGTGGCTCCAGTGCCTCGGGCGTCACGTCGCGGCCGGTAAAGCCGGTGCCGCCGGTCGTGATGACCACGTCCACGCCTTCAGACAAAGTCCATTCGCGCACCGTGTCTGCGATCGCCGCCTTATCGTCAGGCACGATGGCGCGGGCAGCGAGCCTGTGGCCCGCTTCTTCCAGCCTTGCGACGAGCGTGTCGCCGGACTTGTCGTTCTCCAGCGTGCGGCTGTCCGAAACAGTCAGAACCGCAATGCCAAGGGGAATGAAGGGTCTATCGCCTGCCATGGCCTTATCCTCGAAATATCCGGCCCTCAAATGGTCCGCGTTGCCTGAAAATACCAGCCGGGACGTTTTTTCCGAAGCGATGTTTCCGCGTTTTTGGCGGCATCGAAGGAATGAAAAATCCCGAAACAGGTTGCCCCGGAACCGGACATGCGAACAAGGGCCGCCCCTTCTTCAGACAGCAGCCCGGTTATCTCCGCGATTTCCGGCAGCAACGCCTGTGCCGGCGGCTGAAGATCGTTACGGCTTTGGGCAAGAAAATCCATCCAGCCAATCGTCGCAGGGTCGGGCAGCGGCGGATTGGTCTTGTTCTGCAATCGCCGGAAAATCTCCGGCGTCGAAACCGCTTTCAGCGGATTGGCCATAACCATGGAGAGTTCCGGCAGATCAGTGAGCGGTTCGATGTCCTCGCCGATGCCGCGAGCGATCAAGGATCGGCTCTCAAGGCACATCGGCACATCCGCGCCGAGCGTCAATGCCATGGGTGCAAGCGTATCCGGTGCGATAGCGGCACGCCAGTGCCGCAAAAGCCCCCGCAGTGTCGCCGCCGCATCCGCCGAGCCGCCGCCTATGCCGGAAGCCACCGGCAGGTTCTTTTCAAGATGAATGGCAACCGGGGGTGCCGATTGACCTGTCGATGCGAGCGCATCGCGCAACAGGTCCCTGGCGCGGGTGACGAGGTTATCGCCGCCATCGCCCGCACGCAAAAGATCGCCGAAGGGGCCGGAGATGGAGAAACTGTCGGCATCGGCGTTGCGAATACGGATAGTGTCGCCGGCTTCGGTAAAGGTCACCAGCGTTTCGAGCAGGTGATACCCATCCGCTCGCTGGCCGGTCACATGCAGCGCCAGATTGATCTTGGCCGGGGCCGCCTCGATGGTCTCAGCGGCCCCGGAAACCTCATGCCCGCGCATGCGGCGTCAGGATTTCTTGTCC
Organism: Agrobacterium sp. 22-209-1; assembly: GCF_053522485.1. NCBI lineage: Bacteria > Pseudomonadati > Pseudomonadota > Alphaproteobacteria > Hyphomicrobiales > Rhizobiaceae > Agrobacterium > Agrobacterium sp. 22-209-1. The sequence continues at coordinate 127,478 of NZ_JBNWCH010000002.1, forward strand.
GGAGTGACAGCCGGCGCTGGCGCCGGAGGAGCCGGCGGCTGTGGCGTGACTTCCTTCTTGGCGGTATTTTCGGCATCCTTTTCGACAGGCGGCAGGCCGTTGGCGATCTTTTCCTTCACCTTGGCCTTGTCCACGTCGTCGCTGTCGCCGATCAATGCGCGGTTCCACTGATAGACCGCCTCGATCTTGCGGCCGACTCGCCAGTAGGCGTCGCCCAGATGGTCGTTGATGGTGGGATCGCCAGCTTTCAGTTCGATCGCCCGTTCCAGCTCGGTCACGGCTTCATCGAAATCGCCAAGGCGATAATGCGCCCAGCCGAGAGAATCGACAATATAGCCGTCATTCGGCCGAAGCTCGACGGCACGGCTGATCATCTTCATGCCTTCATCGAGATTGATGCCCTTGTCCACCCAGGAATAACCCAGATAGTTCAGAACCTGCGGCTGTTCCGGGTTCAGTTCCAGCGCCCGCTTGAAATTCGGTTCTGCCTTGTCCCATTCCTTCAGCCGCTCATAGGCGATGCCGCGCTGGAAGAAGATGGACCAGTCGGATTTCTGCGGCACGGAACCGATGACCTCGATGGCCTTGTCGTAGTTCTCGGCCATCGCCTTGTAATCCTTGGCGTCCGAAAGCACGCTGCCATAGGCGAGATAGGAACGGATGTCCTTCGGGTCGGATTCGAGCAGCGATTTGAGATGCTTGCGCGCCTCGTCCACCTTGCCCGTCTGCGCGAGCGTCAGTCCGAGCTGCAGCTCGGAGATGCGATACATCGGCGAATCCTTCGGCACCTCGCGATAGAAGGCAATGGCGCGGTCAGGCTGTTTCAGCGCTTCTGAAAGGCCGCCGAGAAGGATGAGCGTATCCGGGCTTTTCGGATCGAGCGCGCGCGACGTCTGCAGATAAAGCGTCACGATCTCTTCGGCGCCTTCGCGGTTCAGCGCGCCGGCGATGGAGAACATGACGCTGGCGGCGCCCTCCACGGCATTGGTGATCTGCTGTTCCGGCTTTTCACCGTTTTCGATGGACTGGCGAAGCGCCTTCAGCGGCGCGTAATTCGGCGCGAAAGTGTCCCCGACCGCAATCGCATCCAGCGCCTTCTGCTTGTTGCCGGCGGAAGCCTCCAGCCGGGCAAGCGCCATCACCGCGCGCATATAGGTATCGGAGGCGGTTGCCCCGCCTTCGCGGTCCGTCACCGCTTCGTTGAGGCTTTTGCGGGCCGCTTCATTGTTGCCGGAAACAAGGGCGATGGCCGCCGCATTATATTTCTGGAAGATCGAAATCCAGCCCGGGCCCTTCATATTATTGACCAGCGCCAGCGCTTCCTTCGGCTTGCCGGAACCGGCGCGCGCCCATGCCGTCAAAAGCGTATTGACCATGCGGTCGAGATCGTTCGGACCGTTATATTTCAGAATTTTCTCGGCCTTGGCGAATTCCTTGTCCTTGATGGCGTCGAGACCGCGCACGATGGTCGTCACGCGCTCCACCGAGGTATCGTCCTTCATCGAATCGGCGATCTTCGCGCCAGCCTCGAAATTGCCGCTCAGAAGTTCGGCGATCATCAGCCGCTGGCGGATTTCCGTATTGGCTGGATCGAATTCCAGCGCCTTTTTATAAAGCGAAATCGCGGTGGGATAATCCTGATCGACATCGGCATTGCGCCCGGCGAGGAAGGCGCCGGAGAAGGTGTTCACCTTGGCCGGATCGAACGTAACAGCCTTGTTTTCCGGTGTCGCCTTCGTCTCCGCAAAGCCGGGGCTTGCACCCGCGCCGATTGCGAGAGCAGCGGCAAGAGCCGCGCTGCAGAGAAGACGGAGTGCTGGTTTACGCCGCATGAGGGAACCTTTGCCTTTGTGCAGAAGCACGGAAAAATCAGTTTCCATTGTTGGTCACGATAGAATGGCTTTTTTGAAGCAGCCCCGCAAGAAATTATGGCCCCGGCCACAATCACGCCTTGCGAAGAAGCTGGCCTGGAACATTGGGCGGACGGTCTTTTCCATCCGCCATTCGTTCGGCCTGCGGCGTCAGTTCAAACGCTCGATGCAGAAGTCGATCACTTCCAGAAGCGCATCTTTCCAGGGGCTCTGCGGCAGGGGCGCCAGCGCGTCGCGGGCAATGGTGCCGTAATGCGTGGCGCGGCCGATCGTGTCGCCAAGACCGTTATATTTGGTGATCAGGCCAAGCGCCTTTTCGAGGTTCGCGTCGCTGCTTTCGCCCTTTTCGATGGCCGTGCGCCAGAAAGCGCGCTCATCCTGCGTGCCGCGACGATAGGAGAGGATGACCGGCAGGGTGATCTTGCCTTCGCGGAAATCGTCACCGGTATTTTTGCCGAGATCGGCGGACTTTCCGCCGTAGTCAAGGACATCGTCGACCAGCTGGAAGGCGAGGCCGAGATTCATGCCGTAGGATTTCAGCGCGCTGCGGGTCGCCTTGTCGGTCTTGGCGACGATGGGGCCGACTTCCGCCGCCGCCGCAAAAAGGGCGGCCGTTTTGGCGCGAATCACCTGCAGATAATCGTCTTCGGTGGTTTCCATGTTCTTGGCGACCGAAAGCTGCAACACCTCGCCTTCGGCAATCACCGAAGCGGCTGTGGACAGCACGTCGAGCGCATCCAGTGAACCGACATCCACCATCATGCGGAACGCCTGACCGAGCAGGAAGTCGCCGACGAGAACGCTCGCCTGGTTACCCCAGATGGTGCGGGCGGTGGATTTGCCGCGGCGCAGATCGCTTTCATCCACCACATCGTCATGCAGCAGCGTCGCCGTGTGCATGAACTCCACGCTGGTGGCGAGCTTGATGTGGTGATCGCCCTCGTAACCGAACATCGAGGCCGAGGCGAGCGTCAGCATTGGCCGCAGGCGCTTGCCGCCTGACGAGATGAGGTGGTTGGCTACCTCGGGTATCATCTGGACATCGGAACCGGCCTTGGAAAGGATAAGCTGGTTCACCCGTTCCATGTCAGGACGGGTCAGATCGACAAGCGGCTTGACGGATGCGAGTTTGTTTTTGCTTTCTTCAAGCGGTATGACGACGCCCAAGGGACAGGACTCCAGTTCGAATTTGAAGTCGACAATAAAAACTGACGCCTTGCGCGGCAAGGGGCGAATTGCCGCTAGCCATTCAAAAAGATGGGAATTTAAGGTCTATCCATGCGTGAACTGATCCGAACCAACGACGCCGTGCTGCTCTCCTTCGCTGAAAGCCTGATGAGGGATGCCGGCATCCATTGCCTCATCGCCGATCAGGCGATGAGCATTCTGGAGGGATCGCTCGGTCTTTTGCCGCGCAGGTTTCTGGTGGAGGAAGATCGGGCCGATCAGGCCCGCCGCATTCTCATCGATGCCGGGCTCGGCGACGAGCTGCGCAACGAAGAGGCGTGAACGGCGGTGAGCGACGGCATTTCCGAAACCATCGACGCCTTTCACCGGGGTCGCTTTCACATCGTCCAGCCGAAGGGCAGGGGGCACAGGGCGGGTATGGATGCCATGCTTCTGGCCTCGCTGGTGGCGGACGACCGCGCCTGCCGGATCGCCGATCTCGGCGCGGGTGCGGGTGCGGCCGGCATGGCGGTTGCGGCGCGGCTCGAAAAGGCGCAGGTGACACTCTACGAACGTTCCCCGGAAATGGCGGAATTTGCCCGCCGAAGCCTCGCATTGTCTGACAATGCCGCGTTTTCAGCCCGCGTCGCGGTTCGCGAAGCCGACGTGACCCTGCGGGCGAAAGCCCGTGTCGAAGCTGGATTGCCTGACGACTATTTCCATCATGTCATCATGAACCCGCCCTACAACGATGCGGGCGACCGCCGCACGCCGGATGCCCTGAAAGCCGAAGCGCACGCCATGACCGATGGCCTGTTCGAAGACTGGATCAGGACGGCGGGCGCGATCATGGTGCCGGGCGGGCAGCTTTCCCTGATTTCAAGGCCGCAATCGGTGGCGGAGATTATCGCCGCCTGCGGCAGCCGTTTCGGCGGCCTCGAAATCACCCTCATCCACCCGCGCCCTGGCGAGGACGCGGTGCGCATGCTCGTCACCGCCATCAAGGGTTCGCGAGCGCGGCTGTCCTTCCGCGCGCCGCTCATCATGCATGAGACCGGCAGCCATGCCTTCACTCCCTTCGTCGATGACCTGAACAATGGCCGCGCCGCCTATTCGCGTAATGTAAGGGCAATCCGGACCGCGTCATAAATATCGCCGTTCCGCCGGCCGCAAACCATTGTGTTTTCCGGGGCGATACATACATCCCTCACGAACGGATAAATGCTGCGAGGATTGAGTAGTGGGTTTTCTGAAGTATCTGGTGCCGAAACGCTTTCGTAAAAAAGAGCTCGTCATCCCGGTTGTGCGTATGCAGGGCGCAATCATGGCCGGCGGCAACCAGTTCCGCCCCGCCCTCAATCTCGCTTCCTATGCGCCGCTTCTGGAAAAGGCTTTCGCCGTCAAGGATGCGCCGGCTATCGCCATTTCGCTCAATTCGCCCGGCGGTTCGCCGGTGCAGGCGCGGATGATCTATAACCGCATCCGCCAGCTCGCCGAGGAAAAGGAAAAGAAAGTCCTGATCTTCGTGGAGGATGTTGCAGCCTCCGGCGGTTACATGATCGCGCTTGCCGGCGATGAGATCATCGCCGATCCCACTTCCATCGTCGGTTCGATCGGCGTCGTTTCCGGCGGTTTCGGTTTTCCGGAAATGCTGAAGAAGATCGGCGTGGAGCGCCGTGTCTATACGGCGGGCGAGAACAAGGTCATCCTCGATCCCTTTCAGCCGGAAAAGGAAGGCGATATCGACTACCTGAAGTCGTTGCAGGTCGAAATCCACAATGTCTTCATCGATATGGTCAAGATGCGCCGCGGCTCGAAGCTGAAGGGCGACGAGACGATCTTCTCCGGCCTGTTCTGGACCGGCATGCGCGGCCTGGACCTCGGCCTGATCGACGGGCTTGGCGACATGCGGGAAGTTCTGCGCCGCCGTTACGGGACAAAGGTCAAGCTTCAACTCGTCAGCGGCGGGCGTTCGCTGTTCGGCAAAAAAGTGCCTGGCGTGAATGCGGCACTCGGCCTCAATGCCGAAAGGCTCGCGGCAGGCGCCGTCTCGGGTCTTGCGGAGGTTGCCGAAGAAAAGGCATTGTGGTCGCGTTTCGGTCTATGATGTCGCGGGAATAGGGCCTTATGGCGCAGCTCATTACAATTCTTCTTCTGGTGGTGGGATCCGTCATCCTCTACCGCCGCTTCGTTCGCGATGCGGAAAAGCTGTCGGCGAAATCCAAGCAGCGCGAAAAGGAACGCGAAACCGGCGCCATCGGCACGCTGATCAAGGACCCCGAAACCGGTGAATACCGCGTGAAGCGTGAGGATGAGACGTAAGCCGGTGTCTCCACGCATAAATCCTTGACCCCCAAGCCATGCCGTGGCACCAGTCCGCATCCGAAGTAAGTCACTGCTTACTTATCCTCCTAACGCCGCGATGACTGAAATGACCGATATTCCCGACCATATGAACCCCAAGCGTTCCTTTCAGGCACTGATCCTGACGCTGCACAATTACTGGGCCGACAAGGGCTGCGCCGTGTTGCAGCCTTACGATATGGAAGTGGGCGCGGGTACGTTTCATCCGGCGACGACGCTTCGTGCGCTTGGCCCGAAGCCGTGGAAGGCCGCTTATGTGCAGCCGTCGCGCCGGCCTTCCGATGGTCGTTACGGTGAAAACCCCAACCGTTTGCAGCATTATTACCAGTATCAGGTCATTCTGAAGCCCAACCCGTCCAACCTTCAGGAACTCTATCTCGGTTCGCTGAAGGCCATCGGTCTCGATCCGCTGTTGCATGACGTGCGCTTCGTCGAAGACGACTGGGAAAGCCCGACGCTCGGCGCCTGGGGTCTCGGCTGGGAATGCTGGTGTGACGGCATGGAAGTCTCGCAATTCACCTACTTCCAGCAGGTCTGCGGCATCGAATGCTCGCCTGTCGCGGGTGAACTGACCTATGGTCTGGAGCGTCTGGCCATGTATGTTCAGGGCGTCGACAATGTCTACGACCTGAACTTCAACGGTCGCGAGGGCGAAGAGAAGATTTCCTATGGCGACGTCTTCCTGCAAGCCGAGCAGGAATATTCCCGCCACAACTTCGAATTTGCCGATACATCAATGCTGCATCGCCATTTCATCGACGCTGAAAAGGAATGCCAGGCGCTTCTCGCCGCCGGTGCGCCGGGTGATAACGATAATCAGCGCCTGCACAAATGCGTGTTCCCGGCCTATGACCAGTGCATCAAGGCTAGCCATGTCTTTAACCTTCTGGATGCGCGCGGCGTAATTTCGGTCACGGAACGCCAGAGCTATATCCTGCGCGTGCGCACGCTGGCGAAAGCCTGCGGCGAAGCCTTCCTGCTGACGGATGCGGGCGGGGTGAACTGGAACAGGGCCGCCTGAGCGTCTATGTAAGGCGGGGCAACAGTCTAACGTGCGGACGCCACCATGGTGTCCGCGCCTCTTGAGGAGGGGTCGGGAATGTTCATCACGCTGGCAATCATCGCGGCAATCGCGCTCTATGTCGTCTTCATCTATAACGGCCTCGTCAAGGCGCGGCAGATGAAGGAAGAGGCGTGGTCGGGCATTGACGTGCAGTTGAAGCGCCGCGCCGATCTCATTCCCAATCTCATCGAGACCGTGAAGGGTTACGCGGCGCACGAAAAGAGCACCTTCGAGGAGGTGATTGCCATGCGCAACCGGGCGCAGGCCGTGCCGGCGGGTGATGTTGAAGGCCGCGCCCAGGCGGAAGGCCTGCTGTCGCAGGCGCTCGGCAAACTCTTTGCGCTCGCCGAAGCCTATCCCGATCTCAAGGCCAATACGAACTTTCTGGAATTGCAGCGGTCGCTGGAAACCATCGAAAGCGAAATCCAGATGTCGCGCCGTTATTACAATGGCGCCGCGCGCGATCTGAACGTCAAGGTGGAAAGCTTCCCCTCCAATCTGGTCGCCGGCCAGTTCGGTTTTGCGAAGGCGCCTTATTTCGAGATCGAAAACCCGGCCGACCGCGCCGTGCCGACGGTGAAATTCTAAGCTCACTGTTCTTCCGCGGCTTAAAACCACCCGTTCAAATTCCGATAATCCGGCTCTTCGCCGCATTCTTTGACAAGACGACAATCATGATCGAACTGACCATCGCCCCGCCCGGCCACCCGCTTTCCGGTAAGGTCGAGCCGCCCGGCTCCAAATCCATCACCAACCGCGCGCTTCTCCTGGCTGGTCTTGCCAAGGGCAAAAGCCACCTGACCGGCGCGCTGAAAAGCGACGATACGCTTTATATGGCCGAAGCCCTGCGCGAGATGGGTGTCAAGGTAACCGAACCTGACGCCACCACCTTCGTGGTGGAAAGCTCAGGCGTGCTGCAGCAGCCCGAAAAGCCGCTTTTCCTTGGAAATGCCGGCACCGCAACGCGCTTCCTAACCGCCGCTGCCGCGCTTGTGGACGGCGCCGTCATCATCGATGGCGACGAGCACATGCGCAAACGCCCGATCATGCCGCTGGTGGAAGCCCTGCGCTCCCTCGGTGTCGAAGCGGAAGCGCCGACCGGTTGCCCGCCCGTCACCGTCTGCGGCAAGGGTACTGGGTTCCCGAAGGGCAGCGTCACCATCGACGCCAATCTTTCCAGCCAATATGTGTCGGCGCTTCTGATGGCGGCCGCCTGCGGCGACAAGCCTGTCGATATCATCCTCAAGGGCGAGGAAATCGGCGCGAAGGGCTATATCGATCTCACCACATCGGCCATGGAAGCCTTCGGCGCGAAGGTGGAGCGGGTGAGCAACGCCATCTGGCGCGTGCATCCGACCGGTTACACGGCGACCGATTTCCACATTGAGCCGGATGCCTCCGCCGCCACCTATCTCTGGGGTGCGGAACTTCTGACCGGCGGCGCAATCGATATCGGCACGCCCGCCGATAAATTCACCCAGCCGGACGCCAAGGCCTATGATGTCATGGCGCAGTTTCCGCATCTGCCCGCCGAAATCGACGGGTCGCAGATGCAGGATGCCATTCCCACCATCGCGGTTCTCGCCGCCTTCAACGAAACGCCGGTGCGTTTCGTCGGCATCGCCAACCTGCGCGTCAAGGAATGTGACCGTATCCGCGCCGTTTCGCTCGGCCTCAACGAAATCCGTGATGGTCTGGCGCATGAGGAAGGCGACGACCTGATCGTGCATTCCGATCCGGCGCTCGCCGGGCAGACGGTCGATGCCTCCATCGATACCTTCGCCGATCACCGCATCGCCATGAGCTTTGCGCTGGCGGCGCTGAAGATCGGCGGCATTGCCATCCAGAATCCGGCCTGCGTCGGCAAGACCTATCCCGGTTACTGGAAAGCGCTCGCTTCGCTCGGCGTTGACTATAGCGAAAAGGAAAGCGCTGCCGAGCCGCAGCACTGAAGCCATCAAGGAGGGATCGCTCGTGAAGACCACCGCCGCAAGACTTCTCGCGCTGTTCGTCTTCCTGGGCGCGGCCTTCCCGGCCTTTGCGGAGGAATTCATCCGCTCCTATCATTCCGTCGTCGAGGTTGCGAAGAGTGGCGAACTGACGGTGACGGAAACCATCACCGCCCGTGCCGAAGGACGAAACATTAAGCGCGGCATCTTCCGCGATTTCCCGCTTTATGCGATGGATGCGAATAACCGCCGCACCAAGGTGGATTTCAACGTCGTTTCGGTGGAGCGCGATGGCGCGCCGGAGAACTGGCGCACCGAAAATATCGATGGCGGCATCCGCATCTATACCGGCAGCGCCGACCGTTTTCTGCCGACCGGCGAACATATCTTCCAGATCACCTACACCACCGCCCGGCAGATCCGCTATTTCAGCGATTATGACGAGCTGACCTGGAACGTCACCGGCAATGGCTGGCAATTCCCGATGGGCGAAATTTCCGCGACCATCACGCTGCCGCAGGGTGTAAAGGCCACCGACACTGCCGTTTTCACCGGTCCACTCGGTGCCAAAGGCAAGGATGCGCGCATTTTGAGCGAAGGCAACGAGGTGTTTTTCGCCTCCACCCGCCCGTTTTCAGTGGGCGAGGGCATGACAGTTGCCGTGAAGTTGCCCAAGGGCGCCATTGCCGCCCCGGACGCCTCCCAGGAGGCAGGTTGGTGGCTACGTGACAATCTTGCCATCCTGCTTTCGGGCGGCGGGCTTTTCGCAGTGCTGCTCTATTATCTGCGAGCATGGTTCGCGGTCGGCCGTGATCCGGCCAAGGGCGTAGTCGTGCCGCGCTGGGATGCGCCGGAGGGGCTTTCGCCGGCTCTGGTCAATTACGTTGATAACAGGGGTTTTTCCGGCGCAGGCTGGACAGCGCTTTCCGCCTCGGCACTTGATCTTGCGGTCAAGGGTTATGTCGTTCTGGAGGATCTGAAGAACTCCATCGTCATCCGCCGCACGGAAAAGGCAACCGCTGCCGATCTGCCGAGCGGGCAGAAAACGCTGCTTGCCTCCATCGGCGGTTCTGGGAAGGCGCTGACCATCGACAAGGCCCATGGGGCGGAGGTGGAAAAGGTCGGAAAACAGTTCCGCGCGGCGATAGAGAAAGAGCATCGCGGCAAATATTACCGCAGCAATGCCGGTTACACCGTCTTCGGCATCTTCCTCAGCATCGCCCTCATCGTCGCGACGTTGATCTTCGGCGATCTGGATGAAAGCGCCATTGCCGCCGTGCTGGTCTTCGGCTTTTTCGCCTTCTTCTTCAGCATCCTGTCGATCGGCATCGGCCGTCAGTTCTCGCGCGGCGCCCCGCTGCGCAAGCGGATCGGCGGCATCGTCATGCTGGCCTTTGCCGGTTTCGTGGCCTTTTCAGCCATTGGCGGCATCGCCACGCAAATCCTGCTGGATGTCACCCATGACACCAAGTCGCTGGCGCTGGCCGCCATCGGCGGCATCGTGCTCACCAATGCGCTGTTCCTGTTCCTGATGGGCGCGCCGACGCCGCTCGGCCGCAAGCTGATGGACGGTATCGAAGGTCTCAGAACCTATCTGACGCTGGCGGAAAAAGACCGGATGAACATGGCCGGCGCGCCCGCCATGTCGCCGCAGCATTTCGAGACATTGCTGCCCTATGCGGTGGCGCTCGGCGTCGAAAAACCGTGGAGCCGCACCTTCGAGGCCTGGCTTGCGACCGCCGCTGCCGGGGCCGCTGCCGCAAGTTATGCGCCCGGCTGGTATGCGGGTAGCAATTACGGCAGTTTTGGCGACAGGATCGGCGGCTTTTCGACGTCCATGGCCAATACCATCGCCTCCACCATTCCCCAGCCCGTCAGCTCTTCCGGCTCCAGCTTTTCGGGCGGTGGCGGCGGCGGTTTTTCTGGCTCCGGCGGCGGTGGCGGTGGCGGCGGCGGCTGGTAACGTCCGCTGGCGCTAATTTAACCGATAGCTGGTGACTTTTGCCGCTGGTCTTGCTAAGTCCGCGACACTCTTTTGCAACAGATTAAAGTCCTTATCCCATGCCCGATCTTCTGCTTGAACTTCGCTCCGAGGAAATCCCCGCCCGCATGCAGCGCAAGGCGGCGGGCGATCTGAAGAAACTCGTCACTGACGCGCTTGTGGAGAGAGGGCTGACCTATGAGGGTGCGCGCGAATATTGGACGCCGCGCCGCCTGACGCTGGATATTCGCGGCCTCAACGCCCGCTCCGCCGATGTGCGCGAGGAAAAGAAGGGACCGCGCACCGACGCCAATGAAAAGGCCATCGAGGGCTTTCTGCGCGGCGCCGGCCTCAATGATATTTCGCAGGCTCAGGTCGTTTCCGATCCGAAGAAGGGCGATTTCTATGTCGCCATCATCAACAACCCCGGCCGGCCGGCGGAAGAGATCATCGCCGAGGTTATGCCCGGTATCATCCGCTCCTTCCCCTGGCCGAAATCCATGCGCTCCGGCCCGGCCTCCATGCCGAAGGGCTCAAGCTATGCCGGCATTGAAGGCAAGGGCTCGGAGAGCCTGCGCTGGGTGCGCCCGCTGCAATCGATCGTCTGCCTGTTCGGCCCCGAACATGACGAAACCCAGGTCATCCCTTTCGCCATCGACGGCATCGTCGCCGGCAACGTCACCTATGGCCATCGGTTCCACGCACCGGGTCCCATCACCGTGCGCCGTTTCGAGGACTATGTCTCGAGCCTCGAAAAGGCGAAGGTCGTGCTGGATGCCGAGCGCCGCAAGGACATCATCCTGCACGACGCCAAAGATCTGGCGTTCGCCAACGGTCTTGAGCTGGTGGAAGACGAGGGCCTGCTCGAAGAAGTCTCCGGCCTCGTCGAATGGCCGCAGGTGCTGATGGGCACCTTCGAAGAGGATTACCTGCAAATCCCGGCGGAAATCATTCGCCTCACCATCAAGACCAACCAGAAGTGTTTCGTCACCCGCAATCAGGGTGCGGAAGAGGGGCTTTCCAACCGCTTCATTCTGATCTCGAACATCGAGGCGAGCGACGGCGGTAAGGAAATCATCCATGGCAATGGCAAGGTCGTTCGCGCCCGCCTGTCGGATGCCCGCCATTTCTGGAACCGTGACCAGGGCGATCTGCCCGATCTGGAAACGCTCAAGGATTCGGCTGCGAAATTCGACCTCGATCTGAAGAAGCCGCTCGACCAGCGCATGGCAAAGCTCGATGCGCTCAACGTCACTTTCCACGCTAAACTCGGCACGCAGGGCGAGCGTGTGGCTCGCATTCGCGAACTTGCCAAGGCGCTGGCTCCAGTCGTCGGTGCCGATGCCGATCTGGTGGACCGCGCCGTGGTGCTGGCGAAAGCCGACCTGCGCACTGAAGCCGTCGGCGAATTCCCCGAGCTTCAGGGCCTGATGGGCCGCAAATACGCGACCTTGCAGGGCGAAAACGAAAGTGTGGCCGCCGCCATCGAAGACCACTACAAGCCGCAAGGCCCATCGGATCGCCTGCCGGCCGACAAGGTGGCGATCACGATTGCTCTCGCCGACAAGCTCGACACGCTCGTCGGTTTCTGGGCCATCGATGAAAAGCCGACCGGTTCGAAGGACCCCTTCGCCCTGCGCCGTGCGGCGCTGGGCGTGGTGCGTATTCTGCTTGAGAAGAACGTGCGCCTGCCGCTGCTGAGCGTTGCGAAGGACCCGGACCTTCTCTCGTTCTTCCACGACCGCCTCAAGGTCTATCTGCGCGACCTCGGCGCCCGTTACGATCTGATCGACGCCGTCCTCACACCCGAATCCGATGATCTCCTGATGATCGCCCGCCGTGTCGAGGCGCTCACCGCCTTTATTACCGGTGAAGATGGCAGGAACCTTCTGGCAGGTGCCAAGCGCGCCACGCAGCTTCTCGCCGCCGAGGAAAAGAAGGACACCGTGGTGGCCGATGGCGTCTCGGAAGAGCTCTTGAAGCTCGATGCTGAAAAAGCGCTTTACGCGGCGATCAAGACCGCTTCTGCGGATGCCGCAAAGGCCGTCGAAGGCGAGGATTTTCGCTCGGCCATGCAGGCGCTTTCGACGCTTCGCGCGCCCGTCGACAAGTTTTTCGAGGATGTGCTCGTCAACGATGAAGATGCGGCCATCCGCGCTAACCGTCTGGCGCTGCTGAAGGCTATCCGCGAGGCCACTGGTACGGTTGCGGATTTCTCGAAGATTACCGGGTGAGAACGTGGGGGTAAACGGGCATTGCAGAATGCTGGGTTTCACCCCCCTCTGCCCTGCCGGGCATCTCCCCCTCAAGGGGGGAGATCGACCAGTCGCGACCTCTTAGCCACATTGAACGTTTCGGGAAGAGCGGGGAGCATGCCTCTCGCCGATCTCCCCCCTTGAGGGGGAGATGCCCGGCAGGGCAGAGGGGGGTAATCCACGGTCTCGACTGCCGCAGGATGAGTTCCCATTGACCCACACGCCTCCCAAAATCCTCATCAGCGCCTGCCTCCTCGGCCAACCCGTCCGCTATGACGGCAAAGGCAAACCTCTGTCCCACCCGACAATCGAACGCTGGCGGAAGGAGGGCAGGCTGGTGACCATCTGTCCGGAAATGGCGGGCGGCATGCCCGTGCCGCGCCCGCCGGCGGAAATCGAGAACGGTGCCTCCGGCCTCGATGTGCTGGAGGGTCGCGCCCGCGTGCTGGAGGTGACCGGCGGCGATGTCACGGCGCAATTTATCGCCGGTGCGGAAAGGGCGCTGGCCTTCGCCAGGGCCAATGGCTGTACTTACGCGCTGCTGATCGACGGCAGTCCGTCCTGCGGATCGGTTGCGATCTACGACGGTTCGTTTTCGGGCGTCAAACATGCGGGCAATGGCGTGACGGCGGCGCTGCTCGAAAAAGCCGGTATTGCGGTCTTTTCCCCGGCCGATATCGACCGGCTGGATGCGCTGAGCCATTGAAATAAAGAGCGCCGGAGTTCCCCCCGGCGCCGTTTTCATCAATAGCTCTCGGGCCAATCACCCCGCCATGCGCATCCGCTCTGCCATCCCATGCAGTTGGTGGCCGGAAGAGACGCGGAAGCCGCGGATGAGGTTCAACAGTTCCTCGGTGTCGACGGCCAGCGCTTCCGCCGAAGCCGTGGTCTCCTCCGCCATTGCTGCATTGTGCTGGGTGGCGACATCGAGCTGGTTGAGCGACGAGGAGATCGAGCGCAGCGTCGTATCCTGTTCGGCGGCCGAATGGGCGATCTTGCTGACGATCTCGTTTGCGGATTTGATCTGGTCGGAGATACGTTTCAGCGCGTCGCCGGCCTCGCCAACAAGGCGCACGCCGTTTTCCACCTGGGCGGAAGAGCGGGCGATCTGGTCCTTGATCTCCTTGGCGGCGGCGGCGGATTTCTGCGCCAGTTCGCGCACTTCCTGCGCCACCACGGCAAAGCCCTTGCCGGCCTCACCGGCGCGTGCCGCTTCCACACCGGCATTCAGCGCCAGAAGATTGGTCTGGAAAGCGATGTCGTCGATCACGCCGATGATGTTGGAGATCTGATCGGATGACTGTTCGATACCGCTCATCGCCGTGATCGCTTCTTCCACCACCCGGTCGCTGCGGATGGCTTCGGAGCTGACGGTGGTGACGCGCTTGGCGGCGTCGGCCGCCCCTTCCGCCGTCTGGCGCACCGCAACCGTCAATTCATCAAGAGCGGCCGAGGTTTCTTCCAGATTTGCTGCCTGCCGTTCGGTGCGCTGCGAAAGCTCGTTAGAGGCCTTGCGGATTTCCTCCTTGGAGCCGCCGATGTCGATGCTCTTGGAGTTCACTTTGGCCATGGCGGCATCGAGATGGATCAGGGCCTCGTTGAAATTGTCGCGTAACGCCGCGTAACGGTTGCCGAGATCGCCGCAACGTACGGTCAGATCGCCGCCGGCGAGCTTCTCCAGCGCCTCGCCAATGGTGGTGACGACGCGCGCCTGCAGTTCCGCCTCGTCGCGCTGCATGTCGAGATTGTTTTGGCGCTCGGCATTGAGCTGCCGCTGCTGTTCTTCCTCACGGCGCTGCATGGCATGGCGCTCGCGCACCTTGTCCTGAAGCGAGGCGGTGGCCTTGGCCATCATGCCCACTTCGTTTGTCAGGCCGGTATGGGGAATGGCGAGCGAAACGTTCTCATTGGCCACTTCCCCGAGCGCCCGGTGAATATCGCCAAGCGGCTTCGAAATGCCACGGATGACATAGAAGGCGGCGGCAAGCGCCAGCACGAATATGGCGACGCCCATGGACAGCGCCTTCATCACATCGCCGCGCACTTGTGCGTTCAGGTCGTCGATGTAAACGCCTGTCACGACCACTACCTGCCAGGGGTCGAAGGCAAGCGCATAGGCGCTCTTGGCGTAGTCATTGCCTTCCATGCCGGGCTTCGGACCGTAAAAATCTGTCTGCCCGCCGCCATTGCGGCCAAGCCGCACCAGTTCGTCACGATAGGCGAAACCCTTGCTGTCAGGCTTGCCCTTGAAGTTTTCGCCGACGCGCTTGGCATCGGGGTGGAACTTCATCGTCACGTCATAGTCGTAACCGAACAGATAGCCGTCCGGCGTGAAGCGCATGGCGCTGACGGTGGCGTAAGCCTGTTTCATGGCTTCGTCGCGCGAAAGTGTTCCGGCCTTTTCCTTGTCGTGGAAGGATTGCAGGATGGAAATGGCCGATTGCACCTGCGTCCGCAGCATGCCGTAGCGTTCCTCATAGATAGCATCGGTGGCGGATTTCAGCTGGTAAAACGTCGCCACGGCGAAGGCGGCCATCAGGGCCAACACGAGAACGATCAGTTGACGGGAAATGGAAAGGTTCTTCATGGGCGCTCACAAGCGTTTGGAATCGCGCGCCTGAAAATGCCGCGCGGTACCGATGTTTCGGAGAGGGGAGAGGCGCATGATGCGCGATAAAAAGGGCCGAAAGCGCGTATCCGCGCCGTGGCCTCATCCTGTGCTGCATCGCACTATAAAATCACTTAGCGGCTAAAAATTTGAATAAATATTTAATTAGCGAAGGCTTTATGAGGCTTCGTGCGCAGAATAAGCGGCGGAGAAAGCAACATTCTCCGCATGGTTGCAGCGTCTTTTTGGGAATGCAGCGATGACGCGATTACTTGACATTCGTCATCATCAAGCGTCATCGGCCGGTCAGTTGCCGCGCAATTTGAAATCCGGGAACTGGGGCGCGCCGATTACCGAGGCGTTGGCCGGCTCGGCTGCATTTGCGGTGGAAAGTTCCTTGACGGCTGCCGTGGTCGTCGTCACGTCGATACCGGCCGGTGTCGAAACCGTCTCAACCGGATGTGCCGCGGGCTCGGCCTCGTCATAGGTCGCAATCGCCGTGCTGGAGGTTTCCGCCATCCATGCCGGATTGGTGCTGACGAAGGTGACGGGCGCGCCGCCAAGCCAGGCTTCGGTGCGCACCAGGGTGCGCTTGCCGTCGACTTCGCGCATTTCCGTGTGCTGCGTGCCCGGCTCAATGGAGGGAACGGCATAACCTTGCGCCACGGCTTTTGCCTTCATGGGTTTGCAGCCCGCGCAATCGCGACGAATGAAGCTGCCATTGGCCACATGCACGCCGTTTATATATTCGATGGAAGACGCCATCGCCGACCCGCCGGTCAGCGCGATAACAGCTGTCAGAAAAAGACGACGCATCGAAAAACCCCCGAAATGACGGCGCGGCCTCGTGGTCGAGACACAGTGCGCCATTCAATGTTCCGGCAAGCATTACCGATGTTTCGTTTCCATCGGGTCAGTAAACTTGGTAAAAATTGAACGAAATATTCGTGTCCAATCCAGTTTGCCTTAAGGATCAGGTCTTTTCGCGCGCGACGGCCTGCCAGCCGATATCGCGGCGGCAAAAGCCGTTTTCCCACTCCACCTTCTCCGCCAGCGCATAGGCGCGGGCCTGCGCTTCCGTCACGGTCTTTCCAAGGGCGGTGACGTTCAGTACGCGTCCACCCGTGGCCACCAGCCCGCCATCCTTCAGCGCGGTTCCGGCATGGAACACCTTCGCCTCTTCGCTGGCCTCGGGAATATGGGTGATCGGCGTGTTCTTGTCGTAAGCGCCGGGATAGCCCTTCGAGGCGAGGACGACGGTTAGCGCCGCATCGTCGTGCCATTCGGCCTCAACCTTGTCCAGCGTGCCGGTGGCGGTGGCATAGAGGATCGGCAGCAGATCGCTTTTCAGGCGCATCATCAGCACCTGGCATTCGGGGTCGCCGAAACGGACGTTATATTCGATCAGTTCCGGACCCTTGGCGGTAATCATCAACCCGGCGAAGAACACGCCGGAGAAGGGATTGCCATCCTTGGCCATGCCCGAGATCGTCGGCTCGATGATCTCCTTCATGGTGCGCTCCACCATATCAGGTGTCATGACAGGGGCGGGGGAATAAGCGCCCATGCCGCCGGTATTCGGACCGGTATCGCCATCGCCGACGCGCTTGTGATCCTGCGCGGTGGCGAGCGCCAACGCGGTCTTGCCGTCGGACAGGCAAAAGAAGCTCGCTTCCTCACCGTCGAGGAAAGCTTCCACCACAACCTCGGCGCCAGCCGCGCCGAAAGCGCCGTCGAAACAGTCGTCAATCGCGGCAAGCGCTTCCGCTTCCGTCATGGCCACGGTCACGCCCTTGCCGGCGGCAAGCCCGTCGGCCTTTATGACGATGGGCGCGCCCTGTTGACGAACATAGTCCTTGGCCGGTTCAGCGGTCTTGAAACGCTGGTAAGCGCCGGTCGGAATATCGTAGCGCGCGCAGAGATCCTTGGTGAAGCCCTTGGATCCCTCCAGCTGGGCGGCGGCTTTCGAGGGGCCGAAAGTAGCGATGCCGGCGGCGCGCAGATCATCCGCAAGACCCGCCACCAGCGGTGCTTCCGGGCCGACGACGACGAAGTCGATTGCCTTTTCTTTCGCAAAGGCGATGACGGCCGCGTGGTCTTCCACGTTCAGCGTTACCAGCGTTGCGTGGTCGGCAATGCCGGGATTACCGGGGGCGGCATAAAGCGCATCGAGCAGGGGAGATTGGGCGATTTTCCACGCCAGCGCATGTTCGCGTCCGCCGGAACCGATCAACAGAACTTTCATGGTCAACACCCCTGCAAATTCGCCAGTAACCTTGTGGCACGGGCGTTAAGGGCAGGGGGGCGAAAGGTCAAGGAGAAAGCGCCGTCAATGCCTGTCTTTCCCTTGAACTCAGCCTTTCCTGTGGAATCGTTGCCGCCTCTTGTTGTCACGCCACAATCAGACATTATGTTCGCCGCTCCAGATGTGACATCAGAGAACCTCATGACCGCAGACAATGCCCGCCTCGCCACGCTCATCGCCTCCGAAATCAACGCCCGCCCCGATCAGGTGAAGGCTGCGGTGGCCTTGCTGGACGAGGGCGCGACCGTTCCCTTCATCGCCCGTTACCGCAAGGAAGTGACCGGAGGCCTCGATGACACCCAACTGCGTACACTCGCGGAACGCCTTGTCTATCTGCGCGAATTGAATGCACGCCGCGGCTCCATCGTGGAGTCCATCACCGGTCAGGGCAAGATGACCGATGAGCTGATGCTCAAGATCATGCAGGCCGGCACCAAGGCGGAGCTGGAAGACCTCTACCTGCCCTATAAGCCGAAGCGCCGCACCCGTGCCGAAATCGCCCGCGAACGTGGCCTCGGTCCACTCGCCGAAGCCATCTGGGAAAACCGTGCGGCCGATCCGGCGAAGCTGGCGGAAGCCTATGTGCAGGGCGAGGTGGCCGATGTGAAGGCCGCACTTGAGGGCGCGCGCGATATCGTTGCCGAAACCATGACGGAAAACGCCGATCTTCTTGGCCGCCTGCGCGATTACATGCGCCAGAACGCCACCTTCCGCGCCAGGGTCGTGGATGGCAAGCAGGCGGCGGGCGAGAAGTTCTCCGATTATTTCGACCATTCCGAACGCTGGGCAACGGTGCCGGGCCACCGGGCGCTGGCCATGCTGCGCGGCTGGAACGAGGAAATTCTCACACTGACGATCGATGTCGATGCGGATGATCCCTCGCCGGTGAAGCCGTCGCAGCGCACCATTGCTGCCGCTTTCGATATCCGCAATGCCGGACCTGCCGATCAATGGCTGATGGACGTGGCGGGTTGGACCTGGCGCGTGAAGCTTTCCATGTCGCTGTCGCTCGATCTGATGCGCGAGTTGCGCGAGAGGGCGGAAGAAGAGGCGATCAATGTCTTCGCCCGTAACCTGAAAGATCTGCTGTTGGCCGCTCCCGCCGGCTCCCGCGCCACCATGGGCCTCGATCCCGGCATCCGCACCGGCGTCAAGGTGGCCGTGGTCGATGGCACCGGCAAGCTGCTGGATACCAGCACGGTTTATCCCTTCCAGCCAAAGAACGACGTGCGCGGCGCGCAGGCCGAACTTGCCTTGCTCATCCGCAAACACAATGTCGAGCTGATCGCCATCGGCAACGGCACGGGTAGCCGCGAGACGGAAAAGCTGGTTGCTGACCTTTTGGCACAGCTGCCCGCTTCCGCTTCGGGCGCCAAGCCTACCAAGGTCATCGTCTCGGAAGCCGGCGCGTCTGTCTATTCCGCTTCGGAACGGGCGGCCGCCGAATTCCCCAATCTCGACGTTTCGCTACGCGGTGCCGTCTCCATCGCCCGGCGTCTTCAGGATCCGCTGGCGGAACTGGTGAAGATCGAGCCGAAATCCATCGGCGTCGGTCAGTACCAGCACGATGTCGATCAGGGCCGCCTCAGCCGCTCGCTCGATGCTGTGGTGGAAGATGCGGTGAATGCCGTCGGCGTCGATCTCAACACGGCCTCGTCGCCGCTTCTGGCACGGGTATCGGGCCTTGGCAGCTCGATTGCCGATGCCATCGTTGCCCATCGCGATCAGACCGGTCCTTTCGCCAGCCGTAAGGATTTGCTGAAAGTGCCGCGCCTTGGCCAGCGCACCTTCGAACAATGCGCCGGCTTCCTGCGCATCCCGAACGGCAAAGAGCCGCTGGATGCCTCATCGGTGCACCCGGAAGCCTATGGCGTGGCAAAGAAGATCGTTGCTGCCTGCGGCCGTGATCTGCGTTCGCTGATGGGTGACAGTGCCGCGCTGAAGGCGCTTGACCCCAAGCGCTTCATCGACGAGCAATTCGGCCTGCCGACCGTCAAAGACATCATCGCCGAACTGGAAAAACCCGGCCGCGACCCGCGCCCGAGCTTCAAGACCGCGACCTTTGCCGATGGCGTGGACGAGATCACCGACCTGAAGCCCGGCATGCTTCTGGAAGGCACCGTTACCAATGTCGCCGCCTTCGGTGCGTTCGTGGATATCGGCGTGCATCAGGATGGCCTGGTGCATGTCTCGCAGCTCGCCGACCGTTTCGTGAAAGACCCGCATGAGGTCGTCAAGGCGGGCGATGTCGTTAAGGTGCGAGTCGTGGAAGTGGATGTGAAGCGCAAGCGCATCGGGCTGACCATGCGGAAGGACGGCGGTGAGGCCGCGCCGCAGCCGATGCGTGAAAAGAACAATGCGGGCGCCATGCGCCATGCCACAGCAAAACCGAAAGAGCGCAACGAAGGGTCGCAATCCGGTGGCGCTCTCGCCGCTGCCCTTGCCGAAGCCATGAAGCGACGCTGACCTCCGGTTGAAATGTTTTTTGACCAAAAAGCCCCGCGGTAGTGTCCGGCGGGGCTTTTTGCTTGATGAAATCGTTCAATTTTTTTGAAATAAGACTATCTTGCAACTTGTGCTGAAAGGAATACGGTCAGCGAAATTGATAAGTGAGACTTAGCAATTGGGGGTGCCATGGCGTCGTCTCTGCATGTTCTTCTCGAAAAGATAATCAAGATCGGTGATCTCACCGTCAACAGCCCGGGCGGCAGCCGCACTTTCGGCAATGGCACGGGAAAAAAGGTGGTTCTGAACTTCACCGACGAAGCGGCCATGCAGGAGATTGCCGCCGATCCGGCGCTCAAGCTCGCTGAAATGTATATGGAAGGCCGGGCGAAGGTCGCGGAAGGCGACATTTACGATTTTCTGGCGCTGGTCAAAGGCAATACGCTGAGCGAGGCGCTCTCCTTCGGCATGATCTGGCGTGGTATGGCGCGCATCATCGCCGCCCGCATCAAGATGCATCTGCCGGTCAACCACAACAAGAGCAACGTCGCCCATCATTACGATCTGAGCGCCAAGCTGTTCGATCTCTTCCTCGATGAGGACTGGCAATATTCCTGCGCCTATTTCAATCCGCCCGGCATCAGTCTCTATGAAGCGCAGGTCGCGAAAAAACGGCACATAGCCGCCAAGCTGATGACCGAGCCGGGCCAGAGCGTGTTGGAAATCGGCTCCGGCTGGGGCGGCATGGCGATGTATATTGCCGAAAGCGCCAGTGCGGATGTAACCGGCATTACGCTCAGCGAAGAACAGCTGCGCGTTTCCCGCGACCGCGCCGCCAAACGCGGCCTTGAGGCAAATGTCCGTTTCGAATTGCAGGACTATCGC
Source organism: Agrobacterium sp. 22-209-1 (assembly GCF_053522485.1). NCBI lineage: Bacteria > Pseudomonadati > Pseudomonadota > Alphaproteobacteria > Hyphomicrobiales > Rhizobiaceae > Agrobacterium > Agrobacterium sp. 22-209-1. Next base: position 148,371 of record NZ_JBNWCH010000002.1, read on the forward strand.
TACCTGCCGGCTTCGAAAAAATACGATCGCATCGTCTCCGTCGGCATGTTCGAACATGTCGGGCCGACCCATTATCGCGATTATTTCGACAAGGTGGCGGAGGTGCTGGACGACAAGGGCGTGATGGTGCTGCATTCCATCGGCCAGCCCTATCCGGCGCTGGCGACCAATCCCTTCATCGAAAAGTATATTTTCCCCGGCGGTTATATTCCCTCGCTTGCCGAGGTGCTGCCGGCCATCGAAAAATCGCGGCTGCTGGTGAAGGATATCGAAATCCTGCCCATGCATTACGCCCATACGCTTCGCCACTGGCGCGAGCGTTTCGTGGCGCGCAGGGCCGAAGCGGTGGCGCTTTATGACGAACGCTTCTTCCGCATGTGGGAGTTTTATCTGGCGGGGTCGGAAATGGCCTTTACCCATGAAAATTTCCACATTTTCCAGATCCAGATCGCCAAGGATCGCGATGCCGTGCCGCATAGTCGCGACTACATTGCGCAGAACGAAGCGAAGCTGCTGGAATTCGAGAAGACGCGCACGCCGCTGGAGAAGGTGACATTCTGACCACGGCCGAGTGACGAACGTTTCCGCACACGCGGCGTCATCCTCGGGCTTGTCCCGAGGATCTATCCACGTTGCGTAAAGTCCTTCGGTTGCAGATGCTCGGGACAGGCCCGAGCATGACGGCGGTGGTGTTTGAGGTCGTGTCGCCACCCTCCGCAGGAGTCGAATTTCAACCCGCGCTGGTTAATGGAATGGAAAGACAATCCCTCTAATTCTACGGACACCTGTCTGTATTGCGTTTCTGGGGTTGTTTCATGTTCAAGCCGTCAGCGGCCATTGCCGCCTGTGTCGTGTCGCTTTTTGCCGTGGGTAACGCCCATGCCGATGGATGGTTTTCCGGTGACTGGTATCTGAAACTCGGCGGAGCCGGTTTCACCGCGCCGAAATATCAGGGCGATAACAAGAATGAATTCGGCTTTTCGCCCATCATTTCGCTCGGCCGTCAGGGCCAGGGCGCGCGTTTCACCTCGCGCAACGACAGCGCCTCGATTTCGCTTCTGGATAATGGCCCGATCAGCATGGGTCTTGCTGGAAAGCTGGTGTCCCCGCGCGACGAGGGCGACTCGTCCGATCTTAAGGGCATGACCCGCATCAAGCGCGGCGGCGAGCTTGGCGGTTTCGCCGAGGCCTATCCGACCGACTGGCTGCGCGTTCGCGGCGAAGTCCGTCAGGGTATTCGCAGCCATAGCGGCGTTGTCGGAGACGTTGCCGTCGATGCCTTCACCGACATCGCCCCCGGCATCCAGATTTCCGCCGGTCCGCGTGCGACATGGGTGAGCAGCAAATATAATGAGCGTTATTACGGCGTAAGCGCAGCCCAGACGGCTGCCGGCGCGCCATCGCCCTACAGCCCCGGGGGCGGCTTGCATTCGGCCGGCGTTGGCGCAGCCATCACCTGGAAGGTCACCGAAAACGCCGAAGTCGGTTCGTTTGCGGAATATCGCCGCCTGACCGGTGACGCCGCCGACAGTTCGCTGGTGCGCGAACGCGGTTCGAAGAACCAGTTCATCGTCGGTGTTCAGGCCAGCTACAAATTCAATTTCTCGCTGCCCTGAGGGGCGACGATAAGGTCATGCAAAGCCCCGTTGCCAAGCCGCAGCGGGGCTTTTTCGCATGCGGGGCCGATGCTGAAATCCATTCCGATTTTTTTGCCAATGCTGTAGAACCATCCCATGGTTCACCACAGCGATTTGTCAGACCGCGTTTCCGACGCGCCATCCAACAACTGGGTCTATCGGATTTTGCCGAGGGCTCTCTGGCCCTATGCGCAATTGGCCCGGTGGGATCGTCCCATTGGCTGGCAATTGCTGATGTGGCCGTGTTTCTGGGCCGCAGCCCTCGCGGCCAATGCGGCGGTGGCGACGGGCGGCTTTTCCTGGGAAACGCTGATCTGGCACTTAGTGCTGTTTTTCATTGGATCGGTGGCGATGCGCGGCGCGGGCTGCACCTATAATGATCTTGCCGACCACAAGATCGACATGGCCGTGGCCCGGACCCGGTCGCGGCCGCTGCCATCGGGCAGGGTGAGCCGCGGGCAGGCCAAGCTCTTCATCGTACTGCAGGCGCTCGCCGGCCTTGTCGTGCTTTTGCAGTTCAACGGCTTCGCGATCGTCACCGGCATAGCTTCGCTGGTCTTCGTGGCAATCTATCCTTTCGCCAAGCGCTTCACCCACTGGCCGCAATTTTTCCTCGGGCTGGCCTTTTCCTGGGGCGCGCTCATGGGTTGGGCCGGGCAGTTCGCTTCACTCGCCTGGCCGCCTGTCCTGCTTTATGTCGGCGCGATCGCCTGGACGATCGGTTATGATACAATCTACGCCCATCAGGACAAGGAAGACGACACGGCCGTGGGCATCGGTTCGACTGCCCTGCTGTTTGGAGAAAACACACATCGCTGGCTGGTTTTCCTTTATGGCACAACCCTTGTCATGATTTTCCTGTCCTTCTGGATGGCGGGCGTTAACATCATTGCCTATAGCGGCCTCGCCGCTGCGGCCATCATGCTGTTCCGGCAGGTCTGGGTGCTCGATATCGACGACGTCGACCAATGCTTGGTGCTGTTCAAATCCAACAACCGCGTCGGTGTGATGATTTTCGCGGGTCTCATCCTGCCGCTTCTGCTTGCCTGAAATCACCGGAATGGAAGACGCCAAAAAGCCCGGCCGCATTGTGCGCGCCGGGCTTTTGATTTGTTTTTGCTGACTTTTATCAGCTGCGGGCGATGATTTCCTTGCCCTCGATCTTCATGCTCATGCCCAGCGAACCGGTGGAGCGGCGAACGAGGAAGCGCGGACGGCGATCCGCGAAATAGGAATGGCGGCGCCGCGGACGGGTATTCTGGGTGCGCACCTTGCCGAGATGTTCTTCCAACGGACGGGCAACGCCATCGGCCTCCACCATCAGCATGGGAATGCGGTAGGCCTCGGACCAGCTGCGCCAGTCGGCGGCGATGTCGCAGAGATCGTGGGCGACGAGAAGCGGAACGCAGAGGTCCGGATCGTCATGGTGAAGTTCCAGCGTCACGGTGACCTGTCCATCGCCATGGTCGATAGCGCGGGCGGCGACACCCTTGAAGGCGCGGGCTGGCAAAGCGAAGGACAAAGGCAGGCCGGAAGAGGAGAGAACCTTTCTCAGAACGGCGCCCCGTTCATCGAGAGTGACGGCAACATCGGTCGCGCCATTGCCTTTTCCATAGGTGACCTGTTGCGGAAAACGTGCCGGGTCTAACCTGAGAGTGGCGACGGCCCAGTCGGGCTTCAGAACGGTCTTGGTCATGTTTAATCTACCCTTGTTTTACCTGAGAGCCGGTTTCCGGTCTTCTCATCGGGACTTTTCATCCTCTGATGTCAGGAGATTATCCGCCGCCTGTTCGAGACTGCTTAAAAATCGCGGTTAAGAAAACTTTGCATTCCCAGATGGTTAGCAAAACCCACTGTGGCATGGTTTCGCGTAGGTAAAGGAGATCGAGACAATGCGATTTTTATGCCCGCCGAAAATGTGCTCTTTCAAGCTACGGGCAAGGCGCGTCACGCATAGTCGCGCCAAGGCTTGCCGTGCGCCCGGATGGGACGCGCGAGGGGTGGATTTAAAACCGGAGCTTTTGGTGCCCTAAGGGATGCACTGCGCTCCAGGGGGCATTCGGATGGTATCGACTTTTCTCAGCTACGACCTCATCAACCGCGATATGAAGACGAGTATTTCGCGCGTGTCGCAGCAGGGACTCGTGGAGCGGCAGACGAAATATTACAAGGAAAACATCGGCAATGTGAAAAGCGTCGATGAGTTCCTCGATAATTACCAGCTCTATTCCTATGCCATGGATGCCTTTGGTCTCGGCGAGATGACCTATGCCAAGGCCTTCATGAAAAAGGTGCTCGATAGTGACCTGAATGATCAGAACAGCTTCGCGAACAAGCTGACCGACGAGCGTTATCGGGAATTTGCCGCCGCCTTCAATTTCAGCTCTTCGACGAAGACCGTGCAGACGGACGCGCAGCTCGACAAGATGATCGGGCTTTATGATACGTCGATCACCAATCTGAACGACAGCCTTGCGGAAGAGACGCGTTATTACAAGGCAATCATCGGCACGGTCACCAATGCCGATCAGCTGCTTCGCAACGACCGCACCCGCGCCTATATCTTCCAGGTCTTCGGCATTGATGAGAAGACCTATTCCTATGCCCACATCAAGGGCTTGATGACGAGCGACGTTTCCGATCCGGACAGCTACATCAACCAGAAATTCGGCGCGGCCTATAATGACGCGGTCGAAAAGCTGGCGATGAAGGGCAATATCGAACTGCACGGGCAGGTCACCGCGCGTATCACGGCAATCGATACCGAACTTGCCGGGACCGGCCTGACGGCTGATGAGCGCTCCAAACTCGAGGCGGAGAAGGTGACGCGTCAGGACCAGCTGACCCAGCTGGAGGCCGTTCTGCCGCCGCAGGATCAGTGGGAGGCAAAGCTCGCGGCAATCAAGGCGGAACAGACGACGCTGTCGAACACCGTCAACCAATATAACAAGATGGCGCAACTGGCCAATGCCTTCGAATTCGGGAATGACGGTACGGTCGTCGCCGGCGGGGCAATGACAGCCGAAAATCTGAAAGCCGTCACGGACTCTTATATCGGCAGCGCGCCGCGCGTGACCCCGACCGTCGCGACGCTGAATCGGGATTATTTCGAATCCAAGATTGGGTCCATCACGACGGTAGAGGAACTGGTGTCGGATGCGCGGCTTCTCAATTACATCAGAACGGCCTTCGACCTGAACGACCTGACCATCGTGCCAGCGACGATCAAGAACATCCTCACCAGCGATCTCAGCGATCCGAACAATTACATCGCGACCCTGGGCAGGAACGACAAACGTTACCTCGCCCTGAAAAACGCATTCAATTTTCTCCCCGATGGGACGCTCGCGGCCGGCGCGACGCCGCAGACAACAACACAGACCGCGACGACCACCGGCGGTTACATGACACATTACAACGATGCGGACGAGGCAGCTGACGCAAAGGCGCTCACGCTGTTCAAGAGCAGTATTGGCAATGTTAGAAGCGTCAATGATTTTCTTGGAACCAATGCCGTCTATACCTATGCGCTGAAAGCCGTCGGTCTCGATCCTGCCAAGGTGAACATCTCCGATATCAAGAAGGTGCTGACCAGCGACCTTCAGGACAAGAAGAGCTACGTTTATACGCTGAAGGACGACCGGTATGTAAAGCTTGCCGAACTCTTCAACTTCGCCAAGGACGGTTCGGTCGGCACACCCATTCTGGCGCAGTCCGAAATTGAGCTGCAGACCATGTCAGCCGACTACATCAAGAAGAAATCGGCTTTCGGCACCGACAAGGACAAGGAAGCGGCAACGACCGAGGCAAAATATTTCTCGGGTGAGATGCAGAAGATCAAGACGCTGAGTGAATTCCTCGCCAATGATCGCCTGACCAAATTCGCGATGGAATCGCTCGGTATCGATCCCAAAAGCGTGACCAAGGAACAGCTGCAGAAAATCTTCACGTCTGACCTCGATGACAAGAACAGCTACGTCAACAAGGAGATGGACCCGGTCTTCCGCCGCCTCGTCACCGCATTCAATTTCGACAAGGAGGGCAAACTCCTTCATGAAGACCGCAGCCTGATCCAGACACGGCGCGGACTTTATGAAACGCTCGACAATTATCTGACCCAGACGCTGGAAACGCAGGCGGGTGAAGAAAACGCCGGTGTGCGACTGGCGCTCTATTTCAAGCGCATGGCGGCGGGGACGACGTCCTATTATTCGATCCTTGCCGATACTGCGATCCAGAACTTCATCAAGACCACCTTCGGCATTCCCGATGAACTCGGCAATGCGGGCGTCGATACCCAGGTGGCGATGATGAAGAAATATTTCGACATCAAGGATTTTCAGGATCCGGATAAGGTCAAGAAGCTGATCGCCCGCTTCACCATCATGTACGACAACCAGCAGAACGTCGCCGATCCCATCATGACGCTGTTCAACGGCAGCGGCTCGGCGGGTATCAGCGGCGACACGCTGCTGGCGGTCGCAACGTTGCGAGCACGGTAGGTGAGAAAGGCCGGGTTTGCCCGGCCTTCAAGAGAGTCACCATCCCGGCAGCATATGCCCGGCGCGCAGGCGCGGCATCTTGGGGAACGTCTTCACGTCGCTATCCATCTCGTCAACCACGGCCATCGGTGAGATGTTGTCGAGGCAGGCTGTGATGTGGTCTGTAATGGCATTCACCAGTGACGGTGAGAGGCCCGGCCTTTTCATCAGGCCGATCTGCACTGGCGGCAGGGGCGGGAAACCGTCGGCGGCGGTCAGAACCTTCATGCCGGTGCGCAGCGCCGATTCAGGCAGGACCGAGACGGCCATGCCGGCCAGCACGGCGGCGGCGACGACGGTCGAGGACCAGCTCGTGAACAGCACCTGATAGTCCCGCCCATCGGCATCGAGCGCCGAACAGGCAAGCTGACGCCAGTGGCAGTCGCGCCGCCCGACGGCGAGCGGCACGGGTGCATCGTCCTTCAGCGGGTGGTTGGCGGAGGCGACCCAGCAGAGCGGTTCGGTGCGCACCACATCGGAGGAGCGGGCGCGCGGATTATGGGTAACAAGCGCGATATCGAGATCGCCGCGGTTCATTTTTTCGGCAAGGCTGGCTGAGGGTTCGCAGACAATATAAAGCTCGACATTCGGGTGGGTCTTTGCGAAGCGCCCGATGATTTCAGGCATGTAGCGGTCGGCGTAATCATCAGGGGTGCCGATGCGCAGCGTGCCTTCCAGCCGGTTGTCGTCGAAGGCGGCGATCGCCTCATTATTCAGACGGATGATACGCCGGGCGTAATTCATCAGTTTTTCACCCTCCGCCGTCAGACGGTTGCCACGCCCGTCCTTGGCGAAAAGCTGTTTGCCGATGCGCTCTTCCAGCCGCCGCATCTGCATGGAGACAGCGGATTGCGTCTTGAAAACGCGGTCAGCGGCTTTGGTAAAGCTGCCCGTATCGACGATGGCGATGAAGGTATGCAGCTGGTCTATGTCGAGAGGTGCGGACATGGATAGTGATCCATCAGAATGATTGATGTCTCACATTAGAAACATTCGTTGGACTGATCAATAGTCTTGCGACATTTTGACACCAAGCAAATCAGGATCAACCCGGGCCGACGGGATGTCGGGCCCTAACCCAAGGCAGCTTCTCGCGCGTGGTGCGTCGGGGGCGGTGCCGCCTCGTGCCGTTACGAAAGGATAAGTATCATGCGCACGGCAGAACGGAGAATGGAACTGGAACTTGTAACCGCACGGCCGGGGGACGCCTGGCGTCGCGCCGCTGTGCTGGGTGTTTCCGGCGTTAAAACCTTCGTGCAGCGCATCTACAATCGTATCGTGGCCAATGGTCTCACGGAACTTGATGACCGTCTTCTTGCCGATATCGGTCTGGCGCGGTCGGATGTCAGCGATGCTCTCAATACCGGCCTGTTGGAAGATCCGACGGCACATCTCACCCGGGCCGCGCGCAAACGTGCGGTCACGCGCTTCAAGACGCTTTGAAATTCCGCCTCCGGCAGACCTCCAGCTGCCGGACGTGGCTTCCAGCCGCAAGGTTTTCCCCGCAGGGTGATTTGCCAATAGCCCTGCCTTTGCCCGGTGTCAGGCCCCCTCGGCCGCGCCGGGCTTTTTTAATTGTGGTGCAGCTTCAGCACCAATACCTCAATATTGATATTCTTCGAAGACGGGTAGCACCGAGCCGCCCCAGCGGCCGTGATAAAGCGCAAGCAGGTCTTCCGCGAGCGTGGTCTTCTTGGCCAGCACCTCGTCCAGCGACGAGAGGAACACGGTCTCGTCCTGACCTTCGCCATTCAGCCGCTTGCGGTTTTTGAGGCCGGTGCGGGAAATGTCGAGAACCTCGCGGGCAATGCCGAGAAGCGGCTTGCCGGAAATCTCGGCATTGAGCCCCTTGGCCGGCACAGCGTTGCGAAGCGCGATCACCTCATCGAAGCTCCAGCCGGCGGTCAGCGCATCGGCAGCGGTCAACGCCTCGTCATCGTAAAGAAGACCGACCCAGAAAGCGGGAAGGGCGCAGATGCGTCTCCACGGGCCGCCATCCGCACCGCGCATTTCGAGGAAACGCTTCAGGCGGACATCGGGGAAAAGCGTGGAGAGGTGGTTCGTCCAGTCGCCCATGGTCGGCTCCCATGCGGCGATTTCGCCCTTCAGAGCCCCGTTCATGAACTGACGGAAGGTGACATGGGTGCAATCGTGATATTTGCCGTCGCGCACGATGAAATACATCGGCACATCAAGCGCCCATTCGACATAATCCTTGAAGCCGAAATCATCGTTGAAGGTGAAGGGCAGCACGCCCGCGCGGCGATTGTCGGTGTCGCGCCAGATATCGCCGCGCCAGGAAAGAAGACCGTTCGGCTTGCCCTCGGTAAAGGGCGACGAGGCGAAAAGCGCGGTTGCCAGCGATTGCAGCTTCATGGAAACGCGCATCTTCCGGCGCATGTCCGCTTCGGAGGAGAAGTCGAGGTTCACCTGGATCGTACAGGTGCGGTACATCATGTCGAGACCCTTGGTCCCGACCTTGGGCATATAGCGCGTCATGATCGCGTAGCGCGATTTCGGCATACGCGGCGTTTCGTCGTAGCTCCACAGCGGGCTGCCGCCGATGCCGAGGAAACGGATGCCCATGGGCTCGGCTACTTCGCGCAGCATCGCCAGATGCTGGTTGGATTCCTTGCACGTCTGGTGCAGGTTTTCGAGCGGCGCGCCCGATAGTTCGAACTGGCCGCCCGGCTCGATGGAGATGGCGCCCATGCCGTGCTGCTCGCCAAGGCCGATGATGTTCCCGCCGTCCATGATCGGCTCCCAGCCGAGCTTTTCCTGCATGCCCTTCAAGAGCGCGGAAATGCTGGCCTCGCCAAAATAGGGGACGGGACTGTTATCCTCTCGGAAAAACGCGAATTTTTCGTGCTCGGTGCCGATGCGGAAGTCGGCTTCAGCTTTGCAACCGCCCGCCAGATAGTCTGTAAGCTCCTTGACGGAGGAGAGGGGGGTCTGGTCGGTCGTGTCGCGTGCCATGGCTTACCTTGTTATGACGTCTCTGTTGCGGCGAGGCATATGATTGGCAGATAGGGCCGGATCGTATCCGCTGGCAAATGAATTTCTTTTAAAGATGCATGAAGCGCAACGGGGCCGTTCAATTCCAGTCGCCGATCGCCGCCTGAATGACCGCGAGCGCGGCGACGGCGGCCGTATCGGCCCTCAGGATGCGCGGCCCGAGCGGAATGGGGGTAATGAAGGCAAGGCCGCGCAGAAGCTCCCTTTCTTCCTCGGAAAATCCGCCTTCCGGACCGACCAGCAGGGCAAGTTTGCGCTCAGTCACGGCTTGCAGGATCGGCAGCGGATTTTGCCCCGCATCGCCTTCGTCGCAATAGACGATGCGCCGGTCGTGGGGCCAGGTCTCGAGCATGTCCTTCAGTTTCACCGGCTCGGCTACCTCGGGCAGGGACAGTATGCCGCACTGCTCGGCGGCTTCGATAGCGTTGGCGCGCAGTTTTTCGGTATTGTGGATCTTGCCCTGAACATGCTGCGTCATCACCGGCTGCAACAGCCCGGCGCCCATCTCCACCGCCTTCTGCACCAGATAATCCATGCGCCCGGTTTTCAGCGGCGCGAAAAGATAATGCAGGTCCGGGGCGTTCGGCTGGGGCCGTGTCTGCTCGATGGGGACGAGAACGATCTTCTTGCGGCTCGGAAACGCGAGTTTCGCTTTCCATTCGCCGTCGCGACCGTTGAACAAAAGGATTTCCGCACCGTCGGCCATGCGCAGCACATTGGCGAGATAGTTGAATTGTTCGGCTGTTGCCTCCTGCGCGACGCCTTCGGCAAGGCTGGCTTCGATATAAAGGCGTTGCATCCGGAAATTTGCGCGCATGGGGTTCTGTTTCAGGTTCAGAGAAAGAGAGAGGACATGAGCCAGTAGAGCAGCGCCGCAAGCGTTGCACTGGAAGGAACGGTGACCAGCCAGGCGGCGATGATCGTCATGAAGTGGGAGCGGCGGACGAGATAACGGCGGCGTATCTCGGAAGGATTGTCGACATATCTTTCGGATCGGCGGGGCCTACCGTCACCAGCCTGAACAAGTTCCTGTCGCCGCCGCGACGATTGCGTGTACCATTCGCGGAAGAAACCAACGCCGAACACCGCGCCGATTGCCGTGTGGGTGGTGCTGACCGGCAGACCGAAGCGCGAGGCAATGAGCACGGTGAGCGCCGTGGCCACGGAAACGCAGAAGGCGCGCATCGGATTGAGCTTGGTGATCTGCTCGCCGACGAGGCGGATGAGGCGCGGGCCATAAAGAAGAATGCCGCAGGAAAGCCCGAAGGCGCCAACCAGCATTACCCATAGCGGCGCACGGGCGGATGTCTGCACCGCCTCGTCATGCAGGGCCCGCACGATGGCCACGACCGGACCGATGGCGTTCGATACGTCATTCGCCCCATGAGCGAAGGACATCAGGCCGGCGGCGAGAACCAGCGGCCACTGGAACAGCGTCCGAAGCGACTGGTTGCGGTTTTCCAATCCCTCCGATTGTTTTCGGATGATCGGCACGCAGAGCCGCCAGACCACGAGCCCGGTCACAAGCCCCATGAGGCTGGCATGGCCAAGCGACACATGCATCAGCTGCCGCAATCCGACCCAGATGAGGTAGGCCATGAAGACGCCCGCCATCAAACCGATGAGAACCGGCACCCACAGCCGGGCGGCGGCGAGCTTGTCCTCGCGGTAAATGATGAATTCCTTGATGAAAGCAAGGATGGCGACGGCGATGATGGCGCTGATGAAGGGTGCCAGCACCCATGCGAAGGCGATGCTGCCGAGCGAAAGCCAGTCGACCGCCTTCGCTCCATAGGCCGCCATTCCAGCGCCCGCAACCCCGCCCACCACCGTATGGGTGGTGGAAATCGGCGCCCTTGTCCATGTCGAGACATTGACGAGAAGGCCGGCGGCGAGAAGCGCCGAGAGCATGGCCCATGAAAAGGCGGTCCTGTCGGGAATGGTGCCGATGTTGATGATGCCGCTGGAAATGGTCTCGACGACGTTGCCGCCGGTTATCAGCGCCCCGGCAATCTCGCAGATGGCGGCGATGATGAGGGCGGCGGCAAGCGGCATGGCCTTGGCGCCCACCGCCGGGCCGACATTGTTCGTAACGTCGTTCGCACCGATGTTGATCGCCATATACGCGCCGATGGCGACGGCGGCGATAATTATGACCGAACCCGCGGTGCCGGTGACGAAGACGCCGGCGAAGATGGCCGCCAGAACAACGAACATGAACCCTGCGCCAAGGCCGGCGAGCTGCTGCGTGACGTGCAGCGTCGCTTCCTCGACACGGGTAATCTTGTCGAGATCCTTATCGAGCGTTTGTTTCATGTTCAATGGCGGCTTGATTGCCATTCACACCTCGTTTGCCAGCATTCCCTTTCGTCCGGCAGCGTCGCAGGTTGAAGGCAATTTTACAGAAAGACTGTTACATCTCGCACATCTTTCCAAAAGGAAAGACGATAAAGGCCAGGTTGGAAAACCAAACTGCTCATTGCCATGTCAAGGGCGGTCGCACTATTTCGAATGCGCCATCCGCTTGTCGAAAGCGAGCATCAGTGCTTTCAGTTCCGGCTCGTTGACACGTTTTCCCGCCTCCTGGGGGCTGACCCATTCCAGCCGCCTCGATTCCTTCTCGGGAAAGCTTTCCTGCATCTCCGAGACTTCGAGCAGATGCACCTGAACCCTGCACGGCACATTGACGCCGCTGTTCAGCTTTTTCTCGTATTCGTAATAACCGAAAGGCGCCTTTTCCACCGTGCCTTTGACGCCGGCTTCCTCATAGGCTTCCTGCTCGGCCACGGCATGGGCCTTCTTGTTGGCCATAGGCCAGCCCTTGGGAATGACCCAACGTCCCGTATCCCGGCTGGTCAGCAGCAACACTTCCGGTCCCGGATTCTTCTTGGACAATCGATAGCACAGCGCCGCATATTGCTGTCGCGGCGGTCTGCGCAACATCAAGCCAACATCTGTCGCCAATCGATTCAAAATCTTCAATCCGAATAGGTCCTTCTTTGCCCGCTAATGATAATTGCTAATATAGATACTCCGTAAATTCCGCCAATCCCTCATCACCCATAACCCACTACTGTCTTCATGCTGATGAAGCCTGCAGGCCCGGAAAAAATACGGAAGATGTGCGAACAGGGCTTCGACCGGGCAGCTTCCCGGGCAAACAGCCGATTGCGGCAATCGCGGTTTTGTCTGCTTTCAGATCCTGAAACGCAAAACCGCTATGAATAATTGCCGATATTGCGCCTGTCGGGATTTAATCCCCAATGTCGGAGACCTTCGATCACGCCATCGGCTTCCGTCGCACGCGCCTGGAAGAAGCGATTGCCGCGGCCCGCCAGTGAGACAAGCTCCGGCAATGCATTGCCCACGATCACGCCGCGAATATCATTCAGTTCGAACATCGCCCGATCATTGCCAGTATCGCCCGCGACCGCTGATTCGTCGAGGCCGATGCGCAATTGTCCACATAACCATGCAAGCGCCGCACCCTTGTCAGCGGCCTTTGGCAATATGTCGAGATCGCGGTCGCTGGAATAGACGATGCGGGCATCGATATCGGCCGCCACAAGCGCTGCTTCGATCTCGCCAAGCGCCGCATCATCAGCGCCATGCAGGAACCAGCTGGATTTCAGGCCGTGCTGATAGCGCTCCTCCTGCATCGTCACGCCAGGCACTCCGGCCATCACGTCGATGATCCTCTGCGGATCGAAACCGGTGCCGAGAGAGGTTTTATAGGCGCTTTCGAGTTCGCCACGCTCTTTCGCGTGCAGCATGGTGCCGACGCCGCCGATGATATAGTCGGGCTGCGGCAGTGGCACCTCTTCGAGCAGCGCAAGCTGGTCGTCGATCAGCCTGCCGCTGTTGAAAACCAGAAGGGGACGTTGACCGTCCGGCAACGAATACCAGAAATCGCGGAACCGGCGCGTGGCGTCGTTATCGCCGACGACGGTTCCGTCGAGATCTGTGGAAAAAAGGCGAAGCGGTCTCAATCGCCATCATTCCATGGTTCGGCCCAATCGGCTTCTTCCAGAACCGGCATCATGGTCCTGCCTTCCACAAGGGCGAGAAGCTGCTGGGCGATGCCGGTCCATGTGAACAGGCTGCGCGCCTTATGCGCCCCCATGCGGGAGAGCCGCCCGTAAAGCCGCTCATGTTTGAACGGCTTCATCATGGTGATGCCAAGGTCTTCCTTGTCGAAAGGATCGGCAAACAGCGCATGGCGGCCATAGCTGATGGCCCGGAACAATCCGCCATGGGTGGTGACGACGGTGGGCGTACCGCTCGCCATCGCCTCGATCGCCGTCATGCCAAAGGGTTCATAACGGCTTGAGAGCACGAAGAGATCGGCGGCGCGATAAATGTCCGGCAGGTCCTCATCCGTGACGTAGCCGGAAAAGGCCACCTTGTCTTCGAGACCGAGCGCTCTCACCCGCTCCTTCAGTTGGTTGAGGATCGTGGTTTCCTGCTCGTCCATATTCTCGCCGCCGACCGCCAGATGCAGCCGGGCTTCCGGTTCTCGCTCGGCAAGAACGGAGAAACCGTCGATCAGCAGGTCGTAACCCTTGTTGGTGGCGAGGCGTCCAAGCGCCAGCACCGTCTTGCCCTCGAAACCGAAGCGCTGGCGGATCATCTGCCGCGTCGCATCGGAAACCGGGAAGAAACGGTTGTCATCATAACCCGGCGGGATCATGTGGATGTGCTTGCGCTTCAGGCCATAATCCTCGATCAGAACATCGAGCTGCACCGGCGTCGTGGCGATTACCATGTCGCAGCTGCGATAGATGATCAGCTCGTGCTGGATACGTTCCCTGAAGTTGAATTCCAGTTCGAACGTATCGGCCTTTTCCGGATAATCGGTCTCCATCTGGCGCTTTTTCCAGATGCCGAGCGAATGCGGCGTGTGCAGATGGGGGATTTTCAGCGCTTCGGAGAGCCGCTGCCCCGCCACGCCAGCATCCCAGTAATGGCTGTTGATGAAAGAATAATTCAGGTCGTTCTTCTTGATGAAACGCAACGCATTTTCGCACCACTCCATCAGGTGGCGGTGCAGGTATTCCTTGGGAATGAAATCGCGGCCGCCGCAGGGAATGCGCACCACGCGGACGCGCTCGTCAACCTCATCAAATTCCGGCTGGTCTTCAAAACGGCGGGTGTAAAGATCGACAGTATAACCGAGCTGTCCGAGTTTGCGTGCAAGCTCAAGCACATAAACAACCTGCCCCCCGGTGTCCGCCGCGCCGAGTGGCGGGTGCGCGGCGACATAGCCATGCGTCGATATGAGAGCTATCCGCGGATAGCGTTCAGTTTCGCTCGTGGTCGTCATGGGTCCCATCTTGGTAAATTTTTCCAATTAACCCGATAAAAAGACCGAAGGGCACAAAAGGTTCCATCAAAAACTGAAAAAAGATGCCGTATTTTGCCGGATAGTTTTTTCAACCGCTGCGCTGCTGCTGCCTCAGACGCGAAATTCGGTCCCATTCCCGCGCCTGGTGGGCCTTGGATGTCGTCTCCACGATGAAGTCGATATGGGTCTCCGCCGCCGCCCTTGCCGCTGCCGGGTCGCCGGCGGCGATCGCATCGTGAATTGCGATATGCTGTCTCAGCACCTCATCATGGGCGCTGGACACGGTGAAGATGAGATGGCGATTATAAAAGATGTCGTCGCTCAGAAGCCGGTAGCAGGACCGCAACGTGTGCATCAGCACGATATTATGCGCCGCCTCGCCGATGGCGTTGTGAAACTCCACATCGCCCGCAAGCTCCTCTTCGAAGCGGCCCGCCTCATGCGCTTCCCGCATTCTGTCTACGATGGCGGCAAGGTTGCGCCTGTCCGGTTCCGTCGCCCGCTGTGCGGCAAGTTCGGCGGTCATGCCTTCGATATAGCGGCGATATTCGAGGAAATCCCGCGTCGCCCGGCTGTGGCGGGTGATCAGCGCGCTCAAGGGATCGGAAAAGACCGGGCCGACAATATCGGCGACATAGGTGCCGCCGCCATGCCGGCTGGTAAGGAGGCCACGGGTCTCAAGCTCCTTCAGCGCTTCCCGCAGGATGGGCCGCGAGACATCGAGGCGTTGCGCCAGTTCGCGCTCGCCGGGCAGCCTGTCGCCGTCCCGCAATATGCCATCGAGGATCAGTTCCTCGAAACGCAAGATCACCTCCTGCGATGTGCGGCTGTGCTCGATGCGCGCAAAAAGCGTTTCGTCCATCGCAGAAGTCTCCGGCGAAATCCCGCCCCGTATTTCGATGGGGCAAATTATCAGCGAAGCAGCGCACTGGTCAAATATTCTATCCAGTTCCGCGCCTCATCCGCGCCATGCCTGCGGCAACACGGCATCTGCCTTTTCGAATTGGCTTTTGTTAAAGCAGCAGTAGGACAGGGCGACGAGGGCGGATTTTTCCGCCAGGTGGATCAAAACAATGACAGCGGCGTCGATTGCGGTGTTTTCATCGTGATCGATGTTTTAGAGTTTTTTCGCTTTTCTTCGAATCGCGAAAACATTCTAACTCTTTATTTTTGCGCATTTCCGGACGGAAAACCGGGGTCCACTTTTCCTGGAAATGCTCCAATGAAACCAGCGCAACAGGCGGGGACGATATTGCCATGGCCAAAGGTAGATTTGCTTTCGCAAGCGCGCCGGAAAGATCGCTGGCGCTCGGGGAGGTTCATGCGCGGCCGACGGTGCTTCTCGCACCCTCGCGCATCATCGTCCAGCTCGCCTTCATGATGGATGGCGGTTCCGCCGTGCATCACTCGGTCATCGCGGAAATGTCGCGCAGCCGCGGTGTTGCGCCGCCGGAGCGCGATGCCCGTCACCATGCCATGCCCTGGGGGCAGGGCACCTTGCGCTGGGAGCGGCATACCGAATTTTCGACCTGGTTCTGGGATGGCCCCGCGCCGGAAAAATTCGGCGGCGAGATTGCCGGCGATCCCTTCGGTGACGGCTTTTCGCCGCCCGGCTCGCTGATCTCGGGCGTGCGGCTTGAAATCCGCCCGGAAAATGGCGTGGCGTCTCAGGCGGAGACAATCTTCGAGCCGACCAGCCTCTGTCACAGTGACGTGCGTGACGGTCAGGCGGCGATCCTCACCGATTTCCGGCAGGATCGCGACGGGCTGACGCAGATATTGGTGATCGACCGGGGCCTCAGCGATTACAGCCGCGGTGCGCTGGTGCAGCGGCTGTTGGATATCGAGACCTATCGCACCCTTGCCATGCTCGGCCTGCCGATGGCGCAGACGCTGTCGCCGGAAATCCGCCGCATCGAGGACGGTTTGACGGGTATCACCCAGCGCATGAAAAACGGTGCGCGCGACGAGGCCGATGCGCTCTTGGCGGAAATGACCCGGCTTGCCGCGGAGCTGGAGGCCAATGCCGCGCTCAGCCTCTATCGCTTTGGCGCCAGCCGCGCCTATGACGGCATCGTGCGCGAACGCATCCGGGCGCTCGCCGAAACCCCGGTACAGGGCCATGAGACCATGGGTAGCTTTCTGGAACGGCGCATGGCGCCGGCCATGCGCACCTGCCAGTCGGTGGAGGAGCGGCAGGCCAACCTGTCGCGCAAGCTCTATCGCGCCACGGCGTTGGTTCGAAGCTGGATCGATGTGGAACTGGAACGGCAGAATACGGTGTTGCTGAACACCATGAACAAACGCGCCGCCATGCAGCTTCGCCTGCAGCAGACCGTGGAAGGCCTCTCGGTCGCCGCCATCTCCTATTATGTCGTCGGCCTCATCGGTTATCTCACCAAGGCGATCAGCCATGATGTGCTGCCGCTCGACCCCGCCGTGGTCACCGGCATCTCCGTTCCTTTCGCGGTCTTCGGCGTCTGGTGGGTGGTGCGCCGCATCCGCCGCTCCCATGCCGAGGGCGGGCACTGAGCCATCCCCACCCTTCATCCCTGTGACGAGCACAGGGATGAGAAAGGCGGCGGTTC
The DNA here is from genome assembly GCF_053522485.1 of Agrobacterium sp. 22-209-1. Lineage (NCBI taxonomy): Bacteria > Pseudomonadati > Pseudomonadota > Alphaproteobacteria > Hyphomicrobiales > Rhizobiaceae > Agrobacterium > Agrobacterium sp. 22-209-1. The sequence goes on from NZ_JBNWCH010000002.1 coordinate 165,496, forward strand.
CCTCAGCTCTGCTCCCAATAGGGTGAAGGCCCATAGAGCCCGGCCAGATAATCGATGAACAGCCGCACTTTCGCAGGCAGGAATTGCCGGCTCGGATAAACCGCCGAGAGCGTGACGTTTCGCGATCCCTCATAACCCGGCAGAACCTGCACCAGCTTGCCGCTGCGCAATTCATGGCCGATATCCCAGGTGGAGCGCAGCCCAATGCCGAGCCCTGATATCACCGCCTCGCGGATCACCTCGCTGGAATTGGTGATAAGCATCCCCTCCGGGCGAATGCTCATCGCGCCGCTCGGTCCCTCCAGTCGCCAGACATCGTTATTATGGGCAGGCAGGCAGCGGTGCTTCTTCAAGTCCTCGATTGTTGTCGGCATACCGTGGGCAGCCACATAGTCCGCCGACGCGCAAAGCATGCGACGCACCGGGGCCAGCCTGCGAGCCACGAGGCTGGAGGAATTGAGATCGGCGATACGGATCGCCAGATCGTAACCACCCTCGATGATGTCGATGAATTCGTCGCTCAGCACCAGATTGACCGAAAGATCCGGATGCCGCTCCATGAAACCCTTCAGATGCGGCGCGATATGCATGCGCCCGAAGGAGGTCGGCGCGGAAACCTTCAGTGTGCCGTTGACCGTATTGGCGCGGCCGGACACGAAATCCTCGGCCTCCTCCAGCCCTTCCAGCACGGCAAGCACCCGCTCGTAAAAGCCCTGTCCCGCTTCGGTCAAAGAGATTTGCCGCGTGGTGCGCTGGAAAAGCCGTGCGCCCAGCTTTTCTTCCAGCCGCTTGATGCGCTTGGAAATGACGGCGGGCGAATAACCGAGCTCCCTTGCGGCCAACGACATGCTGCCGGAGGCGGCAACGCTTGCGAAGACTTCCAGATCGCCCAGATTCGTCATAGTTGCCCTCGATTGTTTCCAGAATGGAAAAAATCCATAACATTTGATTGCGTCGTTTCAAAGTGGTAAAGAAAGAATACCAGTTGGGAAAATGGCATGGAGGAGGGGCGGTGACGCAGCCGATCAAGTTTCTGGAGCCGCGCGCGAAAGTCGTCGCGGGGCGTGACCGCATCATAGCGGACCTCAAGGATATTCTGCCGGCGGATTGTCTTGTGCACGAACCGCGCGAACTCGTGCCTTTCGAAACCGACGCCTTCGTCTCCTATCGCCGCCTGCCGCTGGCCGTGGCGTTGCCGAAAACGACGGAGGAGGTGGCGGCGGTGATGACATATTGTCACCGTTACGGCATACCGGTTGTGCCGCGCGGGGCTGGCACCTCGCTCTCCGGCGGGGCGATCCCGCAAGAGGATGCGGTGGTGGTCGGCCTTTCCAAGATGGCCTCGATCCTCGAACTGGATTTTTATAACCGTACAGCGCGGGTGCAGGCGGGCGTCACCAATCTTTCCATTTCCGATGCGGCAGGTGCTGAAGGTTTCTTTTACGCGCCGGACCCCAGCTCGCAGCTTGCCTGCACCATCGGCGGCAATATCGGCATGAATTCCGGCGGCGCGCATTGCCTGAAATACGGCGTCACCACCAATAATCTGCTTGGCGTGAAAATGGTGCTTGTCGATGGCACAGTGTTGGAACTGGGCGGCAAGCACCTCGATGCGGCCGGCTACGATCTGCTCGCCCTCGTCTGCGGCTCGGAAGGTCAGCTCGGTATCGTCACGGAAGCGACAGTGCGGCTGATCGCCAGGCCGGAAGGCGCGCGACCGGTGCTGTTCGGCTTCGAGACGTCCGAGGAGGCCGGTTCCTGCGTGGCCGATATCATCGGGGCGGGCATCATCCCGGTCGCCATCGAATTCATGGACAAGCCAGCCATCGAAATTTGCGAGGCCTTCGCCAAAGCGGGCTATCCGCTGGATGTCGGCGCGCTGCTGATCGTCGAGGTCGAAGGCTCCGAGGCGGAAATGGACGCCATGCTGGCTGACATCGTGGCGATTGCCCGAAAACATGGGGTGAAGACGGTGAAGGAATGCCAGTCGGCGATGGAAGCGGCGGCAATCTGGAAAGGCCGCAAATCCGCCTTCGGCGCGACCGGCCGCATCGCGGATTATATCTGCATGGATGGAACGGTGCCGCTTTCGCAACTTTCTTATGTATTGAAAAAGACAAGCGAAATCACCGACCGGCTCGGCCTGCGCGTTGCCAATGTCTTCCATGCCGGCGATGGCAATATGCACCCGCTCATCCTGTTCAACGCCAACGATCCGGAGGACGCAGCCCGTGCGGAAGAGGCAGGCAATGAAATATTGAAGCTCTGCGTCGATGCCGGCGGTTGTCTCACCGGCGAACATGGTGTGGGCATCGAAAAACGGGACTTGATGCGCCACCAGTATGGCGAGGCCGATCTTGCCCAGCAGATGGCGGTGCGCGCGGCTTTCGATGAGGACTGGCTGATGAACCCTTCCAAGGTGTTTCCGCTGGAGGGGAGGGGATGATGGGTGTGGGATTTTTGACGTTGGAGAGTGTGGCTTACCCCCCTCTGCCCTGCCGGGCATCTCCCCCTCACGGGGGGAGATCGATATGCCGCCCTCGCTCGTTTCATTGGCAGGGTGCCATCCGCTTGTCGATGTCCCCCCTTGAGGGGGAGATGCCCGGCAGGGCAGAGGGGGGTGTCTCTTGCTCCGAGCGCAGTGTTTCCCACACAAACCTCGCTGTCCCATGCCCGGAGCCCGCCGCCCCATGCTGACCCCCTATGCAGAAACCCAGGTCGCCGACATCATCCGCGACCACGCCGCGCGAAAATCCGCACTGAAAATCATCGGCGGCAACACCCGCTCCGGTTTCGGCAATGCTGTCACGGCAGATGAAGCACTCTCTTCCCGCGCGATGAACGGCATCGTTTCCTATCTGCCCGCCGAAATGGTCATGACCGTCAAGGCCGGCACCCCGCTCGCCACCGTCGAGGCGGCTCTCACTGAAAACCGTCAGATGGTGGCCTTCGAGCCGATGGATCACCGCCCGATCATGGGCACCGAAGGTGAGCCGACCATTGGTGGCGTCTTCGCCGCCAATGTTTCCGGCCCGCGCCGTTATGTGGCCGGTGCGGCCCGCGACAGCCTGCTGGGTATCCGTTTCGTCAATGGCAGCGGTGAGGTCATCAAGGCCGGCGGCCGGGTGATGAAGAATGTCGCCGGGCTTGATCTTTCGAAATTCCTGGCTGGGTCTTTCGGCACGCTCGGTTTCCTCACCGAAGTCACATTCCGCGTGCTGCCGAAACCGCCGGTGGAAAAAACCGTCGTCGTTTCCGGTCTCGACGATGAAGCGGCGACGCGCATCATGGCGGCGGCGATGGCGATGAGCGTCGAGGTTTCCGGCGCGGCGCATCTGCCGGAAAGCGTTCGTTCCCGTTTCATCGATGGCGGATTGCCGGACGGCCCGGCGACCATCCTGCGTCTGGAAGGCCTTGCGGCTTCGGTGGAGGCGCGCACGGCCAAACTCCTTTCCGTCATGGACCGGGTCGGGCCGTGGGCGCTGCTGGAGGCCGAGGAGAGCAGGCTTTTGTGGCGTCAGGTGCGCGATGTCGCGCCCTATGCCGGGCGGGCGGCGAAGCCCTTGTGGAAAGTATCGGTCGCGCCTTCGGTGGGGCATCAGCTTGTTGCGGCGCTGCGCATGGAGGCGGGCATAGACGCCTTTTACGACTGGCAGGGCGGCCTTGTCTGGATGCAGATGGAGGCGGACCCCGAGGCGGATTTGCTGCGGGGCGCGATCCGGGCGCTTGGCGGCGGCCACGCGACTTTGGTGAGGGCAAGTGATGCGGCGCGCGCCACGGTCGCGGCCTTCGAACCGCGCCCGGCGGCGGAAGCGCTGCTTTCTGCGCGTATCAGGGAGAAGCTCGATCCGGCGGGCATCTTCAATCCCGGCAAGATGGCCGTAACGATGGAAGGGGCCGTCTGAACCATGCAAACATCATTCACATCAGAACAACTGGCCGATCCGCATGTGGCGGAATCCGAAAAAATCCTGCGCAAATGTGTGCATTGCGGCTTCTGCACCGCCACCTGTCCCACCTATGTCACGCTCGGCAACGAGCTGGACAGTCCGCGCGGCCGCATCTACCTCATCAAGGACATGCTGGAAAACAGTCGCCCGGCCGACCGCGAGGTCGTCACCCATATCGACCGCTGTCTTTCCTGCCTTGCCTGTACCACCACCTGTCCCTCCGGCGTGGATTACATGCATCTGGTCGATCATGCTCGCGCCCATATCGAACAGACATACAAGCGCCCCTTCAGGGATCGGCTGATCCGTAATCTTCTGGTTGCCGTCCTGCCCCATCCAGCCCGTTTCCGGCTGGCCCTGCATCTGGCCCGGCTGGCGCGGCCTTTCTCCGGTCTGCTTGCCAAGGTTCCGGCGCTGAAGCCGCTGCAATCCATGCTCGCTCTCGCCCCCGTCGCCGTGCCTGCGGCCTCCGCATCGACCCGTCCGGGAGAGCGGCCGGCCGAAGGCGAGAAACGTGGACGCGTGGCAATCCTCACCGGCTGCGCCCAGCCGGTGCTCGATCCCGGCATCAACGAGGCGACGTTGCGCCTCCTGGCGCGGCTCGGCATTGAGGTCGTGGTGCCGAAGGGGGAGGGCTGCTGCGGTTCTCTCGTGCATCATATGGGGCGCGAGGAAGAGGCGCTCACCTCCGCAAGGCGCAACGTTGACGTCTGGACGCGCGAGATGGAACGCGGCGGTCTCGACGCCATCATCATCACCGCTTCCGGCTGCGGCACCACCATCAAGGATTACGGCCATATGCTGCGGCTCGATCCGGCCTATGCCGAAAAAGCCGCGCGGGTCTCGGCTTTGGCGAAGGACATCACCGAATATCTCGCCACCCTCGATCTGCCGCAAAAGCAGAATCAGGGTCTGACGGTGGCCTATCATTCCGCCTGCTCCATGCAGCACGGCCAGAAAATAACGCTCGCCCCAAAACAATTGCTGAAGGCGGCGGGTTTTACCGTGCGTGACCCGGCGGAAGGACATCTGTGCTGCGGCTCGGCCGGAACCTACAACATCCTGCAGCCGGAAATTTCCAGCAAACTCAAGGCGCGCAAGGTGAAAAATATCGAAGCCACAAAGGCGGATGTCATCGCCACAGGCAATATCGGCTGCATCACGCAGATCGGAACCGGCACGGATATGCCGATCCTGCACACTGTGGAACTGCTGGACTGGGCCTATGGCGGACCGAAGCCGGCGAGGCTTTCGGTTTAGAACGCCGTGTGCCGATAAGGCAGTGATCCAGCGCGCCATGACGTGTGCCGCAAAGATTGGGTCGTGAGGGTTTTCTTTGTTCTCTCCTCATCCCTGTGCTTGTCACAGGGATCCAGCCAGCCCAAGTCTTTGGGCTTGAAGGACTCTCCCCGCCGCGCAGACGCGCGTCGGCTGGATTCCTGTGACAAGCACATGAATGACGGAAGAGAGCTAGAACTTATACGCCACGCCGAAATTCACCGCATTGGTGATGATATCGGTCTTCAACGAGCCGCCATTGTCGATATCGACGTCGACGAAGGAATAGGTGCCCTTATATTCCACGAAGGTCGACCAGTTGTCGGTGATGCGGTAGCTGAGGCCGGCCTGCGCCTGCAGGGTTGCGCCGCCGAACTGGTATTCGAAGGTCCTGCCTGAGGGACGGTAGACTTCCACATGCGGCACGTTGATGCCGACGCCGGCACCCACATAAGGGGTGATCGGCAGGGATTCCAGCGGGAAGCGATAGAGCGCATTCAGCGTCAAAAGGTTCAGGCCGTCGGTGAATTCGAAATGCGACCAGCCGGAACGGGCAAGCGTCTCGTCGTCGGCATAGACCTTGTCATGGGTGAAATCGAGCGAGATGCCGAAATTCCTGAGCTGGCCCTCATCGAACCAGTAGGTGCCGCGCACGCCCCAATAGGGTGGATTGGAAAACGACTTGCCTTCCCACCCGGCCCGGAAATCAGGCCCGTCGGAAACCGTCACATCGCTGTGCGGCGCGCTTTGCCAGCCGCCATAACCGGAAATTTCAAATTCGCCCGCGATTGCGGCAGAGAAGGAAACGCCGCTGAAGAGCAGGGCGCAAACAAATGAAGTATGGCGCGGCATGAAGTGAATCCAGATTGATATCAGTAATTCACCAAACCGTTTTTTGATAACATTTGAATGACAGAAACGAAAAACGGGCGGTCAGTTGACCACCCGTTTCAAGGCCGTTCCGTCATCTTTGTGAGAGAGGTCCGGCGCCTGGCGTCCCCCGCCAAGTCTCCTTCAATCAATCTAGCGCCGATTGTACCGCTGCGGGACGTCAATTCAAGCGCGATGCGCCGCCACGCCGAATATAAGCCTACGTATTAGCGGTGCCGTTGCCATCATATCACTATGACCTTGGTGCCCACATTCACGCGTTCATAGAGATCGGTGACATCCTCGTTGCGCATGCGGATGCAGCCGGAGGAATTGTTGCTGCCGATTGTCCAGGGTTGGTTGGTGCCGTGGATGCGGTAAAGCGTCGAGCCGAGATACATGGCGCGGGCGCCCATCGGGTTCGCCGGGCCGCCTTCCATGAAGGCCGGCAGGTAATGTCCCTTCCTCGCCTCGCGGGTGATCATTTCCTTCGGCGGGGTCCAGCTCGGCCATTCCGCCTTGCGGGTCACCTTGTGGGTGCCTGCCCATTCGAAACCGGGCTTGCCGACACCGACGCCGTACCGCCGGGCCTTGCCATCGGCGAGAACGAGATAAAGGAAACGGTTCGGCGTATCGATGACGATGGTCCCGGGTTTTTCACTGGTCGTATAGGTGACGATCTGCGGCAGGAATTGCGGTGCGATCTGGGTGCGCACCGGCGCGTTGGGGCGTACTGCGGCATTCTGCACCCTTGCCGGGCGCTGCGATGTGACGCCGGAGCTGGGGCGCTGCGGCATGGCGGCCTGACGCCGCTGGAAGAACGGCTGGCGTGCGGCAGGGGCGCGCGGATAAACCACGGGGCGAACATTGCCGCGACCGCCGAGCTGGGTGACCCAGGGGGCGGAAAGATCGGGGCTGACGACAATGGGCGGACGCTCGCGATAACGCTCATTGGCCATGGCGGCCGGAACGGCAAAGGTGGAAACGAGGCTCAGCGCCAGAAAAACGGACTTTATCGTCATCGGGTGGACTCTCTCTGCGGGATGTCGCAACTATGGATTTGCGGGGCTGTTCGCCCGCTTTGCCGGACAGGTTCGCACCTCGACGCCAGCGAATCGTAAATGGCGGCTCATTAAAAAGCGCTTGATTAGGGAAAGCTGTATTTAAGGTTAGCACCCGGTTTTGAAACGTGGTGAATGAGTGGTAAGTGCGCGGTCTGAACCGGTCGCGGGCTGGAGTGAGAAGGGTGATTGCGGAATGAATGAAGCGGGACTTGAAACGGGCGCGGATGGCCTGGTGCGGTGTTTCTGGCAGCAGGGACTTGCGGATTACAGCCGTTATCACGATGAGGAATGGGGTTATCCCGTCACCGACGATCGCCGCCTTTTCGAGAAGATTTGCCTGGAAGGTTTCCAGTCCGGCCTTTCCTGGCTGACCGTTCTGCGCAAGCGCGAGGCTTTCCGTCTCGCTTTCGCCAATTTCGAATTCGAAAAGGTGGCGGAATTCGGTGACGCCGATATCGAGCGCTGCCTTGCCGACAAGGGCATCATCCGCCATCGCGGCAAGATCGTTTCGACCATCAACAATGCCCGCCGCGCCATGGCGCTGCGCGATGAATTCGGTTCGCTCGCCCGTTATTTCTGGGGTTTCGAACCGGCCGCCGCAGAAAGGCCGCAAAGGCTGGACTATGCGACTTTAAGGGCCAACCCCACCAGCGCAGCCTCCATCCGCCTTTCCAAGGATTTAAAGAAACGGGGCTGGACCTTTGTCGGCCCGACGACCGTCTATGCATTCATGCAGGCCATGGGTATGGTCAACGACCATATCGAAGGCTGTCATTGCCGCCAGCCGATTGAGGCCATGCGGCGGGAGTTTGTACGTCCATGAAGGTAACCTCCCTTCTTCTGGCTCTCACCCTGGCCGTCGCCGCCCTGCCGCATGCCTCCTTCGCGGAAGGCCGCAATGTCGACGGTATCTGGCTCGATGACGGCGAAAGGCTGAGGGAAGTAGTCCTGCCGCCGGAGGGACCGCTGACGCTGGACGGCTGGACGCGGCGTGGGCGTGGCGATGTTTATCGCCTGAAGGTGAAGGCCGGGCAGACGGTGAAGATCGAGCTTGCAGCTTCCAGCGAATTCGTGCTGATGGCGGTCTTTGATTTTTCGACGCCGGATGAGGACGCGATCTTCTTCAGCGATTCCCAAGGGAAAACTGCAACCCTGACGCCCAAGGCGGATACGGAATGGCTGATCCGCCCGACGCTGATCCTGGGATCGCCGCGCCGTGGGCTCGGGGCGCACTACACATTGACGATCAGCACCGGAAAATAACGCCCCGCCTTTTGCTCAGGCGGCTTGGGTCAGCATGATCAGGCCGAAACTCAGAACGCCCAGCAGCACGAGCGACAGGCTGGCGGCAATGATGACCTTGCCACCGGCATGGCGAAGGCTGCGAATATCGACCGATAGTCCCAGAGCCGCCATCGACATGATCGTGAGGATGTTGGAGAGCGAGGCGACGGGGGAAAGCAGGACCTCGGGGATGAGGCCGAAGGAGCGTGCCATGATCATCAGCACGAAGCCGATGATGAACCACGGAACCATCTGCTGCAGCTTCAGGCGTCCCTTGCCGGACTGGCCGTGAATGACGGAGAGAGTGGCGATGACAGGCCCCAGCATCAGCACGCGGATGAGCTTGACGATGGTGCCCGTCTGCACGGCCACGGCTCCAAGCGGTGCGGTGGCGGCCAGAACCTGCGGCACGGCATAGACCGTAAGCCCGGCGAAGATGCCGTATTGGGTGGCGTCGAGTCCGAGGAGCTGCGGCAGGAACGGCATCAAAAGCACGGCAGCGACACCGAGAACGGCAGTAAAAGCAATCGAGGCGGCGACATCTTCAGGCTTGGCGCCGATGGCGGGCGCGGCGGCTGCGATGGCGGAATTGCCGCAGATGGAATTGCCGCAGGCGATAAGGGTTGCGAGTTTGGGCGGTAGACCCAGCATTCGTCCGGCTGCGTAGCTCACAGCCAACGACAGCGCCACGATCAGCGCGATGCCGCCGATCAGCAAGCCGCCAGCGCCTTTGAGAATGGAAAGGCTCAAGGATGCGCCGAGAAGCGCCACGGCGATTTCAAGCAGGGTCTTGGCACTGAACTTTATCCCCGCCGAAGCGACTGAAGGTAGCGACACCAGCGAACGCAAAAGCGTGCCGATCAGGATGGCAAGCACCAGATCGCCAAGCCAGGCGTGACCAGCAATCCGCACCTGAAAACGCTCCGCCAGAATGGCGGCACAGCTGACCGCCGCGCAGATGAGAATGCCCGGCAGAAGCGGGCTGAGCCAGCGGAGAGAAAACTGAAACGGATGAGCGAGGGTGCGATGATGTGCCATGGGCAGACAATGACGTAGCCGCCTGTTTTATTCTATCAAATAATATGGCATATATCGTTCAATAAAATCGAATGAAACGCCATGACCTTCGAACAACTCCGCATCTTCATCGCCGTCGCCGAACGCGAACATCTGACCCGCGCCGCCGAAGCCATCGGCCTCACGGCGTCCGCCGTCAGTTCCGCCATCAAGAATCTCGAGGCCTTTTATAATGTCGAGCTGTTCCATCGCGTCGGCCGCAACATCGAGTTGACCGAAAGCGGCCGGGCGTTTCTGGGTGAGGCCAAGGCGACGCTGGCGCGTGTACGCAATGCCGAATTGATTCTCTCAGAAATGGGCGGCTTGACGCGCGGCGAAATCACCGTCTGCGCCAGCCAGACGATTGCCAGCTACTGGCTGCCGCCAATCCTGATGCAGTTCAAGAAACTCTATCCCGGCGTGACCGTGCGGCTTGATATCGGTAATACCAAGACGGTGACGGAGGCGGTGCTGGAAGGTCTGGCGGAGGTCGGGTTCATCGAAGGCAAGATCGATGAGCCGGCACTGATGGTGCAGCCGGTCGTGTCGGACAAGCTGCTGGTCGTCACCGGTTCGGCCCACCCCTTTGCCGATGGCCGTTATCTCACAGCACTTGATATGCTTTACGGCACATCCTGGGTGCTGCGTGAGCAGGGCTCCGGTACCCGTTCCGCCTTTGAAGCGGCGGTGCGGCAGATGGGTGTGGATCCGGGTGAGCTCTCCGTCATGCTGGAATTGCCATCCAACGAGGCCGTGGTGATGGCTGCCCGCTCCGGCGGCGCGGCCACCGCCGTCTCCGCTTCCGTCGCGTCGCTTTTCCTGCGGCAGGGCCTGCTAGTTCGTGCCGGCATCGATCTGCCGGCACGCAATTTTGCCCTGCTGCGCCACAAGGAGCGCCATACCAGCCGCGCTGCGATGGAGCTGGAGCGTCTCAGCCGGGCGGCGTCGGAGGATTATAAGGCGGGACTTGCGGGGTTGTAGGCCGCAGGCGCAAGGCGCGTGATGATCACGTCATTTCCCGCGCAATGACATGATGCACGATGCGATAATCCCTGCTTTCCTCCCCGAAGGGGGCTAGTGGCCAGTCCCATGCGGCAGCAGGCGCGGCAATCTCGATGCCATGCAGCAGGTCTTCATGCTGCTGCATGCTTCCATCCTTGCCGATGACATCGAAGGCTGTATCCGTCACAAGGCAAACCTTGCAGGGCAGGCCGGCCAGTGCATCGACATGCGTATGGATGAGCTTTGGCAAGAGATCATCCGGCGCAGCAGCGATTTTCTCCCGTTCCAGCCGATGCTGCGCGCCCGTGCCGATCTGCGACAGGAGGTTGGCCGAGACGACGAAATCGAGATAGGGCACCCGCCGCAGGAAATCGAGCGGTTCCGCCGTCCGGCCCGCCAGGAGATCATCGAAGCCGGAGAGATCGCGATTGGCGATGCGGACATTCTTTTTGGCGTTCAGCCGCAGCTTCGCCTGGACGCTGGCAAGATGCACCAGATCGACCAGAACGACGGTATCGAACATCGCTACCAGCGCATCATGGGGTACATCCCGCAACAGGCCGGAACCCAGAACGACTGCCGTCCGTCGCTGCTTCAGCTTTCTCGCCGCTTGCAGCACGAATTGCCGGCTGTTGTTCTCATGCTCCGCCCAGGCTTTCGCGCAGCGATTGGCGCGCGCCCAGAGGTTGACGGAATAGCGGACATGCGGCCGGAATTCTTTCGGCGTGACCGCACGGGTGGCGGCATATTGCAGGGCTTCGAGGATCATGAATGCCTAACGGTAAATTTCACGGCGATGGCCGATTTCGACCACCAGAACGACCAGCTTGTGGTCCTGTATATCGCAGATGATGCGGTAATCGCCCACCCGGTAACGCCAGAAATTTCCGAGCTCAGAACCTTGCAGCGCTGCGCCGGTTCTGCGCGGATTGTCGTCCTGGGCAACGCGGTCCGTCAGAAATGAAACGATGCGATTGGCATCGCTCTTCGTCAGCTTGCCCAGTTGCTTGACGGCATTTCGCTGGAATTCAATTCTCCAGATCAAGATCACGCATCACTTCTTCCAGAGTATAGGTGCGCTCCTTATTGGAGATGCGTTGCCGAGTCGCCTCTTCTGCAAGATAAAGGTCTTCCATATCCTCGATATGTTTCTCGATCGCCTCGCGGATATAGTAAGCCGATGTGCGGCCCGTGCGCTCAGACAGCGCCTTCAGCCGCTCATAGGTCTCATCAGGCAGGCGGATGGCCGTCTGTTTGCTCATGGGGGCAGGTCCTTTACGATCCGAAGTGGGATACACGTATCCCATATATCATCACTTGCCTTGCGGGGCCAGCAGAACCGCAGCCTTTGCGGCTTGCCGCACCGGGCTTCATCCTCTAAAGCATGTCTCCCAAAAGTGCGCAGCGATTTTGGGATAAAGACATGCGCAAAAACAGAAATTAAAGCGCGGCGCGCTTTAACACCGGCATAATTTCAGGAAAATATCGGATCGGCATCATGAGCGAAAAAGCAAAAAAGCCTCAGAAACTGAAAGCCCGCCTGCCGCGCGGCTTCGTGGATCGTTCTGCTGCCGATATCCATGCCACCAATGAGATGATCGAGAAAATCCGCAAGGTCTACGAGCTTTACGGTTTCGATCCGATCGAGACCCCTCTGTTCGAATATACCGATGCGCTCGGAAAATTCCTGCCCGATAGCGACCGTCCGAACGAAGGCGTGTTTTCGCTACAGGATGACGACGACCAATGGATGAGCCTGCGCTACGACCTGACCGCACCGCTCGCCCGTCATGTCGCTGAGAATTTCAACGAAATCCAGCTGCCTTACCGCACCTATCGCGCCGGTTATGTCTTCCGCAATGAAAAGCCAGGCCCCGGCCGCTTCCGGCAGTTCATGCAGTTCGATGCCGATACGGTGGGCGCCTCCGGCGTGCAGGCCGATGCCGAAATGTGCATGATGATGGCCGATACGATGGAAGCGCTCGGCGTCAGCCGCGGCGACTATGTCATCCGCGTCAACAACCGCAAGGTGCTCGACGGCGTCATGGAAGCGATCGGCCTCGGGGGTGAGGACAATGCCGGTCGTCGTCTCAACGTGCTGCGCGCCATCGACAAACTCGACAAGTTCGGCCCGGAGGGCGTGAAGCTGCTGCTCGGTCCCGGCCGCAAGGATGAGTCGGGTGATTTCACCAAGGGTGCGGGCCTCGGTGACGAGCAGATCGAAAAGGTTCTGTTTTTCGTCGGTATCACGAATTATGCCGATAGTGCCGATGATCTTGCAGAACTGGTTGCGGGTACGGCGAAGGGCGAGGAAGGCGTTGATGAACTCAACACCATCGGCGCCCTGGTCTCCAGTGCCGGTTATGATGCGACACGCATCAAGATCGACCCCTCCGTCGTTCGAGGCCTCGAATATTATACGGGTTCGGTCTTTGAGGCTGAGCTGACTTTCGACGTTACCAATGAAAAGGGCGAAAAGGTCGTGTTCGGCTCGGTCGGCGGTGGCGGTCGTTACGATGGTCTCGTTTCGCGTTTCATGGGCCAGCCGGTTCCGGCTACTGGCATCTCCATCGGCGTTTCACGCCTGATGACGGCGCTGAAGAACCTCGGCAAGCTCGGACAGGTCAAGCCGCTCGCCCCGGTGCTCGTCACGGTCATGGATGGCGATGTGGAGAGCATGGGCCGTTACCAGCGCTTTACCCAGGCGCTGCGCGCCGAGGGCATCCGCGCCGAAATGTATCAGGGCAACTGGAAGAAATTCGGCAACCAGCTGAAATATGCCGACCGTCTCGGCTCCCCCATCGCCATCATTCAGGGCGGTGACGAGCGCGCCGAGGGCGTGGTGCAGATCAAGGATCTGATCGAAGGCAAGCGCCTTTCCGGCGAGATCGAGGACAATGCCAGCTGGCGCGAGGCGCGGGTGGCGCAGGTCAGCGTGCCGGAAGCCGAGCTGGTGGCGAAGGTCCGCGAGATTCTGGAGCATCAGGCAGAGGACGTTCGCCGCGCCGCCGAAGGGCGCTGAAGCCATGGCGATCCTTGCGCTCGACCATGTTCAACTGGCAATGCCGGCGGGCCGCGAAGAAGAAGCGCGGCGGTTTTACGGCCGCCTGCTTGGTTTTGCGGAGCAGGCAAAGCCCGCCAATCTGGCCGCACGCGGCGGGTGCTGGTTCACCTGCGGCCCGATAAAACTGCATCTCGGCGTCGAGCAGGATTTCCGCCCGGCGAAGAAAGCCCATCCGGCCCTTCTGGTCGATGATCTGGCAAGCTTGCGAAAAACACTTGAAACAGCAGGCTGCCATGTGGTTGAGGATGAGCCGCTGGAAGGGTATCACCGGTTTTATGTCCATGATCCCTTCGGAAACCGCATCGAAATGATGCAGCCGCTCGAACCGTGACGAAAAGTACCGTTCCATGCCCCTGATCGACATGCCGGAATTTGCCGGAGAGCTACTGGAAGAATTCTCCGCGCGCCGCACAAGCCGCGTGAACACGCCCGTCATCCAGCCCGCCGAACCGTTTCTGGATATGGCAGGCGAGGATTTGCGCCGCCGTATCTTCATGACGGAGAGCGAGACGGGGACAAGCCTCTGCCTGCGCCCCGAATTCACCATCCCCGTCTGCCTGCGCCATATCGAGACGGCGACCGGTACGCCGAAGCGTTATTCCTATGTGGGTGAGGTCTTCCGCCAGCGCCGTGAAGGTGCAAGCGAGTTCTATCAGGCCGGCATCGAGGATCTCGGCGATACCGATATCGCCGCCGCCGATGCCCGCGCTGTCATCGACGCCACCGGCATTCTGCAGCGCCTGCTGCCGGGCCGGGCGCTCGCCGTCACGCTGGGCGACCAGCAGGTATTCGAGGCGGTGGTTGCAGCGCTTGGCCTGCCGCTCGGCTGGCAGAAGCGGCTGGTGCAGGCTTTCGGCGATATGGCGCAGCTGGACGCGCTGCTGGAAAGCCTTGTGCATCCGAAGCCGATGACCGGCCTCGACGCGCGGGTCGCCGGCCTTCTGGCGACGGGTGACGAGGCGGTGCTGGTCGATTATCTCGACACGGTGATGCAGGAAACCGGCTATTCCACCAATGCCAGCCGCTCACCGCTCGAAATTGCCCGCCGTCTGCGGGAGAAGCTCGCGCTTGCGGCGACGCGCCTGCCGGATGAGAGTTTCGAGTTGCTGAAACAGTTCCTGGCCTTGCAGGCGCCTTTGCCTCGGGCCTCGCAGGTCCTTGGCGATTTTGCCGCCAAGGCCAAACTGAAGCTGGACGGCGCGCTTTCCGCTTTCGATAAACGCGTTGCGGCCCTTGCCAATGCCGGTGTCGATCTTGAAACCGCGACCTATGGCGCTGCCTTTGGCCGCCCGCTCGATTATTATACCGGCCTTGTTTTCGAGGTGGTGGAGGCTGGCAGCGACAGCGTGCTGGCGGGCGGCGGCCGTTACGACCGGCTGCTCACGCTTCTCGGCGCACAGGAAAAAATACCGGCCGTGGGCTTCTCGCTCTGGCTGGATCGCATCGAGACGGTGCGCGGGAGCGACAAGCCATGATCACAATCGCATTGCCCTCCAAGGGCCGGATGAAGGAAGACGCGTCCGCCGTTCTGGAACGCGCCGGGTTGAAGGTTGCGTCGGTCGGTAACGACCGCTCCTATCGCGGCCGCATCGAAGGGCGCGACGATATCGAGATCGCCTATCTGTCGGCCTCCGAGATCGCCCGCGAGATCGGCGCTGGCACGGTGGATTTCGGCGTGACGGGTGAGGATCTTGTACGCGAGGGACTGACCAGTGCCGACGCGCAGGTGGAATTCTGCGCCCGTCTCGGTTTCGGTCATGCGGATGTCGTTGTCGCCGTGCCTGAAATCTGGCTCGATGTCGACAGCATGGCCGATCTTGGCGATGTGGCGTCCGAATTCCGCGCCCGTCATGGCCGAAGGCTCGCCATTGCCACCAAATATTGGCGGCTGACGCAGCAGTTCTTTTCGCGCCAGCACGGCATTCAGCTGTATCGTATCGTTGAAAGCCTCGGCGCGACCGAGGGTGCGCCGGCGGCGGGGCAGGCGGATATCATCGTCGATATTACTTCAACCGGCTCGACGCTGAAGGCCAACCACCTGAAAATCCTCTCGGACGGCATCATCGTCCGTTCAGAAGCCTGCTTCGTGCGTGCCCGCAAGCCCGACCATGAAGGCGATGCGGCGGTTCAGGAAATCGTCTCGCGCATCAGGGCTGCGGTCTGATGACGTAAAAAAAGCCGCCGGAGCGATCCGGCGGCTTTTTTATTGGTAATCGATTTGGCTTATGCGTGGGCGACAGCCGCGCCGCGCTTGGCGTCGACGGAATAGGCGCCAGCGCCGAAGGCGGCAAGCAGGATGTAAGCGCCGGCAAGGGTGATGTTCTTGACCATCATGATGCCGTTCAGCGTGTTGATCCAGCCAAGAGCCGACTCAGGCCAGCCAGGGACGGCAACGGTGCCACTGTGGAAAACCAGACCGGTGAAGATGCAGAAGACGGCAAGCGCCCAGGCAGCGATCTTGGTCTGGAAACCAGCGAGAATGGCAAGGCCGGCGACGAATTCGAACAGGCCTGCAATATAGGCAAGCGCGGTTGCGGCGGGCAGGCCGGCGCCGGTGATCATGCCGGCCGTGCCGGCCGGATCGACGAGCTTGCTGAAGCCCGAGGTGATGAAGATGAAGGAAAGCAGAAGACGGGCGATGAGAACGAGAACGTTCTGGCTGGTGGACATGGATATCTCCGGTAAATAATCGGCGTGTCGCCGGTTGAACTGCAATGTCTGGAGATATCAATGACCGAAAATCATCCGCCCATAAAGATGAACAATAGAAGACAAATCGTCTTCATTTTGTGAACGGTCTCGGGTGTCTATCCGGATTATGTTCAGGCGGCGAAGCGAATATCCTCAAAGCGCGGAAACAGGAAAAGTCCGGTTATGCGCCCTTGCTGGCCTTTTTCGAAGCCGGAAGATTCACCCATGCAGATGACCGGCTGCCGCATCGCCGGCAAGATGGAAAGGCCGGTTGAAAAACAGAAACGTGAGGGCGCGGTGGAAACCTGCTCGAAAAGTTCCAGCACGCGGGCGTGGTCTGCGCGGTCGTAACAGCGGACAAGGCTGAGCAATCCGCACTCGCCCGGCGGCAGGCCGTGCATAAATGACGCATGTTCGCCGAGCCGGATGACGCCGCTCGAAAGATCGCTGCTCCACTCCTCCGACATGAAGAAATGCGACAGGGTCCGGGGATCGGGCGTGGTTGTTACCGCCGCAGGCAGAGCATCGTTGCGTCTTGATATCTCAAACAAATCGCGCCCCCCGCATGAACACGTGCCAGCACCGCCGCTTCAAGCGCCACTGCCAGGTCGAACCCTTACCGCCACCCGCAGTCGAGCGTATTTGCCATACATCGAAACCCCTTCAATGCGTGGCCGCCTCGGCGCGGAACCCTTACGGGGGGTGACTTATAGTTTATTTTCCACTACCTACAACAACCACTCAGTGAGAAAATCAAAAATATTATGTATTTCTTCTTCAAAATCGTGAGGCATGCGAAAAAGTACAACTAAACAGCGCACTTATAAGGCGGTCCGAGTTGAGGTCGGCCCCGTATGGGGTGGTGATTCGCTGGTGAATGTGCCCCATTATTGCATAGGGCTGCAAAAAATAGCCGGATAAAATCACGCCTGTTCCAAAACGGTACAATACACGAACTTCTCCTCCTGCGGCCTTTAGAGTTGTGCAACCTGTTGATTCCATGTCGCATCTCTCGCGAGAGCGTCGACGTCCTCCTTGGGAGAGGCCCAAGAACCTGCAAACGACTGATTTTATTGGATGTGATTAGATCCTTGGGGACGGCCCAAGGATGAGGCCGTTAAGCTGCGCCGCCTTCCGTCAATCACGTAGGTACCGGCAAAGAAAAAGGGCGATCCGAAGACCGCCCTTTCTTAATTCCGGTGACAGGACTGATTAGAAGTCCATGCCGCCCATGCCGCCGCCCGGCATTGCCGGCATCGGAGCGTCCTTCTTCGGAAGCTCGGCGATCATGGCTTCGGTGGTGATCAGCAGCGAAGCAACCGAGGCTGCGTTCTGCAGAGCCGTGCGGACAACCTTGACCGGGTCAACGATGCCGAGCTGGATCAGGTCGCCATATTCGCCGGTCTGGGCGTTGTAGCCGTAGTTGTCTTCGTTCTTCTCGAGGATCTTGCCAACAACGATCGAAGCTTCGTCACCCGCGTTGTCTGCGATCTGGCGAACCAGAGCCTGCAGGGCGCGGCGGATGATGTTGACGCCAGCTTCCTGATCGTCGTTTTCACCCTTGACGGTGATCTTCGTGGAGGAACGCAGCAGGGCAACGCCGCCGCCCGGTACGATGCCTTCCTGAACGGCAGCGCGCGTCGCGTTGAGAGCGTCGTCGATGCGGTCCTTCTTTTCCTTCACTTCGACTTCCGTCGAGCCGCCGACACGGATAACGGCAACGCCGCCAGCGAGCTTGGCAAGACGTTCCTGCAGCTTTTCGCGGTCGTAGTCGGAGGTGGTTTCTTCGATCTGCGCCTTGATCTGGGCAACACGGCCTTCGATGTCGGACTTCTGGCCGGCGCCGTCAACGATGGTGGTGTTTTCCTTGGAGATCGAAACCTTCTTCGACTTGCCGAGCATGTCGAGAGTAACGTTTTCGAGCTTGATGCCGAGGTCTTCGGAGATGACGGTACCACCGGTCAGGATGGCGATGTCTTCCAGCATGGCCTTGCGGCGGTCGCCGAAGCCAGGAGCCTTGACAGCAGCGATCTTGAGGCCGCCACGCAGCTTGTTGACGACGAGCGTTGCAAGAGCTTCGCCTTCGACGTCTTCAGCGATGATGACGAGCGGCTTGCCGGTCTGAACGACGGCTTCGAGAACCGGCAGCATGGCCTGAAGGTTCGAGAGCTTCTTTTCGTGCAGGAGGATGTATGCGTCTTCGAGGTCCGCAATCATCTTTTCCGGGTTGGTCACGAAGTAGGGCGACAGGTAGCCGCGGTCGAACTGCATGCCTTCGACGACTTCGAGTTCGGTTTCAGCGGTCTTGGCTTCTTCAACGGTGATGACGCCTTCGTTGCCGACCTTCTGCATTGCTTCAGCAATGTCGAGGCCGATCTGACGCTCGCCGTTTGCAGAGATCGTGCCGACCTGTGCAACTTCTTCGGACGTGTTGATCTTCTTGGCCTTGGCCTGAAGGTCCTTGACGACTTCAGCGACGGCCAGATCGATACCGCGCTTCAGGTCCATCGGGTTCATGCCGGCAGCAACTGCCTTGGAACCTTCGCGAACGATGGCCTGGGCCAGAACGGTCGCGGTGGTGGTGCCGTCACCGGCGATGTCGTTGGTCTTGGAGGCAACTTCGCGAACGAGCTGCGCGCCCATGTTCTCGAACTTGTCTTCCAGTTCGATTTCCTTGGCGACGGAAACGCCGTCCTTTGTGATGCGCGGAGCGCCGAAGGACTTGTCGATAACGACGTTACGACCCTTCGGGCCGAGGGTGACCTTCACTGCATCAGCAAGAATGTCGACGCCCTTAAGCATCTTTTCGCGCGCTGTGCGGCCGAATTTGACTTCTTTGGCTGCCATGTTCAAAACTCCTGGTTTCGAATGGCCGGACGGGGTCCGGCTTGAAATTTAAGGAAGGATGGGTTGGCCGAAATCAGCCGATGATGCCCATGATGTCGGCTTCCTTCATGATCAGAAGGTCTTCGCCGTTGAGCTTGACTTCGGTGCCCGACCACTTGCCGAACAGAACCCGGTCGCCAGCCTTGACGTCGAGAGCGACGACCTTGCCGGACTCATCGCGTGCGCCGGAACCGACGGCGACGATTTCGCCTTCCTGCGGCTTTTCCTTGGCGGTATCGGGAATGATGATGCCGCCCTTGGTCTTTTCTTCGGACTCAACGCGACGAACGACGACGCGATCGTGAAGCGGGCGGAAGTTGGTGCTTGTCATTGTCTAATCCCTCGATCAAATGACTGCGCGAGTTTTTGCACTCGCCTGATGGGTGTTAGCACTCTCGTTTATCGAGTGCCAGCGGAACCGAGATAAGGAGGGCTTCTGCCGGAGTCAAGAACGCCCTGTCTGAAAAATTTCATGGCTTATGGTTATCAGCGTTCCATGACAGAAATTTCCCATGTGCGGGCAGGCGCCGCGACGACATTCTTTTCGCGGGTTGCGGCCGCATCGTATCTAGGGGGTATTTGTGTTCATGCTGCGTCAGGCGGGTCAAAGACCGCCCTGGCGGCGCTTTTTTCCTTGCCATTGGCGTCCCGCTTTGCGATGTGACGCTCACCCTTTTCTAGCATCCGGAAAGCATCTCATGGCCCATCGCATTCTCACTCTCGGCGAAATCACGGCTGGGTTCGACGTTATTCTTTCGGATGTCTGGGGCGTGCTGCACAATGGTGTCAGCGCCTTTCCGGATGCGGCAGTTGCGCTGCACGAAGCGCGCAAGGCCGGCAAGACGGTGGTGCTCATCACCAATTCGCCGCGCCCCGCTCCCGGCGTCATCGCCCAGCTTCGCGTTCTCGGCGTGCCGGATGAGGCTTATGATCGGATCATCACCTCTGGCGACGTGACCCGCGGACTGATTGCGGAAGGCCCGAAAAAGGTCTTCCTGCTTGGCCCCGAGCGCGACATGCCGCTGCTGGAAGGCCTTGATGTTGACGTCGTTGGCGAGGCACAAGCGCAGTCCGTGGTCTGCACCGGCTTTTTCGACGACGAGACGGAAACGCCGGAAGATTATACCGAAATGCTCAAGGGCTTCATCGCCCGCAATGCACCGATGATCTGCGCCAACCCCGATCTTGTGGTGGAGCGCGGCGAGCGCATCATTCCCTGCGCCGGCGCCATGGCGGCCTATTACGAACAGCTCGGCGGCGAGGTCCGCATTGCCGGCAAGCCGCATGCGCCGATCTATGAGGCCTGCCTTGCGGCGGCCAAGGAAGTGCGTGGCGCCTTCGCCAAGGACCGCGTGCTCGCCATCGGCGACGGCATGCCGACGGATGTGAAGGGCGCGATTGCGAGCGGCCTCAACCTTCTTTATATCAGCGGCGGCATTCACGCCGCCGAATATACGCTGAACGGCCAGACGGACGAGGCGCTTCTCAACGCCTATCTCAAGGGGCAGGGTGCTGCTCCCGGCTGGTGGATGCCCCGTCTTGCTTGAAGCCGTCTCGGCTAAGGAATAGCTGGCGCAGGAATGGATCGATTGCCATGACCGTCTTTCACCGCAATGAAAAAAAGGAGCCGCTGCCGGAAGCCCTTCGCGGCGGCGTCATCGCCATCGGCAATTTCGACGGCGTGCATCGCGGCCACCGGGCTGTGCTGGATCGTGCCCTGGAACTGGCGGAAGCCCGCGGCGTGCCCGCGCTGGTTTTGACCTTCGAGCCGCATCCCCGTTCCGTCTTCCGTCCCGATACGCCGGTCTTCCGCCTCACGCCCGCGCCGCTGAAGGCGCGCATTCTCGAGGCCATCGGTTTCCGCTCCGTCATCGAATATCCCTTCGACCGGGAATTTTCGCAGCGCTCGGCGGAGGAATTCGTCCAGTCCATTCTGGTCGACTGGCTTCACGCCAGCGCTGTCGTCACCGGATTCGATTTCCATTTCGGCAAGGGCCGCGAAGGCGGCCCGGCATTTCTGATGGCGGCCGGCAAACGCCACGGTTTCGACGTGACGCTGGTGGATGCCTTCCGCGACGAAGGTGCGGATGTCGTCTCCTCCAGCCGCATCCGCTCGCTTCTGTGCGAAGGCGATGTGGTGGGCGCCGCTGGCCTGCTCGGCTATCGCTTCACGGTGGAAAGCGAAGTCATCGGCGGCCAGAAGCTCGGTCGCACGCTGGGTTATCCGACCGCCAACATGGCGCTGGCGCCGGAAACGGAGCTGAAGGCCGGCATTTATGCCGTGCGGTTCCGCCGCCCGGACGGTTCGATCCGCGATGGCGTGGCGAGCTTCGGTTACCGCCCGACCGTCACCGAAAACGGTGCGGCGCTGCTCGAAACATTCGTCTTCGATTTTTCCGGCGATCTTTATGGCGAGGTCTGTTCGGTCTCCTTCTTCGGGCACCTGCGCGATGAATTGAAATTTGACGGTCTTGATCCGCTCGTCGCCCAGATCAGGCGCGATGAAGAAGAGGCGAGGGCGATGTTATCGGGCGTGCGCCCGCTCAGCGAACTGGACGCCAGGATCGCGTTCTGACCGGGTAAGGCCGGTTAGCACTGTTCCGGCCGAGAGCGCCGTCGCTTTTCTCTTCCTTTTTGCCGGAAAACCGCATAAACAACCGGCCATGTCCCAATACCGGTTGATGTTTAAAACTCAGATTGGCCGAATTATTGGCCCGGCCTTCCGCCCGCTCTGACGAGCCGGAAGGTCCGGGATTTTGGCGCTTGTCATGACTTTGGTCATGGCGCTTTCCGTATTTGCCCTCTTTGAAATTGAGACGGCGCGACCGACACGGCGCGCAACAACGGTATGATTATGAGCGACACCGCAGAAAAACTGGATTACTCCTCCACCCTCTATCTGCCGCAGACGGATTTTCCGATGCGCGCCGGCCTGCCGCAGAAGGAACCGGAAACGGTCAAGCGCTGGCAGGAAATGGGCCTCTACAAAAAGCTGCGCGCCTCCGCCGCCGGCCGCGAAAAATTCGTGCTGCATGACGGCCCGCCCTATGCCAACGGCAACATCCACATCGGCCATGCGCTGAACAAGATCCTGAAAGACGTCATCACGCGCTCGTTCCAGATGCGCGGTTATGACGCCAATTACGTGCCCGGCTGGGATTGTCACGGTCTGCCGATCGAATGGAAGATCGAGGAAGCCTACCGCGCCAGGGGCAAGAACAAGGACGAGGTTCCGGTCAACGAATTCCGCAAGGAATGCCGTGAGTTCGCGGCCGGCTGGATCAAGGTTCAGTCGGAAGAGTTCAAGCGTCTCGGCATCGAAGGCGACTTCGAAAACCCCTATACGACGATGAACTTCCACGCCGAAGCGCGCATCGCCGGCGAGTTGCTGAAGATCGCCAAGAGCGGCCAGCTCTATCGCGGCTCCAAGCCGATCATGTGGTCGGTGGTCGAGCGCACGGCGCTGGCGGAAGCGGAAGTCGAATACCACGATGTCGAGAGCGACATGATCTGGGTGAAGTTCCCGGTCAAGGATGCTGCTCCCGGACTTTCCGGCGTCTCCGTCGTCATCTGGACAACGACGCCGTGGACCATCCCCGGCAACCGCGCCATCGCGTTCTCTTCGCGGGTCGAATATGGCCTGTTCGAAGTCGAAAGCGCGCAGAACGATTTCGGCCCGCAGCCGGGTGAAAAGCTGATCTTCGCCAGGAAGCTTGCCGATGAGGCGGCGGCCAAGGCGAAGCTGACCTTCAAGTTCGTTCGCGATGTGAAAAGCGAAGAACTGGCGGCCATCACCTGCGCCCATCCTTTGGCGTCGCTTGGCTACGATTTCCCGGTTCCGCTTCTCGATGGCGATCACGTCACCGACGATGCCGGTACGGGTTTCGTGCACACCGCGCCAAGCCATGGCCGCGAGGACTTTGATGCCTGGACGAACAGCGTCCGCACCCTTGAAGCACGCGGGATCGATACCAAAATCCCGTTCCCGGTCGATGACGCCGGTTTCTACACCGAAGACGCTCCCGGTTTCGGCCCGTCGGCCGAAGGCGGTGCTGCCCGTGTCATGGACGATAACGGCAAGAAGGGCGATGCCAATGAGCGCGTCATCAAGGCGCTGATCGCTGCCAATAACCTGTTTGCGCGCGGCCGCCTGAAGCACAGCTATCCGCACAGCTGGCGCTCCAAGAAGCCTGTCATCTTCCGCAACACGCCGCAATGGTTCGTCTATATGGACAAGGAACTCGGCGACGGCACGACGCTGCGCTCTCGTTCGCTTGACGCCATCGACCAGACGCGTTTCGTGCCGGCCTCCGGCCAGAACCGCCTGCGCGCCATGATCGAAGGCCGGCCTGACTGGGTTCTGTCGCGCCAGCGCAGCTGGGGCGTGCCGATTGCCGTTTTCGCCGATGAGAAGGGTGAAGTTCTGGTCGACGAAGCCGTCAACGCCCGCATTCTCGAGGCCTTCGAGGCCGAAGGCGCTGATGCCTGGTTTGCCGAAGGCGCCAAGGAACGTTTCCTCGGCAATGACCACGACCATGCCAGATGGCAGCAGGTCATGGACATCCTCGACGTCTGGTTCGACAGCGGCTGCACCCACACCTTCACGCTGGAAGACCGCCCGGACATGAAATGGCCGGCGGATGTCTATCTTGAAGGCTCCGACCAGCATCGCGGCTGGTTCCATTCGTCGCTGCTGGAAAGCTGCGCCACGCGTGGCCGTGCGCCCTATAACGCCGTTGTGACCCATGGTTTCACCATGGACGAGCAGGGGCGCAAGCAGTCGAAATCGCTCGGCAACGTCGTTGCCCCGCAGGAAGTCATGAGCCAGTCGGGCGCCGACATCCTGCGTCTTTGGGTCATGACCACGGATTACTGGGAAGACCAGCGCCTCGGCAAGGCCATCATCCAGACAAATGTCGATGCCTATCGCAAGCTGCGCAACACCATCCGCTGGATGCTCGGCACGCTCGCCCATTACGAGGGCGAGGAGATCGCTTATGACGATCTGCCGGAACTGGAAAAGCTGGTGCTGCATCGCCTGTCCGAACTGGATGGCGTCGTTCGCGAAGGTTACGACGGTTTCGAATTCAAGAAGATCACCCGCGCGCTGATCGACTTTGCCAATGTCGAGCTTTCCGCCTTCTATTTCGATATCCGCAAGGACACGCTGTATTGCGACGCGCCGTCGTCGCTGAAGCGCCGCGCGGCCCTGTCCGTCATCGCCAAGCTGTTCGATTGCCTGGTATCGTGGCTCGCGCCAATGCTGCCCTTCACGACGGAAGAAGCGTGGCTGTCGCGCTATCCGGATGCGGAATCGGTGCATCTCGTCCAGTTCCCGGAAATTCCGGCGGAATGGAAAAACGATGCGCTTGAAGCGAAGTGGGAGAAGATCCGCAAGGTCCGCACGGTCGTCACTGGCGCGCTTGAAGTGGAACGCCGTGAAAAGCGTATCGGCTCTTCACTGGAAGCTGCCCCTGTCGTCCACATTGCCGACGCCGATCTTCTGGCGGCGCTGAAGGGGCAGGATTTTGCCGAAATCTGCATCACCTCCGCCATCTCGGTGGTGGGCGATGAAGGCCCGGCCGATGGCTTCCGTTTGCCGGAAGTGGCGAAGGTCGTGGTCGAACAGAAGCTGGCGGAAGGTGCAAAATGCGCCCGCTCCTGGCGCATCACCACCGATGTCGGGTCCGATCCGGAGTATCCCGACGTCTCGGCCCGCGATGCGGCGGCCCTGCGTGAGCTAGCCGCACTCTCGTAACGAAAATGACCGGATGAATTGCGCTTTGCCTCTTCATCCGGTACACCTGCCTGAAAATGGCCGGATTTGCACGGCAATGCGGGCTGCCGCCTGCCGAGAGACGATGTCTGGCGAAGTGGGACGGACGGCTGGAAGGGTTTCAATGAAGATGATGAAGGCTTTTGGGCAGGGTAGTGCGCAGGGTTTGGGCATGTTTCGCACGGTTGTTGGCGTCACGACGATAGGCGTGCTGCTCGGCGCCTGCACCAGCCCGACCTACGGTACGGGCAAGACGGCGGCCGAACAGCTGGTTGACGACCTCGGCAACGCGACCTCGATCACCGGTGACCAGAGCAAGCGCAACCTGAAATATGGCCCCCGCCCGGGCCTCGTCGTTCCCGCCCAGGCCCGCGCCGAACAGCTGACCACGCCGCAGCAGAACATGGCGAACCGCGAAAACAATCCGCAATGGGTCGAATCGCCGGAAGAAACCCGTGAACGTCTGCGCGATGAGGCGGACGCCAACAAGAACAACCCGCATTACCGCTCGCCGCTGCTCGCCGGCAACGGCACCGCCGGCCAGATGACCGAAAGTCAGAAATGGGAAGCCTTCCGCAAGGCCAAGGCTGACGCGCAGGGCGGCTCCGTGGTGAATGCCCAGCGCAAGTTCCTGACCGATCCGCCAGCCGAATATCGCAGCCTTCCGCAGGATCAGCTGACCGATCTCGGTGAGCCGGAGCAGAAGAAGGCAAAGCGCCGCAAGAAAGAAGCGGCCGTGGCGAACACCGGCAAGAGCTGGTGGAACCCCTTTCAGTAAAATATGACTGATGGCTGGCGGGAAATTTGTTTCTCCCGCTCGCCGCTCAATCCTCGAGGCGTTTCTCTCTGAAAAATTGCCGCAGAATCTCCGCGCTTTCACTTTCCGCCAGACCCGAATAGACATCCGGCGCATGGTGGCATGTCGGCTGGCTGAAGAAACGCACGCCGCTCTCCACTGCGCCGCCCTTGGGGTCCTGCGCGCCGTAATAAAGCCGGCGGATACGGGCGAATGAAATCGCCGCCGCGCACATGGTGCAAGGCTCCAGTGTCACGTAGAGATCGGCGCCGGGCAGGCGTTCCTGCTCCAGCGCCTCGCAGGCCATGCGGATCACGGCGATTTCGGCGTGCGCCGTCACATCGTTCAATTCACGGGTGCGATTGCCGGAACGGGCGATGACGCGACCGTCCAGAACCAGTACAGCGCCGATCGGAACCTCCTGCCGCTCAGCCGCGGCACGGGCTTCGACAAGCGCCAGCTCCATGAAATGCGTCCTTTCGGCCATTGCGATTCAATTTCCTCTTAACCCTTGTGCTTGGACCTGATAGGACAGCCCAAACAACAGGCAAACAGCAAATGACTTTTAAAGACAAGCCGAAGCGTGACGGCGGCAAGACAATTAGCCGCGACAGGAAGCCGAAAGGCCCCGGTAAGCCCGCCGCAGAGCGCGAAAAGAAACCGACCGAGGCAAAGGCCGCCCCGGCACCGGAAACCGTTGGCGGCTCCAAGCCCGAGCGCATTTCCAAGATCATGGCGCGCGCAGGCGTCGCCTCGCGTCGCGATGTCGAGCGCATGATCATGGAAGGCCGCGTATCGCTGAACGGCGTCAAGCTGGATACGCCGGTGGTGAACGCCACGCTGTCCGACAAGATCGAAGTCGACGGCATGCCTATTCGCGGCGCCGAGCGCACGCGCCTGTGGCTTTACCACAAGCCCGCCGGTCTGGTGACGACCAATTCCGACCCGGAAGGCCGCCCGACCGTCTTCGATAATCTGCCGGGTGAACTGCCGCGCGTGCTCTCCATCGGCCGTCTCGATATCAATACCGAAGGCCTGCTGTTGCTCACCAACGATGGCGGTCTTTCCCGCGTGCTGGAACTGCCGACCACCGGCTGGCTGCGGCGCTACCGCGTGCGCGCCCATGGCGAGGTCGATCAGGCAGCGCTCGACAAGCTGAAGGAAGGCATTGCCGTCGACGGCGTGCTCTATGGCGCAATCGACGCCACGCTCGACCGCACCCAGGGCCACAATGTCTGGATCAGCATGGGCCTGCGTGAAGGCAAGAACCGCGAGATCAAGAACGTGCTCGGCGCGCTCGGTCTCGAGGTCAACCGCCTGATCCGCGTTTCCTACGGTCCGTTCCAGCTCGGCGATCTGCCCGAAGGCAAGGTGCTGGAAGTGCGCGGCCGCATGCTGCGCGACCAGCTCGGCCCGCGTCTCATCGAACAGGCCGGCGCCAATTTCGACGCGCCGATCTACAATGCGCCCGTTGAGGATGAAGAAGACGACACGCCGAAGCGGCCCGTGAAATCCGAATGGGCAAAGAGCGATGCGCCGGAAGGCAAGCCGCGTTTCGAAAAAAGCGGCAAGTCCGAGGATCGTCGTGAAAAGGCGCTTGGACGGCTGGATACCAAGCGCGGCGACAAGCCGGCCGGCAAGTTCGGTTCCAAGCCCGCCGGGAAATTTGCCGCCAAGGGCCGCAGCGCGGATGAGGGCGACGACCGTCGCCCCCGCCAGCCCGCCGGCACCAGCCGCACGGCCAATGTCTGGATGGCGCCCGGTGCAAGGCCCACCCGTGACGGCAAGGAGCGCAAGTCTTCCGCCCGCGCGGAAGCCGAAAACCTCTTCAAGAAGCCTTCCGCCCAGGACGAGGCGCGCCGCAACGTCGTGCGGCATGCGGATGCCGAGGGCGAGTGGATCCGCTCGGATTCTCCCCGCGAAGAAGAAGGTGGTCGCGGACGCGGCGACCGTCCGCGCGGTGAAAAGAGCTTCGGTGACCGCCCGGCACGCGGCGGCAAACCTTTCGGCGACCGGCCATTCCGCGACAGGCCGCGTGAAGAGGGTGATCGTCCGCGCAGCGACCGCCCACGCGGCGAAAAGAGTTTCGGTGATCGCACCGCCCGCGGTGAAAAACCCTTCGGTGACCGTCCGTTCCGCGACAGGCCCCGTGAAGAGGGTGATCGCCCACGCGGCGAGCGCCCGGCGGGCGACAAGCCGCGTGGCGGCAAGCCGGGCGGCAAACCCGGTTTCGGCAAACCATCTTTCGGAAAATCGGGCGAACGTTCAGGTTTCTCAGGCAAGAGCAAAGGCCCCGGCGGTCCCGGCGGCGGCAAGCCGGGCGGCAAAGGCCCGGGTGGCAAACCTTCTGGAGGCAGGGGAATGACACGTAATGCGGATCGTAGGCGGTGAGTTCCGCGGCCGGACATTGGCCGCGCCGAAATCGAATTCCATTCGTCCGACCATCGACAGGACGCGGGAAAGCCTCTTCAATATTCTGAGCCACGCCTATCCGGAAAGTCTGGACGGCACGCGCGTTCTGGACGTTTTCGCCGGAACCGGCGCCGTCGGTCTGGAGGCGCTTTCGCGCGGCTGTCGTGTGGCGCTCTTCGTCGAAAACGGCGTGGAGGGCAGGGGGCTGCTCTGGGAAAATATCGATGCGCTGGGTCTGCATGGCCGCGCCCGCATCCTGCGGCGTGATGCCACCAAGCTCGGCGGCGTCAACAATATAGAGCCCTTCGATCTTCTCTTCGCCGACCCGCCCTATGGCCATGGCCATGGTGAGAAGGCTTTCGCGGCAGCGCACAGCGGCGGCTGGCTGACACCTGGCGCGCTTGCCATTCTCGAAGAGCGCGGCGATGTGGCGGTGAAGGTCGATCCGGTATTCAAACCGCTGGAAAGCCGCATCTTCGGCGATACGAAAATGCATTTCTACCGCTACGAGCCCTGAAGCATTTCAAGGAAAAGTGGAGCCCGGTTTTCCGTCCGGAAATGCGACAGAACAAGATTTGGAGTGTTTCCGCGCTTGGAAGAAAAGCGAAAACACTCCGACAGGAACACCTTACCGTCATGCCACGGTCTTGTCTTGTTTGCGCAATAGGCAGAATCTTTGCCGTGGAAAGAATTTGGGTATTCGCATGGAGCAGGGTGTAAACGAGAGCATAACGATCGTCCGCGCCGGGGAAGAGGTTCTCGAAGGTGACGGCGCGGGTGGCCATGAGCCGACTTTCGGACTGGCGCTCGGCGGCGGCGGCGCACGCGGCATCTGCCACATCAACGTCATCGAGGCATTGGACGAACTCGGCATCCGGCCCGTTGCGATTTCCGGTTCGTCCATAGGCTCCATCATCGGCGCGGGCATGGCGGCCGGCATGACCGGCCGGGAAATCCGCGAATACACGCTTGAACTCATGGGACGAAAAGGATCGGTCGCCAACCGGCTCTGGAGCCTCGGCCCGGCATCGATGCGCCATGCGGTGGACGGTTTTCGCCTCGGGCAGTTCAACCTCGAACTCATCCTGCACGCCTTGATGCCGCAGGCCCTGCCGAAGGATTTTTCCGAGCTTGCCATTCCGCTCAAAGTGATAACGACGGATTATTACGCCCAGACCGAAGTGTTGGTGGAAAGCGGCGAGATCATTCAGGCGCTGGCGGCATCCGCCGCCATTCCGGCACTGTTCATGCCGGTGCGCATCGATGGCCGCATCATGATCGACGGCGGCATCTTCAATCCCGTGCCCTATGAACATCTGCTGGATCGGGCCGATATCGTCATCGGCGTCGACGTCGTCGGTGGCCCGGAAGGTGACGGCACCACCATGCCGAACCGGCTGGATAGCCTGTTCGGCGCCAGCCAGCTGATGATGCAGGCGGCGATTGCCCTGAAACTGAGGTTACGCCCGCCACACATTTTCCTTCGCCCCCCGGTCCACCGTTTCGGCGTGCTCGACTTCCTGAAGTCGGAAGAGGTGCTGAACGCCTCGTCCGGTATCAAAGACGAGCTGAAACGCCATATCGAGATGCAGGTGGAGCTGTTTCACCGCGGGCAGGGCGTGGAGGCTTGAGCGTTAAATCCTGAATAGGGAGCGAGCGGGCGCCACTCGTTTCTTCTCCCCGGCGGGGAGAAGAAACAAGTGGCGCTCTCCCAGTCACTAAGTCGAACTCAATTCACAGCGAAACTTCCGTCTCGCTGTCTTCCGCATCCTCTTCCCACTTTTCAGCCTTGGTCTTCGGCTTCATCAGCGGTTCGGGCTTCACTTCGCGTACCGGCTTGTTATGCAGCATCTGCCGGCCGGCGGCGATGCCTTCCACGGCCTGTAACTGCAACCGCTCTTCGTCGCGTTCGCGAATGTCGTCGGCAATCGCCAACGCCCTTTCGCCATCCATATCCAGCCCTTCCAGAATGCGCCTGCCGAACAGCAGGCCGGATTCCAGCGTCTCGCGGATTTCGTATTCCACGCCCTTCTTTCTGAGGCCCAGCGAATGGATGCGGTCATAGGAGCGAGCATAGATGCGCACGCTTGGAAATTCCGACTGGATCATGTCGATGATGCGGTCGGTCACCTCCTTTTTGTGAGTGCAGACCGCAACCAGATCTGCCCGCTCGATGCCGGCGGCGATCAGCACGTCCTTGCGGGTGCCATCGCCGAAAAAGATGCGGAAGCCGAAACGGGCGGCCTGCCGCACGCGGTCGGCCGAACTGTCGATGACGGTCACGTCGCGCCCGCCGGCGAGCAGGATTTGCGAGGCGATCTGGCCGAAACGGGAAAAACCGATCATCAGCACATCCGCGCCCGCGCCGTCGAAATCCTCCTCAAGCTTGTCCTCTTCCGCATCCTCCGCGGTCAGACGCCGTGAAATCACCGCCAGAAGCGGCGTCAGCGCCATGGAAAGCGTGACGACGGCAACGAGGATCGAGGCCGTCGCCTGCGGAAACAGCCCGGAGGCGGCAGCCGTGGTGAAGAGCACGAAGCCGAATTCGCCGCCCTGCGCCAGAAGCAGGGCGATGCGGCTCGACGCATAGCGCGAAGACCCGGCGATGCGGCAGAGGCCATAGATCAGCCCCGCCTTCACCGCCATCATCGCCGGCACTGTGATCAGGATGAGCAGGATGTTTTCATAGACGATATGGATATGCAGCGACATGCCGACAGCCATGAAGAACAGCGCCAGAAGCAGTCCGCGAAACGGCTCGATATCGGCCTCCAGCTCGTGCCGGTAGGAGGATTCCGACAGCATCAGCCCCGCCAGCAGCGCGCCCATGCCCATCGACAGGCCCACCGCTTCCATGACGGCGGCGGCGCCGATGACGACGAAGAGGGCGGCGGCGATCATCACCTCGCGTGCACCCGTACGGGCGATGATCTGGAACATCGGCGTCAGAAGATAGCGCCCGGCAAGGATCATGCCCGCCACCGCAACGACGGAGGCTATGAGATCGGATACCATGGAATCCGTCGGCACATCCGGCCGGTTGGAAAGAATGGTGACGAGAGCAAGAAGCGGCACGATGGCGAGATCCTGAAACAGCAGGATCGAGAAGGACCGGTTGCCGTGCCGCGTATTCATGTCGCCGTCATCGGCAAGAATTTGCAGCGCAAAGGCGGTGGAAGAAAGCGCTAGACCGAAACCCGCGACGAGGCTGCCGCGCCAGTCAATCAGCCCCGCCCACCAGGCAATCGCCGCCAGCACGCTGCCGGTCACCAGCACCTGCGCCATCCCCAGCCCTAAAATATCGCGCCGCATCTGCCAGATGCGCGATGGCTTCAGTTCCAGCCCGATGATGAAGAGCAGGAAAACCACGCCCAGTTCCGAGACATTGAAGATGTCCTTCGCATCGGTGACCAGATGCAGGAACGGCCCGATGACGATGCCCGCCACCAGATAGCCCAGCACGGTGCCAAGCCCGAGCTTGCGGAAAACCGAGGCCGCGATGACCGCGCCGGCCAGAAGCAGCAATGGTTCGGAAAAGAGAGCGTCGTGCTCGGTCATGGCTGCGGACTTTCGAATAGGGTGGCGACAATACCGTCCGAATGGAGAAAGCGGCGTTTCGCCCTTGATGCGGGGTTGCTGGCACAATAAATGGAACAGGAATGAAAGGCCAACTCATGTCCTCAGAAATAGATTCTTCCAAACTTCTCGATCGCGCCAGCCAGCTTGTCGATCTTGCCCGCGCCGCCGGTGCGGATGAGGCGGATGCCGTTGTCGTCCGCTCCCGCTCGCAGTCGGTCGGCGTGCGGCTCGGCAAGGTGGAAAGCACCGAATCCTCCGAAAGCGACGATTTTTCCCTGCGCGTCTTTGTGGGCCGCCGGGTGGCGAGCGTTTCGGCCAATCCCGGCTTTGACCTGAAGACGCTGGCGGAACGGGCCGTCGCCATGGCGAAGGTCTCGCCCGAAGATCCCTTTGCCTGCCTGGCGGATAAGGAGCGGCTTGCGACGTCCTACGACGATCTCGAGCTTTTCGATGCGACCGAAGTCTCGGCCGATCAGCTGCGTGAGGCAGCCCTTGCGTCGGAAGAGGCGGCGCTGGCCGTCAAAGGCGTCAGCAATTCCTCCGGCGCCGGCGCATCGAGCGGTATGGGCGGCCTCGTCCTCGCTACCTCACACGGTTTTTCCGGCAGCTACATGGGTAGTCGTTTCAGCCGCTCCGTCAGCGTCATCGCCGGCGAAGGCACCAAGATGGAGCGCGACTACGATTTCGACAGCCGTCTTTATTATGCCGATCTCGATGCCGCCGAAGAAATCGGCCGCCGCGCCGGGGAAAAAGTCGTGCGGCGGGTCGGTCCACGTCAAGTCGATACCGGCAGCAACATCACCGTGGTCTTCGATCCGCGCATCGCTCGCGGTTTCGTCGGTGCGATTGCCGGCGCCATCAACGGCGCGTCGGTTGCCCGCAAGACCAGCTTCCTGCGCGATAAAATGGGCCAGCAGGTTCTGAAAAAGGGTCTTTATCTCACCGACGATCCGCAGATCGTGCGTGGCCCGTCCTCGCGTCCCTTTGATGGCGAGGGTGTTCGCGGCGAGAAGATGACGATGATCGAGGACGGTGTTTTGAAGCACTGGTTCCTCTCCACCTCCGCGGCGCGGGAACTCGGTCTTGAAACCAACGGTCGCGGTGTGCGCGGCGGCACGGCGGTTTCGCCAGCTTCTACCAATCTCGCGCTGGAGCCGGGCGATCTCTCGCCGGAGGACCTGCTGAGACAGGTCGGAACCGGCTTTTACGTCACCGAGCTGATCGGCCACGGCGCCAATATGATCACGGGTGAATATAGCTGCGGCGCGAGCGGTTTCTGGATCGAGAATGGCGAAAAGACCTTCGCGGTTTCCGAGGTCACCATCGCGTCCAACCTGAAGGACATGTTCATGCGGGTGACGCCGGCCAATGATATCGACCGCAAATACGGCGTCGCAGCCCCGACGCTCGCCATCGAAGGTATGACGATCGCTGGCAAGTGAGGCGGCCTGCGGGTTGTTTTCGCGGGCACTTTATGTGCAAGTGCGAAGAGAAAAACGGGCGCGCCGTGTGAGGCGCGCGGAAAAGACGGCAAAATGAACGATATGGCTGAGGCCCGCTGGGCCTCCGATTTGAGGCTGGTCCTCGGAGCCGCCCGCAAGGCGGGCGAGACGGCGCTGGGTTTCTTCCGCAAGGACCCCGAGGTCTGGTGGAAGAATGGTGGGCTTTCGCCGGTCAGCGCGGCGGATTATGCCGCCAACGACATTCTCGAAACCATTCTCCGCTCCGCCCGGCCTGACTATGGCTGGCTTTCCGAAGAAACGGACGACGACACGGACAGGCTGTCGCGCTCCACCGTTTTTGTCGTCGATCCCATTGACGGAACCCGCGCCTTCATCGGCGGCCGCGACACCTGGTGCGTCAGCGTTGCAGTGGTCCATGAGGGTCGGCCGGTCGTCGGCGTGCTCGTCGCGCCGGCGCTGGCGGAGGAGTTCACCGCGGTGGAAGGCGGCGTGGCGTTGAAGAACGGAGCCGCCATCTCGGCAACCCGTGACAATAGCGGAACCTTCCATCTTGCCGCAGCGGCGGAAGCGATCGCGCATCTG
Source organism: Agrobacterium sp. 22-209-1 (assembly GCF_053522485.1). NCBI lineage: Bacteria > Pseudomonadati > Pseudomonadota > Alphaproteobacteria > Hyphomicrobiales > Rhizobiaceae > Agrobacterium > Agrobacterium sp. 22-209-1. Next base: position 199,249 of record NZ_JBNWCH010000002.1, read on the forward strand.
CCGGAAGCCTTGCGCAACACCGTGGAGCGCATTCCGCACGTCCCCTCGCTTGCCTACCGGCTGGCCATGGTGGCGGATGGCCGCATTGACGGAACGCTGGTCAAGGCCAACTCGCACGAGTGGGATCTCGCCGCCGCCGACCTCATTCTGGAGAAAGCGGGCGGCCGGCTGGTCGGGCTCGATGGAAAACCTTTGATGTATAATCGCCGGCAGGTAAACCACCCCGCATTGTGCGCCGCAGCAAATTATGCACTGCCGGCACTTTTGAAAGCGTTTTCACATCTGTCTGACGGTTGACGTTTGCCGGGAAATCCCGCAGATGAAGGCCTCTCTCAGCGTTTAAGAAAGAGATAAAGACATGACGGAAACTGGCAAACCGAAACAGCTGCTGCACCTCGTCTTCGGCGGCGAACTTGAAAACCTTCAGGATGTTCAGTTCCGGGATTTGAACGCACTCGATATCGTTGGCATCTATCCGGATTACGCTTCTGCGCTGACCGCATGGAAGTCCAAGGCGCAGATGACGGTCGACAATGCCCATATGCGTTATTTTATCGTGCATATGCACCGTCTTCTCAATCCCGACGATAAAATTTGAGTCCTTTTCCCCTTGCGTTGTAATACTATTGGGTGAGGGCGGTTTTTCCCGTGATTCCTGCTTGAGACAGCAGGGCACGGTATTGCGACACGAGAAAATGTGATCGCGCTTTCGTTTCCGATGACAAAAAATGACGCAATTTGAGAAGAAGTAGGCGGCGATAACAACCAGAACAGGGGCAGGGCATTGCGCGGAATGATCAAGGGCAGAATGTCATGAGCAGCCGTTTCGCACGTTTCGCTCTTTCCGGTTACCGCATTGCCGGTATCGCCGCTTACCCGTTCGCCAAGCCCTATCTTTCCTATCGGGCCGCGAAAGGCAAGGAAGACAAGCGCCGCCGGCTCGAACGTTTCGGTTATGCGAGCGCCGAGCGCCCGCGCGGGCCGCTCGTCTGGTTCCATGCCGCAAGTGTCGGTGAAACCCTTGCCCTCATCCCGCTGATCCGCGAAATCCGCAAGCGCGATATCTACGTGCTTCTGACCACCGGCACCGTCACGTCGGCTGAACTCACCCGCACCCGGCTCGGTGACGACGTGATCCACCAATATGTGCCGCTCGATATCAAGATCGCGGTCAACCGTTTCCTCACCTATTGGGCGCCGGATGCCGCCATAACAGCGGAATCGGAAATCTGGCCGGTGACGATGATGGAACTGGAGCGCCGGCACATCCCGCAGATCAGGGTCAATGCGCGCCTCTCCGACCGTTCCTTTGACCGCTGGAAAGCCCGCCACGACATTGCGGAATCGCTGTTCTCAAAGCTGGCGCTGGTGGTTGCGCAGTCCGATCTCGATGCTGAACGTTTCCGCGATCTCGGCTCCTGGCCGGTGGTGATTTCGGGTAACCTCAAGGGTGATACCGATCCGCCGCCCTGTGACGAGGCGCTTTTGGAGCACTATCGCAAGCAGGTCGGCAATCGCAAGACATGGGCCGCCATCTCCACCTTCGACGGCGAGGAGAAGGCTGCCGCCACCGTGCATGCGGCGATCAAGTCGCGCAACGGCCAACTGACCATCATCGTGCCGCGCCATCCCGAGCGCGGCGATGATGTGGAAGCCATGCTGAAGGGCATGAACCTTTCCGTCGCCCGCCGCAGCCGCAATGATGTGATTACCCCGGAAACCGATATTTTCCTCGGCGATTCCATCGGCGAAATGGGGCTCTACCTGCGGCTGACCGAGCTTGCCTTTGTCGGCCGGTCGCTGACGGCCGAAGGCGGGCAAAATCCGCTGGAGCCGGCGATGCTCGGCTGCGCCGTCCTCTCAGGTGCGCATGTGCAGAATTTCCGCGAGGCCTATCAGAAGCTGATCCGCGCCGGCGGCGGTCGTATCATCCGCGATGTGGAGATGTTGGCCAAGGCGGTGCATTATCTGCTGGTCAACGACAATGAGCGTTACAAGATGATCGATGCGGGCAACCGGGTCATTCAGGATATGCGCGGTGCGCTGTCCTCCACCGTCAAGGCGCTGGAACCCTATATCAATCCGCTTACCGTTTCCGCCAAGCTGCAACCGCGGAGCGCCATCGGTTCATGGTAGCGGATATTGAACTTGATGCGGCACAATCGATTGCCGCAGTCCTTTTCGACAAGGACGGAACGCTTCTCGGCTATGACGCCAGCTGGGGTCCGGTCAACCGCGAGCTTGCGGCCATCGCGGCCAATGGCGATCCCGTTCTTGCCGACCGGCTTCTTTGCGCCTGCGGCATGGACCCCGTTACCGGTCATGTGGTGCCGGACAGCCTGCTGGCCGCCGGCAATACGGCGGAAATCGCCGCCGGTCTGGTTGCCGCCGGCTCGCCCTGCGATGTCGGGGAACTGACAGCGCGCCTCGACCGGTTATTTACCGAGGCTGCGGATAAATCCGTGCCGGTAACCGATCTCAAGGCATTTTTCGCAAGGTTGAAGGCGCGGGGCTACAAGCTTGGCATCGCCTCCAGCGACAATGAAAACTCCATCCGCCAGACCGCCATCCGCTTCGGTTTCGAAAAGGACCTCGATTTTGTCGCGGGATATGACAGCGGTTACGGCACCAAGCCGCAGCGCGGTATGGTCCTGGGTTTCTGCGAGGCGATAGGCTTCCCGCCGGAACGCGTGGCTGTTGTCGGCGACAACAACCACGATCTGCACATGGCAAAGAGTGCTGGCGCCGGTCTGCGCATCGCCGTTTTGACCGGAACAGGCTCACGCGAAAGCCTTGGCGCGGATGCCGATTATTGTTTCGATGACATTACCGCGCTCGAAGCGCTTTTGCCGGAACGGGCTCTCTGAACCCGGTTGGTTTCCGCCGGGCGGGGTGCGGCTCCGTCAAACCCGTTTATTCCATTTTTGCAATTTACGGTTTTTTCTGGCAAACAACCTCCTGACATGTGACGGGCGAACGGAATGCCGTGGGCGACGCGGCCGGGAGCGGGAATAGATGGTTTCTGAAGCGCCGCCGTTCTGGTGGCAGAAAGCGGGATGGCAGGCGTGGCTCCTGTCTCCTTTCTCGCTTGTTTACGGCAAGATAGCCGGCCGGCGGATGCAAACGGCGAAGAGGGCAAGCGTTGCCGTTCCGGTCATCTGCATCGGCAACTTCACCGTGGGAGGGGCCGGCAAGACACCGACGGCGATGGCAATTGCGAGAGCCGCCGTCGCCAAGGGCCTGAAACCCGGATTTCTCAGCCGTGGCTACGGCGGCACGCTCGACGTCACCACCCTTGTCGATCCCCGGCGTCACCGCTCGACCGATGTCGGCGATGAGCCGCTGCTTCTGGCGCGAGAGGCGGTCACAGTCATTTCCCGCAAGCGCGTGGAAGGCGCACACCGTCTGGTGAAAGAAGGCGTCGATCTCATCATCATGGATGATGGTTTCCAGAGCGCGCGCCTGACGCTGGATTATGCGCTTGTCGTCATCGATACGATGCGCGGCATCGGTAACGGCCATCTCGTGCCGGGCGGTCCGGTGAGGGCGCCGCTTGCTGAACAGATGCGGCACATGACAGGGCTTCTGAAGGTCGGCAAAGGCCACGCGGCCGATGCGCTGGTCAGGCAGGCGGCAAAGGCCGCCAAGCCCGTCTTCGTTGCGGCAATCACGCCGCAGGAGCCGCAGGATTTCAGGGGAAGACGCGTGCTGGCCTATGCCGGCATCGCCGACCCGGCCAAGTTCTATCGAACCGTCGAGGCGCTCGGCGGTGACATCGTGCTGCAGCGCTCTTTCCCGGATCATCACCATTTCAGCGACGACGAGATCGCCGATCTTTTGCAGGACGCCGGCAAAGATGATCTGCAGCTGGTGACGACGGCCAAGGATGCCGTGCGGCTTAACGGACACCACGGCAGGGCGGAAGAATTGCTGTGGAACAGTCTGGTGATCGAAATCGACATGGTGTTCGACGACCCCAACGCGGCCGCGGCGATCATCGATACGGCGGTGGGAAACTGCCGCGCGCGTTTGCTGCGGGAAAATGCGCGGACGTCGGTTTAGAGTACCGAAGAAGATAAACCGCCGTGCACCCACTTCCTTCTCATCTCTGTGACAAGCACAGGGATGAGGGAAGGCACATGACGCGCAATACTCAACGCGCCGCTTCCCAACTCACGCGGGCAGATCGCCAGCCTTCTTTTCGGCTTCCAGCGAAGCCGCCGCATCCACATAGGCCTCCTGCCGCGCCACGCTCCAGTAGCGCAGCTCATCGAGCGGAATGATCTTGGCCGTCATGGCGCAGATGACGTGCGAGCCGGTCTGGACGATGCGGAAGTCACCGTCGAGATATTCGATGACGGCGAGGCGGTTACCGCCTCCTTCAAATCTGTTCATCCGTTTTCGTCTCCTGCTCTGTCCTGTGAGCGCACCCAGTCCGAAACGGCGCAGCGTTTTCCTGAACAATTGGGTGCTCCAGTATCTCGAATTTATATAGCGCGGCGTGGCGCAAGGCCAGCCCCGCCTGCTTGCGGCGTCAGCTACGGCCGAAGAGCCGTTCTATATCGGAAAGTTTCAGTTCGATATAGGTCGGACGGCCGTGATTGCACTGGCCGGAACCCGGCGTGTTTTCCATTTGCCGCAGAAGCGCGTTCATCTCCTCCGGCCGCATGCGCCGGCCGGAACGCACGGAGCCGTGGCAGGCCATGGTGGCCGCGACATATTCCAGCTTGTTGGCAAGCGTTGAGGCTGCGTCCCATTCGGCGATCTCGTCAGCGAGCTGGCGCACCAGCCCCTGCACATTGACTTCGCCCAGCATGGCCGGCGTTTCCCGGACGGCGACGGCGCCCGGTCCGAAACGCTCGATGACGAGCCCGAGCGCATCGAAACCGGCGGCATGATCCATCAGCCGGTCGCAATCCTCTTCCGGCAGGTCGATGATCTCGGGGATGAGCAACACCTGCGAAGGCGGCCGCCTCGAATGCAGCGCATTGCGCATCTGTTCGAACACCAGCCGCTCATGCGCGGCATGCTGGTCGACGATGACGAGGCCGTTTTCCGTCTGCGCGATGATGTAGTTCTCGTGTAGTTGCGCCCGCGCCGCTCCGAGCGGATATAGCAAAGGTTCAGACGGGGGGCTTGCGGCGGTCTCGTCAGTGTCCCGAGGCTCGGCCCTCGCAGTCGGCATGGTGATGTCGGAAAAACGTGACTGCACCGCCTCGGCAAATTGCATGTCCCCGGAAACCGCAAGCGGGCGCGAAGGCGAGGTGGCAGCGGACCATGGCGCGGCGGCTGCTATGGAAGGCGAGGGCCGAAGGCCGGACGGGCTGTAGCCGGGGCGGAAGGCGTTCATCATCTGGCTCGCCCCCGTCGTCGCAGCCCTGTCGCCGTCGCGCGTCAGCGCCTGGCGGATCGCGCCGACGATCAGCCCGCGAATGAGGCCGGGATCGCGAAAACGCACGTCGGACTTTGCAGGATGCACGTTCACATCCACAAAGGCGGGGTCGAGCGTGATGGACAGCACCGCGACAGGATATCGCCCATGCGGCACGGTTTCGGCATAAGCGCCGCGAATGGCGGATAAAAGCAACTTGTCCTGCACCGGCCGGCCGTTGACGAAGACATATTGATGCGCCGAGTTGCCGCGATTGAAGGTCGGCACGCCGGCAAAACCGGAGAGCGTCACATCCTCGCGTCCGGCGTCGATCTCTATCGCATTGTCCTTGAACTCGGCGCCGAGAATTTGCGCCATGCGGGCCAGATGGTCATCGCCGGTGGAGGGGATTTCAAGCGTCGAACGATCGGTGCCCGATAGCACGAAACGAATATGCGGAAAGGCGATCGCCATGCGTTTGACGACCTCGGTGATCGCGGCCGCCTCCGCCCGTTCCGTCTTCAGGAATTTCAGCCGCGCGGGGGTGGCGAAGAACAGGTCCCGCACCTCGACGATGGTGCCGGCATTCGAAGCGGCGGGCCGGACATCGGACACCTTGCCGCCGGTGACGGAAATCACCGAACCCTGTTCAGCGCCCTGTTGCCGGCTGGTAATCGTCAGCTTGGCGACGGAGCCGATGGAGGGCAGCGCCTCGCCGCGAAACCCGAGCGTGCGGATATCGTCCAGCGTATCGGAAATTTTCGAGGTGCAGTGACGCCTGACCGCAAGCTCCAGATCGGCAGGCGACATGCCGGAACCGTTGTCGGTAATCCGCACCAGTCCCTTACCGCCGCCGGCCGTCGCGATCTCGATCCGCGTCGCGCCCGCGTCGATGGCGTTTTCCACCAGTTCCTTCGTGGCGCTGGAGGGTCTTTCGATGACCTCGCCGGCGGCGATCTGGTTGATAAGGGTTTCTGAAAGCTGCTTGATGGCCATGATCGTCATTTTCGCGGATTCGCTACGGCTTCGAAAGCAAAAAACTCGGGCTGCGGAAATTTGCACATGTTTTGCGGCCTGTCTGGCATTTGATCATTTCCGTCAACATGGCGCTAAGCGTTAATCCGCCTTTAATCGGCCTTGATTATGGTGAGGCGGCTTGAAATGACCGCAGGAACGGGGCCGCCTTCGCCGGGTGGCGTGTGACGTCGACTATGGGTGAGCGTCATCTTCCCCTCAAGACTGCTTCAAGTTGCAAACCCTGATGTCTCTTTTGCGGAATTTTTCGTTTCATCCCGGCATTTGCCCTGGACGATTCCACTAGAAACATAAGCCTGACCCCTGAAAAACAGGCGGGAGTTTGCAGTTGAGTGATTTGGCGTCCTCTGGCGCGGGCGTTCATACGGTGATGCTTGATGCCCTTTGCGACGCGCTTGGCGCGGCGATAGTCGTTTACGACCGGAACGATCACATTATTTTCGCAAGCCGGAAACTCCTCAGCTTTTTTCCACTGGAAGAGGCCGTTATCGGCCCGGGTGCGCGGCTGCGCGACTATCTGAGCGCGCTATATGATTGTTATCTGCTGGAAGCGGAAAGTCTTTCCGCCAATGCCCGCCCGCTCGGCCGGGAGGAATGGATCGGCGAACGCCTGGCGCTGCATTGGAAGGAAAGATCGGAAAAAACCGAACGGCTGAAGGGAGAGCGCTTCCTGCGCTTCGTCATGAACCGCCTGCCGTCCGGCCTCGGCATCAGCGTGGTTGCGGATATTTCCGAACAGAAGAAACGTGAAGAGCAATGGCGCATCGATCTCGAGCGCGTGCAGCTCATCGAGGACATTCTCGACAATCTGCCATTTCCCGTCTTCGTCAAGGATCGGAACATGGCCTATGCCGCTGTCAATAAATCCGCCTGTGCCCTTGTCGAGACAAGTCCCGAGAGCATTCTTGGCCGTACCGTTTTCGATCTCCACTCGCGCAAGGTTGCCGGACGGATCGATGTCGCCGATCGTATGGTGTTGGATAGCGGCGTGCCGAGCATCATCCCGGAAAGGGTGCGGCGTCTGAATGGCGAAGAGGTGCTGACCATCACCCGCAAGCAGCGTGTGGGCAGGCCCGGCCGATATTTTCTGGTAACGACGATGGAGGACGTGACCGCTCTCGCTACCATCGACGCCAACGGCACGCCCGTCATCCCCTCGCTCGAACATGTCCCCTTCGTCGCCTCCACCTATGGCAAGGACGAAGAGCCGGACAATCATGGCGGGGTATTAAAAAGCAAGGCAGTGCTGATCGTCTCTGCAAGCGGACATTTTGCGGAAGCCGCCGGTCGCCGGCTGACGGCGGGCGGCATGGACCATGCGGCGGTGACGAGTGAGGACGAACAGCGTGCCTTCATCGAGGTCGCAGCCTCCGCCGGGGTGAGCATCGATGTGGTGGTTGTCGATGCCCAAATGAGCGTTGCATGCCTCGATATTGCCTCGGCGCATGCCCTGCCCGTCGTCACTATCGAGGAAGAGGAGATTGAGGCCTCCCTGCTGCATTATCTCGCCGCTGCCTCCCCGAAGGAGAAAGCCGCTGACGAAGACTGGGAGATCATGACGGATGATCTGCCTGCAATCTTGAAGACCGGCGGTGTCTGCGAAATACTTCTCGTCGAGGACAACAGGGTTAACCAGATCGTCTTTTCGCAGATACTCGAAGGCCTTGGGCTTTCCTGGCGGCTCGCCACCTCGGGCGAAGAGGCGCTGCGGCTCTTTGCCGAACAGCCGCCTTCCGCCGTCCTGCTCGATACGACGCTGGGCGATATCGACGGCTTCGAAGTCGCCCGCCGCATGCGCAGCCTTGGCGGAGACAAGCACATTCCCATCGTCGGCGTCATCACCCACGCTTTCGAGGGCGATCTCGACAAATGCCGGGCATCCGGCATGGACGACATGCTTTTGAAACCCGTCAGCCCGGACATGGTCGAGGCGGTTTTCCTGCGGCTTTTCGGCAAGGACGGCTTGCGGCTACGGGCCTGAAATTGCCATTGCCGGAAGCTATGGCTTTTTTAATACTTGCACTGCATTGTGACCGCGGGCGACACAGGATTCACGAGATGCAGAAATGAAACGGGCAGAGCCGCAAACGTTGCAGGTCAGCCAGAACGAGCTGCAGGCGATGGCCTACAGCGACCCACTGACGGGGCTCGGCAACCGCTACCGTCTGCGGGACAAGATTCGTATGCTTGCCAGCGAGCGCTCCAGCGATCCGGCGCCCTTCACGGTCGGCATCGCCAATATAGACGGCTTCAAACCTATCAACGATCTGTTCGGCGTGCAGGCGGGCGATGAAATCCTCTGCCAGGTCGCGCACCGGCTGAAAGCCTGCATTCCCGACGGCGCGATCGTGACGCGCCATGACGGCGACGAGTTCGCCTTCGTGCTGCCGCTGGTCTTTGAGCGCATCGGCGCGGAACGCATTGGCAACATGATCAAGGACGTGCTTTCGGCCCCTTACGATCTCGGCGACCGCAACGTCCGTCTGTCCTCCTCCTTCGGTTTTGCCATCTATCCCTTCGCCGGCGATGAATTCGAGGATTTGCTGAAAAGCGCTGAAACAGCGCTTTATCGCTCAAAGAGACGCGGCCGCGGCCAGATCACCGTCTATTCGCGCGAAATCGCGCAGGAAATGAAGCGCGCCACGCAGCTGGAACAGGCGCTCAGAAACGCCATCATCACCGACGCCATCGACGTGCATTTCCAGCCCATCGTCAGACTGGAAGAGGCGAAGGTCATCGGTTTCGAGGCGCTCGCCCGTTGGAACGACCCGGATCTCGGCTTCGTATCGCCTGCCGTTTTCGTGCCGCTGGCAGAAGAGCGCGGCTTTATCGACGCACTGTCGGAAGCTTTGCTCCGAAAGGCGGCGGAGGCGGCCCTGTTCTGGCCGCGCGAGCTTTTCCTGTCTTTCAACCTCTCTTCCGCGCAATTGATGGACCCAAGCACGGCGGACAATATTTTGTCCATTCTCTCGCGTGTCGGCCTCGACCCGCACCGGCTGGAGCTTGAAATCACCGAAACGGCTGTCATGACGTCTGCCGATACCGCGCAGCGTATCATCAGCGAATTGCAGAGCGCGGGTGTTCGCATCTCCCTCGACGATTTCGGTACCGGCCAGTCCAGCCTCGGCCGCCTGAGGGATTTCACCTTCGACAAGGTGAAGATCGACCGCGCCTTTGTCTCGCGCATCAGCAGCGACCGCCCTTCCGAACATATCATCAAGGCCATCGTCGCCATGTGCGAAGGCCTCGATCTCGAGGTGGTGGCCGAGGGGATAGAAGAACGGGCGGAAGAGGAAAAGCTGCTCGCACTCGGCTGCGCCATGGGGCAGGGCTATTTCTACGGCCGCCCCGCCGACGCCGCCGCGACCCAGCGTTATCTGCACGAGAATTACCGCGAGATATTGTCGGATATTTCCTGATGCGGTGCGGCTTGGTCGTTACGCTTGTTGGAGAAAGCAGTATCTCAGCCGAGCTTGTGCGCGCCGGCGCATCCCCACAACCCTCATTCCTGTGACAAGCACAGGAATGAGAAGAGGTTGGCGGATGCCGCGCTTCACAACCGGTAAAGCGGCTCAAACCGGCCCTTGACGTCAACCCCCAGCTCGAACGTCAACCCATGCTGCGGATTGGTGGCAAGGGCGTCGTCGTCGAGATGTTCGCGCGCGGATGTCACGAGAAGGCGCGATGCGTCGGGGCCGATGAAGGCGGGGCAGGTCGTCTGTCCGCCGGGCACCTCATATCGGGCGATATGATTGCCGTCCGTGTCGTAACGATCCACGGCGCCCACGCCCCAGCGGGCGTTCCATATATGCCCTTCGGCATCGCAGACCGACCCGTCGATGCCGCCTTTGATACCCGTGGAATCGATGAAGACTTCAGCTTTGCCGGAGGGCAGGCCGGTCTCGGCATCGAGCGGCACCCGCATCAGCTTGTTTACCTTGGTATCGACGTAATATCCCGTCGCGCCATCGGGCGAGAAACAGATCGAATTCGGAATGCTGATCCCGGCAAACAGCTTGGTCACGGTGCCCTTCACGACATGATAGATGCTGCCCGCACCGGTCTCCGCCTTGCGGCCCATGGTGCCGATCCACAGCGCGCCGGAGGGGTGCATGCGCCCGTCATTGGAGCGGTTGTCGGGCAAATCCATTTCCAGCTCCGCATGCAGGGTCAGCACGCCGGTTGCCGTGTCGCGCAGGAAAAGCCCGTCATCGGAGGCGATCAGCTGCTTGCTGTCGCTGACCTTGGCGAGCGCACTGCCCATGAAGGGCAAAGCGTGCACGGTCTTGCGGCCGGAGGCGAGATGCAGCTCATGCAGTTCACGCTCGAGAATATTGAACCACCAGGCGGTGCCGGTCGCGGGGTCGAAAGTCGGGCCTTCGCCGAGCAGCATCGGCGTTTCGTCCAGAACGCGTCCGGTAAAGGGAAAAACAGTGGCCAAGCTCTTATCCTCCGATGGCAGCATCATAGGCTGAAAGTGTGACAGTAGCGCGTTCGCGCACCTCCGCCGCCGTCATGCCCGGCTTGTAAAGGCTGGTGCCAAGCCCGAAAGCCACGATACCGGCCGAGGTATATTCAGAAAAATTCTTGTCCGAGACGCCGCCGACGGCGGCGATGACCAGATCCTTCGGCAGAATCGTCCTGATGGCATTGATGCCGGCGGGGCCGATGATGCTGGCGGGGAAAAATTTGAGCCCGGTCGCACCGGCCTTCGCTGCCACCAGCGCCTCGGTGGGGGTGAGGACCCCCGGCATCGTCACCATGCCTTTTTCACGCGCAGCGGTAATGACCTCCGCATCGGCATTCGGGCTCACCATCAGCTTTCCACCGGCCGCATCCAGCGACGCCACGTCTTCAACGCTGAGCACGGTGCCGGCTCCGATCAGGCAATCGGCGGGCGCCATCTTCGCGGCGATCTCGATGGAGCGGAACGGATCGGGCGAGTTCAGCGGAATTTCAATGGCGCGGAAGCCGGTTTCGATCAGCGCGCCGACGACGCCTTCGGTTTCCTCGGGTTTCAGGCCGCGCAGAATGGCGATCAGCGGATATTGGATGGAAGGGAAGGGAATACGCATGGTCGATCTTTCTTCTTATGGCCAGATGGCATTTGCAGCGGCCAGCAATCCGCGCCGCACGGCCTCGTCTGCATCAATGACCGTATAGTGGATATCAAGGGCGGTGAAGGCGCCTTCGTAAAGCGCGCCGAGTGCACCGGAGCCGATCAGCACCACCGGTGTCTCGCGCCGGGCGGTGGAATGCGCGCCGGCGATTTCCAGCCCGATCATGATACCGGACAGCTTGGCCTTGGCGTCGGTGGCGGTGAGGCCGTGCAGCAACTGGCCGGAGCGAAGGGTGAAAAAGCGATTGGTCGCAAGCTGCGGATTGGCATAGATGTCGCGCACCGCCGCCGTGAAAGCCTCATGCTCGCCGGTAAAGGCTTCGGCCTCGGCCACCGCATGGGAAAGGATCGTCTGTTTCGAGACGACTTCGAAGAGCTCGCCGGTCATGAACGTGGCGAAGCCGGTCACGCCGCCACCCTTCACGGTCACCCATTTGGAATGGGTGCCGGGCATACAGACGAGTTTTTCACCGGCATCCGAGGAGGCGAGAGCGCCGAGCAATTGCGTTTCCTCGCCGCGCATGACGTCGGGCGCGGTTTTGTCCCGCTGCGCCAGCCCCGGCAGAATGCGCACATCCCGCGCCTGGCCCGGCACACGAACCGCGCCGCCTGGAACCGCCGAAAGCGACGCCGGCACGTCGATATAACCCGCCTCGACCCAGCCCTGCCGCGCCCCTGCCATGCCGCAGACGATAACCGGCAGATCTTCCGGCGCGCCGATGGCGTCGAGATGCGATTGCAGTACGTCGGCAAAACCGGTCCGCATGGCGGTCGTCATACCTTCCGTGCTTCTGCGCTCCGCCAGCACCGCGCCCGATCGGCTCATGAGCCAGAGCCGGAAACTGGTCGTACCCCAGTCGACGGCGATGAAAGCGGGTTCAGACATTATAGAAGGCCTCCGTCTACGATTATGGATTGCGCCGTGATGGCGCCCGATGCCGATGATGCGAGAAACAGGCACGGGCCCGAGAGATCGGCAGCGATGAGCGTGCGTTTCAGGCATTGCCGCGCGGTGGTGGCGGCAATGCCCTCATCCGTCAGCCAAAGTTCCTTCTGCCGCTCCGTCACGATCATGCCGGGCAAAAGCGTGTTGACGCGGATGTTTTCCGGGCCCAGCCGGCCTGCCAGGCTTTTCGTCAGCCCGATGATACCGGCCTTGGCCGCCGCATAGGAGGGCAGATCGCCCATATTGAGCAGAAACGAGATGGATGAAAAATTGACGATGGATGCGTCTTTCGCCTGCCGGAGATAGGGCAGGGCTGCCTGAACCGTGAAGAACATCTGCTTCAGATTGACCGCCTGATTGGCGTCCCAATAGGCCTCCGTCACCGTGTCTATGTCGTGGCGGTCGTCCCAGGCGGCGTTATTGACCAGTACCTTGATCCCGCCGGTGGCGGAGGCCGCCGCCTCCACCGTCTTTCCGACCGCCGCAATATCGCGAAGGTCGGTCTTGAAGAAGTGAACCGGATGCGGCGCCGTTGTCGCAAGCCGCTTGACGAGCGCCAGACTTGGTTCTTCGGCGATGTCGATGAAAGAAACCTTCGCGCCTTGCATCGCAAAGGCTTCCACCAACGATGCTCCGATGCCGGAACCGCCGCCGGTGACTAGCACGCCCGCATCCTTGAGGTCCGGAAATTGGGCTTGCGTCATCGGCATCATCTCGTCCATGAAAGGCTTGCTTGTTCCAATATTTGGAACTAGATTTTACTAAATGGAATTATTCTCTTGGCGTCACACTTATGTCAAGGCAGATGACGGTGGATGTTGCCATGCCCGATAATAAAAAGCCCAATGGACAAAAGCCTGATGCGGTTCCAATGGCGCAGCGGAAGGCCGGCGTTGAGACGGGCACGCTCGGCAAAGCTGTCTCGCTGCTGGAGCTGATCGCCTTTGCTGAAAAACCGATGCGCTTTACCGATGTGGTCGAAGCTTGTGGCCAGCCGCGCGGCACGGTTCACCGCCAGCTCGCCCATCTCGTTGCCGAAGGCCTTGTCGATCACGCTGCCGATCAGACCTATGCCGTGGGGCTGAGGTTGCTGCAACTGGCCGCGAAAGCCTGGAGCGGTAACGACCTGCGCAGCGTCGCGGCACCCCATCTGGCGGCCTTGCAGGCGGTGACGCAGGAGTCGGTGCATCTCGCGGTGCTGAACGGCGGACAGGTCACCTATCTGGACAAGATGGAGGGCCGGCACACATTGCGCATGCATTCGCAGGTCGGCAAAACCTCCCCAGCCTATTGCACCGGCGTGGGCAAGGCGGCGCTGTCGCTGCTCTCCGCCGACGATCTGGCGCAGCTGGCCGCGGAACTGGATTTTCATCGCTTCACGGAAAGCACGGTCACGACGCCGGAAGCGCTGATGAGGGAAGTGGCGACAATTCGAGACAACGGCTACGGTTTTGACCTTCAGGAGCACGAGATCGGAATTCACTGCGTTGCCGCACCGGTCCGGGCGCCCGGCCGCAATTTTCGCGCGGCGATTTCCGTCACCGGTCCGGCCTATCGCGTGGATGTGGAACAGCTTCGCAAATGGGGGCCCCTGGTGCGCGAAACCGCCGACAGAATTTCCGACGATCTTGCCTGCAGATTGTCCCCGGTGGCGGATGGTTGAGGAAAACGAAGACTTCTGACCCGTGGATTTTACGGGGTGAAACTGCCGGCCTCGCATCCATTCAGACACGTTCAATATTATTTTCGACTATTCTGAATTAAGTTTTCAACTTTCGTTTGCATGAATCGTTTTGGTGAGTAACATCCGCAACAATTTCCGGGCAAGGGCAGGCCTTTGCGGCGGCATTTCTCATTCTCGAAGAACAGCTTTGATGCAAAAAACAGAGGCGGCCGCCGTTCAGTCGATTGGTGTTGATTGCGTTCGCGAGATCGCCGGTCTGAACACGCAATTCGATATATTCCGGTTCCTGAAACGGCTGACGGAAGCCTGGGAATTCAAGGCTTTCATGGTTCTTGACCTGTCGTCGGAAGCGGCGAGCGAATTGTCGCAATATACGATCATCACCAGCTGGCCGGCGGAGCTTCTGCAGCGTTACGATGAAGAGGGCATGCTGCAAAACAGCCGGGTGATGGCGCAGTTGAAAAAATCGACCGTTCCCTTTTCCGTCTCAATGGATTTTCTGGTCGGAGGCGAGGGAGAAATCGCCAGGAAAACCGTGATCAACCTTTTAGAACGTTTCGAGATGATCAATTCGGTCTGGTTTCCCGTTCACGACATTACCATGCGACGCGGCGCGGTATCTTTTTCCGGCAACAAGACGACCGTGGCCACCAGCCGGCTTGCCGAGCTTTTATATATTTCCAGCCATGTCTTCGCCCGGCTGTCTGAAATCCGCCGGCTCGATCTCAGGGTCCCCGAAACACTGAGCGAGCGGGAGATCGACTGCCTGAACTGGACCGCCGCTGGCAAGACCAGCGCCGAAATCGCTGAAATCATGATGCTGTCGGAACATACCATCAATCATTACCTGAACCGCGCGACGAAAAAACTCGACACGGTCAACCGCACCCAGGCCGTCGCAAAAGCGCTGCGGGTCGGCCTGATAAAATAGCGAAACCGTAATTTTATCATTGTGATAAACCGTTTCCTGGGCGATCCTCTTTTCGAATCACCGGAAAGGAGAAATCGTTTGCCGGAACGGCATAGGGTAAAAGCAGGATTTTCTCCGACTATCGATTGCGCCGTGCTGATAGCCGCTGCCGAAAAAGGCTTTGCTGCCGATGAAGGCATAGAACTTGAACTTTTCCGAAAACAGTCCGCCCGCGCCGTGCTTGCGGCGCTTGGCGAGGATGGCGTTCACGTCGCGCACCTGCCCGCCCCGGTTCCGGTCGGCTCGGCTGTCGGCCTCGACGATCTGCCCGCCGATATTGTCGGCGTTTTCACGCTTTCCCTCGGCGGATCGGCGACGACCGTTTCCCACGGATTTTATAACGAACTCTACCGCGAAGGGCTGAAGTTACCGGACCCGGCGGCTTTTGGACGCGCCATGGCCCGTGTCTGCGCCGCGCGCCGGGCAGCGGGCGGAAATCCGCCGGTCTTTGCGGTCGAAGATATCGTCTCTACGCCTTTTTATACCCTGCGTTACCTGCTCGGAAGCTGCGGCGTGCTGCTCGGCCGGGATATGGAAATCGTCGAGGCGCTGCCGAAGGCCATGCCCGCGCTCCTGGAAAGCGGCAAGGTCGATGCGCTCTGTACCGCCGAGCCGGCGGGCAGCGCCGTGGTGCTCGGCGGCGCGGGGCGTATCGTCACCACCGGGGCGTTGATCTGGCGCAATGCGCCGGAAAAGATGCTGGCCGCGAAGAAGCGCTGGGCGGAGGAGAACCCAGCCCTGCTAGAAGGGCTGCTGCGCGCCCTCTACCGCGCCGGCGAATGGTGCGCCAATACCGCCAATATCGAGGAACTGGCCGGCATCCTCGCCGCTCCTCAATATATGGATGAGAACGGTGAATTCCTGCTGCCGGCGTTGACGGGCTATATTTCCACCTCGCAGAAGGACATGCAGCGCTTTCAGGAATTTTTCGTGACGAGCGCCAAGGCCGCCAATTTTCCATGGCAGAGTCAGGCCCTGTGGTTCTTCAGCCAGATGCTGCGCTGGGGCGAGGTTTCCGCCGATTACCGGTTCGATCCCGCCATGGTGGAGGCGGCCCGTAACGCCTACCGGCCGGATATTTTCCGCAAAGCGATGAAGCCGCTTTTTGCGCCGGTGCCGGGCGCAAATCTGAAGCTTGAGGGCACGTTGCGTGAGCCTGTTCATGTCGGCGCATCGCGCACGGGTCTGGTGCTGGGCCCCGACTGCTTTTTCGACGGTCATGTTTTCGACCCGGAAACGCTGGAGATGGACGACGAGATCTGAAGCCGCAGCGTCAAATCGTCGCGAATGCCTGACTGTTGTCGCGCTTTGGCATTGGCGAAGCGCTCCGGCTTGTCTATGGATGGCACGCAATACCCGGTCGGATGATGAAGCGGAGCAGGAATATGGCAGATGTCAGCAGGAGCCAGGTGGAAAAGGCGCTGGAAGCGGTGGTCTATCCCGGCAGCGGCAAGAGCATCGTCGCACTCGGCATGGTCTCGGAAATTTTCATCGCCGATGCGAAGGCCTATTTCTCGATCACCGTCCCGGCCGACAGGGCTGCGGCGATGGAGCCGTTACGGCTTGCCGCCGAACAGGCGGCCAAGGGCGTTGAGGGCATCGTCGGCGCGGTCGTGGCGCTGACGGCCGACCGCAAGCCTGGCCAGCAGCAGCCCGCCCCGGCGCGCCCCGCCGCCGCAACCGGCCGGCCGACCACTCAGCCCGGCTCGTCAAAGGTCGGCGTGCCGGGGGTCAAATCCATCATCGCCGTGGCCTCGGGCAAGGGCGGGGTGGGCAAGTCGACGACCGCCGTCAATCTGGCGCTCGGCCTCCAGTCGCTCGGCCTCAAGGTCGGCATGCTCGATGCCGATATTTATGGCCCCTCGCTGCCGCGGCTGCTGAAAATTTCCGGCCGTCCGAAGCAACAGGAAGACCGCATCATCCTCCCCATGGAGAATTACGGACTGAAGGTCATGTCCATGGGCTTTCTGGTGGATGAGGAAGCCGCGATGATCTGGCGCGGGCCGATGGTGCAGTCCGCCCTGATGCAGATGCTGCGCGAAGTGGCCTGGGGCGAAATGGATGTGCTGGTGCTGGACATGCCGCCCGGCACCGGCGATGCGCAGCTTACCATCGCCCAGCAGGTGCCGCTCGCCGGCGCCGTCATCGTTTCCACGCCGCAGGATCTGGCGCTCTCCGATGCGCGCAAGGGCGTCACCATGTTCCGCAAGGTGGAAGTACCGCTGCTGGGCGTCATCGAGAATATGAGCTATTTCATCGCGCCCGATACCGGTGCGCGTTACGATATTTTCGGTCATGGCGGCGCGAAGGCTGAAGCGGAAAGGATCGGCGTTCCGTTTCTCGGCGAAGTGCCGCTCACCATATCCATCCGCGAAATGTCAGATGCCGGAACGCCGGTCGTCGCCGCAGAACCCGATGGCCCGCAGGCCGCAGTCTACCGCGATATCGCGCAAAAAGTCTGGGCGCGCATCGGTGCAAGCGAGCAAAAAGCCGCCCCGAGGATTGTTTTCGAATAACACCCCAGCCATGGGGCAAAGCCGGACAGGGTTTCTTCTTCCTCGATAGTCGTTTGAAAACATAACATTAAACGGAAGTATCCGAAAGCATTTCCGGATTTGAGATCCAGAAATGCTTCGCCTGCAATGCTGTCGAGAAAAAATATTGCTTGATTGCGTCTCGCTTTGGGCGCATACGCCTGCGCCGTTTGGCTCTTGGTCCATCGGGCCGGCGAGATTGTCAAAATCCCGCCTGTTCCGACGGTCCCTGAAGTGTCGTCCAAAGGTTTGCCGAGCGCAAACAGGATATGTTAAGCAGCATTGCGGCTGAAGCCTGCAATGTGGAGCGGAGAAACGGATTGATAAAAGCCTATCGCGCCAATTGCGAGGCGATCAGCCTGTCGTCAGACGACGGCTCCGGACAGGTCCCCGACGACATCGTCTGGATCGATCTCGTCGATCCGGACAGGGCGGAAGAGCAACATGTGGAAAAGCTGCTGGGGCTCGATCTGCCCACCCGTGAGGATCTGAAGGATATCGAACCTTCCAGTCGGCTTTATATGGAAGACGGTAATGTCTTCATGACCGCCTCTCTGGTGTGGAAGGCGGATTCGGACGATCCCCGCCTCACCGACGTCGCCTTCATCCTTGCCGGCAAGCGTCTGGTGACAATCCGTTACGCCGAGCCGAAATCCTTCCATCTCTTCACCGCCGCCATCACGCGCGTTCCGCATGAGATGCGCAGCGGCGCGGCGCTGCTCCTGAAGCTGCTCGAAACCATCGTCGACCGCACGGCGGAGATTCTCGAAAACTCGGTTACGGGGATCGACAATCTCGCCGCCGATATTCTCGGCAGCCAGGCTCGTTCCAAACGCAAGGCGCCGCGCTATCTCGAAGACCGCCTCGGCAACATCGCCGCCTATCACCGGCTGATATCGAAGGTCCGCGTGAGCCTTGCATCGCTGGCGCGCCTTCAGACCTTTCTGTCCACCAGCGATCAGGTGCGCGAGGACAAGGGCGCGCGGGAGCAGGGCAAGTCGATCGGGCGCGATATCCAGTCGCTGAATGAACATGCCTCCTTCGTTTCCGGCAATCTGACCTTTCTCTTGGACGCCTCGCTCGGGATCATCAATATCGAGCAGAACGGCATCATCAAGATTTTTTCCATCGCGTCGGTGGTGTTCCTGCCACCCACGCTGGTGGCCTCCATTTACGGAATGAACTTTCAGCTCATGCCGGAGTTGAGCTGGACATTTGGTTATCCGCTTGCGCTGATCGTCATGGTGATGTCCGCGATCATTCCGTTTCTCTTTTTTCGTTGGAAGGGCTGGCTCTGAGGAGCCAGGATCATCATGTCTCAAATCGTCGACAAGGATGTTGCCGAGAAACCGGATGCGGATGACAAGCATCAGAACAAAGGGCTTTATGCCGCGATCCTTGGTTCCATCGGCGTCGTCTATGGTGATATCGGCACCAGCCCGCTCTACGCCTTCCGCGAAGCCCTTCGGCCGATCGCCTATGACGGCGTGACGCAGGAAGAAGTCATCGGCCTCACGTCCCTGATGATCTGGGCTTTGACGATCATCGTGACGTTCAAATACATCACGCTTCTTCTGCGTGCGGACAATGACGGCGAGGGCGGAACGCTCTCGCTGCTGGCGCTGCTGATGAAGACGGCGGGCACCCACCGCAGCGTTCTCATCGTGCTCGGCCTCATCGGCGCGGCGTTGTTTCTGGGCGACGCCATGATCACGCCGGCGCTATCGGTGCTTTCGGCGGTGGAAGGCCTGAAGCTCGTCACGCCGGAAATGGACGCCTTCATCATTCCGATTTCCGTCGGCATCCTCATCGGCCTCTTCGCCATCCAGTCCCACGGCACGGGCACGGTGGCGAAATTCTTCGGACCGATCACCGCCGTCTGGTTCATCGTCATGGGTCTGGCCGGTCTTCTTCATATCGCCGATGACTTCAGCATCCTCTTCGCCTTCAATCCGTGGCATGCGGTGGAATTTCTGGCCAATGAAGGTTTCTACGGCGTCGTCGTGCTCGGCGCGGTCTTCCTGACGATCACGGGGGCGGAAGCGCTTTACGCCGATCTCGGCCATTTCGGCCGTCGTCCCATCCAGTGGGCGTGGTTCTGTCTGGTTTTCCCGGCATTGACGCTGAATTATCTCGGGCAGGGCGCGCTGGTGCTGAAAGACCCGGCGGCGATGTCCAATCCCTTCTATCTGATGTTCCCGCAATGGGCGATCCTGCCGGCCGTCATTCTGGCAACCGCCGCCACCATCATCGCCAGCCAGGCGGTCATAACGGGCGCGTTTTCGCTCGTGCGCCAGGCGATCCATCTCGGTTATCTGCCGCGCATGGAAATCCTCTTCACCTCGGAAACCAATACGGGGCAGATTTACCTTCCGGCCGTCAACACCATCCTCTTGTTCGGCGTCGTCGCACTGGTCATCACCTTCAAGAGTTCGGATGCGCTTGCCACCGCCTACGGTATTTCCGTGACCGGCGCGATGGTCGTCACCAGCCTGATGTTCTTCGAATTCGTGCGCAAGCGCTGGAAATGGTCGATCTGGCTGGCGCTTGCGGTGCTGACGCCGCTTCTGCTGCTGGAACTGATCTTCCTCGGAGCGAACCTCCTGAAGATCCACGACGGCGGTTATGTGCCGGTGTTGTTGGCCATCGCCTTCACCATCATCATGACCACATGGCAGCGCGGCTCAAAGATACTCTTTGCCAAGACCCGCCGCATCGATGTGCCGCTGAAGGCCTTCGTCGCCTCGGTGGAAAAGGAGAGCGCCCATGCGCCGGTGCGTGTGCCCGGCACGGCAATCTTCCTTACCGGCGATCCCGAGACGGCGCCGGCGGCGCTGTTGCACAATCTCAAACATAACCACGTCCTTCACGACAAGAACGTCATCCTGACGATCCGCACCGAGGACCAGCCGCGCGTCCACCCCGAAGAGCGTTATACGCTGACGAAGCTGAGCGACCGTTTTGCCGTGGTCGAATTGCATTTCGGCTTTATGGAGACGCAGAATGTCACCCAGGCGCTGGGCTATCTGAGACGCACCGGCTACAAGTTCGACATCATGTCGACCTCGTTTTATCTCGGCCGCCGCAAGCTGGTGCCGGATCCGAAATCCGGCATGCCGGGCTGGCAGAACCGCCTGTTCATCGCGCTCGCCGAAACCGCCGCCGATCCCTCGGATTATTTCCGCCTTCCGGCCAACCGCGTGGTGGAGCTGGGTTCGCACGTCGTCGTGTGACTATTAGAAGATGGTTACACATTAACGTGAATCCGCGTCCGCGCGCGGCGTTAACCAAGCATCAAGGTTAATAAGAGATTCTCGAACACCTGTAGCAAATTTGGTTGTCGGTGTTCGGAGTGCTGGTTTTGCGTTCGAAAAGAGTAATGCGTCGTCGGTCCCCCGTGTCCCGTGAGGCGTGGGCGTCAAAATGGACCTCGCCCGTCGTCTTCGGCCTTGCCGCCTGGCTCGTTTTTCCCTCCCTCGCTGCGCGCGCGGATCTGGCCTCGCTTCTGGCCGGTCTGGATAATGGCGGCGAGCAATGGCGCATGGTGCTGACGGCGTCTCCGGCGGGCTCGGTGCACAATGCCTCGCTCACCTTCAACGATGCCGCAGGGGAGGCGGCGCTGCACGGCGGCGGCATGACCCTGCCCAATGGCAGCAAGGTCGCTTTCGTCACCAATAAGAAGGGCGAGGCAACGACGCCCGACAGCGAGCGCGTCAACCGCGCCGCCAAGAAGGGTCGTGTCGTCGCCACCGAAATCATGCAGCCGCCCAAGGCTTTCACCGCCGGTTCCGTCTTGCAGCGCACCAGCATGCTGGACATCGAGCCGCTGAAGCGTAAGGACCGCACCGCTTTCGTCAAACCGAAGCGTGGCAAGGACGTGGAACTCGCCTCCTTCTATTTCCGTCGCGAGGAAAAGAAGGCGGACAGAAGCGTCTCGCCGATGCTGGCCGAACTCATCAACAATCGTACGCCGGATATTCTGGCCACGGCCTATGCGCCGGCCGAACCGGATTTCGCCCGCGAGTCACCCTTCGACGCCATTCTCAAGAAGCCCGACGCCGGCCGTTTCGTGCCGCAAATCGCCGAGGGCGACCACGCCTGGGCGGCCACCCCTTTGCCCGCCGCCGTATTTTCGGCAGCCGAACAACAATGCCTCGCCTCCGGCATCTATTTCGAGGCGCGCGGAGAATCGGTGAAGGGACAGGCGGCGGTCGCACAGGTCATCCTCAACCGCGTGCGCAATCCCGCCTATCCGAAAACCATCTGCGGTGTCGTTTACCAGAACAAGGACTGGCGCAACCGCTGCCAGTTTTCCTTCGCCTGCGACAATATCAAGGATCGCGTGAATTCCGAACGCCACTGGAAAATGGCGCGCGAAGTGGCAATGGCCACAACGGCTGGCAAAATCTGGTTGAAGGAAGTGGGATCGGCAACCCACTATCACGCCGTTTATGTGCGTCCCGCCTGGGGTCGCACGATGAAAAAGGTCGGCAGGATAGGTTTGCACGTGTTTTACCGTACCTATGGCGGCGGCTGGAGCTGATACCACCGCCAATTTGTCGCATTTTGCGTGTCAAAAATGCCGATTCCCTGGGGAAACATCGTCGCCAAACCGCGATTTGATGTCAAGCCGTTGTTTTTGCATGATTAATTTGTGTCGAAACAACCGTCGACAGTGCCTTGACTAGAGAAGCCCCTAAAACTATGTTGCGCGCGACTTCAGAGCGGGCTGGAACAGGCTTAATCCGTCACCGTTTACAACTCCAAAGGGTTCTGGCATGGCTGGAACGGAGAAAATGGGTGGGATTTTAAGATGACTGGCAACCGTGGCGATAGTCTGGACGAGCGTCGCAAGCGCCTAGCCGATGAGTTGGCGAAGGTGAAGGCGGAGGATGAGGCGGAAGTGAGGGCGGAGACCAACGCTGCGGAAAACCGGAAAGGTTTTGCGATGGCGGTCAAGCTCTCATCGGAGTTCATTTCTGCCATCGTGGTCGGCGCTATGCTGGGTTATCTTCTGGACTATTTTGCCGGCACGACGCCGTGGGGGATGATCGTTCTTCTTCTTCTCGGTTTCTGCGCAGGCGTATTGAATGTGTTGCGCTCCACGGGCGCGGTGGCCAAGCCGCCGCTACTTGAGAAGGCGGACAGACAGGATGAGGGTGGAAAAGGCGGCCTTTAGGCTGTTTTTCCTTACAGTTGAGATGCCGCGACAGGCGGCGACAGGTAAAGAGGGCAGCCGGTGGCAAACGATCCGACCCATCAGTTCTTGGTGCAGCCGATCATTCCGATCGAAATTGGCGGCGTCGATTTTTCCTTCACCAATGCGTCGCTCTTCATGGTCGCGACCGTGGCTGCGGCTTCCGGTTTCCTTTATTTCGCAACGTCGAACCGCGGTCTGATCCCGACGCGCATGCAGTCCGTTGCCGAAATGTCCTATGAATTCATCGCCTCCATGCTGCGCGAAGGCGCCGGCAAGAAGGGCATGGTGTTCTTCCCGTTCGTGTTCTCGCTCTTCATGTTCGTGCTGACGGCCAACCTTCTCGGCATGTTCCCGTATTTCTTCACGGTCACCAGCCAGATCATCGTCACCTTCGCGCTCGCCTGCCTCGTTATCGGCACGGTCGTCGTTTATGGTTTTTACAAGCACGGCCTGCATTTCTTCGGCATCTTCGCCCCTTCGGGCGTGCCGAAGGCGCTTTTGCCGCTGGTCGCGTCGATTGAAATGATCTCGTTCCTGTCACGCCCGATCAGCCTTTCCGTTCGTCTTTTCGCGAACATGCTGGCCGGCCATATCACGCTCAAGGTTTTCGCAGGCTTTGTCGCCTCCATGAGCGCGCTCGGCGCACTCGGCGTCGGCGGTGCTGTCCTGCCTCTCATCATGACGGTCGCCATGACCGCTCTCGAATTTCTCGTTGCCTTCCTGCAGGCTTATGTGTTCGCGGTACTGACTTGCATGTACCTGAACGACGCCGTGCATGGTGGTCACTGAGAAGTAAAGTCGCTGGCCCCGGCAACGGGCGCCAAAAGATAGCCGCAACAACCTATATCTCAAGGAGTCTCACATGGAAGCGGAAGCAGCAAAGTACATCGGCGCAGGTCTCGCATGCCTCGGCATGGCTGGTACGTCCCTCGCACTCGGCCGTATCTTCGGTGATTACCTGTCCGGCGCACTGCGCAACCCCTCTGCTGCCGACAGCCAGTTCGGCCGTCTGGTATTCGGCTTCGCCGTTACGGAAGCTCTGGGCATCTTCTCGCTGCTCGTAGCTCTCCTTCTCCTGTTCGCTGTTTAATACCGGCATCAGGTCTGGATCACGGCCCGCGAATGGCGTGCCGTGATCCTTCGCATTTGCAGTACCCCTGGAGGTGAGCATGTTCGTGACCGAGGCTTATGCCCAGTCAGCACCGACCGTAGGTGAAACGCATACGGAAACTCCGGCTGTCGGTCAGCCGCAACCGGAAGCCACGCACACGGAAACCGGTGTGGCGCACGGCGCCGAACACGGCGCTTCCGGCGTTTTCCCGCCGTTCGACCAGTCTACTTATGCATCGCAGGTCCTGTGGCTGGCGATCACGTTCGGCCTTTTCTATCTGCTCATGCAGAAGGTCATCGTTCCGCGCGTCGGCGGCATTCTCGAGAACCGTCATGGACGCATCGCACAGGATCTCGATGAGGCGGCACGGCTGAAAAGCGAAGCCGACGCAGCCGTCGAGACCTATGAAAAAGAACTCGCGGCAGCCCGCGCCAAGGCAAGCTCGATAGGCTCCGCGGCCCGTGACGCCGCCAAGGCCAAGGCTGATGCCGACCGCGCCGCAATCGAGGCAGGACTTGCTGAAAAGCTTGCCGCCGCAGAAAAGCGCATTGCCGGCATCAGGGATCAGGCATTCGCCGATGTCGGCGCCATCGCCGAGGAAACCGCGACCGCAATCGTTGACCAGCTGGTCGGCGCCAAGGTCAAGGATGCCGACGTCAAGGCCGCCATCGCTGCCGCTTCTGCCGTGAAGGGAGCCTGATATGGCATTTGATGCATCATTTTTCGCTCTCGTCGGTCTCGTCCTTTTCTTCGTTCTGATCGCCTATCTCAAGGTTCCGGGCATGCTCTCCAAGTCTCTGGATGAGCGCGCCCAGAACATCCAGGACGAGCTGGCCGAAGCCAAGCGCCTGCGTGAAGAGGCTCAGCACCTGCTGGCCGAATATCAGCGCAAGCGCAAGGAAGCAGAAGCCGAAGCCGCAGGTATCGTTGCTGCCGCTGAACGCGAAGCAGCAGCGCTGACGGAAGAAGCCAGGCAGAAGACGGAAGAATTCGTCGCCCGCCGTACGGCCCTTTCGGAACAGAAGATCAAGCAGGCCGAAGAAGACGCCATCGGCGCCGTCCGTTCCGCCGCCGTCGACATCGCCATCGCCGCTTCTGAGAAGCTGCTGGCGGAAAAGACAACGGCTGCCGCAAAGGCCAAACTTTTCGCCAACACCATCGGCGAAGTGAAGTCTAAGCTGAACTGAGTTCATCTCGGTATTGTTCAAAACCCCTCCGGCGCAAGCCGTGAGGGGTTTTTTGTTTGAGGTGGAAAAGCTGGTTCGGGATATGGTGCCGCCTGTACTATGGAAATGCGGCATGCGCTCCAGCAGGCCTCCGTCGGAGGGGCGGTGATTGGCTTTATTGTTTTTGATACTCAATGTCGGATTGCGCTTCCGCTCTGCGCCAGAAGCGAACGGATGAAGTGTGCATCGCTGATTGCCGTGGCGCCGAAAGCGAAGGCGGCCATTCCATACCTGGCGCAGCATTTTCCGAGGGTCGACCGTCAGCAGTGTGGGCTTAACCGCCGTTCGTCTAATCGTTCAGACTCTTTAGAACTTGTTGGTAGAATGCGCCTTGTGCGTTCTCAGCAGTAGACCTTACGACCCATTCCCAATCCAAAATCAGTTTTCCTGCCGGGACCATTTGCTGCGCGATTTCAGCCGGTGTGGTTTCGTTGCTGGTTCCGTTCTCCCAGTCGTGAAAGGCCGATGAGTATCGAACGACCGCTCCGCTGACAGGCAAATCGAGTAACCCTCCCTCGGCAAAAAAACTTAACCCGTCGCCCATTTCTTCGCCGATGAGTTTGAGCCTGCGTCCCAGACTATGTTTGAGAATGGCTACAAATACTATCGCTGCGGAAAACGTGAATTTGTCGACAAGCACAGCGACCTGCCCGCCTGCGTTTTCTGAGATGGCGTCGATCAAGGGCATCGTTTGAAGAAAGTCGCCACCGGTGTTTCCGCGAACGTCAATCAAGAGTTTTTTGTTCGGGCAGGCGCTTACATGCTCCGCTGCACCGGAGATGGCTTTCGGCAGCGCAGTTTCGCTTGGATCGAAGAAACTTGGCAATGATATTGAAAGCCCAAGCCCCTGCCAGTCCTCGAGCTCTGCAAATCGCTCGGGTTTCCAGGTTGGATCAGCCTTGCCATGCTCGTTTCTCGGGTAAAGCATCGGTGCAGGAACTGTCTGCCCGTTCTCCAGTTTGAAATTGGATATCCGCCCATTATCGTCTTTCACGCAATATTCGGTCGTATTCTCTTTTGAAGAGAAACCGAGGCGGGTCAATGCATACGGCCATGCGAGAAGAATCGGTCCGATGACCCTTTTCCTCTGACGTGTTCCTGCCAGAAATTTTTCTGCGGCGGCTTCAATTTGGCCCAACGGTGTGCCGTTGACTGCTATCAGCTCTCCTCTTGGCGCAGTTGTTTCCAGTGCCGTTTCAGTTAACTGCACCGCCGTCCCGACGCTCACGAACCTCAGCGGCAGCACCGAGATGCAATCGTTCGGGATCAGCCGTGTATGTCCGTTTTGAGGAAGTGCGAGCAGGCGCATCGCAGAAAACAGAAAGGCCTCTTTGGAGCCCTCCAAAGCATAACGTCGGGTGTCACAAATGCAGCTGTCTATCGCCGCCTGTTCGATCCGTCGAAAGCTGGGATCGGTCGGCAGGACGGTGTCCAGAATTTTCTCGAGATCTTGCGTCAGGGACATGATTTACGGTGCGCATAGTTGCTCGTCGATGTCCAGATCGGGTCGATAGCGATTGTTCTGGTTGGAACTCCATTAGTTGTCATCAATCCCGCTTCAGCGGCCGAAAGCTCATCCGGTGCAGCGCGCAAGGCCCGTGGCTTTCAATGGCGCGCAGGTGGGCCGGCGTGCCGTAACCGGCATGGCCTTCGAAGCCGTAGGATGTGTGCACCACACCCGCTCGTTCCATCATCCGGTCGCGGGTCACCTTGGCGACGATCGAGGCGGCGGCGATGGAGAGGGAGCGGGAATCGCCCTTGATGACGGCCTTGGCTTCGCAGGCGATGCCGGGCGGGCGGTCGCGGCCGTCGGCCAAAACGAGGGCAGGGGAGATTTCGAGGCCCAGCACGGCGCGGCGCATGGCGTCGAGGCTGGCGCGCAGGATATTCATGCTGTCGATCAGGCCGGGGCCGGAGGAGGCGACGGATACGATCGAGCTTTCCATGATCTGGACGAACAGGCTTTCCCGTTTCTGCTTCGTCAGCTTCTTGGAATCGTCCATACCCTTGGGAATATTGTCCGGATCGAGAATGACGGCTGCCGCAACCACCGGTCCGGCCAGAGGTCCCCGGCCTGCCTCATCCGTGCCGGCCACGGGCCAGAGGCCCTTCTTTTTCGCTTCCAGTTCGAAGGAAAAATCCGGGCCGGTATCGGCAAGGTCGAAAAGAGCAGGAGAATCGGGTGTGGCCGTGCGTTTCATGCGGCGAAACTCGCATACACACCCGATCTCCTGCAAGCCCCCGGAAGCGGGCGATGACAGGCGCGGTGAGCCGGGGTCAAGGGGCGTGGCTCACCGTGCCCCTGAGGTCATCATGACCTTTGATCCTCCAGCGGGGCGGCGGAGGAAAAACGATCGCACGCGAGGCGGCGGGTTCCGGGGGCAATGTCCGGCAGGCCAGGGAAAACCCGCCGGGCATGTCGTCAGGGGCATGGCCGGTCAGAACGAAGGACCGGCGCTCCTCATAATCTTCTTCCTGATATAGACGCGTCGGCAAGACGGCCTGGATCAACAGGTAGCGCCGTCAGCGCCGGTTTCAAAGCAGCGACAATTGCACCCCCGCACCGCCCGGCGGAACGAAGAGATCGTCGCGCAGATGAATGCCACGGCGGATGAGACCGAGCCTTTTGCTCGCCATTTCGAAACGTCGGCCGATCTGCCAGGCATAGGGGCCTTCACCCTTCATGCGCTTGCCAAACTCCGCATCGTAATCCTTGCCGTCACGCATGGAGCGCACCAGCGACATGACGTGGCGGTAGCGGTCCGGATAGTTGCGCAACAGCCAGTCGCGAAACAGCGGGCTCACCTCCAGCGGCAACCGCAAAAGCACATAAGACGCCTCGGTCGCACCGGCGGCCTTGCCGGCCTCGAGAATACGTTCGATCTCATGATCGTTGAGCGCCGGAATGACGGGCGCCATCATCACGGCCACGGGAATGCCGGCATCGGTCAGCGCCTTGACGGCTTCCAGCCGCTTCTCCGGCGTGGCGGCGCGCGGTTCCATGTTGCGCGCGAGCTTCCGGTCCAGTGTGGTGACGGAAATACCGACCTTGGCGAGCCCCTTTTGGGCCATGGGCGCTAGAATGTCTATATCCCGCTTGATCAGCGCCGATTTGGTGACGATGGCGACGGGATGATCGGCCTTGGCCAGCACTTCCAGTATCTGCCGCATGATGCGCCATTCGCGCTCGATCGGCTGATAGGGGTCGGTATTGGTGCCGATGGCGATCACCCGCGGCTTGTAACCCGGCTTCGCCAGTTCCCGTTCCAGCAGCTTCGCCGCATCCGGCTTGGCGAAGAGTTTGGCTTCGAAATCCAGTCCGGCGGAAAGCCCCATATAGCTGTGCGTGGGGCGCGCAAAGCAATAGATGCAGCCATGTTCGCAGCCGCGATAGGGATTGATGGAGCGGTCGAAGGGGATATCGGGTGATTCATTGCGGGTGATGATGCTGCGCGGCTTTTCAACCTGCACTTCGGTGCGGAATTCCGGCATGTCCTCAAGAGTCTGCCAGCCATCGTCGAAAACCTCGTGCTGCAGGGTCTCGAAGCGCCCATCCGGGTTCAGCCCGGCGCCACGGCCGCGACGGCGGTCGATCTCGATGCGCAGGCCGGATGCATCGGCCAGCGCATTGGCAATATCCGGCATATGGCTCGGCTGGAAGGCAGCCTGCCCCGAAAGCGTATGGTTTCTCATCTGGATGCTCCCAGGACGCCGCACGCCTTTCGAGGCACGCTCAACGCCCTAAACCGTTTCCATCCGCACAGGCTTTCAACCGCCTGCCGAATGATTAAATTCCTACATCAGGAATGAGAACAATACAAGAACAAAATTGCAAATTCGGCTCGTTCTCCAGAGGTGGGCGCGGCCCCGTCCGGAGACTGTGCGCCGGCTGGGCAAGGACAGCCTTGGATTTTTACCGCGATGAGCGTAGTGGCAATTTATTGTGCGATGCGTTAGAGCTATGCAGATGTTGACAGTCATAATGGAATGCCGGGATCACGAGCCGGAACTGGCGCACACATTGTCTGCGCTCGTCACCGGGGCCGTGGAGGGGCTTGTAAGCGATGTTGTGATCCTCGATCACGGTTCGCGCGATGGATCGTCGCGCGTCGCCGATGCCGCCGGCTGCCGTTTTTATGGGCAGTGGGACATCGAAGACGTGGTGAAGTCTGCACGCGGCGGCTGGCTGCTTCTGATCGAGCCCGGCGCGCGCCCGCAGGCGGGCTGGATCGACGAGATTCTCGAATATGTGGCGATCTGCGCGCAGCCGGCCCGCTTTTCGCCCTCGCGCTATCACCGGCGCAATGTCCTCAGCCGTATGCTGCGGCGTATTCCGCCATTGGAACACGGATATCTTCTGCCAAAGAAGCATGCGGTGTCGATTGCGAAATCGGGCATGAGCCTGACACAATTTGTCGGCACGCAGAAGCCGCGCCGGCTGAATGCGGAAATGGTGCCCGCCTGGGCGCTGCGGGCCTCGGCGTAAGCTTGAGGCCGCTTTACCCGGCCAGAACCTTGCCGGGGTTCATGATGCCGGCAGGATCGAAAGCGTGCTTGATGCGCCGCATCAGTTCCATTTCGATGCCGGGGCGGATGGCCGCCAGCTCGTCGCGCTTCAATTGCCCGATGCCGTGTTCGGCCGAAATGGAGCCGCCGAGCGACAGCACGATGCCATGCACGATCTCGTTCATGTCGCGCCAGCGGCCAATGAATTCGGCCTTGTCGGCTCCCACAGGCTGGGAAATATTGTAGTGAATATTGCCGTCGCCCAGGTGTCCGAAGGCGCAGACGCGGGCGCCCGGGATGGTGGCAAGAACCGCCTTTTCCGCCGTCGCCATGAATTCCGGTATTTTCGACACCGGAACGGAAACATCGTGCTTGATCGAGCCGCCTTCGGGTTTCTGCGCCTCCGACATGCTTTCGCGCATATGCCAGAGCGCCTGCCGCTGCGCTTCGGACGCGGCGATCACCGCATCCTGAACCAGCCCCGCCTCAAAACCGCGCTCCAGCAGCGATTGCATCATGCTATCCGCCGTCTCGGCCGAATCGGAGGTGGAGATATCGATGAGCGCGTACCAATCATGCGGCTGTTCCAGCGGATCGCGCACGCCGGGAATATGCCGGGCGGTGAATTCGACGCCGATTCGCGGCATGAGTTCGAAGCCGGTCAGCGCCGTGCCGCAGAGATTGGAGGCCATTTCGAACAGTTTCAGCGCGTCTTCGGTGGAGGTGAGCCCCGCAAAGGCCACCTGATGGCCGAGTGGCTTCGGGAAGAGCTTCAGCACCGCGCCGGTGATGATGCCAAGCGTGCCTTCGGAACCGATGAAGAGATCGCGCAGATCGTAACCCGTATTATCCTTTTTCAGCCGGCGCAGCCCGTTCCAGATTTCGCCGGTCGGCAGCACGACTTCCAGCCCGAGGCAGAGCTGGCGCATATTGCCATAAGCGAGCACCGCCGTGCCGCCGGCATTGGTGGCGAGATTGCCGCCGATGCGGCAGGACCCTTGAGAGCCGAGCGACAGCGGGAACATCCGCTCCACGGAATCAGCAGCCTTGTGAATGTCATCGAGAATGCAGCCGGCATCCGCCACGATGATATTGGCGACCGGATCGATATCGCGAACGCGGTTCATGCGCTCCAGCGACAGGATGATGTCGGTGCCATCAGCGCGCGGTGTCTGTCCGCCCACGAGGCCGGTGTTGCCGGTCTGCGGCACGATGGCGGTGCCGGTTTCGCTGGCGAGCTTGAGGATGGCGGCAACCTCTTCGACCGAACCGGGCCTGATGAGCAGCGGCGAGGCGCCGCGATAAAGCCCGCGATTTTCCACGAGGCGCGGCGCCATTTCCGCCGGGTCGCGGACCGCGTTCTTTTCGCCGACAATGACGGCAAAGCGGTCGAGAATGTCGGAGGAGGGGATGGCGGTGGTCGTCATGGGCGGCGTCTCGCTGGCTTTTGAAACATGGGCGAAAGGATTGGGCGCCGTTAGCCTCGCGGCGCGGCGGCGCGGGACAGGCGGTCGTTGATCGCCTCTCCGAGGCCATGGGTGGGAATGGCGGTGATGGCG
Organism: Agrobacterium sp. 22-209-1; assembly: GCF_053522485.1. Lineage (NCBI taxonomy): Bacteria > Pseudomonadati > Pseudomonadota > Alphaproteobacteria > Hyphomicrobiales > Rhizobiaceae > Agrobacterium > Agrobacterium sp. 22-209-1. The sequence goes on from NZ_JBNWCH010000002.1 coordinate 230,510, forward strand.
ATCATGTCTGCGCCGCTTGCATCGGCGGCTTTCAGATAATCGAACAGATTGGCGGCGGCCTCGGCAAGATCGCCGGAAGGGCTGAGATCGAGCACGGCGCGCGCCATCTCTTCGCCGGCAATGGCGACGCTGCCGAATCGGATCAGCGCTTCACCTGGCCGAACCGATGTGGCGTGAAGGCGCACGGCCGCACCCGGCGCATAATGTGATGCCAGCATTCCCGGCGCCTCAATGGCGGCGGCGGCCTTTTTCGGCCGTTCGAGGTTTTTTCCCGCAACGCGTTCTATATCCTCGGTGACGACGCCGCCGGGACGAAGCAGCCGCACCCGGCCATCCTCCTCCACCTTGACAATGGTGGATTCGACGCCGACGGTGGCCGCGCCGCCATCGAGAATGAGATTGATCTTCTGGCCAAGATCCGCCTCCACATGGGCTGCACTTGTCGGGCTGATTTTGCCGGAACTATTGGCGCTGGGGGCGGCGAGCGGCCTGTCGAATCGGCGGATCAGATCACCGGCAAAACCCTGCGGCACACGAATACCGACCGTATCGAGCCCGGCCGTCGCCAGCGAATGAATGTCGCTTCCCGCCTTCAGCGGCAGCACCAGCGTCAGCGGGCCGGGCCAGAAGGCCTTTGCGAGCTTCAGCGATATGGGATCGAAGACGGCGTAACGTTCGGCCATGGCGATATCGGCCACGTGGCAGATCAGGGGGTTGAACTGCGGCCGGCCTTTCGTCTCGTAAATGCGGGTGATCGCCGCCGGATTGGTGGCGTCGGCGGCAAGGCCGTAGACGGTTTCCGTCGGCAGGGCGATGGGTTGGCCGGCGGCAAGCTCCGCCACGGATGCTTGCAGGGCTGTTTCCCGCTCATGTTCAATGTTGATGTGACGCGCCATGATGCTGCCTTTCAGGGCGGTCAATAGCGTATTTCAGGCTGGAATGGAAATCGCTATCGCGGCTTTTATATCGCCTTGATGATCCTGCGCATCTCCTCGGACCGCGCGCCAAGCATCAGCACGTTTTTCAGCGCCACGCGCGGATCGTGGGTCTGGAACAGCAGGCCGCCGCGATGCACGGAGGTATCGACGGCGACCTCCTGGTCGGGAAGCGCGTTGATGGCGACGGCGAAATACATCCGCGAGTAGCGCGCATCGATATTTTCGAAGAAGTTTTCAGCCCCGCTCAGCTCGGCGAAGAAATTCGCGAAATAAAAGGACCAGAGCACATGGCGCTCGGCATCGAAGCTGGTTTTCGCCGCCGTGACGTGACAATAGCCGAGATGCGGCCGGTCATTGAGCAGATGGTGAAAAACCATCTTCGGAAAACGGATGGACTGGTGAAACCCGTTCAGACGGCTGTGGGTGGCGTCGGCGGCAGCTTCCAGCTTTCGCCCCGTCAGAGCAGCCACTTCGTCATGGCTGTAATAGGCACGTTCTTTCGGCAGCCATCGCTCTTCATAACGGCTGATGCGCCCTGTCCGCAGAAAATCGGAATGCGCGGTCTTCGAGCGTATCGGTGCGACCGAATGCATGCTCGCATCGAAATAGCGTATGCGTGTCGCCTTCTCCACCAGGAACACCCTCGTTGCTGCGGTCCGGCAAGATAAATTGGGGTGCGTTAATACTCCGTTGCGCCGCATCCCCCGTTTTCTTACGGGTGGGGAGTAAAGAGTGCGGTATTATGCGTCATATTGCGACGTCGTTGCAGGCGCTAAATAGCTGTCGGATTTAGCAGTGGAATGGCTTGTGGCGGCGGATTGCGCATGTCGCAATTTGTCGCCAATGCGGAAGCCGATGTCGCTGTCTGTGCTGCCGCAAATGACCGCCGGTGTTTAGATGAGTACATGCTTCCGCAACCCCGCAAATGGTGTCGGGCAGGGCGGTTTGATCGAGGATTTGGCCATGGAATTGCGTGATACCGTATTGCGCCAGCTGAAAAACCGCCGCGAAGGCTTCAGCCTGGAGCAGCCCTTCTACACGGACCCGGATTATTTCAAACTGGACATGGAAACCATCTGGTATCGCGACTGGCTGTTTGTCGGCCATGATTGCGAAGTCCAGAAGTCCGGCAGCTATTTCACCGTGCAAGTCGGCGCTTATTCTGTGGTCATCGTTCGCGGCCGTGACGGGCAAATCCGCGCCTTCCACAATTCCTGCCGCCATCGCGGCTCCCGCGTCTGCACCACGCAGAAGGGCCAGTCGGCCCGCCTTGTCTGTCCCTATCATCAGTGGACCTATGATCTCGACGGCAAGCTGCTGTTTGCGCGCCATATGGGCGAAGAGTTCGACAAGGGCGATTTTGGCCTGAAGCCGGTCGCCTGCGAAACCGTCGCCGGTTACGTCTTTATCTGCCTTGCCGATCAGCCGGCCGATTTCGAGCCGATGCGCAAGGAAGTCGAGAGCTACATGGCCCCGCACCGTATCTGGGAGGCGAAGGTCGCGCATGAGAGCACGATCATCGAAAAGGGCAACTGGAAGCTCGTCTGGGAAAATAACCGCGAGTGCTACCATTGCGCCGCAAACCACCCGGAACTGTGCCGCACCTATCCCGAAAACCCGAGCGTGACGGGAACGGACGGCGGTGCGAGCGATCCCGAGATCGGCGGCCACTGGGCGCGCTGCGAGGCCGCCGGCCTGCCGAGCCGTTTCAAGATCGACAAGAACGGACAGTTCCGTGTCGCCCGTATGCCGCTGATCGGTGAGGCGGAAAGCTACACCATGTCCGGCAAGCCCGCCGTGCGTCGGCCGCTGTCTGATGATGTGAGCATCAGCCATATCGGCGCGCTGTTGCTGTTCCATTACCCGACGACCTGGAACCATTTCCTCGGCGACCACACCATTTCCTTCCGGGTGCTGCCGCTCAGCGCCACGGAGACCATGGTCACCACCAAATGGCTGGTGCACAAGGATGCCGTCGAAGGCGTGGACTACGATCTCGAAGACCTCACCCACGTCTGGAACGAGACCAACGATCAGGATCGCCGCATCGTCGAGGAAAATGCCTTCGGCATCCGTTCCCCCGCCTATGAGCCCGGCCCCTATTCCATGGAGGACGAAGGTGGCGTGATGCAGTTCGTCAACTGGTATTCCGATTTCATGATCGACCGGCTCTCGGGCGACAAGTCCCGGCTTTCGGCTGTAGCGTGATGCGAAGATGAATATGGTTGTGACCTATAAACATATTGATGAGATGAAGCCCTGGAGCGACAAGCTCCAGCTTCTGGAATGCATCTCGGTGACGCCCGAGACGGCGGATGTGATGACGTTTCTGTTCCGTTCGGAGGATCAGAACTGGTTCCGTTATCTGCCGGGCCAGTTCGTCACGCTGGAACTGCCGGTGGGCAAGGAGCCGCTTTACCGCACCTACACATTGTCCTCCAGCCCGTCGCGGCCCTATGCGCTGTCGGTCACGGTCAAGGCGCAGGCCAACAGCATCGGCACGCGCTGGATGTTCGACAATCTGAAACCCGGCATGAAAATCCGGGCGCTCGGCCCGCTCGGCGACTTTTCCTACGTCAAGCATCCCGGCGACAAATATCTGTTCATCTCGGCAGGCTCCGGCGTCACGCCGATGATGTCGATGGTGCGCGACATGAGCGACCGCGCCCCGCAGAGCGATATTGCTTTCATCAATTGTTCGCGCACGCCCGGCGATATCGTCTTCCGTCACGAACTGGAATATCTCGCCCGGTTCATGCCGAACCTGTCGCTCGGCTTCATTGTCGAAAAATGCGGACGCACCGATCTGTGGTCGGGGCTGAAAGGCATGGTCGACAAGGCCAAGATCGCGCTGCTGGCTTCCGATTTCATGGAGCGAACCGTCTTCTGCTGCGGCCCGGAACCGTTCATGGCGGCGGTCCGTTCGATGCTCGACGCGTCCGGTTTCGACATGGGGCGCTATCATCAGGAAAGCTTCGCGCCGGCTGCGCCGGTCACCGTTGGTGAAACCGTACTTACTGGTGCGGATGGCGAAACGCTGTCGATGGTGGGTTTCACCCTTTCCGGAAAAGAGATGGCCTGCCAGCCCGGCCAGACGGTCCTGATGACGGCGCGCGCCGCCGGCGTCCGTATCGGGGCGGCCTGCGAATCCGGCATCTGCGGCACCTGCCGGGTACTGAAGCTTTCCGGCGAGGTGGAGATGAACCACAATGGCGGCATTCTCGACGAGGAAATCGAGGAAGGCTATATTCTCGCCTGCTGCTCGCGCCCGTTGACAGATGTGAAGGTGGAGGCCTGACGCCAGCAGGCGTTTCAAACCTCTTTCATTCACGGGATGGTTGTCATGGAACCAAATTTTCCTAAATTCGTTTGCACGTCATCGAATTCTTTTCGGGCATAGAGCGGGGGCTAACCTTGATCTCCGACAAGAGCGAGTGAGTGAAAAAGGCGCGGTCAACGCGCTGAAGCAAATGGAGGAAGGTCATGATGAATTTCCGGAGAACGAGTGTCGCGACAGCGATTGTCGTGTTCCTGACCAGCTTTACCCCATCGCAGGCGTTTCAGGTTCCTGTTCCGGTGACGAAGCCGGCTGTGGCGACTGAAAATGTGGTGCCGGTGCAGTACCGTGAATGGGATCGTCGCCGCCATTGGGATGGGCGACACATGCGCCGCCCGCCACCGCATCGAAACGGCTGGTACAACGGTCACCGTGGTTATCGCGATCGTCGGCCGGGTTACCGTTACCACAACGGTTACTGGTTCCCGCTGGCAGCCTTTGCGGCAGGTGCGATTATCAGCGGCGCCATGCAGCAGCCGCGTCCGGCCTATGGCGGCAGCCATGTGGCTTGGTGTCAGAACCGCTGGCGCTCGTATCGCGCCTATGACAACACCTACCAGCCGTATAACGGTCCGCGCCGCATATGCGTGTCGCCTTACAGCCGCTGATGACGGTTTTTCGAGAGCCCGGATTAATCCGGGCTTTTGCTTTTGCAGCGCCGCTGTCGATAAACGAAGCGTGATGACGCCGTTAATGCTGGGTTCAGGCGCAAACGCCTAGCTTTTATTTCGTAAGTTGCAGCCAGATGAAACAAACTGGCCCAATGGGAAGAAGAAAGTGTTATTATTCACGGACAACGGCCTGTTGACCGTCGTGGATGGAGGAAGTCAGATGAAAAGCTATATGAAAAATATCCTGGCTGCCGGTCTTTCTGCAATCGTGGTTGCAGGAGCGATCGTTCCGGCGGAAGCGGCAATGCCATTGCCGACCGCGCCGAAGAGCGTCGAGACCGCCGGCAGTGACGCCGGCAACAATGTCGTGAACGTGCAATATTGGCGTGATCGCGACCGCTGGGGCGATCGCCGCGGCTGGTATCGCGGTCATCGCGGTTATCGCGAATATCGTCCGGGTTACCGCCACCACGACGGCTATTGGTTCCCGCTCGCAGCCTTTGCGACGGGCGCCATCATCGGCGGCGCATTGTCGCAACCGCGTGAAGTCTACCGCCCGGTTCCGGAATATCGTCCGCGCCCGGTCTATCGGGAATACCGCCCGATCTATCGTGGCGGTCTGAGCCAGGCGCATGTGAATTGGTGCTATGGTCGCTATCGTTCCTACGATGCCCGCACCAACACCTTCCAGCCCTATCACGGCCCGCGCCAGCTTTGCTATTCGCCTTATAGCTGATGGCTTGCCAGGCTGAAATTGACAGAGCCGTCCGATCATACCGGGCGGCTCTTTGCGTTAGAGGATTCGCGCGCGCTTCAGCACGAACCAGGCAAGCGCCACCGAAATAACGATGAAGATACTGGCCGACAGCGTGCCGCCGGTGCCGACGGTAAACGGCAGTTCATCCGTGTTCATACCGAAAAAACCGGTCACCAGCGAGGGCGGCAGCAGGAACGCCGTCATCAGCGACAGGATATAAAGATGTCGGTTGGTTTCGGAGGAGAGCTTGGAATCGATTTCCTCATGCAGCAGCCTTGCCCGCTCCTGCAGGGCGTAGACGTCGTGATCGACAGCCTCCAGACGGCCCATCAGGCGTGAGGCGACATCCTCGAAACCATCCGGCATCTCGTCATCATCGGCGGCCGAAGCGCGCCGCATCAGGGTCAGCACAGTGCGCAGATGCCGGTGCAGGCGAACCACCGTGCGGCGCAGCGGGGCAAGACGCCGCCGTTCGTCGCGTGTCTCGCTGTCATAGACCAGATCTTCGATGGTGTTCAGCTCCTCCGTCGTCTCCATCACCAGATTGATGAGCGAGCGCTGGAATTCGGCAACGAGACCTTCGAAGACATGGGAGGGCGTCAGATACCGGTTCGAGTTCTTGTCCACCGCCGCCTTCAGCCGGTCCACCGAATGCAGCGGTTGCAGGCGGGTGGTGATGATGAAACGGTCACTCACCGCAAAATGCAGCCAGCCGAAATCGCGCGTTTCCTTGTCGAATTCCCGCTGGAAATCGACCAACGTGCCGTAAAGCGATTTTTCATCGACCACGATGGACGGATGTGTCTCATGGGTGGTGAGGCTTGCCCGCGCCGCCGGATCGAGACCGTCGATGGTCTCGAGAAAACCCGCCACACGCTGATCGGCGAGGTTGAGGTGCAACCAGAAGAACCCGGCGCATCCGGCCATTTCATCAAAGCCGGCATCGGGCGCAAGCCGGCGGCACGGGGCTGTGCCGGGGTGGAATTGATAGGCCCAGACAAGGCCCGGAATAACGGGTGTAACGAGATCCATCGTGGCAGTCCTGACCGGCTGGATGGGAGGAAGGAGGCGTCCGTCGTTCCGGTGTGGGAGCGGCGGCGGCGAGGCGCCTTTCAGCGCATGCTGAACAAATTCACATGACAGTTTTATAACAATCCCGCTGAATAGACCGGAATTTTCAAATTGACGTTTACGTAAAAATCATTTAGCCCGAGGGCAGTAGCAAGATGCCAGAGCTTCGGGAGGAGGCAGCATGTATAGCGCGCCGGTGGACGATATCGCCTTTACACTCAAACATGTGGCAGGTCTCGAAGACGCGCTGTCGGCGGGTGCGCTGGGAGACCTTGGGGAAGATCTGGTCGATGCCATTCTGCACGAAGCCGGCCGTTTCGCCACCGCAGAGGTCGCGCCGCTCGCCGAGATCGGCGACCGCCAGGGCGCAAAGCTTGACGACGGCAAGGTGACGACACCGGATGGCTGGGCCGATCTTTACCGCCGCTGGGCGGAAGCGGGCTGGAATAGCCTCACGGCTCCGGAAGAATTCGGCGGCCAGAACCTGCCGCATATGCTGAATGTCGCCGCTCTCGAAATGTGGAATTCCGGCTCCATGGCCTTTGCGCTGGCCCCGACGCTGACCATGGGCGCGGTGGAAGCCCTTGTCGCCCACGGCAGCGATGACCTCAAGCGCACCTATCTGCCGAAACTCGTCTCCGGCGAATGGACCGGCACGATGAACCTCACCGAGCCGCATGCGGGTTCGGACCTCGGCGTCCTGAAGACCCGGGCGGAGCGCAATGGCGACGGCACCTATCGCATCTTCGGCCAGAAGATTTTCATCACCTGGGGCGAACACGACGCGGCGGACAATATCATCCACCTCGTTCTCGCCCGCCTGCCGGATGCGCCGGCCGGCACGCGCGGCATCTCGCTTTTCCTCGTGCCGAAATTCCTGCCCGATGAAAACGGTGCGCCGGGCAGTCGCAACGATCTGTTCTGCCATTCGCTCGAACACAAGCTCGGCATTCACGGCTCGCCCACCTGCACGATGATCTTCGGCGATGGCAAATTCGGTGACGAAAAGGGCGCGCTCGGCTGGCTGATCGGCGAGGAGAACAAAGGTCTCGCCTGCATGTTCACCATGATGAACAACGCACGCCTTGCCGTCGGCATGCAGGGCGTGGCGATCTGCGAAGCGGCGACCCAGAAGGCCATCGAATATGCCAGGGAGCGCACGCAGGGCAAGGCGCCCGGCTGGCAGGGTTCCGGCATGAGCCCGATCATCGAACATCCTGATATCGCCAGAACACTTCTGACGATGAAGGCACTGACGCAGGGATCACGGGCGATTTCTTTCAGCTGCGCGCATGCCATCGACATGGCGCATGCGAATGAAGACGCCTCGCAGCGCGCTCACTGGCAGGAGCGCGCTGCTCTTTTGACCCCGATCGCCAAGTCTTTCTCCACCGATGCCGGCGTCGATGTCGCCTCCATGGGCATTCAGGTGCATGGTGGCATGGGCTTCATCGAGGAAACGGGTGCTGCGCGTTATCTGCGCGACGCCCGCATCGCGCCGATCTATGAAGGCACCAACGGTATTCAGGCCATCGATCTGGTGCTGCGCAAGCTGCCGCTCTCCGAAGGCGCACAGGTACGCGGTTTCATCGCCGAACTGCGCGAGATCGCCGCCCGCACAGCGGCGTCGAACCGCGACGATCTCGGCGAGACCGGCCGTTATCTCGACGCCAGCCTTACCGATCTGGGCACGGCGACGGACTGGCTGCTGGACCGCATCAAGGCGGGCGAAACCGAAACGGCGCTCGCCGGCGCGACGCCCTATCAACGCCTTTTCGGCCTGGCGCTGACAGGCGCCTATCTCGCCAAGGGCGCATTGGCCGCCGTCGATGATGGCAGGGGCGGGCATCGTGCCGCCCTTTGCCGGTTTGCAGCGGAAAACCTGCTGGCGGAAACGACGGCGCTGAAGGATCGCGTTATATCAGGTGCGGCAAGCCTTGCCGCCGCCCGCACCGTATTGGCTTGAGGAGGCTCAGATGTCGGACGAACACATTCTCGTCGAGCGCGTCGGCCATGCGCCGGAAGTCTCGACCATCCGCTTCAACCGGCCGGACAAGAAAAACGCCATCACCGATGCCATGTATCTGCGCATGGCAGACGCCCTGCATGCTGCCAATGCGGACCCGGAAATCCGCGTCGTCGCCTTTCTCGGCACGGAAGGCTGCTTCTCCGCCGGTAACGACATGGCCGATTTCCTCGCCTTCGCCATGTCGGGCGGCAAGGGCAAACTCGCCGCGCTTGAGCTTCTGAAAGCGCTCGTCGCCTTCGAAAAGCCGATGGTATCCGGCGTCGACGGGCTCGCCATCGGCATCGGCACGACGCTGAACCTGCATTGCGACCTGACGGTCGCCTCCAGCCGCAGCCTGTTCAAAACCCCATTCGTGGATCTCGCTCTAGTGCCGGAAGCGGCCTCCAGCCTGCTCGTGCCGAAACTCATGGGACACCAGCGCGCCTTTGCGCTGCTTGCCATGGGCGAAGGTTTTTCCGCCGAGCAGGCATTGCAGGCCGGAATGATCTGGAAAGTCGTCGCCCCTGAACATGTGGAAAGCGAAACGCTGGCGCTCGCCACCCGGCTTGCGGCCAAACCGCAGCAGGCGCTGAAGATCGCCCGCGATCTGGTTCGCGGCAATCCGCAGGACATACTTGCCCGCATCGAAGAGGAAGGCCGCCATTTCATCGCGCAGCTGCAGAGTGCGGAAGCGCGCGCCGCCTTCGAGGCATTCATGCGTCGCTGAGTGCCGCGGGAATCGTCATTGCCACTTATTATGGAGCGGGCGATATCCGCCTGCTTCTTCTCCCCGAGGGGGAGAAGGTCGCGGCAGCGGGATGAGGGGGCGAGGGTAGAGATGTGCGGAGAGCTTACCCCCTCATCCGACCCTTCGGGCCACCTTCTCCCCGGCGGGGAGAAGAAGCCGGCGGCATCGTCGGAAGTTTGAAGCCACTGTGCTTGCGAAGGTGGATTATGTATGGTCGATCAAATCGGTCCGACCAAGACCGGATCGTACAAGCTCTACGCCCGAAAGCCACCCGCATGCGTCACGTCGTTTTCGCCCTGTCCGTCTTCCTCTGCGCCGCCACTGTCACCGAAGCGGCGGCGATAACGCGCCCTCCGGCGGCTTCCGCCGGCAATGTCATTCTGGCGCAATCCGTCATTACCGAAGACGATGGCTCGGATTATTATTCCGGCCGCAACCGCGACCGCCAGCGCCGCGCCCGTTTCGTCTGCGTCATCACCCCGCCGGAGAGCGCCAATCGCCGCCGGCCCTATATCTGCCCTATCGAGCGCGGCCGTGTTGGCGGCGCCTGCCGGTGCTCGGGGGTCGTCGGCAACGGCACGGTCGATACGGCCTGGTGATTATTTCTCCAGCGTCGCCACCGCTTCCACATGCGGCGACCACAGGAACTGGTCGACCGGCGTGACACGGGTGATGCGATAGCCGCCTTCCGTGAGGATGGTAAGATCACGCGCAAGTGTCAGCGGGTTGCAGCTTACCGCAACGATCTTCTTCACCGTGCTGCGGGCCAGTTCCTTGCACTGGAATTCCGCACCGGCGCGCGGCGGATCGAACACGACGGCATCGTAATTCTTCAGTTCGCTTGTCATCAGCGGCCGGCGGAAAAGGTCGCGTTTCTCGACGCTCACCGGTTTCAGGCCCTGTGTGTTGCGGGCGGCGAAATCCAGCGCCTTCAATGGCTTGTCTTCCGCTTCCACCGCATGCACCTTGCCGATGCGTGCAAGCCTCAGCGCGAAAGTGCCGGAACCGCAGAAAAGATCGGCAATACGTTTGGACTTGCCAACATGGGCCAGCACCAGCTCGGCCATGGCGTCTTCCGCCTGCTTCGTCGCCTGCGTGAAACTACCGGCTGGCGGGGAAACCGCAACGCCACCGAATTCGATGATCGGCTTTTGCGGTTCGATCAGAATTTCACCTGAGAGCGAAACACGGGCAATGCCGCGCATGGAAAGCACCGTTTCCGTGAGTGTGCGCCGCTGCTTGTCGCTGACCGACTTGATGCCTTCGACCGAAATATCGAGGCCCGAGAGCGTTTCGAGAACGGTGATGCGGAACGGTTCGGCATTCGCCACCATGGAAAGGCCGATGGCGCGAATGGCATCCAGCCGCGAAACGATGCCGGGCGATGTGACCGGACACTCCTCGATGGCGACGATGTGATGGCTGTTCGCCTGGCTGAAACCGAGCAGCAGGCCCTTTTCCGTCTTGCGGGCGGCAAACACCGCGCGGCGGCGCTCGCCGGGACGACAGATGACGAGATCGTCGACATCAGGAGTCAGGCCCTTCGATTTCAGTGCCGAAACCACCAGCTCCCGCTTGTAGGCGTGGTAAGGCTGATCGGAAAGATGCTGCAGCGAACAGCCGCCGCAGGTGCCGTTCTTGCCATCGGGACCGAAGTGGCGGCAGGCCGGTTCACGGCGCTCCGCCGAGGCTGCCGTTATCGACATGACGGTGCCGTGATCCTTCACCTTGGCGATGGCCACCGTTTCTCCAGGCAGTGCGAAGGGCACATAGACCGGGCCGTCGGGACAGTGCGCGATGCCGTCGCCCTGCGCGCCGAGGCTCTTGATGGTGACGGTCTGTGTGCTCATGGCTTTTCGCCTCCGAGAAGAAATTCGATATTGCCGTCGCCGCCGGAAATCGGCGAAGGAATGAGGCCGAGGCTTTTCCAGCCCATGTCCTCCGTCAGCCAGCGCTCCAGCTCGGCGGCCACGGCAGGCGCCGTTTCCGGCTCTTTCAGAAGCCCGGCCTTGCTGATGGCATCACGCCCCGCCTCGAATTGCGGTTTCACCAGCAGAACCGCGAGAGCACCATGCTCAGCAAGTTCGAGCGCCGGAGCAAGCGCGAGCTTCAGCGAAATGAAGGACACGTCGGAGACAATGAAGCCGATGGGCCGGTCATCGATATCTTCCGCCGTCAGGAAGCGGGCATTCAGCCCCTCCAGATTGGTGACACGCGGATCGTTCTCGATCCTTGCATGCATCTGTCCGTGGCCGACATCGATGGCGATGACGTGTCCGGCGCCACGTTCCAGCAGCACCTCGGTGAAACCGCCCGTCGAAGCGCCGACGTCGAGACAGTCATGGCCCGAAGGATCGAGCCGGAAATGATCGAGCGCGGCCACGAGTTTCAGCGCCGCGCGGGAAACATAGGCCTGTGCCGGGTCGCTGATGGCGATTTCGGCATCGCCGGCGACCGTCTGGCTCGGTTTGGTGACGATTTTGCCGTTGACGCTGACGGTGCCGCGCGCAACCGCGTCGCGCGCACGCGAGCGGCTGGCAAAGTGGCCGAGCGACACAAGAAGCTGGTCAAGCCGTTCATTTTCAGATGTTTTGGACATGGTCCCGTGTCAATGACCGCCAAACCCCGCCGATGCAAGCGATTTATCGCGAAAAGGGACCGGCGATGCCCGTCGCCGTCCATGGATGTTGCACCGCAAAGTCCGAATGTTCGATTAATCCAATATAAAGGCTTGTATTGCACTTTGTGCCCACGGCCCGTGCGGCCGCCGGAACCTGCCATGACGGCGTCTCCTCCCATTCACAAAATTGCGGCCGTTGCAGCGCAGACGCTTGCTTCGAGGCATCGGGTCGCCGAGAGAGTTTGCGATGTCGCTGAAAAACCTCCCCATTAACCTGAAGCTTATTGCCACCTTCTGTGCCTTGATGAGCGTGTGCCTGCTCGCTTCTGCGGTCGTATTCTGGCAGACGCTGGGGAGCGAGCGAATCGCGATTGAGAACAATCGCACCAACAACATCATGCACGCCGTGGATGGTGCCACGGCCGCCATGCTGGAGCAGGCCGTTAACCAGCGCGGCTTTCTGTTGTTTCGCAGCGATAGCACCTATAGTGATGTTTTCGCTCAGCGCGACATCATGCTGAAGAAGCTGAATGAGGCGCGCACTTTGGCCGCCGGTGAGCCCGAAATTCTGAAATCCATTGACGATATGGAAAAATCGGCGACCGTCTTCTTCAAGGAACTGGCGGAACCGCAGATTGCCGCGCGCAAGACGACCGAAGCGCCGATTTCCGACATCATCGAGATCGGCCGCAATCAGGCCAAGGGCCAGCTCGACGGCTTCCGCGCCTCCGCCGCCAAGATCAAGGAGCAGCTGAACGGTCTGTCCGCCGCTTACGCCGCAGAACAGCAGGCAGCCGCGCTCCACCTCAAATATGCGCTTCTGGGCGGCGGCGCGGTTGCCGGTCTTCTGGCCGTCGCCCTCATCTGGGCGCTGTCGCGCTCCATCGTTACGCCGATTGTCGGCATGACGGCGGCCATGAGCCGGCTTGCCGATGGCGATCTGACGACGGAAGTACCCGCCACGGATCGGGGAGACGAAGTGGGCAAGATGGCGAAGGCGGTTCTTGTCTTCAAGGAAGCTGGTCTCGAAAAGTCCCGCCTTGCCGGCGAGACCGATCGCATGCGCTCCGCGACAGAGGCTGAACGCCGCCGCAACGAGGAAGAAAAGGCCAAGGACGAAGCCGCCAGCGCTTTTGCCAGCGCCGAGCTTGGCAAGGGCCTTGCCGCTCTCGCAGATGGCGATCTTTCCTATCGCATCGAGACGCCTTTTGCGCCCGCCATCGATCCCGTTCGCGTGAATTTCAACAGCGCCGTCGAAAAACTCCAGCAGGCGCTGCGCACCGTCGGTGAGAATGCAGCCGCGATCAATGCCGGTGCCGCGGAAATGCTCTCCGCCGCCGACGATCTTTCGCGCCGCACCGAACAACAGGCGGCATCCATCGAGGAAACCGCCGCAGCGCTCGAAGAAGTCACCACCACGGTGCGCGACAGCGCCCGCGGCGCAGAAGATGCCGGCAATCTGGTTCAGCGCGCCCGCGCCGGTGCGGAGAAATCCGGTGTCGTGGTCCGCAAGGCGGTTGCCGCCATGCGCGAAATCGAGAAATCCTCGGGTGAAATCGGTAACATCATCGGCGTCATCGACGATATCGCTTTCCAGACCAACCTGCTGGCCTTGAACGCTGGCGTCGAAGCCGCCCGCGCCGGTGACGCTGGCAAGGGTTTCGCCGTGGTTGCGCAGGAAGTCCGCGAACTTGCGCAGCGTTCTGCCAACGCCGCCAAGGAAATCAAGACACTTATTAGCGCCTCCAGCCAGCAGGTGGAAAACGGCGTCAATCTGGTCGATGAAACCGGCAAGGCTCTGGAACTCATCGTGGCGGAAGTCGAAGAGATCAACGCCCATGTCAGCGCCATCGTCGTCGCTTCCCGCGAACAGGCAACCGGCCTGCAGGAGATCAACACGGCTGTGAACACGATGGATCAGGGCACGCAGCAGAACGCCGCCATGGTGGAACAGCAGACCGCCGCTAGCCATTCGCTGGCGCGCGAGGCGGAAGCGCTGAACGGCCTGCTCGGCCAGTTCAGGATGGGCGGCGCGCGCGCTGCCGTTGCCAGTGCCGGAGGATATTCCGCGCCGCGCCAGTCCTCCGCCAAGCCCGCCTTTCAGCCCGCGCCCGCCGCACCGGTCCGCAAGGCTCCGGTCAAGCCGGCTTCCGCAACCGCACGGCCGGTAGCATCGCCAGCCCGAGCACTTGGCCAGAGCCTCGCCCGCGCCTTCGGCGGTGCGGCCGAAGCGCCGGCCGCCAAGGATCAGGACTGGACGGAGTTCTGAGACGGGTTTTGAGCTATCAAGAGAAACAGACTGTGGGGCGCTTCTGCGCCCCATCTTATGCAAGCCCTATTTTCTCTCCACTTCAGCCCTCGCCACGCCACGATTGATATTACGGTACCATGCTACAAGTGTCGGATACGGCTTTTTCGCGCGACTCACAAAGCTCCGATAGACGCCGTACTTGAAGTAAACTGGCTGATCCCGATCTACATTCGCGCCAGTAAGATTTACCTTTTGCCGTCCATCCACCCACACTTTTATAAAGCCGTCGTTTTTCCTTGACCATTTGGCGTGAACGACGACATCCGTCCATTTGCCTTTCATGGCCGCAGCCGATTTTAACCTGATGTTCTTGAAGGCCCCGATGGGTTTCATAGGGTTGCCCTGCCTTCGGGACGGATCGCCGAGTTCAAACTCATAAGTCTGGTCGTCGAGTTGAAACAACACCGGAGGTTTGCCGTCGCCCTTCTGATGAAATTGCCCCAGCTTTGTGGTGAGCCGCCCAGTTGATGGCCAGTCCGATGGTAGGAACACTGAAAAGCTGTACCAGAACTCCGATCCAACCCTGGATGCGGGCAGTTGTTCTGATTTTTCGACACGCTCCCGGTCGGCTCGGCAATCGCCAGTCGATTGTGGGCAATCGCCGAAACGCAGTTCGAAGCGTTCCGCAACCGATCCATCCGGTGCCCGCGATCGAGAATGTGCGTAAGATTTACCGGCCGTTTGAAGATCAAAACTGCTGAACCCTCCAGCACGGATGTTGTACGAGGGTAGGAGGATCGAAAAGGCCAGAAAAAAGATGAAATGCTTCATCGGCGTCTCCGTGAAGTAGGGTTTTCCAGATTGCAAGCATATCGCATAGACAGGGCTCGGTGCGCGCGTCCCAGCTGGGAGGGGTGGTGACAACTGTCAGCCGAAAATCCGCAGCAGCGCTTTCAAATCCGACTGGCTTCCAACGCCGGTCTTTCTGAATATGGATTTCAGTTTCTGGCGACTGTTTTCGTAACTGATCCGATTGGCCGACGCCGCGTCAGCAAGCATTAGTCCCGCCGCCAAGGCCCTGCACAGGCCAAGCTCCGATGGCGTCAGACCATAAGTCTGGACGAGAATATCACCATCCAGCCTCTCATTTTGCGATGTGAGCCTGCGCATCTGCACAAGGAATTGATCGCGTTCCCTCACCAGTAAAATTCCCGGAGCCTGTGGCAACTGGTTTACGGTGATAAGCCATCGGTCGTTTTCCGTTTGCATCACCAACTTGGTGGCGAAATCACGGGGTCTGTTTCTGAGGCGTTTCGTGAGAGAGGCTGTCACGGACGGTGTGGTGAAGGAAATCGCATTTTGCCTGCATCCCACGGGAAAATCACGGGCGAAGGCTTCTGTCGCAACGTGGTTTGCCTCCTTCAGCTTCAGCCGCTCGTCAACGACGAAAGCGATGATGTTTCCGAGACTGATAAGCGCAGACTTCGCGGCGATCCTGCCCGAGGTGTCCCGCAGATAGGACGCGATTTCCAGTGCGTTTTTCAGCGCAAGGCGCGTGTTTTGCATCACCGCTTCCAGCTGCTGATCATAGGACGAGGACAGGCTGGCCGAGAAGTGGACCGACAGGTAACTGACCTCATCATCCGCCACTTGCAGACGAAGACCCACCGAGGCGTCAACATCTCCAACAGGCCGCATCCAGTCATTATAGAACTCGCTGCCAAAGTATTGGCTTGTCGGATCATCGCGCTCCGAGACAGCGATGGCGCCGTTCCTGCCATATTGCCAAAAGCCACGCCATGGATTGACGTGGCAGTAGTGGCTAAGGAAACTATGCAAGTGTTTCTCTTCCAGGCCGATGGCAACCGCTAAGCTTAAATCGGGACGCATGAAGCTTTGATTGACTATAGCGGCAAATGATCCTGGAAAAGCTTCCGTAAAATTTAAGCAGACATCGCTCCACGAACCAGATCCGAGAGTTGCTTCACGAATGGAAGAGGAGATTTCATCGGAAATATCGCGTGTATTTATTGAGAGCATCATCATTGTCCTCGAAATCGACGGAACGGCAATATGTATGACTCTACGCGGTTGCGATCGACCGCATCGTCGCAATCTTCAATCCCGCCAAGCTCCCAAGCCCCCAAGCGGCGTCAGCTCAATACGCGCAGCAATGATTTCAAATCCGATTGGGAAGAAATCCCGGTCTTTCTGAATATGGATTTCAGTTTCTGACGACTATTTTCATAACTGATCCGATTGGCCGCCGCCGCATCGGCAAGCAGCAGCCCTGCCGCCAATGCTCTGCAGAGGCTGAGTTCCGAGCGTGTCAGACCATAGGTTTGGACAAGAATATCGCCATCCAGCGTCTCATTTTGCGATGTCAGCTTTCGCATCTGCACAAGGAACTGATCACGCCCTCTTGCCAATAGAAATCCCGAAAGCTGGGGCAACTGGTTGACGACGATCAACCATCGGTCGTTTTCCGCTTGCATCACAAACTTCGTGGCGAAATCACGGGGTCTGTTTCTGAGGCATCTCGTGAGAGAGGCTGTCACGGACGGTGTGGCAAAGGAAATCGCGTTGTGCCGGCATCCAACAGGAAAATCGCGAACAAATGCATCGGTCGCAGCCTGATTTGCTTCCCTCAGCTTCAACCGGTCGTCAACGACAAAAGCGACGACGTTTCCGAGACTGACAAGCGCCGATTTTGCGGCGATCCCGCTTGAGGTATCCCGGATATAGGTTGCTATTTCCAGTGCGTTAGTCAGCGAGCGGCGCGTATTTTGCATCACCGCTTCCAATTGCCAATCATAGGTTGACGACAGGCTGGCGGAGAAGTGAACCGGCAGGTAAATAACCTCGTCGTCTGCCACTTGAAGACGGAGTCCTACCGCGGCGTCAAAGTCTCCGACAGCTTTCATCCACTCATTGTAGAACCTGCTTCCATGGTACTGCCTTGCGGGATCGTCTCTTTCTGCGACAATTATAGACCCGTTTCTCGCGCCCTGCCAAAACGCACGCCAGGGATTGATGTTGCTATAATGGCTGAGAAAGGAATTCAGGTGGCTTTCTTCCAGTTCAGAGCAAACGGCGTGGTTTAAGTCGGGATTTCTGAAACTTTGACTTATGAGTGCTGAATAAGAGCCGGGAAAAGCTTTCGTGAAATTTGTACACACATTCTTCCACGAGCTCGCTCCTACAGCCGCCGCTTGAATGGAAGAGGATATTTCATCGGAAATTTCCAATAATCTATTTGAGTTCATATCTGCGTTCCTCGAAATCGGCAGAATGACGCTATGATATAAACCTAGATATCTCAAAAAACGCTCCCGATTGGGAGTATCGGCTTTGATTTTTTCACTGCTAGACTTCCTCATCGCAATCTGGAGGAAGTCAAAATGGTTATACCGAGATCGATTATAATTTTTACTGTAATTGGTTGTTTCTCCGCAACGGCCTTGGCCGACCGGCTTCCGAAGGATGCGATGAAGCTGACTCAGGCGGAGGCGCAGGCTCTCTATGCCGGGAAATCCAGTGAGTGGAGCCGCAGCAACGCTTACTTCTCTCCGGATGGCAGCTATTTCATCGTCGGTAAAAGCGGGAATTTTGCCGGCCAGGGAAAATGGTCGGCGCGCGACAACGAGGTATGTGCCGAATTTCAGGGAAAGAGCCTCAAGGAAGGAAAAATCCACACCGGCAAAGATTGCTGGACCTGGTACAGGCAGGGAAAAAAATACTGGGCGCTCTGGAGCGGAGAAAAGGACAAAGTCGGCGGCTATTACGACGGCGAGCTGAAAAAGTTGTCGAATGGCGACAAGGTCACCAAGCGTTACCAGGAGATCATGGCAAAATCGAATTGAAGCGCAGTCTATGCAGGCGGAACGATGCTGGAGAGCAAAAGATAAAGAGTCATCCGCAAACGGATAGCGTGCGCCAATGAGTGGGAATCCGCTTTTCAAAAATTTATATTTAAAAATAGATAGTTAGGTGGAGAATAAAATGAAAATACATCCTTTTGTTTTTGTTATTGCGACCTTTCTCTTCGGGGGCATGGCCACTGCGGACAATCTTCCTCAGCAGGCGGTCAAACTGACGTCGCAGGAGGTTGTGGCGATCTATTCTGGTAAAACGATCGAATGGCGCCGAAGTCGTGCTGTCTTCTCGCCCGATGGCACGTTTCTGCTCGTGGGGAAAAACGACGAATTCGTCGCCAGCGGAACATGGTCTGTCCGCGAAAATGAACTTTGCGCAAGTTACGAGCTGATGGACCTCAAAGGCAGTTCAACCAAAAAAGGCAAGGATTGCTGGGCGTGGTACAGAGAGGGTAAAAAATACTGGACACTCTGGAACGGCGACGAAGACAAGGGCGGCGGTTATTACGATGACGAGCTAGAAAAACTGTCGAAAGGCGATCAGGTCACGGCAATATATCAAGAGCTTATGAAGTCGAACTAAATCGGGAGAACCTGCAAATGCGAATGTTTTTTACGGTCCTGATTTCCGTCCTGGCGAGTTCCACGGCTACCTATGCGGAAACGCTTTCCGCCGACAAGATCAAGAGCGACGTCATCGGCAAAATCATGTGCGTCGACACGAAATAAGGAAGAGCCTGCGCGCGTCACAATGCCGACGGAACCTCGCAGATCATCTCCGGCCCGCATCCAGCGAAGGTTTTTGCGGGAATCCGTTGTGCCGGGCGTTCGTAAGACCATGGCTTCCGATTTTCCGGTGATGGAGTATGCGGGTGATGGCAGTCACGCCGAATGCTCCGTCATTTCCTTCGACCGGGCTTAACCGGCAAATCCCACGCCGGCCTGACGCTGGCCAAGCGCATTGAACACGGTGGAAACGATGCCGGCCCGGTCGAGGCCGGCATTGGCATACATGGTCTCGGGCTTTGCCTGTTCCACCCACTGGTCGGGCAGGGTCAGTGTGCGAACCTTCGGGCCGTGGTCGAGCAACCCGGCGCTGGCCATGAAATGCAGCACATGCGCGCCGAAACCGCCGACGGAGCCTTCCTCAATAGTCACCAGCACCTCGTGATGGCTGGCAAGCTGGCGGATGAGATCGAGATCGAGCGGCTTGGCGAAGCGCGCATCGGCAACCGTGGTCGAAAGTCCGGCAGCATCCAAGTCTTCGGCAGCCGCCAGGCATTCCGCAAGGCGTGTGCCGAAGGAGAGCAGCGCAACCTTGGTGCCTTCCTTGATGATGCGGCCCTTGCCGATCTGCAAAATCTCGCCGCGTACAGGCATTTCGACGCCCACACCTTCGCCGCGCGGATACCGGAAGGAAATCGGGCCTTCATCGTAAGCTGCCGCCGTGCGGACCATATGTTTCAGCTCCGCTTCGTCCGATGCAGCCATCACCACCATGCCGGGCAGGGTGGCAAGGAACGTCGTGTCGAAGGAGCCGGCATGGGTCGGGCCGTCGGCGCCGACGAAACCGGCGCGGTCGATGGGGAAACGCACGGGCAGGCTCTGGATCGCCACATCATGCACCAGCTGGTCGTAACCGCGTTGCAGGAAGGTGGAATAAAGCGCACAGAACGGCTTGTAACCATCGGCTGCAAGCCCGGCCGCAAAGGTGACGGCGTGCTGTTCGGCAATGCCGACATCGAAGGTGCGGGCCGGGAAAAGCTCGGCCATCTTGTCGAGACCGGTACCATTCGGCATGGCGGCCGTCACACCGATGATCTTGTCGTCGAGCGTCGCTTCCTGGATCAGGGCTTCGGCAAAGACGCTGGTATAGCTCGGCGCATTCGGCTTGGCTTTCGCCTGCGCGCCGGTAATGACGTCGAACTTGTTGACGCCGTGATATTTGTCCGCGGCAGCCTCCGCCGGCGCGTAACCCTTGCCCTTCTGCGTCACCACATGGATGAGGACGGGGCCTTTCTGATTGTCGCGCACATTGCGCAGCACCGGCAAAAGGTGATCGAAGGAGTGACCGTCGATCGGGCCGATGTGATAAAAGCCAAGCTCCTCGAACAGCGTGCCGCCGGTTACGTAACCGCGCGCATGGGTCACGGCGCGGGTAATGGCGCGGTCGATGGTCTTGCCGAGATAGGCCGTCAGTTTCTTGCCGAAATCGCGAAAACCCATATAGGTGCGGCCGGAGGCCAGCCGCGCCAGATAGGCGCTCATGGCGCCGGTCGGCGGCGCAATAGACATATCGTTGTCGTTAAGAATGACGATCAGCCGCGCATCGAGCGCACCGGCATTGTTGAGTGCCTCAAACGCCATGCCCGCCGACATCGAGCCGTCGCCGATGACGGCGATCACCTTGCGGTCGCTGCCTTCGAGACCTGCCGCCACCGCCATGCCGAGACCGGCGGAAATGGAGGTGGAGGAATGGCCGGCGCCGAAATCGTCATAGTCGCTTTCCGCACGGCGGGTGAAGCCGGAAAGCCCGTTTTCCTGGCGCAGCGTGCGGATGCGGTCACGACGGCCGGTCAGGATCTTGTGCGGATAACATTGGTGGCCGACATCGAAGATCAGTCGGTCTTCCGGCGTGTTGAAGACCTTGTGAATGGCAATCGTCAGTTCCACCACGCCGAGGCCGGCCCCCAGATGGCCACCGGTTTTCGACACGGCGTCAATCATCTCGTCGCGCAGTTCCCGCGCCAGTTCCGGCAGGTCGCGATCATCGATCTCCTTG
Organism: Agrobacterium sp. 22-209-1; assembly: GCF_053522485.1. Lineage (NCBI taxonomy): Bacteria > Pseudomonadati > Pseudomonadota > Alphaproteobacteria > Hyphomicrobiales > Rhizobiaceae > Agrobacterium > Agrobacterium sp. 22-209-1. The sequence goes on from NZ_JBNWCH010000002.1 coordinate 251,508, forward strand.
AGATCGGAGGGGAAATTCACCCGGTCGAGCAATGGTGTCTGTGGCATTCCGGTCAATCGTTCGGCCTTTTCTTGTCGTCAGCAGGGCGCGCCAGAGCGGCTTTCTTGGTGAAAGCCAACGGTTCGGCCTTGCATGTCGTACACTTCTATAGAATTTCAACCTTCCGGCAAAGGGACAAACTCTTCTTCGTCGCCGGGAACAATATCGAAGCGTCCGGTTCTCCACTCCTGTTTGGCCTGTTCTATGCGTTCTTTTGATGACGAAACGAAGTTCCACCAGATGTAACGGCGCTCATTCAGCGCCGCCCCGCCAAAGATCATGATGTGACAGCCATTGCTGCCGGCCTGAAGAGTGATGTCGTCGCCCGGCCGGAAAACGAGGAGCTGGTCGGCGGCGAAGATATCACCGGCCACATCCAGCGAGCCGGAGAGAATATAGATCGCCCGTTCTTCATGGTCGGCGGAAAAGGGAAACTTTACACCCGGTTCCAGAGTCAGGTCGACATAAAGCGTATCGGTAAAGGCCGAAACAGGGGAGGTGAGCCCCTCGAATTCACCGATCACCACCCGGCCCGACGCACCTTTGATATCGATCAGCGGCATGTCTTCTTTCGCCGTGTGAGCAAATGCCGGGGCGATTTCTTCCATGTTGTCTGGCAGGGCAAGCCAAGTTTGCAGTCCGGACATGGACAGCGGATGGCCGCGCAGGTTTTCCGGCGTGCGTTCCGAATGCACGATGCCGCGCCCGGCGGTCATCAGGTTGATGTCGCCGGGGCGGATGACAAGCTCGGTGCCGAGACTGTCGCGATGCTTGATTTCGCCGTCGAACAGATAGGTGACGGTGGAAAGGCCGATATGCGGATGCGGCTTCACATCAAGCGCCTCACCGGCCTTCAGGATCGCCGGGCCCATGCGGTCAAAAAAGATGAACGGGCCGACAAGCCGCCGCTGCCGGGTCGGCAGCGCACGCCGCACCGCAAAGCCGCCAATATCGCTGGTGCGGGGAATGATGAGGTTCTCGATGGCGTCGCAGGCAAAAGCATCACCCGCGACGGGATCGTTACCGGGAAAGAAGGACATGGCTTGCTCCTCGTATCGTCTGGCGGGAGTTTAGCATAACCGAAGGTCTGGGGAGCATAGCGATATAGAACGCAGTGTTAACTGACCCGAGGGAACACGAGATTGTGAGATGCTTAATTCACGCGATCATCGCTGACAAAGATTTGCAAACCTCTCCTCCGTCATCCTCGGCCCTGTGCCGAGGATCTAACCACGTCGAATAAAATCAATCGGTTGCAGATAACAGGGACAAGCCCCAGGATGACGTCGAGTGTGCAGATCGGGGACGTGGCCGCGTGTGGGGCCACATCAAAACGCTCCCGCTAAACGCAGTCACTCCCCGTCCAGCGGCTCCACACCCTGCGGCTTGCCCGCCCGGTCAAGACGGATTTTCTCGATGCGCTTTTCGGCGGCATTCAGCAGCGTCTCGCAATGTTTCTTCAGGGCTTCGCCGCGCTCGTAGATGGCGATGGATTCGTCCAGCGCCACGTCGCCGCGTTCCAGACGTGCGACAATGCTTTCCAGCTCGGCGACGGCTTTTTCGAAAGAATAACCGCTGACATCGGCTGTGTTGGCATTTTCCGTCATGTTCAACCCTTCATCATTCTCAAAATATGCATGGCTGCCGATTCCGCCAGCCCTTCCAGATCATAACCGCCTTCAAGCAGGCTGACGACCCGGTTCGAGGCGTATTTGTCGGCCATTTCCAGAAGTCGGCCCGTCGCCCAGTCGAAATCTTCGCCCACCAGATTGATCTGCGCCAGCGGATCGCGGTGATGCGCGTCGAAACCGGCGGAGATGAGGATGAGATCAGGCGAAAAATCGGCAATGGCTGGCAGCACGCGGGATTTGAACGCCTCGCGAAAATGCTCGCTGCCGGTGTTGGGCGAAAGCGGCGCATTGACGATATTGTTCTTCACGCCGGTTTCGTTTTTATCACCGCTCCACGGGTAAAGCGGCATCTGGTGGGTGGAGCAGAACAGCACTGACGTGTCGTTCCAGAAGATGTCCTGGGTGCCGTTGCCGTGGTGCACGTCCCAGTCGATGATGGCCACGCGCTCCGCGCCGTGCGCCTTCTGCGCGTGGCGGGCGGCAATCGCCACATTGTTGAAAAGACAGAAACCCATGGCCTTGGCTGTCTCTGCATGGTGGCCGGGCGGACGGGCAGCGACGAAGACATTGTCGGCCGAGCCGGTAAACACGTCATCCACGGCCGCCATGGCAGCGCCAATGCCGGTCAGCGCCGCCTGCAGGCTTTTTGGCGAGAGATAGGTGTCGGACTCGATCCGGTTGATCTCGCCATCCTCTTCGGGCACCTGCCGCATGACGGCAAGCAGATGCTCTTCCGGATGCGCCAGCAGCACCGCATCCTCATTGGCCTGCGGCGCTTCCTTCCGTTCCAGCCGCTCGAAATTCGGATGTTCAAGCGCGATGTTCAGCGACCGCAGCCGGTCCGGCCGCTCGGGGTGACCTTCGGGCGTGATATGTTCAAGGAAGATCGGATGTTCGTAAAGACGTGTCGCCATTCTTGTCCTCCCTGCGAGTACTCAATCAGGCGCGCTGCGGCAGAAGCGGATAACCCGCCATCACGGCGCGGCCGGCCAGGGCTGCGAGCACGGCCTTCAGCGCATCGCCCGGAATGAAGGCGAGCGAGCCCATGAAGGCCTTTTCGAAACCAAGCCCGACGACCAGCGCCAGATAGGTGATGCCGAAAGCATAAAGCACGACCACACCGCCGATCAGGCTGGCGACGAAGAAACCGATGCCCTGTGTGAGAGCGGACTGGCCGCGATTGACGAGTTTTTCCGAGAGCGTGCCGGTAACGAAGGCAGCTGCGATCCAGCCGATCAGGAAGCCCGTCGTCGGCGTGGTGAAGATCGAAAGGCCGCCGCGTCCGCCCGACAGGACAGGAAGACCGATGGCAGCGATGAGAATTGTCAGGAGAACCGCAAGCGTACCGCGCTTCGCGCCCAGCACGACACCCGCCAGCATGACGCCAAGCGACTGCGCGGTGATGGGCACCGGAATGAAACCGAGCGTGATCGGCGGCAAAAGCCCGAGTGCGATGATGATGGCGGAAAACAGCGAAATCAGCACGAGGTCGCGGGTTGTCATGGCTCGGAAACTCCGGATGGTTATCTGGCCGTCAGCTTTGGCCTCTGAAACCGCGCGCGTCAATGGCGTCGGCAATGGCGTCCGCATCCTTCAACGTCATAATCACCAGCGGCACGATGATGGTGGCCATTCGCACGGGCAGGCCGCGCGCCAGGTGCGCATCACGCACCGCATGGTAACGATTGACGATCTCAGGCACGAACCGCACCACCAGCCCGACGGCAAGCCCGATATCGGCGGCCTTCACCAGCCCCAGTCTTTCAAGCGGCGCAGCGGCAAGGGTGATCTCGTCCATGAACTGCGAGATGCTGACGGTGATGGTGACGGCGGTGGCAAGCAGCGCCAGCGCCGTCAGCCGCAAAAGATTGACGCTCGCATCATGTGTGGGAAGCAGGAGAAAACTGAAGGCGGCGACAAGGAAGATGGTCAGCATCACCGGCCGCAGCCGCAAAGCGACCTCGCGGAAGGGCAGCCGCGTAGCGCCCAGAATAAGGGCGGCCAGAACCGTCGCGCCTGCGAGAACCAGCAGATCGCGGGTGAGGAACAATGCGATGCTGAAACCCATGAGCGTCAGGAGCTTGAGGCGTGGCGAGACGCGGTAGAGCCAGCCGGTGCCTTCCACATGCAGCGATTTCATCGCGATGCCACCTCCAGATAGCGCGCCACCGCTTCTTCGGGGGCGGCGTCGGCAACCAGTGCGCCTTCATGGAAAACCAGCACCCGGTCGAAACCCGCAACCAGCGGCAGATCGTGGGTGATGACAACAAGCGCCTGCGACAGCGCCGCCATGGTCATTTCCACGATAGCCCGGTTCTTGAGATCAAGCTGGTTGGTCGGCTCATCGAGAATGAGGATTTGCGGTTCGGTGACCAGCAGCGCGGCCAGCGCCGCCAGCTGCAATTCGCCACCGGAAAGCTCATGCGCGCGCCGTTCTTCGAGATGAGAAATGCCGAGCCGGGCAAGAACGGCCTTCACCCGGTTTTCGATCTCGGCTCTGCCAAGCCCGAGCTGCTTCAGCCCGAAGGCGACGTCGTCGCGCACGATCGGCAGGATGATCTGGTTCTGCGGATTCTGGAAGATGAAGCCGACCGTCTGCAAGACCGCCCTGGCGTCCGTCACGGTATCGAGACCGTTCACCGAAACCTTGCCTTCGCTCGGCTTGTTCAGCCCGTTGATCAGTCGGGCGAAGGTGGTCTTGCCGGAACCATTAAGGCCGATCACGCCGATGCGCCGTTCCGTCAATGTCACAGACAGTGACCGCAGGGCCTGCCGCCCCTCGAAAGCGACGCCGGCGGCGTTAAAACGGATTTCCAAGCTTACATCCTCGCGCTCGTTTCCGGTTCTATACCCCGTCATCAACAGAAGTGAAACAAGGAACAAAAAAAGAACATTGCAATCCTGAAAAAGCCGTTCTACCTTCGCCACCATGGTGATCAAGGTTTCGAACGAAGCGGCAAGACGAATTTTTCTGGCGCGGCAGGGGCTTTCCTCGCCGCCCGGCAAGGCGCTTTCCAAGAGCGACCTGTTGCAGCTCATCACCGATATCGGTTTTGTGCAGGTGGACAGCATCGGCACGGTGGAGCGCGCCCACCACCAGATTATTTTCTCCCGCAACCAGACCTACCGGCGCGACCATCTGACGACGCTTTTGGAGAAGGACCGGACGCTTTTCGAACACTGGACGCATGATGCCTCCATCCTGCCGACGGAATTTTATCCCTATTGGAAACATCGCTTTCGCCGCCGCGAGCCGATCATTCAGGAGCGCTGGCGCAAATGGCATGGCGAGGGTTTCGATGCCGCCTTCGGCGAGACGCTTCAGCGCATTGCCGCAACCGGTCCGGTTCTGGCGCGGGAGTTGAAGGAGGAGGGGCACCAGTCTGGCGGCTGGTGGAACTGGCATCCCTCCAAGACCGCGCTTGAATATCTCTGGCACACCGGCAAGCTTGCCATATCCGGCCGCGTGAATTTTCAGAAGGTCTATGATCTGGCCGAACGGGTCATTCCCGGTGAGCATCACGAGACCGAGGTGGAGCACGCCGAATTCGTTGACTGGGCCTGCCGCGAGGCGCTGAAGCGGCTGGGTTTCGCCACCCATGGCGAAATCGCCGCCTTTTTCGATCTCGTCACCCCGCAGGAGGCGAGGGACTGGGTCAAGAGCAACCGCGACGAGCTATGCGAGGTGTCGCTTCTCGCCCGCGATGGGGAAACCGTCCGCCCGTCTTTTGCCTTCGCCGATTTCACAGCTGACCTGACGGATGTGCCGGAACCGTCTTCCCGCGTCCGGGTCTTGAGCCCCTTCGATCCGCTGCTGCGCGACCGCAATCGCACGGAGAGGCTGTTCGGTTTCTATTACCGCATCGAGGTCTTCGTGCCGGAGCCAAAACGGCAATATGGCTATTATGTCTTCCCGCTTCTGGAGGGCGACCGTGTGATTGGACGCATCGATATGAAGGCGGATCGCAAGCGCAGCACGCTGGATGTGCGCCGCCTGTGGCTCGAGCCCGGCGTGCGCGCCTCCGCCGGTCGGCTGGAGAAGCTGGATGCGGAACTGGTGAGGCTGGCGCGGTTTACGGGGGTGGAGAGCGTGAATTATCTGGAGGGCTGGCGGGCGGAGAAATGAAGTCGGTCGATTGAGAATATTGTCAGACCAGTGCGTTTTCAAACGCAACGTATTCTCGCGCTTTTGGCAATATTGTAGCAAGGCGTTGCGGCATATTTCTTCTCCCCGCCGGGGAGAAGGTGGCCCGAAGGGTCGGATGAGGGGGCAACGCTAGCGATATGCGGAGAGCTCGCCCCCTCATCCCGCTGCCGCGGACTTCTCCCCGGCGGGGAGAAGAAACAAACGGAACACGCTCGCCTCACAATTGCGCTGTGAAGCTAGACTGAATCTTAAAATCAGCAGATATCCGTCGCCGAAATCTGGATGCCGAACCCTTCCAGCCCGACATAATGCCGCTCGCGCGTCGTCAGCAGCTTGATGGAGCTGATGCCGAGGTCTTTGAGAATCTGTGCGCCGAGGCCGATTTCCAGCCATTCGTTTTCGCGAGAACGGGCCTGTGCATGCGCTTCATCCGGGTCGCGCGCCTTGCGGCGTCCAGCTACCTGGCCGACGCCAACGGAGCCTTCGCGCAGATAAACGATGACTCCGCGGCCTTCTTCGGCAATCTTCTGCATATAGTGCCGCACCGGCTGCCTGTCACCGAAGACATCATCAGCGACATTTTCCGGGTGCAGGCGCACGGGGATGTCGACGCCATCGCGGATATCGCCAAAAATCACCGCCATATGCTGCATCGGGTCCCAGGGCAGCGAATAGGTCTGCGCTTTCGCCGGCCCGAAGGGCGTCTCGATGGTGAAGGAGGATTCCATCTCCACCAGCGTTTCCTTGCGCTGGCGATAGGCGATGAGATCGGCGACCGATACGTGTTTCATGCCGTGTTTTTCGGCAAAATCCAGAACCTGCGGGCCGCGCATCACGCTGCCATCGTCATTCACCAGCTCGCTGATGACGCCGATGGGCGGCAGGCCGGCGAGCCGGCAGAGATCGACGGCCGCTTCGGTATGGCCGGAACGCATCAGCACGCCGCCTTCGCGGGAAATCAGCGGGAAGATATGGCCCGGCCGGGTAAAATCGGAAGCGCCCACATTGGGATTGGCAAGATTGCGCACCGTCAGCGTGCGATCATCCGCTGAAATGCCGGTCGTGGTGCCGTGCTTGAAATCGACGCTGACGGTGAAGGCGGTCGTGTGGGCGCTGTCGTTTTCCGCCACCATGGCGTTGAGGTTCAGCCGCTTGGCCTCCTCGCGCGGCATGGGTGCGCAGACGATGCCGGAGGTGTGGCGCACGATCAGCGCCATTTTTTCCGGCGTGCAGTGAACCGCCGAAATGATCAGGTCGCCTTCGTTCTCACGGTCGTCATCATCGGTCACGACGACGATTTCGCCGGCTTCGAAAGCGCGGATGGCGTCGACAACGCGTTTCTGGTCATAGGCCATGGCGGTTCCCTCTATTTCAAGCGGCCGGTCTGGCCGCGGTCTCGCAGATAATGGTCGGCAACGGTGCAGGCGATCATCGCTTCACCGATCGGAACGGCGCGGATGCCGACGCAGGGGTCGTGGCGGCCCTTGGTGCGCACATCGACATTGTTGCCATCGGTATCGATGGACAGGCGCTCCGTCAGAATGGAGGAGGTGGGCTTGATGGCGAAGCGGGCGATGACAGGCTCGCCGGTCGCAATGCCGCCCAGAATGCCGCCGGCATGGTTGGACAGGAAGATCGGCTTGCCGTCATTGCCCATGCGCATCTCGTCGGCATTTTCCTCGCCGGAAAGCTCGGCCGAGGCAAAACCTTCGCCGATCTCCACGCCCTTGACGGCGTTGATCGACATCAGGCTGGAGGCGATATCCTGATCGAGCTTGGCATAGATCGGCGCGCCGATGCCGGCCGGAACGCCTTCCGCCACCACCTCGATCACAGCCCCGATGGAAGAGCCAGCCTTGCGGATGCCATCGAGATATTCTTCCCAGACGGGCACCATCTCGACATCGGGGCAGAAGAATGGGTTCTGGTCGACCTGATCCCAATCCCAATTGTCGCGGTTGATCTTGTGCTTGCCGATCTGCACCAGCGCGCCGCGCACATTCAGGCTGGGCACCACCTTGCGGGCGATTGCGCCGGCGGCGACACGCGCCGCCGTTTCGCGTGCGGAGGAGCGACCGCCGCCACGATAGTCGCGAATGCCGTATTTCAGGTCATAGGTGAAATCCGCATGGCCGGGGCGGAAACGTTTGGCGATCTCGCCGTAATCCTTGGAGCGCTGGTCGGTATTTTCGATCAGCATGGAGATCGGCGTGCCTGTCGTCGTCATCGTCTCGCCGTCCTCATCCAGCATCACGCCGGAAAGAACTTTCACGATGTCGTCCTCGCGGCGCTGGGTCACGAAACGGCTTTGGCCCGGTTTGCGTTTGTCCATCCAGTGCTGCAGCTCGGCAAGGGTAAAGCGGATGCCGGGCGGGCAACCATCCACCACACAGCCGAGCGACGGCCCGTGGCTTTCTCCCCAGGTGGTAACGCGAAAAAGGTGACCGAAACTGTTATGCGACATCGTTCTCAAGACCGGAAACAGGGCGCCTGTGGACGGCGCCGTTTAAAACAAGCGGATTTGTCTTAGTGGAAAATCCGGGCAAGGCAAAAGCCTTTCTTTCATCGCAAACGGGATATGGAGGTGACGTACCGTTCACGACTGGTGAAATGACGAAAAACGATACTCCCCGGGATGGGCGGCGCAAAGCGATTCGACGGTTTCAACGGATTTCCGAGATGACGAAATTGTAAAGGGACGGAGGTTTTCCACCTTAAACCGGAGTTTTCCAATATTGCCGGAAAATGCGGTGTAAAAACCACTAACGGCTTGAACAGGATTTGAAATCCGTTCATCAATTGGGCTGAAAATGTCATGGTTGCGGGCAATTTCCGCCACATTCGAAAGGCAATTCTTCATGCATGTAAGGTTTTCACGCAAATCCACGAAAGCTAGATCGATGCGTATGATGATTGCCGCCCTTCTGGCCAGCGCCAACCTCCTGATGCCCATTAACGGCTACGCCCAGAGCGTCGATGTGGAAGGCACGATCAGCAAGATCGATGCCAATGGGCTGAGCATTACCTTGAACGACGGCAAGACCTACCGCGTGCCGGAGGAGTTCAATTTCGAAGGTTTGAAAGCGGGCGTGAAGGTCGTGGTTTTCTACACGGAAGTGGATGGAAAACGCGTGGTCGACGACCTTCAGGTCGTTGAGTAAGCTCCAGGCCTTATGCCAGACCTTCGTTGCGAGACGAGCGGGTGTCGCGTGTTTCTTCTCCCCGCCGGGGGAAGTCCGCGGCAGCGGGATGAGGGGGCACGGCTAGAGGGATTCGGCGACGTCGCCCCCTCATCCGACCCTTCGGGCCACCTTCTCCCCGGCGGGGAGAAGAAACGAGCCGCGATGTCCTGCCAGTCTTAGCAAACCTTGACAGCCCTCAAGAAATCCACTCCGCACTATTCCTGTCGATCTGAACCTTCAAGATCTTGTCCTGCGGGATCTGCGTCCTCGACGCCTCGTCCTTGTCCATGCCAGAAACCAGCCGGAAGATCGAGCGGATCACACCGCCGTGGCAGACGCAGACGGTTTGCCTTTCAACCGAAGAAAGCCATGCGCCGATGCGCCAGGAGAGGATTTCATAGCTTTCGGCGTCCTGGCCGGGCGGAATGAAATCCCATTTATTGGCCTTGCGCGCCTTCACCCGGTCCGGAAACTCTTTCTTCAGCTCCGGCAGGGTCTGTCCCTCCCAGTCGCCGAAAGAGACTTCGATCAGACGATCGTCGGTGCGGTAGGCAAGAGGGTCGAGGCCCATCGCGCCGCGCATCAGTTCCATGGTCTCGCGCGTGCGCCCGAGCGGGCTCGCCACATAGTCGAAATCCGTGGCCTGTTCTCCCAGCAGCTGCGCGAGGAGCTTGCCGTTTCCGACCGCCTGCTGGCGGCCGAAATCGTTGAGCGGAATGTCTTTCTGGCCCTGAAGCCGGCGTATCGCATTCCAGTCCGTTTGTCCGTGCCGGATCACATAGACGAGCAAGGCGATACCCCGTTCTTACACTTTTCAGGCTTAGTCCTTCACCACCGAGATGTCAGGCGCATCCACGGCCTTCATGCCGATGGTGTGGTAACCGGAATCGACATGGTGGATTTCGCCGGTCACGCCGGTCGAAAGGTCGGACAGCAGGTACAGCGCCGACTTGCCGACTTCCTCGATGGAAACGGTGCGCTTCAGCGGCGCATTGTATTCGTTCCACTTCAGAATATAGCGGAAGTCGCCGATGCCGGAAGCTGCAAGCGTCTTGATCGGGCCGGCGGAAACGGCGTTGACACGGATGCCGCGATTGCCGAGGTCGACGGCGAGATAACGCACGCTGGCCTCGAGAGCAGCCTTGGCCACACCCATGACGTTGTAATTCGGCATGACCTTTTCGGCGCCGTAATAGGTCAGCGTGATGATCGAGCCGCCGTCATTCATGACCGGCTCGGCGCGCTTGGCAATGGCGGCCAGCGAGAACACGGAAATATCCATGGTGCGGTTGAAGTTGTCGCGGCTGGTGTCGAGGTAACGGCCGGTCAGTTCGTCCTTGTCGGAGAACGCAATAGCGTGCACGACGAAGTCGATCTTGCCCCAATGCTTTTCCAGCGAGGCAAAAACGGCGTCGATCGTCTCGAGATCGGTCACATCGCAATGACCGGCCATGAAGGCGCCGAGTTCCTGCGCCAGCGGCTCTACACGCTTCTTCAGCGCATCGCCCTGCCAGGTCAACGCAACTTCCGCGCCCGCGTCGGCACAGGCCTTGGCGATGCCCCAAGCGATGGAACGATTATTGGCGACACCCATGATGAGGCCGCGTTTGCCAGCCATGAGGCCGGATGCCTGAGCCATTTTATGCTCCCTAGTACTTATGATCGGTCCTGCCTATGGCATAGGCTGCAATCCTGTTCAAGATTGCCAAAGATCATCAACTGTTAGGGAGCGTAACAAAGGGTGCGTTGTCCCGGCTATTCGCAAAACTTTCACAAATAAAGGCCTTCGCGCATGTGCCGCATCAGGTCGGTTACCTTTTCATCGGGCTTTTCCAAGAGGACGATGCGCAATTCGACGACGAGATCGCCGGAGCCGCCCTTGCCGTCGGCAAGGCCCTTGCCGGCAAGCCTCAGCACACGGTCTGAGCCGGACCAGGCCGGAATGGTGATGTTTTCTTCGCCGAGCGGTGTCTTGACTTTCGTTTCACACCCCAGAACCGCGTCGCTGAGCGATATCGGCAGGGTCGTGTGAATATCGAAGCCACGAAGGGAGAAAGCGTCCTCTCGGTCGGTCAGCAATGTCACGGCAAGATCGCCGCGCGCGATGTTGGGAAGCTTCAGCCCCTGTCCCTTCAGCCGCACCACATGTCCGTCGGTCATGCCGGGCTCGAGCTGGAACCGAACTTCCCGCTCATCGGCAAGAGAAACGGTAATCCATTTTTTCTCCAGCAGATCGGCGACCGTGACGGTGGCCTCAGCGGTGATGTCAGGCGCTTTTTCCGGAGTCGGCTGCGGCGCACGGAACCGCCGCACCAGCGCGCTGAAAAGATTGGCGGCAAGCGAGGCGGGTGACGTCTTGTCATCGCCGGTGGCGGTGGCTGCGGGTATATCGCCTTTTGCAGCGCTCGCGGCCGCCTTTGCGGCTTCCGCCGCCTGCTGCACCTTGGGATCGTTCTGGGCGTCGGCGCCAAAAATGCGCTCGACGATGTCTTCGGCGCTTTCCGGTTTGCTATCGGCTTTCTGGCCGGTCTGCGCACGGTTGCGGGCGTCCGCACGGGCCAGTTCTTCCATCAGCTTTTCGGCGGCCTTGGCGCGCTCGGCAGCCTCGCGCGCGGCTTCCCGCTGCTGCATGATGGTTTCGCCGCGCTGTTTCTTTTCGGCCGCCTTGCGGGCTTGATCGTAGAGATCGCGCTTTTTCGGGTCTTTGAGAAGATCGTAAGCCTGCCCGATCTCGGCAAAGCGCGCCGAAGCGTCGGGATCGTCGCGATTGGCGTCCGGATGGACGGTTTTCGCCTTCGTGCGCCAGGCGGCCTTGATGTCCTCGTGGCGGGCGTCACGTTTCACGCCGAGGATGGAATATGGATCGCGCATGCGAAACACCAGTTACGTTGGCTCAGGCGCGTGCTGCCGCTCATGGCGCAATCCTGAAACTAACCCCTCCGAAAAGGGATGCCCGCGATCATTCGCCAGCACGCCCTCGGTTTAATCAACGTCGACTGTTGCAATAAGTTGCTAATCACTCCTTTACGGAAGAGACGTGCCGCACCCGGGCGGGCTCTATTCCATATTTAAGGGTAAACAGATTATTTCTGCTCGAAGCGCGTCAGCAGCCATTCGCCGGTTTCCGACAGGCAGGCCTGTCCCGAATAGCTCGCCACACCCTCGAAGGAATGGCGTGTCGTCCTGAAATTGCGGCAGACGAAGCCGCTGGACTTGTCTTCGTGAATGGCGGTGACGACGCCGGCGCTGCCGGTGGCGGCATTGGCCCAGGGCAGAGGCTGGTCGGCGAGCTTGGCGAGGTCGGCCGATGTGACCGCATTGCGGATCGTCGCATCGTCCGTCTGCGGCGCATTGTTCGGCTGGTTGGGAACGGAGGCCGTGGAAAGCGAGCGGTCAACCTTGTCTCCGCCGAACAGGTCGAGGCTGACGCAGCCGCTCAGCACCGCGAGCATTGACACGACGGCGGAAACTTCCGCTATCGACGAAAGGAGGCTCTTTGTTCGACTGTTCGACTTTGCTATGACGGTCACCATCTTTCACCGGAGATCATCTCTGGCGTCCAAATCAGCTCGGGAGCATTTTATTCAATATGTCGGAAACGGGGTTAACATCCAGTGACTTCACGGAAGAAAATGAACCGTTCACGCTTTTTGCCGAATGGCTGAAGGACGCGACGGCTTCCGAAATCAACGATCCGAACGCGGTGGCGCTCGCCACCGTGGACGAAAATGGCCTGCCGAACGTGCGCATGGTGCTTCTGAAAGGCGTCGATGATCGCGGTTTCGTTTTCTATACGAATTTCGAAAGCCAGAAGGGTCAGGAGATTCTCGGCCAGAAAAAAGCGGCCATGTGCTTCCACTGGAAAAGCCTGCGGCGGCAGGTGCGTCTGCGCGGCGAGGTGGAGATCGTGAGCGACGAGGAGGCGGATATCTATTACGCCTCGCGCCCGCGCGGCAGCCGCATCGGCGCCTGGGCTTCCAAACAGTCTCGGCCGCTGGAAGGACGTTTCGCGCTGGAAAAGGCGGTGGCCGAATATACCGCCAGATATGCGATCGGCGATATTCCGCGCCCGTCCCATTGGTCCGGTTTCCGCATTCGTCCGCTCAGCATCGAATTCTGGCACGACCGCAAGTTCCGCCTGCATGATCGCATCGAATTCCGCCGCGACACCCCTGACGGTGCCTGGTCCAAGGTCCGGATGTATCCGTAACACCATCCAGGCAGGCCGTCTCGGCCTGCCTATTTCAGCAACTGGTCAAACAGCGGCAGGCCGATGACGGCGGAAATCGCGATCAGGCCGTAGCAGATGCGCCGGAACGCCGCTTCATCGGCAAGCCCGTGCAGTCGCGCACCGGCATAAAGACCGAGCCCATAAAAGGGCAGGGCCAGCAGGAAAAACACGAAGACATCGACGGTAAACAGGCCGCCAAGAAAGTAGCTGGCGATGGAAAACACCGTTGAAACCGCGAAATAAAGAATGACATTGGCGCGCACGAAAGCGCCTTTCAGCGCGCCGCCCAGCCAATAGGCGACGACGGGCGGGCCACCCAGCTGCGCGGCCCCTGAAAACAGCCCGGCCAGCAGCCCTGTAAAAAGGGTGAGCGGCGTCTTTGGCCGGCCGCTGTAACGCCAGCCGGACACCAGAAAAACAAGCAGCACCACGACCACGCCCGAGATGAGCCAGCGTAGCGTCAGTGGATCACCCTTGGAAAGCAGCATTGTGCCGACGGGCACGCCGACAAAGGCGCCGGCCGCCATGGTGAAGACTTCGCGCCGGTCCGCCATGCGAAAGGCGGGCGGTATCATGCCGAGCGTCAGCACGCCGTCCACCACCAGCAATACCGCCGAAGCGATACGCGGCCCGACGATGGCGCTGGCCAGGGGAACGAAGATGAGCGCCGCACCGAAGCCGGAAAATCCGCGCGCAAGGCCGGCAAGAAAGGCGGCACCCGCAAACATGGCGAGCAGCGCCGGGCTGTGCGCGGTGACGAGTGACGACAGGAAGTCGAGATGGGGCATGGGCGATGGCACGTTTGTTCGAATATCTTTTCTCTATCTCGCTTGCATGCGCATGTCTCGGAAATTTCCGTTCATGGCTGCATGACGCACTGACGGGTCGACGCGGTCAGAGAATCATGATTAGAGTTGTGGCGCGTGAACAAAGGATGAACAAATGTTTGCTGACATGATGCGTCGGTTTGAAGAGGCGTCGCAAAAATATGCCGCTGAAAACGGAATATTCCGCGACCCGGACTGGTACATGCTGAAGCTTCAGGAAGAGGTTGGCGAGATGACGCAGGCCTGGAACCGGCTGACGGGACGGGCACGCGTTAAGGGCAGGAGCAAAGAGGAGATGAAGCGGGATCTGGCCGACGAAACCGCCGATCTCCTCGGCCATGTGCTGTTGCTGGCCCATTATAACGGTCTCGATATTGAAGGAGCGATCGAGCGTAAGTGGCGCTTTACGCCGTCAAAATCCTGAAGGCTCCAGCTTTTCCAACATGGCCACCACCGCATGAAGGTCGCTTGCAACCGCAACGCATTTCTCCCGCATTTCCTCGGTCGGCGGCGCGACATCGGGAACCATGATCGTTATCATGCCCGCCGATGTGGCCGAGCGCACGCCGGAATAGGAATCCTCCAGCGCAAGGCAACGGCCCGGATCGAGAGAAAGCCGTCGTGCTGCGGTGAGATAGGGCATGGGCGCGGGCTTCGGCTCGGTATAATCGCCACGCGCGACGATGGTGTCGAAACGTCCAAGAAGATCGTAAGGACCAAGATGGCGCGTCACCGAATCGTGTCGCGACGAGGTGGCGATGGCACGGCGGATATCCAGCCGGTCGAGAAGATCGAGAATTTCGACGACGCCGGGTTTCAGCGCCACTCCATCCGCCATCATCAGGCCGAGATGCCGGAGCCAGGTATCACGGAAGGTCGCCATCGGAAAATCGGCGCCATAATCGGCAAAGATGGTGCCGGTGATGACATCCCAGGGGCTGCCGCAGACCTTTTGATAGGTCTCGACCTTCATGCCATGGCCGCCTTCATCCGACGCCGCCAGAAACGAATCGCGATAGAGCATCTCGCTTTCGATCAGCAATCCGTCCATGTCGAAAACCACGGCGTGCGGCAGAAAAGGCAGCATGGTCGCTCAGCCGAACCGGAAGGGACGTTCGCCAAGGCTTTCGAACGGGCGGATCAGATAGCCATCGGGATCTGCGACAATGAATTGCCGGTTGCCCACTTCGACCGTGCCGCGCCTGTACCATTTTTCCTCCAGCGGCATGACGAGGTCAATCGAGGATCGCTCCAGCCGGGAAAGAATGGGTTGCAGGGAAGGAACGGCGAGCTGCAGGTTCATGCCGCGGCCAAACGGCGTATCGAGCGAGGCATTGCCCGCCACGAAGGTCCGTGTTGCGCCGATCTGGTCGATCATCAGTTCTGCGTCGCCTAGCGCCAGATAGGTGAAACCCTCTTCGGGGCGCTCATAGACCACATGAAAACCGATCAGGTCACAATAAAAAGCGCGGCTTTTCTGCCAGTCGCTGACGGCAAGTTCAGGAACGAGGGCATTTCGTATGATGGTCATGGTCTCCTTTGCCGCGCAGGCCCGGGATGGGAGGAGGGGCCTGCCATAAGGGGTGATCTTAACGTCTTCCCGGCCGCACGCCAGAGGAAACCTCATCATGGCAGCCATGTGCGGGGTCATGGGCTGGGATGGCGACGCTATGGGTGAGGACTGTCGCGGCAGGTTCGATGTTTCCCGCAACCGACCATGCGCCGCGGAACTAGGCCTTGGTACCGCCGACGGTGATCTGATCCATGCGCAGATGCGGCTGACCGACGCCGACAGGCACCCATTGTCCGGCCTTGCCGCAATTGCCGATGCCGGTATCGAGCTTGGAATCGTTACCGATCATCGAGACGCGCTTCATCGCATCCGGCCCGTTGCCGATCAGCATCGCGCCCTTCACCGGCGCGCCGATCTTCCCGTTTTCAATGAGATAGGCCTCGGTGCAGCCGAACACGAATTTGCCGGAGGTGATATCCACCTGGCCGCCACCGAAGGAAACGGCGTAGATGCCCTTCTTGACGGAGGCGATGATCTCTTCCGGCGTTTTATCGCCCGAGAGCATGTAAGTATTTGTCATGCGCGGCATCGGCACATAGGCGTAACCCTGCCGACGGCCATTACCCGTGGGCGTCGCACCCATCAGCCGGGCGTTTTGCCGGTCCTGCATGTAACCGACCAGCCTGCCGTTCTCGATCAGCACGTTATAGCCGGAAGGTGTACCTTCATCGTCGATGGTCAGCGACCCACGCCGGCTGTCGATGGTGCCGTCATCGACGACGGTGACACCGGGTGCTGCGACCATTTCGCCCATCAGACCAGCGAAGGCAGAGGTCTTCTTGCGGTTGAAATCGCCTTCCAGACCGTGCCCCACAGCCTCATGCAGCATCACACCCGGCCAGCCGGAGCCGAGCACCACATCCATGGTACCGGCCGGTGCATCGATGGCGGTGAGGTTGACGAGCGCCTGCCGCAACGCCTCATCCGCGCCGCGCTGCCAGTTTTCCGTGGTGATGAAATCGCCAAAGCCGACGCGGCCGCCGATGCCATAGGAGCCGCTTTCCTGCCGGTCGCCTTCACCCGCCACCACCGAAATGTTGATGCGCGTCATCGGCCTGACGTCGCTGACACGGTGGCCGTCGGCGCGCAGAATATCCACCACCTGCCAGCTTGCGGAAATCGTCGCCGTCACCTGCCGAACGTTCGGATCCTTATCGCGCAGATAGGCGTCGATATCGGTGAGGAGCTTCACCTTCTCCTCGAAGCTTGGGCTGCCGATCGGATTCTCGTCGCCGTAAAGCTTCTTGTTGGTGCGCTGGGGTGCTGCGGCATAGGAGCCGGAATAACCCTTGGTCACCGCGCCCACCGCATCCGAAGCGCGCTTCAACGCGCCTTGCGAAAGCTCGCCCGCATGGGCGTAGCCCACCGTCTCACCGGCAACGGCGCGCAGGCCGAAACCTTGGTCTGTATTGAAGGAGCCGCCCTTGAGCCGGCCGTTGTCGAATGTCAGCGATTCGGCCTGGGCATGTTCGATGAAGAGCTCGCCATCGTCAGCGTCGGCGAGCGCCTCGCCGACGAGCTTGCGCAATTGCGTCTCGTCGCAATCGAAGAGTTTTACAAGATCGTCGGTCATGGGAGGCTCCAGTCATTATCGTTCAGTGACCGATTTAGGCACTGGAGCGGACGGACGCAAGGCTGTCCGGCAATGGCGGGCTTTAAGGAAGCGCGTCGTAGCCCTCGGCAAAGCCGGAAAGCTCGATCGGAATACCGACGCGATCCTGATCCACGGCTTCACGCAGCGCGAAAACCGCATTCTTGCCGGCGCGCAGAACCTTCAGCAGCTCGTCGTCAATATCCACTTCCACATAGCAGCCTTCGGAGAAGCAGCGGGTGAAATAGGCGCGGCCGATATTATTATTGTCGATATAAAGCTCCATGCCATCCTTCAAAAGCACGCCAAGCGGCGCGAGGATGCGCAGGATGCGCGACTTGCGGTCGGCTGTCTTCAGCACCACCACCGAAAGCCCCACTTCCGGGCGGTCGTCGGCGATCACGTTCTGCATCAGCGCGCATTGTTCTTCGGATGCGCCTGCCGGCTTGTCGCAGATGACCGACCATGCTCCGTGCGTCGACTTCGGCGTGCCGGGCGGCTGCTGTTGCGCCAGCGCCGCGGCAGCGGGAGCGATGATTGCAAGACCGGCGGCGGCAAGAAAAGTGCGCGCGAGCGGGGAAAGACGCATGGATACCTCTGGGATTCGAATCAGTGCGGCTATTTTGACGCCATAATCCGGAAAAAAAAGCCTAGCGACTTCAATTCCAGCGGAGTTGGGCGGAAATAGGACCTGTCTTCCGGTATGGGCGTCTGATTTGCCCGGCGCGGCATTCATTATCCGGCGATGAAACTGGCGGCAAAACCGGCTGTGACAAGGGGCTTTGTCGCAACTGGGCTGTTTGAAACCGCGTTCGGTCGGCCCGGTGAGGTGCAGGGTGAGAGAAAGTCGCTGCGGATTGACCAATGGCAAAATTGGGGCGCATCCGTGTCCCGACGCATATTGCGGCAGAGGACAAACTGTGGTTTGAAGTTAGTAACATAAGCATGGATTCTGCGTCTGTGATTGATCTGGATCAGACGCGTGAGGGAGAGGGTACCGTGACGAATAGGATTTACGCAGCACTGGCGGGGATGACCTGTCTGCTCACGGCTGTCGGCGCCCACGCCGATCAGCCGGTGCATTGGCAAATGGGCATGCAGGAGGCCGCCACGCCGATCATGCACGAAATACGCTGGTTTGAACAATATACGCTCTGGTTCATTGTTCCGGTTACACTTTTCGTTCTCGCGCTGCTCATCGTCGTCGCCCTGAAATTCCGCGCCGCGAAAAATCCGGTGCCTTCCAAAACCAGCCATAACACGGCGATCGAAGTGGTCTGGACGCTGGCGCCGGTGCTCATTCTCCTGTTCCTTGCTTTCCCCTCGTTCAATCTCTTGAACGCGCAGCTGACGCAGCCGGAAAACCCCGACGTGACGCTGAAGGCGACCGCCACGCAATGGCTGTGGAGCTATGAATATACGGCCGCCGAAGGTGCGGAACCCCTTTCCTTCGACAGCTACTTGCTGAAGGATGAGGATCGCGCCGCCGCCGGCAAGGAGGACAAGGCCCGCTATCCGCGACTTCTGGCGGTAGACAATGAAATGGTCGTTCCGGTCGGCAAGACCGTTCGCCTGCTCGTTACCGCCGCGCCGACGGATGTGATCCATTCCTTCGCCATGCCGGCTTTCGGCGTCAAGATCGACGCCGTTCCCGGCCGCCTGAACGAAACCTGGTTCAAGGCGGAAAAAGAGGGCCTTTATTATGGGCAGTGTTCCGAGCTTTGCGGCAAGGACCATGCCTTCATGCCTATCGCCATTCGGGTGGTTTCCGAACAGCAGTACAACACCTGGCTCTCCGCCGCCGCTTCTGACCTGAACGGTGCGAACCGGGCGTTGATGGCCTCGGTCGATGGCGCTCCGCGCACGCTCGACGTCGCCGCCAACGAAACCAACTGACTCTGGAGTGAGGACAATGGCTGGACCTTCCGCACACGACGATCATCACTCGCATGGTCATTCCGCACACGCTCATGATGATCATTCGCATGATGCGCATCATTCCCATACGCCGGGCTTCTTCGCCCGCTGGTTCCTGTCGACCAACCACAAGGACATCGGCACGCTTTACCTGATCTTCGCGATCATCGCCGGCATCGTCGGCGGCGGGCTTTCCGTGGTCATGCGCATGGAGCTTCAAGAGCCGGGTATCCAGATCTTCCACGGTCTGGCGTCCATGGTCTACGGCTTCGAGGGTGACGCCGCCATCGACGGCGGCAAGCATATGTTCAACGTGTTCACCACCGCGCATGCGCTGATCATGATCTTCTTCATGGTCATGCCGGCGCTCATCGGCGGTTTCGCCAACTGGATGATCCCGATCATGATCGGCGCTCCGGACATGGCTTTCCCGCGCCTGAACAACATTTCCTTCTGGCTGATCGTTCCTGCTTTCATCCTTCTCATTCTCTCGCTCTTCGTCGAGGGTCCTGCGGGCGCCTACGGCGTCGGCGGCGGCTGGACCATGTATCCGCCTCTGTCGACCAACGGCATGCCGGGACCGGCGGTGGATCTGGCGATTTTCGCGCTGCACGTTTCAGGCGCGTCGTCGATTCTCGGTGCGATCAACTTCATCACCACCATCCTTAACATGCGCGCCCCGGGCATGACGCTGCACAAGATGCCGCTCTTTGCCTGGTCGGTTCTGGTCACCGCATTCCTGCTGCTGCTTTCGCTGCCGGTTCTGGCAGGCGGCATCACCATGCTTCTGACCGACCGCAACTTCGGCACGGCATTCTTCTCGCCGGAAGGCGGCGGTGACCCGATCCTTTACCAGCACCTGTTCTGGTTCTTCGGCCATCCGGAAGTCTACATCCTGATCCTGCCGGGCTTCGGCATCATCAGCCACATCGTGTCCACCTTCTCCAAGAAGCCGGTCTTCGGTTACCTCGGCATGGCCTATGCCATGGTCGCCATCGGCGCCGTCGGCTTCATTGTCTGGGCCCACCACATGTACACGGTCGGCCTTTCGCTCGAAGCGCAGCGCTACTTCGTTTTCGCCACCATGGTCATCGCGGTACCGACGGGTATCAAGATCTTCTCGTGGATCGCGACCATGTGGGGCGGTTCGCTGACCTTCTCGACCCCGATGGTCTGGGCGATCGGCTTCATCTTCCTGTTCACGGTCGGCGGCGTCACCGGCGTCCAGCTCGCCAATGCCGGTCTCGACCGTTCGCTGCACGACACCTATTACGTGGTGGCGCATTTCCATTACGTTCTGTCGCTCGGCGCCGTCTTTGCGATCTTCGCCGGCTGGTATTACTGGTTCCCGAAAATCACCGGCTACATGTATAGCGAGTTCCTCGGCAAGCTGCATTTCTGGGTCATGTTCGTGGGCGTGAACCTCGTGTTCTTCCCGCAGCACTTCCTCGGTCTTGCCGGCATGCCGCGCCGCTATATCGATTATCCCGATGCCTATGCCGGCTGGAACATGGTATCGTCCTACGGTTCCTACATCTCGGCCGTCGGCGTGCTGATCTTCCTCTTCTGCGTATGGGAAGCCTTCGCCAAGAAGCGGATCGCCGGCAACAACCCCTGGGGTGAAGGTGCGACGACGCTCGAATGGCAGCTGTCTTCGCCGCCGCCCTACCACCAGTGGGAACAGCTGCCGCGCATTCGCTGATGCGCGGGCCGGAAGGCGCGGGCAGGGTTCGCGAATTCCGGACGCTCAGAACGAGGAACGGTGCGGCCTTGGCCAGCGCCGTTCCCTTGGAGCATTTCCAGGAAAAGTGGAACCCGGTTTTCCGTCCGGAAATGCCTCGAAACAAAGAGTTGGAGTGCTTTCGTGTTTCGAAGAAACGCGAAAAAGCTCTAGGCAGGCAATGCCCGCTGCCGCGTGACATTTTGTCCAAGCGAAGCATATCGTCCGACATGATACATGCCCCGGACGTGATAAATGCCAAGTCTGGCGTTTATGTATGAGCAGCGCAGACGAATGGCGGGATGGGCGCGGTCACAGGCCGGGCAAATGAATGGTATCGGTTCTTCCGGATATCGCCCATGCCGGGACGTTCGGGCCAATGAATTGACGCATCGCGCATGCCGGAAATCACATTCGTTTTTCGGGCTGGTGCAGGGGATGTCGCGACAGGCGGCACCTGAAGGAAAACAGGACAGGAAATGAGCATTATCGACAATCGCGACATGCTGGGCGTGAAGGGCTCCGAACTTTCGGAAGCCGGCGCGCGCGATTATTTCGAATTGCTGAAGCCGCGCGTCATGTCGCTCGTAGTCTTCACGGCCTTTGCCGGCCTCGTGCTGGCGCCGGGTGAAATCAATCCCATCCTCGGCATCATCGCCATTCTCTGTATCGCCGTTGGCGCCGGTGCATCCGGCGCGCTCAACATGTGGTACGATGCCGATATCGATGCCGTGATGAGCCGCACCGCCAGACGGCCGATCCCGTCCGGCCGCATCGCGCCGCGCGAGGCGCTGGCCTTCGGACTGACGCTCTCGGCCTTTTCGGTGGTCATCCTCGGCCTTGCGGTCAACTGGTTCTCGGCCGGTCTGCTCGCTTTCACCATCTTCTTTTACGCCGTCGTCTATACGATGTGGCTGAAACGCTCGACGCCGCAGAACATCGTCATCGGCGGCGCCGCCGGCGCTTTCCCGCCCATGCTTGGCTGGGCCTGCGTCACCGGCGGCGTTTCGCTGGACAGCATCATCCTGTTCCTCATCATCTTCCTTTGGACACCGGCGCATTTCTGGGCGCTGGCGCTGTTCAAGATGCGTGATTACGGCGCCGTCGGTATTCCGATGATGCCGAACGTGGCCGGCGAACGCTCGACTAAGAACCAGATGATCGTTTATGCGGTGCTGACCGCGGCGGCGGCCGTCGCGCCTTATTTCACGGGTCTGGCGAGCGCCGGCTACGGCATTTTCGCCGCCGTCCTGAGCGCCATCTTCATTTACTGTTCGCTCGATGTCCGTCGCATGCCTGAAGGCGACGAGAAGATGCTGCCGGCTAAGAAGATGTTCGCCTACTCGGTGCTTTACCTTTTTGCGATTTTTTCCGGCCTTCTGGCCGATCATTTCGCGCCGGCCCTGAAGGCCGCCATGTCGGGAGTCCTGTGATGGAAACGGTGGAACTAAGCACGGCGCAGAAAAAATCGAGACGCGGGCGCAACATCGCTCTCGGCGTCCTGCTCGCCGGTCTGGTGGTGCTGTTCTATATCATCACCATCATCAAGATCGGCTCGCATTGATGCGCTGATTGAGGGGAGAGGAGGAGGACATGGCGAATATGGAAGCGCAGACAGCAGAAACCGGCAGACAGAAGGTGAGCAATCGCTCTATCCTCGTGCTTTGTCTCGTGTTCTTCTGCGCCATGATCGGCATGGCCTATGCCGCCGTGCCGCTTTATACGCTGTTTTGCCGTGTCACCGGCTATAACGGCACCACCCAGCGCGTCGAGCAATATTCCGACGTCATCCTTGATAAGACCATCAACGTGACCTTCGACGCCAACACCTCGAACGGCCTCAATTGGGATTTCCAGCCGATCGACAGGAAGGTCTCGCCGAAGATCGGTGAAACGGTGCAGGTCATGTTCAAGGCGACGAACCGCTCATCCGTGGCGACCACGGGCACGGCCGTCTTCAATGTCACACCGATGGAAGCGGGCGCCTATTTCAACAAGGTGGAGTGCTTCTGCTTCACCGAAACGACGCTGCAGCCGGGTGAAACGCTGGAGATGCCGGTGGTTTTCTTCGTCGATCCTGACATCGCCACGGCGCGCGAAACCAAGAGCATTCATACTTTAACGCTGTCCTATACGTTTTATCCGGCGAAAACCGAAAAACCGGTTGCGTCCTTGCCGGTAAAGACTTCATCTGGCGAAAGTAAATTGTGAGAGGAGATCTGGCCTTTTATCCGAGGCCGGATCAGGGAAGAGACATTCGGGGATTGTCGCAATGGCAGATACGCATCAGAAGAACCACGACTACCACATTATCGATCCAAGCCCCTGGCCGCTTCTGGCCTCGATCGGCGCCTTCATCCTGACATTCGGTGGCGTCTGTTACATGCGTTACCTGTCGGGCGGCTCTTTCAAGCTGTTCGGCGCGGAACTGGCCAATCCCTGGCTGTTCTATATCGGCCTCGTCATCGTGCTTTACACCATGTACGCATGGTGGTCCGACACGATCAAGGAAGCCCATGAGGGCAGCCACACCCGCGTCGTCTCGCTTCACCTGCGTTACGGCATGATCATGTTCATCGCCTCGGAGGTGATGTTCTTCGTGGCGTGGTTCTGGGCCTATTTCGATGCCAGCCTCTTCCCGCACGAGGCCATCCAGGCGTCGCGCCTCGAATATACCGGAGGGCAATGGCCGCCCAAGGGCATCGAGGTGATCGATCCCTGGCACCTGCCGCTCTACAATACCGTCATCCTGCTTTTGTCGGGCACCTGCGTCACCTGGGCGCACCATGCCCTGCTGCACAATGACCGCAAGGGCCTGATCAGCGGTCTGCTGCTCACCGTCGCGCTCGGCGTCCTGTTCTCCACCGTGCAGGTTTACGAATACATGCACGCGCCGTTCGACTTCAAGAATTCGATCTATGGCGCGACCTTCTTCATGGCCACCGGTTTCCACGGTTTCCACGTCTTTGTCGGCACGGTTTTCCTGCTGGTCTGCCTGTTCCGCGCCATTGGCGGCGGTTTCACACCCAAGCAGCATTTCGGCTTCGAAGCGGCTGCCTGGTACTGGCATTTCGTTGACGTCGTCTGGCTGTTCCTGTTCTTCGCCATCTATATCTGGGGTGGCTGGGGCGCGCCGCTGCACGGCTGATTGGATCGGATAGAGTCTCGCCCCAAGCAGGGCATGGCTTGTCGAGCGAGCGGGTCTCACTTGTTTCTTCTCCCCGCCGGGGAGAAGTCCGCAGCAGCGGGACGAGGGGGGCAAGGGTAGAGATTGACCGATAGCTAGCCCCCTCATCCGACCCTTCGGGCCACCTTCTCCCCGGCGGGGAGAAGAAATACGAGGCACCGTCGAGCAACAAACAAGTGCCCGGGTTTTGAGGCAAGCTTCCAAGAGACTCGACGTCACCCTCGGGCTTTGGCCAACTTCGCAGGAGGTCATCATGTCTGAACCATCAAACGGCAACTTCGCGCCGGTGGACCCTATCAAGGTGGGCTTGAAGGGCTGCTGCCCGCGTTGCGGAAACGGCCGGCTGTTCGATGGCTTTCTGACCCTAAAACCCGCCTGCAGCGCCTGCGGACTGGATTACGGTTTTGCCGATGCAGGCGATGGCCCGGCGGTTTTCGTCATGCTGATCGTCGGTTTTCTGGTCGTTGGGCTGGCGCTCTGGTTCGATCAGCGTTTTTCGCCCCCCGTTTGGGTGCATATCCTGCTGTGGTTGCCGTTTACGGTGATTGTCTCCCTGGTGCTGCTGCGCAAACTCAAGGGCATCATGATCGCGCTGCAATACCGTAACAATGCAAGCGAAGGCAGGCTTGATCGTGAATGACGTTTCCCACATGAAGGCGGCGGAAAGGCGGGTCTGGTTCGCTGCGCCGCTGGTGCTGCTGGCGCTTGCCATTCTTCTCGGGCTCGGCACGTGGCAGGTGAAGCGTCTCTACTGGAAAGAGGCGCTGATTGCCGATATCGAGGAGCGGCGGAGCGCGAGCCCGGTGCCGCTCTCCGACATAGAGGCGATCGCGAAAAGCGGCGGCGATATCGAATACCGCACGGTCAGACTTTCCGGCACCTTCGATCACGCCCGCGAGCGACATTTCTTCGCCACCCATCAGGGGCGAACCGGATATTACATCTATACGCCGCTGACGCTTGCCGATGGCCGCATTCTCTTTGTCAATCGCGGCTTCGTGCCCTTTGAGATGAAGGAACCGTCAAAACGGCCCGACGGGCAGGTTGCCGGTGAGGTGACGATAACGGGGCTTTCGCGCGCGCCGCTGGTTGCAAAACCGTCCTCGATGCTGCCTGATAACGATATCGCCAAGAACATTTTCTACTGGAAGGATCTGGCGGCCATGGCCTCCAGCGCCGATATCCCGCCCGAGCGGCTGGTCAACCTCTTCGTGGATGCTGACAGCGCGCCTAATCCGGGCGGTTGGCCGCAGGGCGGCGTGACGCTGATAGATTTGCCCAACAATCACCTGCAATATGCGATAACGTGGTATGGGTTGGCGGCGGCCCTTGTCATCGTCGCCGGTTTTGCCTATTTCCGGAACGGCAAGGCGCAGGGTGAATAAAGCGCAGCCCGCCCGGTAAGGCAGCTTGTCGGGCAAGGCCATGACGTACGGCCCAAGGAACAGGCCAAGGAGCTGGAATGAACATCGCCGTTTCCAAACCCCCTTTGACGATAAGGCTGTGCGGACCGCGCGGCTTTTGCGCGGGCGTGGACCGGGCGATCCAGATCGTCGTGCTGGCGCTGAAGGCCTATGGCGCGCCGGTCTATGTTCGCCACGAAATCGTGCATAACCGCTATGTGGTGGAAGGGCTGGAAGCCAAGGGCGCGGTTTTCGTCGAGGAATTGCATGAAATTCCCGCCGAGCATCGCGAGCAGCCGGTGGTTTTCTCTGCCCATGGCGTGCCGAAATCCGTGCCGGAAGATGCGCAGGCGCGCAACCTGTTTTATCTCGATGCGACGTGCCCGCTGGTCTCCAAGGTCCACAAGCAGGCCATGCGCCACCAGCGGCTTGGCCGCCATGTGGTGCTGATCGGCCATGCCGGCCACCCCGAGGTCATCGGCACCATGGGCCAGCTTCCCGAAGGCGCTGTCTCGCTCATCGAGACGGTGGAAGATGCGGACCGCTACGAGCCACTGGACCGCGAAAATCTCGGCTTCGTCACCCAGACGACACTTTCGGTCGATGACACGGCCGGCGTCATCGCCAAGCTGCAGGAACGTTTCCCGGCCATGCAGGCACCCGCCGCCGACAGCATCTGTTACGCAACCACCAACCGTCAGGACGCGGTGAAACAGGCGGCCCCCGGCTGCGATCTCTTCATCGTCGTCGGCGCCCCCAATTCCTCCAATTCAAAGCGGCTTGTGGAAGTGGCGCTGCGGGCCGGTGCCAAGCGTTCCGTGCTGGTGCAGCGGGCTTCGGAAATCGACTGGAATGAAATCGGCGATATCCGCACCGTCGGCCTTTCGGCCGGCGCATCCGCACCGGAGGTCATCGTCGATGAGATCATCGAAGCCTTCAAGGCGCGCTTCGATACGACGCTCGATCTCGCCGTGACGGTTGAGGAAACGGAACATTTCCTCGTCAATCGCGAGCTGCGCAGCATTGAGCTGACGACGGACGACATGGCTTTCGTGAACGGCAACGCCAATGATGCGCTGCCGCCGAAAACCGCCGCCAGTATCTGAAGCGGGATGGCGCGGAATGCGGGCGGTTTCCGTCTCTCCTGCGTCACCTCCTCTCGAGATTTCCACTCCATCCTTCATCAAGAGATTTGAAATTGGCAGTTTATACGGACATCACCGAAGATGATCTGAGGAATTTCCTCACGCAATATGACGTCGGCAGCCTCACCTCCTATAAGGGCATTGCCGAAGGCGTCGAAAACTCCAATTTCCTGCTGCATACCACCAAGGACCCGCTGATTCTCACGCTTTATGAAAAACGCGTGGAGAAATCCGATTTGCCCTTCTTCCTTGGCCTCATGCAGCATCTGGCCGCCAAAGGCCTGTCCTGCCCCCTGCCGCTGCCGCGCAAGGATGGAGAGTTGCTGGGAGAGCTGTCGGGCCGGCCGGCGGCGCTCATCTCCTTTCTCGAGGGCATGTGGCTGAGAAAGCCGGAAGCGAAACATTGCCGCGAAGTCGGCAAGGCGCTGGCCGCCATGCATCTTGCCGGCGAGGGGTTCGAGATCAAGCGGCCGAACGCGCTCTCCGTCGAAGGCTGGAAGGTGCTGTGGGACAAGTCCGAAGCGCGCGCCGACGAGGTGGAGAAGGGCCTGAAGGATGAGATCCGTCCTGAGATCGATTATCTCGCGGCCCATTGGCCGAAAGATTTGCCGGCTGGCGTCATCCATGCGGATCTGTTCCAGGACAATGTGTTTTTCCTCGGTGACGAACTCTCCGGCCTGATCGACTTTTATTTCGCCTGCAACGACCTGCTCGCTTATGATGTGTCGATCTGCCTCAACGCCTGGTGCTTCGAAAAGGATGGCGCTTACAACGTCACCAAAGGCAAGGCGTTGCTGGAAGGTTACCGGTGGGTGCGGCCGCTCAGCGAAGCAGAGCTAGAGGCGCTGCCGCTTCTGGCGCGCGGTTCGGCGCTGCGTTTCTTCCTCACCCGCCTTTATGACTGGCTGACGACGCCGGAGGGCGCGCTGGTGGTCAAGAAGGACCCGCTGGAATATCTGCGCAAGCTGCGGTTCCACCGTTCCATCGCCACTGTCGCCGAATATGGGCTGGCGGGCGAATGAAGCACGTCGATATTTTCACCGATGGCGCCTGCTCCGGCAATCCCGGTCCGGGCGGCTGGGGTGCGGTGCTGCGCTACGGCGAGGTAGAGAAGGAACTCTCTGGCGGCGAGGCGGAAACCACCAACAACCGCATGGAGCTGATGGCGGCGATTTCGGCGCTCAATGCGCTGAAAAGCCCCTGCGAGGTCGATCTTTATACCGACAGTGCCTATGTGAAAGATGGCATCACCAAGTGGATTTTCGGCTGGAAAAAAAAGGGCTGGAAAACCGCCGATAACAAGCCGGTCAAGAATGTCGAGCTATGGCAAGCGCTGGAGGCGGCGCAGGAACGTCACAAGGTCACCCTGCATTGGGTAAAGGGCCATGCCGGTCACCCGGAAAACGAGCGCGCCGACGAGTTGGCGCGAAAGGGCATGGAGCCCTTCAAACGCCGGTAACGCAGGCCTGCTCTATTTCGGGCCGGGTAAATCCGCGCCAGCGGCCCTTTTATCGGGGGTTGTGAAAACCGAAACCCGACCTATCTTGTCGTCAAGGGGCGCTCCGTTAGCGCCCAACGGAGGAGAGAAATCCGGATGATCCTGCATTGTGTATTTCTACGCTTCAAGGCTGCAACGGCCTCTTCTGAGAAACAGGCGATATTCGAGGCGATTGCCGCCCTGAAGGATGTGATACCCGGCATCATCGATGTGAAATACGGCCAGAATGTCTCGCCCGAAGGCTTGAATGGCGGTTTCGTCGATGGCTTTATCGTCACCCTGGAAAGCCCCGAGGCCCGCGACGACTATCTCGCCCATCCGCAGCATCTCGAAGTGGGGGAACGTTTGGTGTCGCTGACCGATGGTGGCCTTGCCGGGCTTCTGGTGTTCGACATGAATGTCTAAAGCCAGGCGGCCCGTCAGAAAGTTATTTTCCAACCGGTGCGAACCCACAGGTCTGGATCGCCGCCCTCGCTGGTGACGTTGAGGTTCAGCGACGCTGTGCCGCCCGCCACATCGAATTCCGCGCCAATGCCGCCGCGTAACCAGAAGCGGTCGATATCTCGTCCGGAAAAGGAAAACCCCATCAGCCCGTCAATGGCG
Organism: Agrobacterium sp. 22-209-1; assembly: GCF_053522485.1. Taxonomy (NCBI): domain Bacteria; kingdom Pseudomonadati; phylum Pseudomonadota; class Alphaproteobacteria; order Hyphomicrobiales; family Rhizobiaceae; genus Agrobacterium; species Agrobacterium sp. 22-209-1. The sequence continues at coordinate 280,202 of NZ_JBNWCH010000002.1, forward strand.
CCCGTGGTCGTTGCCGTCTTCTTTTCCAGCCGATAGACCGCCTCGGCGCGTGCCATGATGCGGATTGAGTCGCTGAGATCAGTTACCCCATCGAGACCGGCGCGAATGATGGTGGATTGCTCGCCGCTCGCATCAAAAAGCGCTGGGAACGCGCCACCGGTTTCCGCATAGGCGCCCATCTCGGCTTTGGCATAGGTCGCCCCTGCATAAGGCGTTAGCTTCCATCCGCCGATTGAGAACGCATCCAGCCAGTCGAAGCGTAGTTTCGCCGCCCAGACATTGAGATCGGTTTCGCCCCGCGAATAATCCATCGCGCCGCCATTGAGGTAGCCGCGTTCGATCGACATCCTGCCGGGTGCATAATAGCCGCCAACGGTGGCGTAGAGGCCGCCAGCGAGCGGCATGCTGATTTCGGGTGCGATGTAGAAGCCCCTGTGAATGAAGTCACCGCCGGTGTTTATATCGCGCTGGTCGTAGAGGCCGCCGAAGGCGATGCGCGCGGTTGCATCACCTTCAAGCCCGATGCCATAGCCGATATCGGCAACACCGAAACCGCCAGCCGTGTCGCGACCGTCGTTGTGCCCAACATCGCTGACGATGGAAAAAGATTGCCGGCCCGGCTCCAGAAGGCTGCGCATCGGCGCACCATGAGCACCGTCGAGAACGGTATTGGCAATGTCGAGGCCAATACCGGCATTCGGCCTGGCTGCCAGCGTCCGGGCATATTGATCGAGATCGATGATACCGGAACGCGCGGGAAGGACGGAATGGCCAGTCTTGGCGGCGGAATCGGGTGGGGAAACAGAAGGTGCAGAAGGTGCAGCAGATGCAGCAGATGCAGAAGGTGCAGCAGATGCAGAAGGTGCAGCAGATGCAGGCGCTGCCAAAGATGTCGCGGTTGTGGGAGATGTGGACGCATTGGAAGAGCCGGAGGGCTGGGCGGACGTTGACGACGTAGATGGCGTAGATGGCGTTGACGACGTTGACGACGTTGACGACGTAGATGACGTAGGTGACGTAGACGATGGAGAGGAGGCGCCGGACGATGTCGAAGGAGTAGTCGAGGTGCCCGACTCGCCGGTGAGATTGATTCCCCGCGGTTGTCTGCCGCTACTCCCTGAATCTGTAGATGTTACCGTATCCACGTCACTCAGATTGGTGCGCGGTTCCATCGTGCCGGTGTCCGCAAGCACGATACGGGCGATGTAAGGCGTGTTGTTTTTCGTCTGGCCGACAATGATATTGCCGTCGGCGCTGACGCCGGTGGCATTGTGGGTGAAATCGGCAACGACGGTGACGCCGTTGCCGCGCAGCCAGTCCTCGACGGAAACCATGCCTGTCGCCTCCGTCCAGCGGAAGCCGCGCTGCCGGCTGCCGGCCTGCGAAGCGCCGACGATGACGGAGCCGTCGGCGTTCATGGCATAGGGGCTGGAACCGCCGCTGCTGCCAATCGCGCCGAGGGGCTGCATGACGCCGGTGGTTGCGTTCCAGCGGAAGCCGCGCCATTCGTCCACGGAAATTATATCGCTTCCGAACGAAAAATCGTCCCGGGAAAATGGGAAAGACGATGAGGTATAGCCGTCGCTCATCCTGTCTTCCAATTCATCGAAAGGGGTATCAACGACGAATCTCGACTCTCCTGCGACAAGAGAACCATCGGCGCTGACGGCGACGGCACGGGCGTCGAATGAGCCAGGCAGGGTTCCCATGTCGTGTGCGACGCCGGTTGCCGCAGTCCAGCGGAAAGCATGGGTGCCGATCGCCGTATAATACTGGCCAACGATGACTGAACCGTCAGCATTGACGGCATGGGCAACGGATGAAACCGTATAAGGGGGCATGTCGAGCGCGGTCATGGCGCCTGTCGCCGCCGACCAGCGGAACGCTTTCTGCGTCTCGTTTGCCCCCGACCCGCCGACAACAACGGAACCGTCATCACTGACGTCCCTCGCGGTGGATTGGCGGTCCCCACCGAGTGCGCCGAGGTTCCACGCTCCCGTTGACGCGCTCCAGCGAAAAGCATGGCCGCTGCTCAGGGTGCCGATAAAGACCGAACCATCGGCATTCACCTTTTCGGCGCGGCCTCGGCTTGTACCGGTCATGTCGTTGACATAGAACAGGCCGCCGCTCGCGGTATCCCAGCGGAAAGAGCGTGGTCCGCTGCTGGTACTGGAGTATCCAACCGCGATAGACCCATTGGCGCTGATGTCGCTGACCGTGAAACTTCCAGTTTCACTCAGCCGGCGCACATAGGGATAATCCTCGGGATCGCCGGCATTTGCCGTCTGGCTCCATCCGGCTGCGATCAGCATTGCGATCATACCGGAAAGATATCGCGAAAGATCGATTGCGCTGGTCGGACAGGATCGGGCCCCACTTTGTGCAAATGCCCTCAAGTGGGCAGCAAAGCGACCGTGATTTTTGCGCGCAAATATGCGTCGATGTGCAGAAAAACGATTTCTCCGGGTCAGATCGCCAAGTCTACGGCTGAAAAAAGGGGCCGATCCGGGGCGTTTCTCAGACATGGTTGCTCCGCGCCACCGGTGCTGTAATCCGTCGCATCAATACCCCTGAAGATTTTTATCTACGTGATGCGGGTGGATATTAAAGTAAGTATAATGCGCATCCGTTCAGATATATGAATATAATAAAAGCAAAATATTCTTGTGAACTAAAATTCAACATGTAAATATTTGCTTTTTTCCAAGTATAATTTTCATTATTGGCGCATGATTCGTCAAGGCCCGCGAAAGATAAGTTCGCGGGCCTGCTTAATATTTGATGTATGAATTTGTGTATTTAAGAATAAGCTTCTTAAAGCTGCTCGATCATTGCAGCGGCGGCCGATACAGTCGCCTGGCCGGGGTTTTCTTCGACGTTCAGCGACTTCACCACGCCGTCGTCTACGAGCATGGAATATCGCTTGGAGCGAACGCCGAGACCGCCGCCGGAAAGGTCGGCATCGAGGCCGAGCGCCTTGGTGAAGGAAGCGTCCCAGTCGGCGAGGAAGTGGATCTTGCCCTGGCCGCCCGACGCTTGCGCCCAGGCGCCCATGACGTGCCAGTCATTGACGGCGACGACGGCGATATCGTCCACGCCCTTGGAGAGAATGGCGTCGCGGTTTTCGAGATAGCCCGGCAGATGGTTCAGCGAGCAGGTGGGGGTGAAAGCGCCGGGAACGGCAAAGAGAACCACCTTCTTGCCGCCGAAAAGCGCGTCAGTGGTGGTTTCCACTGGGCCATCGGCCGTCTTTTCCTTGAAGGTTGCGGAAGGCAGTTTATCGCCGATCTTGATCGTCATGTCCGTGCTCCTGTGGCCGTTCGGTTTGCGCGACTATAGAGCAGGGACATGAAATCTGTCATGCGGTTTTCAATTGAAATGTCGACTGTCGGACATCCGCTCAGGGCTTGGGAAAATTCAGTATCGTTTCCATTGCGCGGTCGCCGGATTTGACCAGGATTGGCCAGCTGTTGCCCGGCACCTGATAGGTTTTCGGCAGGCCCTTTATGTTCATGTAGAAAGAGAGCTTGCGCTTGTCGCGCACCAGGTTCTGCGGCTCGTAATAGGCAAAACCGGAAGGGCCGGCGATGAAAATCTCGGTCTCCTTGGGTGCATTTTCCGGGAGCTGCAGCTGCACACCGAGCATGGTCTTGTCGGGCGTGATGTGAAAATCAATGACCTTAAAATCGTCGGAGGCCGCTTCGGGCAGGGTCTCGCGTGCCTCTTCGAGAAGACGACGTTCCTCGCTGTCATCATCAGCAGAAGCATTGCCGCGGTCGATTGAAAATTTCGCCTCGAACGGAATACAGATATTCTGACACACGCCGATGAAGGCGGTCAGGTTGATTGTTCCGCTCGCCGCCGGGTCCGTGGCCTTCAGCTGAAAGGGCAGGCTGACCGCGTGGTCATAACCGATATCGGTGATACCGCCGTTTTCGATCAGTTTCGGGACAGGATAGGCCATCGTTGTCAAGCTGACGCCGCTTGCCGGGTCGGGCGTGATCTGCGGCGGTATGCCGGCTTCGCCCGGTTCGCGCCAATAGGTAATCCAGCCGTCCTTCGGCTCGATTTGCAGCACGCCGCGCACCACGCCGTCCGCATCCATGGCAAGGCTTGCCACGCGCATCTGGCCGCCCTCGCTTCGCGCCCAGTCGGTAATTTCGGCCCGGGCGGCTTGCGCGCCGCCGAGGAAGGCGGCGAATGCGGCCGCAATGCGAAGATGTGAAAATCGAAAGAATAGGCTGAGGCTCATGCTTCCCGTCTAACCCAACATGGCACTCCGGACCAGTTACGAATTCGTGCGGTTCATCATTTTCGGTTGATTGATCGGATACTATGTCGCATCCTATCCCTTGTCGAAGTGCGAATACCGTTTTTCGTTCAATGACGAAATGCGGTCTGCTGGAGGCACCTGTGAGCTTTTCTACCCTGATGGACAAACGCGAACGTGGCTTTCTCGATGGTCAGTTCCTCATGGCGATGCCGGGACTGGAGGACGGCAATTTTGCCCGTTCGGTGATCTATATCTGCGCCCATTCGGATGCCGGCGCCATGGGTTTCATCATCAATCGCCCGCAGCAGATCACCTTCACGGATATCCTGCTGCATCTGAAGCTGGTTGACAGCAACGATGCCATCATGCTGCCCAACCGCACCCGCGAATTTCCGATCCAGTGCGGCGGCCCGGTCGAATCCGGTCGGGGTTTCGTGCTGCATTCAGACGATTACTTAAGCGAATCGTCCATTCCGGTCAGCGATGATATTTCGCTGACGGCGACGCTCGATATCGTCCGTGCCATCTCCAACGGCCGCGGCCCGCAAAAGGCGACCATGATGCTCGGTTATGCCGGCTGGGGGCCGGGCCAGCTGGAAAACGAGATCGCCAATAATGGCTGGCTGAATTGCCCCGCTGCGGAAGAGCTGATCTTCGACCGTGGCCTGGACGATAAATACGAGCGGGCGCTGGCCCTGATGGGTGTTGATCCCCGTATGCTTTCCACGGATGCCGGGCACGCCTGAGCCCACTTTGTTCTCGATAGTTTTTTACTGGAACCAAATCCTGATCCCCAACGTTACTCACCCGAAAAGCCGTACAGAAAGTACGGCTTAACTAGGGAGAAGTAATATGGGTAGCACATCTGACAAGATCTCCGGTAAAGCCAATGAAGTTGCTGGCAAGGTGAAGAAGAACGTCGGCGAAGCCACGGGCAACGATGAATTGCGTGCCAAGGGTGCCGCCCAGGAAACCAAGGGCAAGGTTCAGTCCTCCGTTGGCAAGGCGAAAGACGCTGTCAAGGGCGCTGTCGACCGCATGTAATATTGCATGAAATGATGCGCCCCTCCCACAACCGGGCGCGTGGAGCGCATGTGTTTCCGCACATGCGCTCTTGTCGTGCGTGGGCCATGGCTGACACGTTCGTTATGCCGGTGTTTATGTCTGCCTTCCTCCTCCGACCATTGTAAGGGTGTCACCCGTGAAGCTTTTCTCCTGCGCGTCCTGCGGCCAGCCTGTTCATTTCGACAATCGCTTCTGTGTCGCCTGCGGCCATCGTCTGGCTTTTGTGCCGGAACGGCTGTCCATGGAGGCGCTCGCACCTGCGGGTGAACCGAACTGGCAGATCATTGCGGAGCCACAAAAGCTGCTGCGGTTCTGCGCCAATGAGGTGAACGATATTTGCAACTGGTCGGTGCCGGCGGAAAGCGAAAGCGTCTTTTGCCCGGCCTGCAGCCATAATCGCCTGGTGCCTGATATCGCGACGGAGCAGGGAATTGAACAATGGCGACGCATCAGCCAGGCCCAGCGGCATCTGTTTTATTCGATCCTGAAACTTGGCCTGCCACATCCCAACCGCGATGCTGATCCCGCCGGCGGTCTCGTTTTCGACTTTCTGGTAGATGAGGTGGCGCCCGATGGCTCCATCATTCCCGCCATGACCGGTCACGACGAAGGCCTGATCGCCATCCGCGCCGCAGAAGCGGATGATGCGACGCGCGAACAGGTGCGCGCCAATATGAATGAGCCCTATCGCACCATGCTCGGCCATTTCCGTCACGAGGTCGGTCACTTCATCTGGAACAAGCTGGTGCGGGATGAGAACCGCCTGGAGGCCTGCCGCGCCGTCTTCGGCGACGACCGCGAGGATTACGCCGCCGCCTTGCAACGCAATTACGAACAGGGACCGCGTCCCGACTGGCAGGAGAATTTCATCAGCTCCTATGCCTCGGTCCATCCGTGGGAAGATTTCGCCGAATGTTTCGCCCATTATCTGCATATCGTCGATACGCTGGAGACCGCACGCGCCTTCGGTGTGGCGATAGACCCCGACGGACACGAGGAAATGGCGGCGGAGGTCACCTTCGATCCCTACAATGCCCGCAGTGCCACGCAGCTAGTCAAGGCCTGGATACCGCTCAGCGTTGCCATCAATTCCATCCAGCGCAGCATGGGGGAGGCGGACCTTTATCCCTTCGTGCTGACACCGCCTGTGGTGGCGAAGATGGAGTTCGTTCATGACCTCCTGCACAGGAACGTGGCGGTTGATGCGCCACAGACGGCGATGGGTCAGTGACCGTTTGGCGTGAAAATCCAAGACTTTTGAAGAGAAGGAATAATCTCTCCAATGGTCATTTTAGGATGCGTGATTAGATCCTCGGGACGAGCCCGAGGATGACGTCGCACTCGTCCAGGGTAGACACATCACCGCCCCCCTTCGCTCAGGAAGCCCGCTTCGTCGGCTGGAACCGCTCCCGCAGCAACTTCAGCGCCGCGTCGCCGGAGACAGGCGTGCCGAACAGGAAGCTCTGGCCGAAATGACAGTTCATGCGTGCCAGTTCGGCCGCATCTTCAGGTGTTTCGATGCCTTCCGCCACGACCTGCATGTCGAGCGCCCGCGCCATGGCGATGACGGAGCGCAAGAGAACGTTGCGCTTGTCGCTGGTATTGGCCACCAACGCCTTGTCGAGCTTGATCGTGTCGAAGGGGAAGCGGGTGAGATAGGCGAGCGACGAATAGCCGGTGCCGAAATCGTCCATGGCGAGGCTGATGCCCGTTTCCTTGAGCTTTGAGAGCACCAACCGCGCCTGCTCCGGGTTCTCCATGACGACGGATTCCGTCAGTTCCAGTTTCAGCTGCTGCGGATTGCAACGGGTGCGGGTCAGCATGCCGCGCACGTCATTGTACAATTCATTGTTCAGCAGCTGCGCGCTGGAAATATTGACGGAAATGAAGATCGGCATCTTGTCGATGGCGTGCTGCCAGTCCATCAGGTCGGTCGCGGCGCGCTCCAGCGCAAACATGCCGAGCGGCTCGATCAGTCCGGACGCCTCGGCAATCGGAATGAACTCGCTCGGCGGAATATTGCCGCGCTTGGGATGCTCCCAGCGCATCAACGCCTCGAAACCGGCCAGTTCGCCATCGTCAAGCTTGACGATCGGCTGGTAGGCGAGCGACAGCTCCTTGCGCTCGATAGCCCGGCGCAGGTCGCTTTCCATCTGCAAGCGGTCGGTGCCGGACGTGCGGAAAGCGGGGCGGAACGGCTCGACGCGGTTGCCGCCGGCGCGCTTGGCGCGATACATGGCGAGTTCCGCATCGCTGAGCAATCCGGCCGCACTTTCCTGCTGGTCGATCCACGAGACGAGACCGATGGAGGCGGTGAGGATGATTTCGCGATTGGCGAAGTTGATCGGCACCATGATCGCCTTGTTCACCGCATCGGCAAAATCCGCGACACGCTGCGGGTCACGCTCGGAAGTCAGGATCAGGCCGAACTCATCGCCGCCGAGACGCGCCAGCGTATCCTGCGGTTTGAGCAGACGGCGCAGACGTCGGGTCAACGCAATCAGAATATTGTCGCCAGCGGCAATGCCGAGCGTGTCATTCACCAGCTTGTAGCGGTCAATATCGATCGCCATCACGGTCGGGCGCACGCCCTCGCTGTCGGGGGAGAGGTTGAGGATAGATTGCAGGCGATCAAGGAAGACCTGCCGGTTCGGAAGTCCGGTCAGATTATCGTTCATCGCATCCTGCAACAGCCGCTCGACCGAGTTCTTCTGCTCGGTAATGTCGGTAATGGTGCCGACGCAGCGGATGATCTCGCCGTTGGAGCCAAGAACCGGACGGGCGCGGATTTGCAGCCAGTGGAAATGCCCGTCTTCGGCGCGAATGCGGAATTCGTGGTTCAGACGGCCCTTGCGATGGTCGAGCAGCACGTCGAGCGTCGCCTTGAACCGGTCGCGGTCGTCCGGATGCAGGCGTGGCAGCCAGTTGCGCGCGGCACCGTGCATGGTGCCCGGCTCCAGCCCAAGCCGGTTGGAAATGTCAGGTGTGGTGACGATGCGGTCGCGCGTCACATCCCAGTCCCAGACCGTGTCGCCGCTGCCCGTCAGCGCCAGTGACTGGCGTTCGAGATCGGAGAACAGCCCCTGCTGATAGGCGCTGCCGGCAAAGGCGTGCTGAATGACGGTGAAGCCGATGAGAAGCACGATCAGCACCAGCCCGCCGCCAAGGGCAGGCTGGACGATGTCGTTGTCGAGCTGCCCGGTGACGGTCAACCAACTGCCGAACAGCCAGACGAGGATCAACGCCCAGGATGGGACGAGCAGGATTGCCCGATCATATTTGTTGAAGCCGAGATAGATGATGAGCGCAATGCCCGCAGTTGCCGTCAGCGCGAAGGAAACGCGCGCAATACCCGACGCAACCGAAGGATCATAGATCGCCACGCCGAACAGCAGCGCCAGTCCCACCACCCAGGCAAAGGTCGCATAACCCAGATGCGCGTGCCATCGGTTGAGGTTGAGGTAGGTGAAGAGGAAGACGACGAAGCTGGATGCGAGCGCTACTTCGGCGCCCGCCCTCCATATTCGCTGATCGCTTGAGGTGACGGTGATGAGCTTTTCAAGGAAGCCGAAATCGACGCAGATATAGGCGAGCACCGCCCAGGCGAGCGCAGCCGAGGCTGGCAGGACCGAAGTTCCCTTGACCACGAACAGGATGGTGAGCAGCACGGCCAGCAGGCCGGCGATGCCGAGCACGATGCCGCGATAGAGCGTAAACGCGTTGATCGTGTCCTTGTAGGCTTCCGGTTCCCAAAGATAAATCTGCGGCAACTGCGGCGTCGAAAGCTCGGCGACGAAGGTGATGACGGAGCCGGGATTGAGCGTGATGCGGAAGACGTCAGCATCCGGGCTGGGCTGCCGGTCGAGCGCAAAGCCCTCGCTCGGCGTGATCGCGATGATGCGCTGCGAGCCGAGATCGGGCCAGAACAGCTTGGAATTGACGAGGCGGAAATGCGGCGCGACGATCACGCGCTCCAGCTGCTCTTCGGAGACGTTGGCAAGCGCAAAAACCGCCCAGTCACCCTGATGGTCTTCGGAGCTGGCGCGCACTTCGATACGGCGGCGGATACCGTCAGGGCCGGGTGCGGTCGAGACCTGAAAGGCTTCGCCCTGATTGGCATAGATATCGGTCGTCGCGGTGAGATCGAGCGCCGTGTCGTCGCGGGAAATCTTCACCGGTTCGAAGGCGTAGGAATAGGAGGAGAAAAGCAGGAAAAGCAGGAAAATCGGCGCAGCCAGCAAGATTGCCGCCAGACGTTTCGCAAGGCGAGGCGCAGTGTGATTGTAGGTCATGTATCGTACTTCGTTCCGCCGGAGCTTTGCTTGTCGGCAAGAAGGGAAAACATCATATGATCCCGCCATTGGCCATTGATTTTCAGATATTCCCGCAGAAGGCCTTCCCGCTGGAACCCGGCATTTTCGAGAAGCCGGATGCTTTTGAAGTTTTCCGGAATACAGGCTGCCTCGATACGGTGCAACTGAAGTCCGTTAAAGATGTATGGTATTACCAATTTTAATGCGGCAGACATATGGCCTTGGGCGGCGTGCCGCTCGCCGATCCAGTATCCGATCATGCAGCTTTGCGCCGCACCCCGGCGGATGTAACCGATGGTGATGCCGCCGACCAGCAGCGTCTCTTTCTCGAACAGCAAAAAGGAAACGGCGGTGCCGGAGGAAAATTCCTGGCCGTTGCGCACCACGCGCGTGCGGAAAGCGCTTTCCGTCAGCTCGTCCTGCCGCCAGGTCGGCTCCCATGGCTGCAGAAAGTGGCGGCTTTCCGAGCGCAGCACATGCCACTGCTTGAAATCGCCATAACGCGGCAGTCTGAGAAGGTGATTGGCGCTGCGCAGTTCGGGCGTGTCGCTATGTCGGGAAAGAAAACGCAGCATTCACGATCCCTGTTCGGCAGATTTCGCCACCCGCGGGCGGGGTGGCGAATGATGTGAGCGGTCTCCGCCTTTAAGTCCCGCTCTCATAGTGGTTTATCCGTTCGCCTTTATCCTTGCAGGCTGCTGCGCGGAAAGCGCGGCAGTCATGTCTGAGAGAGGCGGCAGATGTTCGAGCGGACCAATGGCGGAGAGTGTCGGTACTGTCTCGAAAAACAGCCGTCCTGCAAGATCGGTCAGGCGTTCACGGGTAATGTCCTCCAGGCGCGTCATCATCTCCTCATTGGGGATGGGGCGGCCATAAAGCATCATCTGCCGGGCGATCTGGCCGGCGCGGGCTGCCGGGCTTTCCTGTCCCATCAGCAACTGTGCCCGAATCTGTGCGCGGGCGCGGTTGATTTCGTCCTGATGGATGATCTCCGAAGACTTGCGCAATTCATCAACAATGACGGGCATCAGTTCCGGCAGGTCGTTGCCGCCGGTCGCCGCATGCACGCCGAAAATGCCGGTATCGGAAAAGCCCCAATGGAAGGCGTAGACCGAGTAGCACAGGCCACGGGACTCGCGCACTTCCTGGAACAGGCGCGATGACATGCCGCCGCCGAGAATATTGGCGAGGATTTGCGAACAGTAGAAGTCGCGGGCGTGATAGGCCTTGCCCTCGAAACCCAGCAGCACCTGCGCATCCATGAGGTCGCGCGTCTCGCGGATTTCGCCGCCGGTATAGATCGCCTTTTCCATGACAGGCGTTGCCGCGGGCACGAGCGGCAGCGAGGCGAAACGCTCTTCGACCTGCTTCACGAAGCTTTCGTGATCGACTGCGCCGGCCGCCACGACAAAGATTCGGTCCGTCGTGTAGTTGCGGGCGAGATAGTGCCTGATCTGGCCGGTGGTGAAGGATTGGACGGTGTCCGGCGTGCCGAGGATCGGGCGGCCGATGGTCTGGTCGCGATAGGCGATACCGGAGAAATTGTCGAAGATCACGTCGTCGGGCGTATCGGTGGCGGCACCGATTTCCTGCAGAATGACGTTTTTTTCCCGCTCCAGCTCGTCTTCGTCGAACAGCGATTCCGTCAGAATGTCGGCAAGGATATCGACGGCGAGGGGGACGTGGTCTTTCAGGACGCGGGCGTAGTAGGAGGTCGTTTCCGTCGATGTCGCGGCGTTGACTTCGCCGCCGACATTTTCGATCTCTTCGGCGATCTGCCGGGCGGTGCGGCGCGCCGTGCCCTTGAACGCCATATGTTCGAGAAGATGGGCGATGCCGTGTTCGGCAGTCGTCTCGTTGCGGGACCCGGATTTGATCCACACCCCAAGAGCAACGCTTTCGAGATGTGGCATTCTTTCCGTGACAACGGTCAACCCGGACGAAAGCCGGGTCACATTAACTTTCATACTCAACGTCTTTCCGCGTCTCTATTTGCCGGCGCGTGCATGTTGGCCGATGAAGGTTTCCACGGCCTTCAGCTCTGCGTCCAGAATGTCGAAACGCTCCTCCCGGTTCATAATATCGGCTAGCCATACTGGAAGCGCAGGCTCGATTGCGCAAGCGGATTTTACAGCGGCCGGGAATTTTGCCGGGTGGGCGGTAGACAGAACCACCATCGGGCTTGACGCTTTTTCGTGTTTCTCAGCCACGAAAACGCCTGTCGCCGTATGCGGATCGATCAGGTAGCCGGTCTTTGCAAGCGTGTCGCGAATGGTCGCCGCCACCTGCTTTTCGGTGGCGCGGCCGGCACGGAAATCCTTTTTGATGAATTTCAGTGCCTTCGGCGGAATTTCAAACGCGCCGGACTGCTTCAGGCCGTCCATCGACGCCTTCACCGCAGCGGAATCGCGGTCATAGGCTTCAAACAGCAGGCGCTCGAAGTTGGACGAAATCTGGATGTCCATGGAGGGCGAGGTGGTCGGCTTGACGCCGCGCATCTCGTAACGGCCGGTCTTCAGCGTGCGCGCCAGAATATCGTTGTCATTGGTGGCGATGACAAGCTTGTCGATCGGCAGACCCATCTTCTTGGCGACGTAACCGGCGAAGATATCGCCGAAATTGCCTGTTGGAACGGTGAAGGAAATCTTCCGGTCGGGACCGCCGAGCGAGAGAGACGCGGTGAAATAATAGACCACCTGCGCCATGATGCGCGCCCAGTTGATGGAGTTGACGCCGGAAAGCTTCACGCCGTCGCGGAACTTCACGTCGTTGAACATTTCCTTCACCAGCGTCTGGCAATCGTCGAAATTGCCGTTGATCGCCAGCGCGTGCACGTTCGATGCGGTGGAGGTCGTCATCTGGCGCTGCTGCACCGGCGAAACCTTGCCATTGGGGAAAAGGATGAAGATATCGGTGCGCTCGCGCCCGGCAAAGGCGTCGATCGCCGCACCGCCCGTGTCGCCGGAGGTGGCGCCGACGATGGTGGCGCGCTCGCCGCGCTCAGCCAGCGTATAATCCATCAGGCGGGCGAGAAGCTGCATCGCCACGTCCTTGAAGGCGAGCGTGGTGCCGTGGAAAAGCTCCAGCACGAAGGTGTTCGGGCCGGTCTGCGTCAGCGGCGCGACGGCAGGGTGACGGAACGTCGAATAGGCGTCGTCGATCATCGCCTTGAACTTGTCGGCCGGAATTTCACCGCCGGTGAAACGGTAGAGAACCTCGAAGGCGACGTCCTGATAGGATTTTCCGCGCAGGTTGCGGATTTCCTTTTTCGACATGGAGGGCCATTCGCGCGGCACGTAAAGCCCGCCATCACGGCCAAGGCCCGCCAGAAGCGCGTCGCAGAAACCAAGCGAAGGGGCCGCACCCCTGGTCGATACATATTTCACGAGATAGTCCCTTGTCGTTTACCGGTCTGTCCGTGCCGTTGCCGGCTCTTTATCAGCAGCATCCCGCCGGAATGAGGCGATTGGCGAGGTAATGAAGGGCTTTTTTGAAAATTCAAGCAAAACCGAACATGCCAATCGATTTTTTCCGGCGTCGCTGCTATAGACCATCGCCAACCTGCGTGAAAGGTCAATAAACAGCGTCTCCGGTTCGGTTCCGGGACAATGGAGAGGGAATTAGAAGAGTGTCAGGGAATTTCTTGCGTTTGTCCGCCGCGATGTCGCTTCTGGCCGTCGTTGCAGGATGCAATTCATCCAACCCGTCGGACTCGCTTGCCGTCAATCCTCCAGCCGCGCAGGCCAATGCCGTGACCCCGGTTGTGCAGGCCAACTGCCCGACGGTGACGGTTCTCGACGCCAATGCCGTTCATCGCGTTTACGCCGGTGGCGCCAAGGACGATCCGCAGAAACTCGCCTATCAGGTGTCGCTGTCAGACACGACACGCTCCTGCACCGCCAATGAAACGACACTGACTGTGAACGTCTTGGCGCAGGGCCGCCTCGTTCCCGGCCCGATGGGCAAGCCGGGCCGCGTGACCGTGCCGATCCGCGTGACGGTGAAGGACGGCGACGGCGAGATTTTCGGCGAAACGACCAACTTCGCCATCGATCTCCCCGCAGGCGGTGCTGGCACGCAGTTCATCTTCAACAACGACCACGTCGCCATCCCCAACGGACCGGGCGGCGCGCCGCGGTCTGTCAGCGTCTATATCGGATTTGCCGAGCAGGGTGCGAAGGCCAAGACCAAGCGCCGGTGATTTGACGGGTGAAAAATGAGGCCGGAGGCTGCTTTTGCGGCCTCCGGTTGGACTACGGAGGAATATTCCTCATACGCGACGTCATCCTCGGGCTTGTCCCGAGGATCCAAACACCTCACGTAAATTCAAACCGTTGCAGATGCTCGGGATAAGCCCGAGCATGACGAAATGGCGTTTGGGCGAAAGCCAGCAACTAAAAAGCGCCTTCCCACTCCGCCATCGCCGCGATCACGGCGGGCAGGTCCTGCATGCGCGAAATCACCGTTTCCGCACCCGCATCCGTCAGCCGGTCGGCGTGGCTCGGATAGGTGTGGGATGCGCCGGTAAAGCCGATGACGCGCATGCCGGCGGCCTTAGCGCCGTGGATGCCGTGCACGGAATCCTCGACCACGACCACGCGGTCGGGGGAAACGCCGAATTGCGCCGCACCGTGCAGGAAGATGTCGGGCTTGGGCTTCACGCGGTCGGCCCCAAGGTCCTTGGCGGAATAGATATGCGGCGCGAAATAGGGCTTCAGACCCACCTTCGTCAGCATCATGTCGAGGCGGTGGCTCGATGAGTTCGAGCAGATGCAGCGCGGCGTCGTCAGGCGCGAGAGGGCGAATTTGACGCCCTCGATGACCTTCACGTCGCGTTCCAGCCGCATGTCGAGCAGCTTTTCCGACTTGTCGAGCAGCGATGCCGACAGCGGAATGCTGGCTTCGCTTTCCACCTGCAGGAGAATATTCTTCCAGGTCATGCCGGCGAAACGCTCGCCCATTTCCTCGACGGAGATCGGATATCCGGCTTCGGTCAGGAGACGCGATTCCACTTGCGCCGCGATGATTTCGGAATCGACGAGAACGCCGTCACAGTCGAAAATAATGAGGTCGAAGCCGCTCATGGGCGCTCCCTGTATCGAATTTGGCTGGAAGAAGATGATGCCGGGCTTTTAGACCATGTCTGCGCCAAGCTCAACCGGCTCGCCCGCAGAGGTCGGTCCCATCAGGCTCATAGCTCGGTCGGCCTGTGTAAGCGACTGCGTCGCCTCGAATATTTGGTTTGGCGTTCCTCTTTCGCGCAAAAACCGCTACACACGGCCGCGCCATATGCGTTATTGGATGTTATGCCCAAGACAGTGAAGAATACGCCTGAAGACACCATTGCCGCGCGCATCAGCCGCACGCTTGCCGAGCGTATCGTTCGCGGTGAGCTGTCACCGGGCGAAAGGTTGCGGCAGGACCACATTGCCGCCGAATTCGGCGCCTCGCATGTGCCGGTGCGCGAGGCATTCCGGCGGCTGGAAGCGCAGGGACTGGCGGCCAGCATTCCGCGCCGGGGTGTCCGGGTGGCGGATTTCGGCCTTGACGATGTGCGCGAGGTGGCGGAAATGCGCGCCGCCCTTGAAGTTCTGGCGCTGCGCCACGCCATTCCCAACATGACTTCAGCCATTCTCGACCAGGCGGAGGCCGCAACGCTCGAAGGCGACAGCGCCGTCGATGTGCAGCATTGGGAGGAGGCCAATCGTCGTTTCCATCGCCTGATCACCGCGCCCTGCAACATGCCACGTTTGATGGAGGCGATCGACGGATTGCATGCGGCGAGCGCCCGCTTCCTGTTTTCCGCCTGGCGCGCCGGCTGGGAGCGTCGTACCGATACCGATCACCGCGCGATCATCGACGCGCTGCGCGGCGGCCGCGCCGAAGAGGCGGTGCGTATCCTCGACGGGCATGTGCAATGGATCGGCCGCAAGGCGATCCGCACCTCGTCCGGCTCGGTGCGCGACGCCTTCGCCATCGTCGGATAGGACGGGCCCGTGACCGTCCGTCTCCGCCCCCACCATCTTCTCTGTATGCTGACCTATGTGGGCAAGGGATATACGTCCGGCTTCGTCGAAAATTATGACCGTGTCGCCGCCCGGCTGAATGCGGGCGAGGATATCGAACTGGTGGAAGGGGCGGACGATATCTGCGAAGGTCTGCTCTGCGAAAGCCACGCCCACTGTTTTAACGACGGTATTGTCCAACGGGACGAGACGGCCCGTCTGTCGGTTTCGGCGCTTCTGGGTGAAACATTGATCGCCGGTAAAAGGCTGCGGGTGACGCCGGATTTTCTCACCAAGATGCGCTTGGCTTTTGTCGCTGGAGACATCCGGCAGGCCTGTCGCGGCTGCCAGTGGATCAGGCTGTGCGACCGCATCGCGGCCTCGGTATTTGCTGGCGTGAAAATCGGCGCGCCGTTGCAGGTGGTGCCGAAGGATGCGGCGCGTCTTTCCAGCCATCCGATGCTCAGGCCCAAATATGGGCCGTCCGGCCGGAAATCGTGATGTTCTAAATTCCGCCGGCCCTCATCCCTGTGCTTGTCACAGGGATGAGGTGAGAAGGAGTAGGGAACAACCGCCCCGCCGCAATTACTCCGCCACCGTCGTCTCGGTCCGCTCCGCCGCCTTGACCGTCGCCTTGATTTCCTTCGGCTCGCGGCCGGATTTCTTGTCGTAGCTTACCTTCACCGAGTAATTGCCGGGATGCAGGGTTTCCTGATGTTGCGCGCCGTAACGACCGGAAATCTCCTTCTGCGTGCCCTGAAGATCCTTGGTCGTTTCGACGATATCGATCCGTTCAGCACCAGGGGCGGTGATGGCGAGAACGCCCGCATCGAGATTGACAGTGATTTCCGTGCGTTTTCCGGCCGTCACGGTGAAGGGCTGTTCCACCGTCACCTTGCCGAGACGGGCGCGCATGACGAAATCCCCGGCCGGCATTTCCATCATCTTGCCGGTGCCGTAAATGCCGTTGATGGTCTCGCGCGTGCCATCCAGCGTTTCCTTGGCCGACATGGCCTCGAAGCGGATATCATCCGTTTCGACGGCCCTGCCGCCTTCCGCATAAACCGCCTTGGCAACGACAACGCCGCTTGGAATCACCAGCTCGTGGCTGATCTTATCGCCGGCCTTGATGGCAAGGGTTTCCTGCGCCCGCGCCGGACCAATGCTGCCGGTGAGGGTGATTTCGCCGGCCGGCACGAAGACAGTATTCTGCCCATAGACACTGTCCTTGAAGTCGCCCTTGGTGATTTCGGTTTTCGCCTGGGTTTCCACATCGCCGCCGGCGCTGCGCTTCGGCACGACGGTTAATTCGGCCGCATCGAAATTTACTTTCGGCCTCGCGACGCTTCCGTCCTTGACCTCGAACGACACTTCGCGGGTCACATTGCCGAGCGCCGCGACCCCGACATATTTGCCCGCCGGCAGTTTCGCCTCGAAGGTGGCGTCATAGGACCCGCCGGCATTGTCGTCGGTGCGGCCGCCGGAGCGGTCTGCCTTGTAGAAATCCCAACGCACCCTGTCGCTGTTGCCGAGCGAGGGGCCGCCATCGAACAGGACCGCATCGGTGACGACGTTATATTGCGGGGCCGGTTGCTGCGCCTGCGAGGCCGCCGGCAGCGCCGTTGCGAAAAGTGCGGCGCAGGCGACACTCATGGAAAAAGAAGCCATTTTCATCACGGACCCCATTGCGGATTACCCCCTGCCATCATGGCTCCTCCCGCCGCGCCGATATGCGGGGACAGGAGAACCCATTGTGCACAACGTTTTTGCCCGGCTTCGGGTTCCCCCACCGGCCGCCGCAAATCGCGCCTGCGTGCCGCGACAGCGATTTATTTCGCATTTTCCGTGACTTGTTCAGGCTTTGATAACCATCTTCGGTAACCATAAGCATCAGTAGAGAGTAAGCGTATGGAGCGAGTACCAATGGCAGCAGTTTTTCCGCTGGCCGATTTTCGGCGTGCCGGTTTTGATCGTGCGGGTGAGAGTGACGCCTGGAAAGACAGCATCATCAAAGGTGATTGTGTCGCTGCCTTGGATGCCCTACCGAGCCAGTCGGTGGACGCGATTTTCGCCGATCCGCCCTATAATCTCCAGCTTGGCGGCACGCTGCACCGGCCCGATCAATCGCTGGTCGACGCCGTCGATGACGAATGGGACCAGTTCGCCTCCTTCGAGGCCTATGACGCCTTCACCCGCGCCTGGCTGCTCGCCTGCCGCCGTGTGCTGAAGCCCAATGGCACCATCTGGGTCATCGGCTCCTACCACAATATCTTCCGCGTTGGTGCCATGCTCCAGAACCTCGATTTCTGGATCCTCAACGATATCGTCTGGCGCAAGACCAACCCCATGCCCAATTTCAAGGGCCGCCGTTTCCAGAACGCCCATGAGACGATGATCTGGGCGAGCCGCGATCCGAAAGCCAAGAGCTATACCTTCAATTACGACGCACTGAAGGCTTCCAACGACGATGTGCAGATGCGCTCGGACTGGCTGTTCCCGATCTGCAGCGGCAATGAGCGGCTGAAGGGCGAGGACGGCAAGAAGGTGCATCCCACCCAGAAGCCGGAAGCCTTACTGGCGCGCATCATCATGGCGTCCACCAAGCCGGGCGATGTCGTGCTCGATCCGTTCTTCGGCTCCGGCACCACGGGTGCTGTTGCAAAACGTCTCGGCCGCCATTTCGTCGGCATTGAGCGCGAGCAGGATTATATCGACGCGGCGTCCGCCCGCATCGCCGCCGTCGAGCCGCTCGGCAAGGCGGAACTGACGGTCATGACCGGCAAGAAGGCCGAGCCCCGCGTTGCCTTCAACACCTTGCTGGAAAGCGGCCTCGTCCGCCCCGGCCAGGTGCTGACGGATGCTAAGCGCCGTTATAGCGCCATTATTCGTGCGGATGGTACGCTTGCATCCGCCGGAACCGCCGGCTCCATCCACCGCCTCGGCGCGAAGGTGCAGGGTCTCGACGCATGCAACGGATGGACGTTCTGGCACTTCGAAGACGGCGACGACCTGAAGCCGATCGACGATCTCAGAGCCATCATCCGCAGTGAAATGGCAAAGGCCGAATAGTCGAAAGCCCAAAAGGCTGAAGACGGACGATCCACCGCCCGCCCTTGCCAGCATACGTCTCCGTCCGGTTTAGTACCTTCAGTCCCGGATGGAGAACGACCAACGCCCGGCACCTCGGTGTCGGGCGTTGGTATTTTCGAATATATTATTTTAGTCAGGCAAGTTTCGCGCAAGAGACGAACAATACTGTCTCAAATCAGAGCAATGGTTGTGAAAATCCGGTTCGGAAAGCTCACAAAAACATTGCGTCCGATGCCGCTTGCGGCAGGACTGGCGCAGGCCGGAGACCGCCATTTCCGCCTGCGCCAATTTCTTTTCCTGATCTGTGGATGATTAAACGACCACCCCAAAAGCATGCAAATCCTGCTTCAGTTTCTCGGCGCCGGTAAAATGCACCGCCTGCCAGCCGGCTTCTTTTGCGCCTTCGACATTTGCGAGCGTATCGTCGATGAAGAGGCTGGTGGACGGATTGAGCCCGAATTCCCTGGCGTGCAGCTCATAGATCGCCACGTCAGGTTTCAGCAGCTTCACATCGCCAGAGACGGTGACGCCGCGCGGCAAGGTGAGGAAGGGAAACATCTTCTGCGCTTCGCGAAAAGTGTCGGAGGCGAAGTTGGTGAGCATCGTCACGTCATGGCCGCTGTTGATCAGCCCGACCATGATTGCGACGCTGTCGTCGTAGGAATGCGAGACCATCTCATGCCAGAACTTGCGGAAGGAGCGGATGTGCTCTTCCCGGTCCGGGAATTTCTCAACCAACAAGGCCTCGGCGTCCTCCCAGCGGCGGCCGCGATCCTGCTCGAGGTTCCAGTCATGGGTGCAGACATTGTCGAAGAACCATTGGCGCTCGTCGGCATCGGGGATGAGGCGGCTATAGGGAATATGCGGATCGTAGTGGATCAGCACCTTGCCGATGTCGAATACGATATGCTCAATCTTGGTCATCGAAATTTCCTGCTTTCATCGGATATTAGAGAGTCTGAAAAACGCTCTAAAACTTTGAGTTGCGCATCGTTCCTGTCGAAAATCGATTCCGATTTTCGGGCCGATGCGTGGATGGAATAGCCTGCGCGATGACTTTCTTCATCACCGTTGGCAGCGCCTGCGCGTCAAGATTTGTAACCGGCTCCCACCATCCGTCATCCGGGCCGGTCTGAAGCCTGTCCAGCACCTGCGCGCGATAGACTGTCAGCCGCAGTTCGAAATGGGTGAAGACATGCACGATGACGCCCGCCGCCTGCCAGTCGGCGGCAAAGGGCGCGTGGCTCACCTCCGTGCCGCCATCCAGACGGGCGGTCCATGCCGTTGTCGGCACCTCGGTCATGCCGCCCAGAAGCCCGCTGTCGATGCGCCGTCGCAACAGGATTTCACCTTCTGTATTGACGGCCACAAAAGCAGCCCCGAGCCGCACCGGTTTTGCCTTTTTCGCGGCTTTCGCCGGAAACCGTTCCGGCTCGTCTTCCGCAAGCGCCAGACAGACGCCATTGAACGGACAGAGCGCGCAGGCCGGCCGCTTCGGCGTGCAGATCGTTGCGCCGAGGTCCATCATCGCCTGGGCAAAATCGCCGGGTCTTTCGGCAGGTGTCAGCTCTGCCACCTTCGCTTTCATGGCGGGCTTTGAGCCGGGCAGGGGTGCATCGATGGCAAAGAGCCGCGAAATGACCCGTTCGACATTGCCATCCATGACAGCCGCCTGACGATTGAATGCGATGGCAGCGACGGCGGCGGACGTATAGTCGCCGATACCGGGCAATTGCTTCAGACCCTCTTCCGTGTCCGGAAAGACGCCGCCATGTTCGCGCGCGACGGCTTCCGCGCATTTTTTAAGGTTGCGGGCGCGGGCGTAATAACCGAGCCCCGCCCATGCGGCCATGACATCCTCGACCGGTGCTGCCGCGAGATCGTCAACACGCGGCCAGGCGGCCAGAAACTTCAGGAAATAGGGTTTGACCGCCTGCACCGTCGTCTGCTGCAGCATCACTTCGGAAAGCCAGACGTGATAGGGATCGGCACGTTTTCCCTGCGCCGCCATGGCCGGGGAGGTGCGCCAGGGCAATTCGCGATGATGCCGGTCGTACCATGCGAGCAGCATCTGCGCATAAGACGACGAGGCGGTTTTTTGAAGCATGGTTTGCCGTTTCTGTTCGATTTGGCCTATAGTTGGGACATAAGAAGCGGGCGATCAAGAACATGCGGATTCGCCGGCTCCCAAAACGTGAGTGAAACATGCGTTATCCCCAGAAGGGCGTTCAACAGAGGAAAGGCGTCGTCCAGATCGCCGAAGTTGCCAACGGCATCATGGACCCGGTCCTGTCGAAACGCGCCGGCATCAACACCGCGCTGCTCGGCTCCTGGGACGAGATTGCCGGCGACGATTTTGCCGATTGCACACGGCCCGAAAAGATCACCTGGCCGCGCCGCGACGAAGGCCCGGATCGCGGCGGTTATCAGCCCGGCGTGCTGACGATTGCCTGCGAAGGCGCGCGCGCCCTGTTTCTCACCCATGCGCAGGGCGAACTCATTGCCCGCATC
Source organism: Agrobacterium sp. 22-209-1 (assembly GCF_053522485.1). NCBI lineage: Bacteria > Pseudomonadati > Pseudomonadota > Alphaproteobacteria > Hyphomicrobiales > Rhizobiaceae > Agrobacterium > Agrobacterium sp. 22-209-1. Next base: position 301,459 of record NZ_JBNWCH010000002.1, read on the forward strand.
AACGGCTTTTTCGGCTTTCCGGCGGTGCGCCAGATCAGGATCGTGCAGAAGCCGGTGTCGCAGGCCATCACCCGCCGGCGCAAACCGCAGCCCCTGCGCGGCGATGCGGCAAAACGTCTCGATGACATGATGGAAGGCATCGAGAGCGAGGCATTGCGCAAGGCGGTGGAACGGCTTGGCACGGCGGTCTTGCAGAAGAAGCCGCGCGGCCGAAGCATTTGATCGATGCGGTTGTCCTTGACTGGTCACAATTCTTTGACAAGAAGAGTCCAAAACCCCGCTTGTGATGAACAGGCCGTCGCTATATCGGAATCAACGGACAATAGAGTCTATTACCAACAGGTGCTTTCATGCATTTTCCCGAACTGACCATTTCCCGTCGCAGCCTTCTCGGCGGTGTTGCCCTTGCCGCCGTTGCCACGGCTCTGCCGTTTGCCTTCGCGCCCGGTATTGCCCAGGCGCAGGAATTGCCTGAATCCACCGGTGATGTGGACATGGCTGCGGTGATGAAGCCCGGCCCGCTGCCGGAAGCAGCGCTCGGTGATGCCAACGCACCCGTCAAGATCGTCGAATATATGTCGATGACCTGCCCGCACTGCGCTAACTTCCACAACAAGACCTTCGAAGAAATCAAGAAGAAGTACATCGATACCGGCAAGGTCTATTTCGTGCTGCGCGAATTCCCGTTCGATCCGCGCGCCGCTGCCGCCTTCATGCTGGCGCGCTGCGCACCGGAAGGACAGTATTTCCCCTTCGTTTCCATGCTGTTCAAGCAGCAGCAGAGCTGGGCAACCGCCCAGGATGCACGTGCCGCCCTGCTGCAAATGTCGAAAATGGCCGGTTTCTCACAGGAGTCTTTCGAGGCCTGCTTGACGAACCAGAAACTTCTGGATGATGTGAACGCAACCATGCAACGCGGTGCGACGGAATTCGGCATCAACTCCACGCCGACTTTCATCATCAACGGCAAGAAATACGCAGGAGACATGTCGGTTGAAACCATGTCGGCTGTCATCGACAAGCTGCTCTGATCGCCGAAGCCTGAAAGATACGGGCGGCGGATATTTCCGCACGCCCGTTTTTTATTGCCCGTCTTCTTGCCTGGGTGTGACGGAATGAAGTTCAACAAGCTCCGCGTCGTCGGTTTCAAGTCCTTCGTTGAACCCTCCGAATTCATCATCGAGCCCGGTCTGACCGGCGTTGTCGGCCCGAATGGCTGCGGCAAGTCCAATCTGGTCGAAGCGCTGCGCTGGGTGATGGGCGAAAACTCCTACAAGAACATGCGCGCATCCGGCATGGATGACGTCATTTTTTCCGGCTCCGGCAACCGCCCGGCCAGAAACACCGCCGAAGTCGGCCTTTATCTCGACAATTCCGACCGCACCGCGCCCGCCGCCTTCAACGATGCCGATGAAATTCAGGTGACGCGCCGCATCGAACGTGAAAACGGCTCCGTTTATCGTATCAACGGCAAGGAAGCGCGCGCCAAGGATGTGCAACTGCTGTTTGCCGATGCCTCCACCGGCGCACGCTCGCCCTCCATGGTGGGGCAGGGCCGCATCGGCGAACTTATCAACGCCAAGCCGCAGGCCCGTCGCCAGCTGCTGGAAGAAGCGGCCGGCATTTCCGGCCTGCATTCCCGCCGCCACGAGGCCGAGCTTCGCCTGCGCGCCGCCGAAACCAATCTGGAGCGGCTGGAGGATGTGACCGCCCAGCTGGAAAGCCAGATCGAAAGCCTGAAACGCCAGGCGCGTCAGGCCAACCGTTTCAAGATGCTGTCGGCGGATATCCGCGCCCGCGAGGCGACCCTTCTGCACATCCGCTGGGTGGAGGCAAAGGAAGCGGAAGGCGAGGCGGAAAGCGCGCTTAATCAGGCGACCAACATCGTCGCCGAAAAGGCGCAAGCCCAGATGGAGGCGGCCAAGCAGCAGGCCATCGCCAGCCTGAAGCTGCCGGAGCTGCGCGAGGACGAGGCCCGCGTCGCCGCCGCCCTGCAACGCCTGCAAATCGCCCGCACTCAGCTGGATGACGAGGCGAACCGCCTGCTGCGCCGCCGCGACGAGCTGACCCGCCGTCTCTCGCAGCTTGGCGAAGATATCGTCCGCGAGGAACGGCTGGTCGCCGATAATGCCCAGATACTCGCGCGGCTTGATGAAGAAGAGGCCGAGCTTCTGGAAATCCTCTCCGATTCCGGTCGCCACGCCGACGAGATGCGCGAGGCCTTCGAGGCTGCGGCCGTCAAGCTGTCGGAAAGCGAAGCCATCTTCACATCAATCACCGCCGAACGCGCGGAAGCCGCTGCCAGCCGCCAGCAGTTGGAGCGGGCGATCCGCGAGCTTTCCGACCGCAAGCTGAGGCTCGAGCGGCAATCGCAGGAAGCATCCGCCGAGGTTGACGCCGTCGACGAAAAGCTCTCCGGCCTTCCCGATCCTGCGGAGCGGCGCGAAGCTGTAGAGGCGGCGGAGATCGCGGTCGAGGACGCTTTGATTGTCGTGGAAGAGGCCGAGGCCGCCGTTGCCGAGGCGCGTTCCGCCGAAGCACTGGCGCGTGGGCCGCTGGAAGCTGCGAAAAACCGGCTGAACGCACTGGATACAGAAGCGCGCACCATCACCAAAATCCTCGCCTCCAGCGCTGCTGCCAATGGCAGTTTCACGCCGGTGGCGGAAGAAATGACGGTGGAGCGCGGTTATGAGGCCGCATTGGGCGCGGCGCTGGGAGACGATCTCGAAAGCCCCCTCGATGCGAGCGCCCCCGCCTATTGGGGCGGCAATGGCGACGGCGCTGGCGATCCCGCCCTGCCGCAGGGTGCCAAACCGCTTCTGGATTATGCGCAGGCGCCGGATGCGCTTAGACGTGCCCTTGCGCAGATCGGCGTCGTTGCAGACGTATCGGAGGCCCGGCGCCTGTTGCCCTCGCTGAAAGCTGGCCAGCGACTGGTCACACGCGAAGGCGCGCTGTTCCGCTGGGACGGGCATATCGCCAGCGCCGATGCACCGGGTGCCGCCGCACTTCGCCTGTCGCAGAAGAACCGCCTTGTTGAAATCGAGACAGAACTGGATGAGGCGCGCTCCATTCTGGACGAGGCCGAAGACCGGCTTGCCGCGAAGACCGAGGACATCAGAAGCAGCGAATTGCGGCTCTCGGACGTACGCGACCGGAGCCGGCTTGCGACCCGTCAGCTTGCCGAGGCGCGTGAGGCGCTGACTTCAGCCGAACGGGCCTCGGGCGATCTGCTGCGCCGCCGGGATGTCGTTTCCGAAGCGCTGAACCAGATTGGCGCGCAGATCGACGAAATCGCCGTCCAGGAAGAAAATGCCCGTATCGAAATGGAAGATGCGCCGGACCTTTCCGTGCTTGATCTCAAGCTGCGCGAAAGCCAGCTCGAAGTTGCCACCGACCGCGGCCTGTTGGCGGAAGCGCGCGCCCGCCATGAGGGCGTGAGCCGCGAGGCGGAAAGCCGCCAGCGCAGAATCCAGGCGATCGGGCAGGAGCGTTCCACTTGGCAATCGCGGGCGGCAAGTGCTGCCGATCACATCGCCACACTGCGCGAACGCGAGGAAGAAGCGCGCGAGGAAATCGCCGAGCTGGACATTGCACCCGAGGAATTCGACGAGAAACGCCGCAACCTGCTCAGTGAATTGCAAAAGACCGAAGACGCCCGCCGCGAAGCCGCCGACCGGCTGGCCGAGGCCGAAAACCTGCAACGTGCCGCCGACCGGGTGGCGGCGACGGCGCTTTCTGAACTGGCCGAAGCCCGCGAGAAGCGCGGCCGTGCCGAAGAGCGGCTGGTCTCCGCCCGCGAAAAACGGCAGGAGGCGGAACATCGCATCCGCGAAACGCTGAATACCGAGCCACATATGGCATTTCGCCTGACCGGCCTTGGCCCGGATCAGCCGAATCCCGATATACGCGATGTCGAGCGCGATCTCGACCGGCTGAAGATCGAGCGCGAAAGGCTTGGCGCCGTCAATCTGCGCGCCGAGGAAGAACAGGCCGAGCTTTCCGCCAAGCTCGAGGCGCTCATCAAGGAGCGGGACGACATCATCGACGCCGTGCGCAAGTTGCGCGCCGGTATCCAGAACCTCAACCGCGAGGGCCGCGAAAGGCTGATCGCCGCCTTCGACGTGGTCAATTCGCAGTTCCAGCGACTGTTCACCCATCTCTTCGGCGGCGGCACAGCGGAATTGCAGCTGATCGAATCCGACGATCCGCTGGAAGCCGGCCTCGAAATCCTGGCCCGCCCGCCCGGCAAGAAGCCGCAGACCATGACGCTGCTTTCGGGCGGCGAGCAGGCGCTGACGGCGATGGCGCTTATCTTTGCGGTCTTCCTCACCAATCCCGCGCCAATCTGCGTGCTTGACGAGGTGGACGCGCCGCTCGATGACCACAATGTCGAGCGCTACTGCAACCTGATGGACGAGATGGTGGCCTCCACCGAAACCCGCTTCGTCATCATCACCCATAATCCCATCACCATGGCGCGCATGAACCGCCTGTTCGGCGTCACCATGGCAGAGCAGGGAGTGTCGCAACTCGTCTCCGTGGATTTGCAGACCGCCGAACAGCTGCGCGAAGCCGTCTGAGGCGGCTTGTTGGGGGATACGTTCCCGACTTTTGCTCAATGGGAATTTATCGCGCTATCTCACCCATTCGGGTGAGCGACTTCGCGCGGCATTTTGCTATGTATTGGTCACAAGCTTAGGGCTCTCTCCAGACCCCACCATCCGGTTTCCTGTACCGGATGGAATGCCTTGCGAGGCCGCTGCCGTGGCCTCGCAAGGCTTTCTTCCTAGGGGGCACACGCCCCTTTTTCGCTCATTCCTGTGCTCGTCACAGGAATCCAGCCGGCGCGCGTCTGCGCAGCGACAGGAGCCCTTCCAGCCTAAGGACTTGGGCTGGCTAGATTCCTGTGACGAGCGCAGGAATGAGGGAATGCGGATGCTGTGCTTTGCGGAATTCGAACGATATGGCGCAGGCTTTCTCGGCATCTGCTCGCATCAAAATTTAAGCCTCAAACCTCAACCCGGCACCAGCCGCAGCCGCGTGCCCCAGGGGTCGATCGCTTCCACGACGTTATTCTCCATCTCCACCAGCACGCAACCGGCGGCCCGCAGCCGCGTCTTCTGCGCTTCCAGATCGGCGGAATTGCGAACGGTAATTGAAAACCAGTCGAGGCCGGTTTCGGAAGCGTTGCGTGCCTTCGCACCCCTGCTGTTCCATGTATTCACCGCCAGATGATGGTGATAACCGCCGGAAGAAAGGAAAGACGCGTCCGAGCGCGCATCCTGCGTCGGTCGCAGACCGACGGCCTCTTCGTAAAAGGCGCGGGCGGCGGCGATTTCGCCGACCCGTAGGTGAACATGCCCGATACGCATCCCCGCCGGGGCAGCCTCATAATCGCTTTTTCTGGTATCGGTCAGCGTCACGAGATCATCGACATCGAGTTGTTCGGTGCCCATCTTCACCACGTTACCGTTCCAGACCCATGCGTCCTTCGGCCGGTCGCTGTAAACCTCGATACCGTTGCCCTCGGGATCGTTGAGATAGATCGCCTCGCTGACATTGTGATCGGCAAAACCCGTTAGCGGCACCTGCTTCAGCGCCGCGTGCACCAGCCAGCGGGCCAGATCCTTGCGGGAGGGCATCAGATAGGCGATGTGGAACAGGCCGGCGGAAGTGGGGCTCTCGAAATCCGCCGCCGGCTTGTGCACGAGATCGAGCAGCGGCACGTTGCCGATACCGAGCGTCACACCCCTTGCCGTGCGTTCCACCTCGTTCATGCCGAGCACCGAACGGTAGTACTCGATCATCTGATCGAGATCGCGCACACGCAGCGCCGCCTGACCCACATGCATCGGTGTCGTTAAGGCGAAGGGCAGGGTGGCATTTGCGGGAGTTGCACCCCCTTCAGCTTTGAGCGCCCCGGCAAGAGCGGTGGCGGCACAGGAAATTCCGGCAAATTTCAACGTATGGCGGCGGGTAAATTGCATGAATAATCTCTTTGCAGCGATTTGAATGGCTTAGGCAACACTCCGTTTCAGCGCACTACACGAATGCGTCAATCATGCCGTATTTGGCCTTTGCGGCAATTCTTGCGCGCAATTCGCCGCAATTATGCTGCACTGCGATGTAAACTGCACGTTGCGGCGTTCCCAACATGCTGGCAATGCTGTAGATGATAGAAAAATGACAACGCTTCTGGGTGGAGAGCGTGGAATGAAAAAATGGGTTTATACCTTCGGCAATGGTGCTGCCGAAGGCAGGGCAGGTGACGTTGCTATATTGGGCGGCAAGGGCGCGAACCTTGCCGAAATGGCAAGTCTCGGCCTACCCGTTCCCCCCGGCCTCACGATTATCGCCGATGCCTGCGCGCTTTATCACAAGAATGGCCGCGATCTTCCCGAAGAGCTGAAGCTGCAGGTCATGGCCGGGCTGCATGGCATGGAGATCGTCACCGGCAAAACCTTCGGCGGCAGCCAGTCGCCGCTGCTCATTTCCGTCCGCTCCGGCGCCCGCGCCTCCATGCCCGGCATGATGGACACCGTCCTCAACCTCGGGCTCAACGACCGCACGGTCGAGGCGCTTGGCCACGATGCGGGCGACGCCCGATTTGCGTGGGATAGCTATCGCCGTTTCATCCAGATGTATGGCGATGTCGTCATGGGCCTCGACCATGAAATGTTCGAGGAAATCCTGGAGGACGAAAAAGGCCGGCTTGGCCATGAATACGATACCGACATGTCGGCGGTCGAATGGCAGCACGTCGTTTCGCTCTACAAGAAGCTGATCGAGGACGAGCTTGGCGAAGCCTTCCCGCAGGATTGTCATGTCCAGCTCTGGGGTGCCATCGGCGCGGTTTTCGCCAGCTGGACCAACCACCGCGCCGTGACCTATCGTCACCTGCATAATATTCCCGGCGACTGGGGCACGGCGGTCAACGTTCAGGCCATGGTCTTCGGCAATCTTGGCTCGTCCTCGGCAACCGGCGTCGCTTTCACCCGTAATCCCTCGACCGGCGAGGCGGAGCTTTACGGCGAATTCCTCGTCAATGCGCAAGGGGAAGACGTGGTTGCAGGCATCCGCACGCCGCAATCCATCACCGAGGCCGCGCGGCTGGTATCGGGTTCCGACAAGCCTTCCATGGAAAAGCTGATGCCGGAGGCGTTTTCCGAATTTCTGGCGATCTGCAAGCGGCTGGAAACGCATTACCGTGACATGCAGGATCTGGAATTCACCATCGAGCGCGGCAAGCTCTGGATGTTGCAGACCCGTTCCGGCAAGCGCACCACCCGCGCCGCCATGAAGATCGCCGTCGATATGGTGGAGGAGAGGCTGATCTCGCAGGAGGAAGCCGTCTGCCGCATCGAGCCCTCATCGCTCGACCAGCTGCTGCACCCCACCATCGATCCCGGTATTTCCCGCCCCATCATCGGCTCCGGCCTGCCGGCTTCACCGGGTGCGGCAACCGGCGAGATCGTTTTTACGGCGGAAGAGGCGGTTGCGGCAGAGGCCGAAGGCCGCCGCGCCATTCTAGTGCGCATCGAAACCAGCCCGGAAGATATTCACGGCATGCACGCCGCCGAAGGCATTCTGACGACGCGTGGCGGCATGACAAGCCACGCCGCCGTGGTGGCGCGCGGCATGGGCATTCCCTGCGTCACCGGCGCCGGCTCCATGCGCGTCGATATGCGCAACAGGGTGCTGATTGGCGTTGGCTGCATGCTGAAGCGCGGCGACGTCATTACCATCGATGGCTCTTCCGGCCGGGTGCTGAAGGGCGAAGTGCCGATGACGCAGCCGGAACTGTCAGGCGATTTCGGCAAGCTGATGCAATGGGCAGACAATCTGCGCCGCATGACGGTGCGTACCAATGCCGACACCCCTGCCGACGCCCGTGCCGCCCGCGCCTTCGGTGCCGAGGGTATCGGCCTCTGCCGCACCGAACACATGTTCTTCGAGGGCGACCGCATCCATGTGATGCGCGAAATGATCCTCGCCGAAAGCGAAAAGGGCAGGCGGGCAGCGCTTGACGAGCTTCTGCCGATGCAGCGATCGGATTTTACCGAGCTGTTCCAGATCATGCACGGCCTGCCGGTAACGATCCGCCTGCTCGACCCGCCGCTGCACGAATTCCTGCCGAAGACCGATGGTGAGATCGTCGAGGTCGCCGCCGCCATGGGCATGCCGCAGACGGTGTTCCGCCAGCGGCTGGATGCGCTGCATGAATTCAACCCCATGCTCGGCCATCGCGGCTGCCGGCTGGCGATTTCCTATCCCGAGATCGCCGAAATGCAGGCCCGCGCCATTTTTGAAGCGGCTGTCGCTGCGGCGCGCATCACCGGCGCACCCGTCGTGCCCGAAATCATGGTGCCGCTGGTCGGCCTCCGCTCCGAGCTGGATTACGTGACTGCGGTCATCGATGGTGTTGCCGCAGCCGTGGCGCAGGAAACCGGTATGGAGATCGAATATCTCACCGGCACCATGATCGAGCTGCCGCGTGCGGCACTACGCGCCCATGTCATTGCGGAAGCGGCGGAATTCTTCTCCTTCGGCACCAACGATTTGACGCAAACCACCTTCGGCATTTCCCGTGACGATGCGGCGCGGTTCATCAATACCTATCAGCGCAAGGGTATCATCGAACGCGATCCCTTCATCTCGCTCGATTTCGACGGGGTGGGGGAACTGATCCGCATCGCCGCCGAGCGCGGCCGCCAGACACGGCCGGAACTGAAGCTCGGCATCTGCGGCGAACATGGCGGCGATCCGGCCTCGATCCATTTCTGCGAAGATGCGGATCTCGATTACGTGTCCTGCTCACCTTTCCGCGTGCCCATCGCCCGGCTTGCGGCGGCGCAGGCGACGCTGGCTGCAAAGGCGAGAGAGGGCGAGACGCCAAGCAATGTCGCCTTCATTCCCGTCAGGGGTTCTGTTGGACGATGATGCGCCGCTCCACCACCACGGGGCGGTAGAACATGTCGCGGTTCATCTGCGCCTGCCAGGCGCGGTTATCGGCGCGGCGGTCCATCTCCAGATCGAGAAGGCAACCGGCCATCGGGTCCGTGCCGGGGCGGAAACCATAACCCCGGCATGTCGCCTCATCCCGCGCCCGCCGCTCTTCCGGCGTCAGCGTCTGGCAGGCGCTAAGCGCCATGAGGGCGGCAAGCGAACCGAGGACGATGGAAACACGCATCTTGTTTCTCCCTGATATGACAGCCGTACGGCAGTTTTATTGCCGCGATTGATACGCCTGTTTGCATTTGGGGAAAAGCCGCATCGGGGTGGAAAGTTGCGTTTGGTCTAATAACCTATCCGTCGTCAAGCCGGCGTGGAACTCGCCATTTCAGCACGCATCCAGCTCGAATCCCCCCATGTCGAGAGCCAGATCATCAGGTCGGTAAGAAAGCCGATAATCGGCAGAAGAATCCTGTAAGCAAAGCCGCGTGTCGTCTGGTTTTTTTCGGCTTCCTGTAAATGCGCCAATTCCTGCTCCTGAATTGAGGCGATAAGCCTGTGAAGCTCGGGATCTCTTGTTTGCAGAAAGGCCAATTGATCTTCCAGATGGCGATGAACGGTGCTTTCAACGGCTTCGGTGCAAATCCAGATCATATTGCGCCCGCCGAGCGCGGTCAGAAAGCCGAGCAGGAAACCTCCCAGGCTCCAAAACGCCATGACGCGACAAGGTTTTGCATTTCTGGCCGGCATGGCTTCTCTGAACAGGCGGCAATGATCGATCTCGTCTTCCCGCATTTCTTGAAGGGCGGGCACGATGTCCGGAAATAGCCGGCGAGCCAACCATATCTGCGCGCCATAGATGCGAATGGCGCCAAACTCACCGGCGTGATTGACCTTTAGAATACGCCGAACGGTGAGAGCTGGGTCGTGATTACCGGAACTGCCAGACATTCGAAGCATTACCAAAGCGCGTTCCAGTCCAGCCGAGCGGTCGTCACAACTATTGATAAGTCGGTTCTTGTCCGAGGAAAACCCACCTAGATGGAAAGTTATGTTCGCTAGGGCGTCTCTTTTCCCGGAAACGCCCTGCGATTATCGCTCTCAGGCCGCCGCCACTTCCCGGTCATCGAGCGCGTCGATGTCCTTGGCGTTGTTGTAGACGGCCTCGTTGAGAATGCCTTCGCGCTTGGCGACGATGGTGGGCACCAGTGCCTGTCCGGCGACGTTGACCGCCGTGCGGCCCATGTCGAGGATCGGGTCGATGGCGAGCAGCAGGCCCACGCCCTCCAGCGGCAGGCCGAGGGTGGAGAGTGTCAGCGTCAGCATCACCACAGCACCCGTCAGGCCGGCCGTTGCAGCGGAACCGAGCACGGAAACGAAGACGATCAGAACATATTCCTGAATGCCGAGCGGCACCTGGAAGAACTGCGCGATGAAGATCGCCGAGATTGCCGGATAGATCGCGGCGCAGCCATCCATCTTGGTGGTGGCGCCGAGCGGCACGGAGAAGGCGGCATATTCGCGCGGCACGCCGAGGCTCTTTTCCGTCACGGTTTCGGTGACGGGAAGCGTACCGATGGAGGAACGTGAGACGAAGGCAAGCTGGATGGCTGGCCATGCGCCCGCAAAGAACCGTGAGGGTTTCAGGCCGTGGGCGAGAAGGAGCGCCGGATAAACCACGAACAGCACGAGCGCCAGACCGATATAGACCGCCGCCGCATACCAGCCGAGCTGCGACAGCGTCGTCCAGCCATATTGGTCAACCGCACGGCCGAGCAGGCCGATGGTGCCGATGGGGGTGAGGCGGATGACCCACCACAGGATTTTGCGCACGATGGCGAGCAGCGACTGGTTGAAGGCGAGGAATGGCTCCGCCGCCTTGCCGGCTTTGAGCGCCGCCACACCAAAGGCGATCGATACGACGAGCAACTGCAACACGTTGAAGTTCAGCGAGGTGCTGGCCGACCCGTTATTGAGCTTGGTCGAAGCCTCAAGACCAAACACATTGGCCGGCACGAGACCCTTGAGAAAATCGAGCCAGGAACCCGTCGAGGAGGGGGCCGCCGCTGCCGTGTTGGCAATCGCCGTGTTGACGCCCGGCTGAATGACGAGGCCGAGCACGATGCCGATGACCACGGCGATCAGGGCGGTGATGGCGAACCACAAAAGCGTCTGCCAGACGAGCTTTGCCGCATTGGAAAGGTTCTTTAGATTGGCGATGGAGGCGACGATGGCGGTAAAGATCAGCGGCGGCACAAGCGCGCGCAACAGCTGTACGAAAATGCTGCCGATGGTCTGCAGCGTCACCGAAAGCCAGTTCGGGCTGCCGGCGGCATCGGGGCCGATGTTGCGCGCAACAAGCCCGAGCAGCAGGCCGATGACCATGGCGATCAGAACCTGAAAGCCGAAATTGCGGTAAAAGGGTTTAGGCCCGGAGGGGCCGGCGGACGTCGTTGCCTGTGACATGAGATGTCTCTTTATTGTGCAAAAAAACGAGAATGTTGCACTTTTTACACGCATTCTCGAGGGAGGTCGCCGACAATACGCCGATTTCCTCAGCAATTAAGAGATGGACTTGCGTATTTGTTTCATTGTCGGGGAATTATTCCCTGGAACATGTGCGATGCGGAAAATTATTCCAGGCTCTCGCCGTCGTAGCGCAGATCGCCATTGTCCTTTGTTTTCCTCATCGCAAATCCGGTCTATGACATCATATGCAGGTGATTCCCTGTCAGAATTCGGGTGCAACGCTTTTTAGCCAATGCGATCTAACGGATATCCGCTTCCATGACTGTGCGTTTCGTCCGGCCTTTTTCGGTTGCAGCCTATCTTTCCCGGTATCTGGGCCTTGCGGCGCTGGCGCTTTTTCTCATCGCCGCCGGTATCCACCGTTTCGGACCGTTGACGACGCCAGATCTTGTCGGGCTGCTCCTGATTGCCGCCGGTATCGCTCTTCTCGCCGTGCTTCTGGCGCTGATCGGCCTCGAGCGGCTTTGGACTAGGGGTGCGCGCGGCGGGCTTTCGGCGCTGGCGGCGCTGCTTCTCTCGGCCCTGCCGCTCGGCGTGGTCGGTTACGGCGCTTTTCTTTATTGGCAGCAGCCGAAGATTTACGACATTTCCACGGACCTGAGCGACGTGCCGGAGTGGCTGGCGGCACCAGCGGCCAACCAACAATGGCTGGTGCGGCCCGCCGTCATCACTAGGGCCGACCGCGACGCGCAGATGGAGGCCTATGCGAGCCTCGCCGGACGCCGTTATGAAGGCGCGATTGACCGCATCTATGCCGCCGCCAAAAAAATGGCCGCCGCCCAGTCCATCCGCATCACCCATACGAAGGGTGTGATCGGCGTGGAAGATGCCGCCTCCGTCGGGGTGCCGCCACAGGACAGGCAGCAGCCCACGGAAGATGCGCCGGTGGAAGACCTGCCCTCCATCGTGCCGGTGCCTATGGCCCGCCCGACTGATGCGCCGTTACCCACCTTCTTCAACGGCAGCGGCGTGGTGCTGATGCAGGGTGAAACCCGCACCCGCATCTGGGGCCTGCGTTTCGATATCCTCATCCGCTTGAAGGAAGAGGCGGAAACCACCATCGTCGACGTGCGCGTCGCCTCCCGCTACGGCCCGCATGATCTCGGCATGGGTGCGGCGATTGCCGAGGCCTATCTCGATGCGCTGGATGCGGAAATGCAAGGGTTGAACGATAATTGATACGTTTTTTGGTGTGAGGTAGCGCATGGCGCTGCGGCTTGGTTTCTTCTCCCCGAGGGGGAGAAGGTGGCCCGAAGGGTCGTATGAGGGGGCTAGCTCTCCGAATATCTCTACCGTCGCCCCCTCATCCGGCTGCCGCGGACTTCTCCCCGACGGGGAGAAGAAACGAGTGGCACTCGCCCGCGCCATCAATGGGAGAGCGATGGCTGAGGCGATAGCAAGATTTGAAATGCTGCCTCTCAAAACCCGTCACGCCGGAAAATATTCACCCGTGAGCGAAGGCGCACCATCCGTCCGCACCTCGCCCTTTTCGATCAGATCCTCGATATGCGCCAGCACGGAAAGTGCGGCCGCGCCATGCAGGCGCCTGTCGGTGCTGGCATAGATCACCTTCACCATATCGGCGATCCGCCTGTCGCCGTCCCGGATGCGCTTCAGAACCGCCTTTTCCCGCATGCGGCGGTGGGCGCGCAAGCCCCGCATGAAGGCGGCGGGATCGGTGACCGGGCCGCCATGGCCAGGCAGGAACAGCCGGTCGTCGCGGGTGAGAAGCCGGTCCAGCGAGGCCATGTAATCGCTCATCGCCCCATCCGGAGGTGCCACGATGGTGGTGGCCCAGGCCATGACGTGATCGGCCGAAAAGACGATGCCGCTGCCCTCAAGCGCAAAGGCGGCGTGATTGGCGGTGTGGCCCGGCGTATGTAGCGCCGTCAATGTCCAGCCATCGCCGGAAAGGCTCTGCCCGTCGCCAAGTGCGATATCGGGCACGAAAGCCGTATCGGAACTCTCGGCAAAGGGGTTTGTCTCGCCCGCGTGTAATGGGCGCGCGGCACGGTGCGGGCCTTCCGCCACGGTCAACGCCCCAGTCACCTGCGCCAGCCTGCGGGCCAGCGGCGAATGATCGCGGTGCGTGTGGCTGACGAAGATATGGGTCACCTCGCGGCCTTCGAGCGCCGCCATCAAAGCCTGAAAATGCGCCTCATCCTCCGGGCCCGGATCGATGACGGCAACGGAGCGCTCGCCGACGATATAGGAATTGGTGCCATGAAAGGTGAAGGCGGAAGGGTTATTGACGGTGAGGCGCTGGATGAGCGGTGCAACAGGAACCGCCTCGCCATAGGCCGGCTTGAAGTCGAGATCGAATGCCGGGTCCGCCATCGAGACCTCCTCAGTGAATGCCATGCCGCTCGTGCCGACGGCACCCGCCGCACAATCGCCAAGCCCTATCATGCCGCCTGCGGCCCGGCACCCAAAAAGCTTGTATTTTGTGAAAAAATTGGTCGCCGGGTCATTGCCGGGCCGGGCAGGCTTTGCTAATCAGGCGCGGTTCAGGCAGCGGCGTTTCGCTCTCGCTGCCCTGTTGGGGCGTCGCCAAGCGGTAAGGCACCGGTTTTTGGTACCGGCATTCCCAGGTTCGAATCCTGGCGCCCCAGCCATTTCTTCCAAAATCAGGACAGTGTTCGCAGGTCGCGGCGACCGTCAATGACACGTACAATCTCTACGGAATCTATCTCGCCGTCATCGGTATCCGGCACGGTTTCGTAGAGAATGATGTAAGGCGCTGCAACCAGCATGCGGGCGGATGGAAAAATTTCCGGGTGGCGCTCGCCAAGATGGGGGTGGCAGATCAAGCGCTCCGCCTTGGCGCGAAACCGAGCGAAATACCGCTCCGCCGCAAGAGGCTGTGATTTACCAATGTCGATGTAGATTTTCTTCACATCGCGGCGAGCGCGGGGTGTCCAGACAAGCTTAATGGTCACGATTTTTCAACGAAGCCAGTTCTGCACGCGCTTCACTGAGTGTGTCGTCAAAATCCACTTCGGTTGAACTGCCACTGGCTTTGCCTTCAGTCCACAATGCGCGCAACTTGGCTATGTCATCGCGTCGCTGAACCCATTTCGCAGACCAGTCACGCATCGCTTCGCGGATCACCTCGCTGCTGCTGGCATAGGCCCCGCTTTCGACGGCATCACGCAAGATTTCGGCATGCTGGGGTGTCATCGAGACACTGATCTTTTCCACATTGGCCACGTCATTTCTCCACGAATAATTGGTAGGAATTATTACTACCAAATCATCTGCGATGCGAGGTATTTCATCATGCTCGGTCCGTCCCCCGCATCTGCGGCGGATCGATTTCATTGAGCTTGGCAGACCATCGGCAGAGGGCCAAGAAGATGCGGGCGGAGGTATAATCCAATAAAAACGCCGCGCATCCGGAGACACGCGGCGTCCAATCCTAAAAATCGCACCTAACCCTTAAAGCGCGATATCCGGCACCTTCTTCACCGGCGCACCTGCAGGCGCCGCACCGGCACCCTTCAGCGCCTCGAGATCGATCTGCGGCGGGGTGGGCAGTTGCAGGTGTTCGGCGGTGTAGGCCCATTCCTGCTGTACCTTTTCCGGGTCGTCATTGAGCTTGGTGCCGTAGCTCGGCACAATCTGGCGCAGCTTCGTCTGCCATTCCGGCGTTACCACCTTGTCCTTGAAGACTTTTTCCAGAACGCTGAGCATGATCGGTGCTGCCGTCGAGGCGCCCGGAGACGCGCCGAGCAGACCGGCGATGCTGCCATCCTTGGCGGAGACGACTTCAGTGCCGAGCCTCAGCACGCCGCCCTTTTCCTCGTCGCGCTTGATGATCTGCACGCGCTGGCCGGCCTGCCACAGGCGCCATTCGCCCTGCTTGGCATTGGGGAAATATTCCTTCAGCGCGGCAAAACGGTCGTCGTCCGACATCATCAGCTGGCCGGCGAGATATTCCACCAGCGGATATTCATCGATGCCCACGCGCACCATCGGCCAGGCATTGCTTGTTGTGACCGAGGAGACGAGATCGAAATAGGAGCCTTCCTTCAGGAACTTGGTGGAGAAGGTGGCGAAAGGTCCGAACAGGATGACGCGCTTGCCGCCCAGCACGCGGGTATCGAGGTGCGGCACCGACATGGGCGGCGAGCCGACCGAGGCCTTGCCATAGGCCTTGGCGAGATGCTGCATCGTCACATCAGGGTTCTCGTTGATGAGGAACGAGCCGCCCACCGGGAAACCGGCATAATCATCGGCTTCGGGAATGCCGGACATCTGCAACAGATGCAGCGCGCCGCCGCCGGCGCCGATGAACACGAATTTCGCATCCACCACCTGTTCGGCATCGGTTTTGGTGTTGGTATAGGTCACGCGCCAGCTGCCATCGGCATTGCGCTGGATGTCGGAAACCTCGCTATTGACCTGCAGGTCGAAATTCTGGTCGCTCTGCAGATGCGAGACGAACTGGCGGGTGATTTCGCCGAATTCCATGTCGGTGCCGAGCGGCGACCAGGTGGCGCCGATCTTCTGGGAAGGGTCGCGGCCTTCCATCATCAGCGGCACCCACTTCTTGATCTGCTCGGGATCGGTGGAGAACTCCATGCCGGCAAAAAGCGGGCTGGTCCTCAGCGCCTGATAACGCTTTTCCAGATAGGCGACGTTCTCGTCACCCCAGACGAAGCTCATATGCGGCGTGTGGTTGATGAAGGAGCGCGGGTTCTTCAAGACGCCGTTCTTCACCTGCCATGCCCAGAACTGCCGGGAAATCTGGAAGGATTCGTTGATGTTGATGGCTTGGGCGATCTTGATGTTGCCGTTGGCGTCTTCCGGCGTGTAGTTCAGCTCGGCAAGCGCGGAATGGCCGGTGCCGGCATTGTTCCAGCCGTTGGAGCTTTCCAGCGCCACGCCATCCAGCCGCTCCAGCATCTGCATCGACCAGGTCGGTTCGAGTTCGCGCAGCCACACACCGAGCGTCGCGCTCATGATGCCGCCGCCGATGAGAAGCACGTCCACCTTCTTGGCGGCCGTATTGGCGAGGAGTGGGGAAGAGGGCAGCGCCGCTGCGGCAATTCCGGCGAGTGCACCGCCCAGAACCTGTCGGCGGTTCAGCGGAAATGCATGGGCGAGATCAGTGAGCTGGGATTTGTCTTGATCGATGGGAGTCACGGCCATACCTGATTCTTGTTTTGTGTTAAAAACATTCCTCCCGAGCGCCCCGTTATAGCAAAGCGCAAAGCGGCACAACCCGAAGGCAATCACGCCAGTTCAAGCGTTTTTGGAGGGATTTGGCCGGGATATATGGTCGCGCTGGCGAATTTGGCGCGTTTGCGGATCGTCATTTTTTGCGCGGCGAAGATCAGGCGATGCTTTCAAACGGTTGAAAGAGTTGCATTGGCGCGATATCGCAAAAAGCGCGCCCGGCCGTATTTTGCCGGCCAGGATGGTCGGTGTGGCGCTGCTGCGGGCCGAATTATTTTCAGAAAAATGACGATATTCCCAAAAAAGTGAAAGGCCCGCCGTTTCGGGCGGGCCTTGTTGTGTTCGCTCTGAGGCCGAAAGCTCAGTTTGCGGCGAGGAATTCCGCGCAATAGCTCGGGCCGTTAATGCCGGGGCGGTCGGAGACCGTGCGCACGGCGGTGATCTTGTAGTCGCTGGAAACGACGAGCTGCACGGTGCAGGAGAGCGAGGCGGTGCGGGCGGGCGAGATCTGGCGCCCCTTCTTGCCATCCTTGCCTTCTTCGAACCTGGCCGGAATGGTGGCCTTTCTGTAGCCGCCGCGCCAGTTATACACGGTGGAGCTGCCGGTTTCCGTATCGCTTTGCGGCGGGCCGAATTTTGCAAAGAAAACGCCTGCGGACTGGCCGACCCAGCGGGTCTCAACGGGGCTCTTCTGGGTGAAGGAGGGAGTGGAACCGCCCGTGGAGGTGGTGCAGGCCGAGAGCGCAATGGCAAACGCTGCAAGCGTTACGCTGCGAGATAGCATGGTGAAATGTCCTTTGTGCCGTGTCCGGCTTCCCGCCGGTCATTCCGTTCCCCTAGCAGATTTGGCGGCGGCGGGCAGGGGAGGTGTGCGGTTCGATGAAAATTTCCTGCCACAATTGCTTTTTTGTAACGTTTTGAGGCCTTCCGGCCGGCGGCGCAGGCGCTTGGCAGGGTTGCTTCAACGGATGGGAAAAACTTGTCACAAAAAATGCAATAAGCCGCTTGTCGAATGCCGGAGGCTGGTCTATAGACGCGCTGCTGGTCACGGAGTGTAGCGCAGTCTGGTAGCGCACCACGTTCGGGACGTGGGGGTCGGAGGTTCGAATCCTCTCACTCCGACCAGCTTGAAGCCCAATAGCTACAGCGGCTTGCAACTCATCCCGAAACTTCCAAGATCGAAATCTCGCACAGAAACCGGGCTGTCAAAAGCCGCGCCGGTTGGACTGCATTCGCCGCTTACTTCTCGAAATCCGGGCGCAGGTGCGAATAAGCGCCTTCAAAAAATAGGGATGGACCGCTTCGGCGGGCTTTTGGTGTCGCCACGCGGCATACCAGCAAAAGAGGCCCGTCGCTCCGCCAAGCGCCAGGCCTCAATGTCGCGGCCTGTTTCAGGGGACGCGCGACAGGAACCGTCTTAGAAGTCTCAATTCTTCTTCACAATCCAAGAAGTTATCCCTCACCGTCATGGGCCCTGAGTTTCAGGGGCCTCGTCGCGATCAACTTATCGCGATCAAAAAAGAGGCCCGCTGCTTTTTCAAACAACGAGCCTCTGTTGGGCCGCTTGGCGGAGCGACCGCATGCAAATTCGCCTTTCGTGCATGAACGTCGAATGAACAAACAGCTTTTTCTGCCGCCGAGAAACAACCCGTAAAAATCAGGAGAGCGGCATGGATCGGAAAGCCGCCTCAGTCGTTATTCAACCATACAACAATGGAGGATAACATGCTGAAGGGTATTGCATTGTGGGCTATGGGCGTTCCGATCTTCGTGATCATTCTGCTTTATATGTTCGTGTTTTAAGCCAATCCGCATTCTCTGACGCGGAAAAGGCCCTGAAACGAAAAAGGCGACCGCGTTGACGGTCGCCTTTTGTTTGTTTGAGGGGGGTGTGTCAGCCCAGATCGCCGATCAGCCGCGCGGCCGTTGCGCCGTCGGTGCGGCGGATGTCGATCTCGTCGCGGTGCTTGGCGAGGAGCTCGCTGGCCAGCAGTTTTTCCGCAAGATCGGCGGGCAGTGAGAGAATGACCCGGTCGCCCTGTTCTTCCGACGCACCGACACTGCGTTTGCCGGCGATCATGCCGCCCGCGACCGTGTTGTTGGTGTCGGGATCGATCAGGATGAAGGAACCGGTCGCGCGGTTCTGTTCATAGGGATCGAAGATCGCCGTCTCATCGAAGGAAAGCCGCACCTTGCCGATGGCGTTCATCGGGAGTGCGGTTTCATGCGCCTGCCATTCGCCTTCCTTCAGGTTCAGCTGGCTGACGGGCTGCACGCTGACGCGCTGGCGGCGGCTGCCGCTTTTGAGCCAATAGCGCTTGCCCGCTTCGATGCCGCCGGGCTGCAAGGCCACGATCTGTGCGTCGAAGGCAAGGCCCGTCTGTGGCTGCGCCTCGATGGAAACGATCATGTCGCCGCGCGAGACGTCCACCTGACGGTCGAGGACGAGCGTGACCGCATCGCCCGCCACGGCGGCATTGCGCACCAGATCGAAGGTAACGATCTGCTTGACGTTGGCGACCATGCCGGAAGGCAGGACGACGACGCTGTCGCCCGGCTTCACCGAACCGCCGGCAACCGTACCCTGATAGCCACGGAAGCTTTCACCCGGCCGCGAGACGCGCTGCACCGGAAGGCGGAAGCCGCCGGACTGCGCGGAGCGAACGGTGGCCAACTCCAGCGTTTCCACCAGCGTCGGGCCTTCATACCAGGGCATGGCGGCCTTGCCGGAGAGAACGACGTTTTCACCCTTCAGCGCCGACATCGGAATGGCGGTGATCTGCTTGATACCGAGGTTGGAGGCGAAATCGCGGAACTCGTGGGCGATCAATTCGAAACCGGCCTTGTCGTAATTCGTCAGGTCGATCTTGTTGACGGCCAGCACGAATTGCCGGATGCCCATCAGCGCCGCGATGGTGGCGTGGCGGCGGGTCTGTTCCAGAATGCCGGTGCGGGCATCGACGAGCAGCACGGCAAGATCGGCGGTGGAAGCGCCGGTCGCCATGTTGCGGGTATATTGCTCATGGCCGGGCGTGTCGGCGACGATGAAGGCGCGCCGGTCGGTTGCGAAATAACGATAGGCGACATCGATGGTGATGCCCTGTTCGCGCTCGGCCTGCAAACCGTCGAGCAGCAGGGCAAAATCGGGCAGGCCGAGATCGTTCTGCTTGCCGCTGTCGCGGTGCAGCGTGGCGGCCTGGTCTTCCTTGACGGCCTTGGTGTCCCAGAGAAGACGACCGATCAGGGTCGATTTGCCGTCATCGACGCTGCCGCAGGTGATGAGGCGAAGCGGACGCGTGTCGCGTGCCGCCTTCGAATGTTCGGCAAACGGCAGAATGGTGGCGGAAGAGGAGGGGGTGTTAGCAGCTGCAGCGCTCATCAGAAATACCCCTCGCGCTTCTTCTTCTCCATGGAACCGGACTGGTCGCGGTCAATCGCACGGCCCTGTCGTTCGGAAACGGTGGCGATTTCGAGTTCCGCGATCACCTCCTGAAGCGTCGCCGCTTCGGAACGGATCGCACCGGTGAGCGGGAAGCAGCCGAGCGTGCGGAAGCGGATCGAACCATGCTTGATCTCTTCGCCGGGCAGAAGCTCCAGACGCTCGTCTTCGGCAAGGATCATCATGCCGTCGCGTTCAACATAGGGACGCTCGGCGGCGTAATAGAGCGGCACCAGCGGAATGTTTTCTGCCTCGATGTAACGCCAGATATCCACTTCGGTCCAGTTGGAGAGCGGGAAGGCGCGCACGCTTTCGCCCTTGCGGACCATGCCGTTATAGATGTTCCACAATTCCGGGCGCTGGTTGCGCGGGTCCCATTTATGGTCAGGCGTGCGGAAGGAATAGATGCGCTCCTTGGCGCGGCTCGCTTCCTCGTCACGGCGTGCGCCGCCAAAGGCTGCGTCGAACTGGCCGGCGTCGAGAGCCTGACGCAGCGCCTCGGTCTTCATGATGTCGGTGTAAAGCGCCGAACCATGGGTGAAGGGCGTCACGTTTTCACTCGCACCGCGCGGGTTGGTGTAGGAGATCAGGTCAAGATCATATTCCTTGACGATCTTGTCGCGGAATTCGATCATTTCCTTGAACTTCCAGCCCGTATTGACGTGCAACAGCGGGAAGGGCACGCGGCCGGGGAAGAAAGCCTTGCGCGCGAGATGCAGCAGCACGGAACTATCCTTGCCGATGGAATAGAGCATCACGGGATTATCGAATTCGGCGGCGACTTCGCGGAAAATATGAATAGCTTCGTTTTCAAGCGCCTTCAGATGGGGATCGAGCGGCGGCTTGGATGCGACAGTATTCTTGCTGTCCGTCTCGTGGACTGCGTTGGACATTGTGAACTCCGGAAATGGTCTGAATGATTATCGTTGCGGGATGGCGGAAACGGCGGGTGTCTGCTCCGCACCGGCGACATGAAGACCGCATTCGCGCTTCTCGTCGTTTTCCCACCACCATCGTCCGGCGCGCTCAGGCTCGCCGGGCTTGATGGCGCGCGTACAGGGCTCGCAGCCGATGGAGGGGTAACCGCGCTGATGCAACGGATTGACGGGGATATTTTCAGAAGCGACATGCGCGCGAATGAGGTCGATATCCCAGTCAGCCAGCGGATTGATCTTGATGAGATTGCGATCCGCGTCGAATTCGGCAAATGGCGTCGTGGCGCGATTGCCCGACTGTCCGCGACGGAGGCCGGTGATCCAGAAGGCGGCGCCTTCCAGCGCCTTGCCAAGCGGGATCAGCTTTCTGACATGACAGCAGGCGTGACGGGCTTCGACGCTTTCGTAAAAACCGTTCAGGCCGTATTTTTTGGCATAGGCGTCGATATCGTCCTGCTCCGGTCGGAACCGGCGGATTTCGATGCCGAAACGCTCTTCGGTTTCGTCGATGAGATCGACAGTTTCCTTGAACAGCCGGCCGGTTTCCAGCGTCACGACGTCGATCGGCAGGCGGTGCGTGCCGATGGCGGCCGTAATGACCTGATCCTCGATGCCGAGGCTGGTGGTGAACACCGCCCGCCCGCCAAGGCCGGCGATAAACGAAAGCCGACCCGAAAGATCGAGCCCGGCAAGCGTGGCGTCGAGAGAAGCGGCATCGGCGGAGGCATTTGCTGAATTGATCGTCGCTGAATTGATCGTCATTGTCACGTCCGGGATTTCCATGGCCGATTATTGTTGAAATCCGGCTATGCGAACAGAAATGACAGTCTTTGTGCGCTGCACTTCAGAGCAAAAATGCCTCACGCGCACGATCTATGAGCAAAAGATGCCCGTTCACCTTCTTTGCAGCTTGGATTTGAATTGTGACAACTTCTGCGCTAAGCGGGAATTGCCGGGTATCCGGGCTTGTGGTCTACTGGTTTTACGATGATTTCGCAGAAGGCAAAATACGCGCTGAGGGCGCTTCTTTCGCTGGCCAAGGCCGACGGCGCCTGTCCTGTGCAGATTTCCGACATTGCCCGCGAACAGGCCATTCCGAAAAAGTTTCTGGAACAGATCCTGCTCGAAATGAAGAAGGAACGCCTGGTCGAAAGCCGGCGCGGCAAGCAGGGTGGTTATCTTCTGGCGCGCCCGGCATCGGACATCACCTTCGGCGAAGTGCTGCGCCTCATCGACGGGCCGCTTGCGCCCTTGCCCTGCCTGTCGCAGACCGCCTATCGCCGCTGCGAGGATTGCGACGGCGAAAAGCAGTGCGAAATCCGCCACGTCTTCGCCCGCGTGGCCGACGCCACCCGCAACATTCTTTTCAACACCACCATCGCCGATGCCGTGGCGGGGGTGGATGTGCCCGAGCTTTTGACGGCCTGACGAAAAAATCGTCTAAAACCCCATAATATTTTCGCGCCAGCGCAAAAAATCATCAAAAATGTGAAACGCTTTTGCATTCAGCAAAGTTTTACACGACGCTTGTTGCGCCTTTCGCTTACGCTGCGCTGTTTTTGTTGCCCGGAAAAACGCTCTCGGGAAACAGTTTTTCGATCGTATTCGGCCTCATTGACCAACTCTACCCAACCGGTAGAGTTAAGCCGTCGCAATCAGGAGGGAATACCGATGTCCAAGCTTCTGTCCGGTTTGAGCGTTGTGGCGCTCGGCCTTTCACTGGCGCTTGGCGGCGCTGGCTCGGCCGCTGCGCAGACCAAGCTGCTCAACGTGTCCTACGACCCGACCCGTGAACTCTACAAGGATTTCAACGAAGCCTTCGCCAAGAAGTGGAAGGCCGACACCGGCGAGGATATCACCATCCAGCAGTCGCATGGCGGCTCCGGCAAGCAGGCCCGTTCGGTTATCGATGGTCTGGAAGCCGACGTGGTGACGCTGGCGCTGCAGAGCGATATCGACGCCATCGTTCAGAACTCCGGCAAGATCAACAAGGACTGGCGCACCCGCCTGCCGCATAATTCCTCGCCTTACACCTCCACCATCGTCTTCCTCGTGCGCAAGGGTAACCCCAAGGGCATCCATAACTGGGGCGATCTGGTGAAGGGCGATGTGCAGATCGTGACGCCGAACCCAAAGACCTCTGGCGGCGCGCGCTGGAACTACCTGGCGGCCTGGGCCTGGGCGAACGAAGAGTTCAAGGGCGACAAGGACAAGATCGAGGCCTATGTCGGCGAGCTTTACAAGCGCGCCCCGGTTCTTGATACCGGTGCCCGTGGCTCCACGGTGACCTTCGCACAGCGCCAGATCGGCGACGTGCTGCTCGCCTGGGAAAACGAAGCCTATCTCGCCGGTCAGGAATTCGGCGCTGACGCTTTCGATATCGTCGTGCCGCCG
This sequence comes from Agrobacterium sp. 22-209-1, assembly GCF_053522485.1. Lineage (NCBI taxonomy): Bacteria > Pseudomonadati > Pseudomonadota > Alphaproteobacteria > Hyphomicrobiales > Rhizobiaceae > Agrobacterium > Agrobacterium sp. 22-209-1. The sequence goes on from NZ_JBNWCH010000002.1 coordinate 324,892, forward strand.
ATCTCGATCCTTGCGGAACCGCCGGTCGCCGTGGTTGACGCCAATGTCGATGCCAAGGGCACCCGGAAGGTGGCAGAAGCCTATCTGCAATATCTCTATTCCGACGAGGGCCAGAATATTGCGGCGAAACACTTCTACCGCCCGTCCAATCCCACTGCGGTTTCCAAGGATCTGCTCAAGCAGCTGCCCGAGATCAAGCTCGTCACCATTGACGACCCGCAGTTTGGCGGTTGGGCGAAGGCGCAGCCTGAACATTTCGGTGACGGCGGCATCTTCGACCAGATTTACAAGCCCGCCAAGTAAGCGGATGATGGGGTGAAACGTCGTCATCCGTCCGCGGGGACAAGGCGATGAAAGCCTGATCGACCGGACCCCGTGCCGGTCGATAATTTGTAATGGACGCCGGGAATACCGGGTCCCATAGGGCATCTTCAGGACAACCGACCCCGGTTTCTGTCCTGAAAATAAAATAGAACAAAGTTTATCCGGAGCCTTGATGAGCAATAATACATCCGGAAACAGGTGGAAATGGCGGCAGTCGAGCGTCATACCGGGCTTCGGCCTGACGTTTGGTTACACCGTGACCTATCTGTTTCTCATCATTCTTATTCCGCTGGGCGGTCTCATATGGTCCACGGCGAAACTCGGTTTTTCAGATTTCATTGCAATCGCCACGGATAGCCGCACGCTGAATGCGCTGCGTGTCAGTTTCGGCACGGCATTTCTTGCCGCGCTGGTCAACGCCGTCTTCGGCGTCATCGTCGCCTGGGTGCTGACGCGATATCGCTTCCCCGGTCGCCGCTTTGTGGACGCCATCGTCGATCTGCCCTTCGCCCTGCCGACGGCGGTGGCGGGCATCGCGCTCACCACGCTATATGCTAACAGAGGCTGGGTCGGCTCGCTGTTCGAACCCTTCGGCATCAAGATCGCGTTTACGCCGACCGGTATCGTCATTGCGCTGATCTTCATCGGCCTGCCCTTCGTGGTCCGCACCGTGCAGCCTGTCATGGAGGAGATCGACCGGCAGGTGGAGGAGGTGGCGGCAACGCTTGGCGCCAATCGTTTTCAGACTATCAGCCGCGTTCTTTTGCCGAGCCTCACGCCCGCCATCCTCACGGGTTTCGCGCTCGCCTTTGCGCGCGGCGTTGGGGAATACGGCTCGGTCATCTTCATCGCCGGCAATATTCCCTACGTCTCGGAAATCGCGCCGCTCCTCATCGTCATCCGGCTGGAGGAGTTCAACTATGCGGCCGCGACGGGCATTGCCACCATCATGCTGATCATCTCCTTCGCCATGCTGTTCCTCATCAATCTCATTCAGGCCTGGAGCCGCAGGAGGTACGGTTATGTCTGAGACCGTTTCCCGCACATCCCCCCGGCCGTTCCGCGATCCCGCCAGCGAGAGCCTTCCCGCCCGGCTGGCGTTGATTGCTATAGCCTTCCTGTTCCTTGCGGCTTTTCTCGTGCTGCCGCTGGTCTCGGTCTTCTTCGAAGCCTTCCGCAAGGGCGCAGACGCCTTCTGGGAGGCGATTGTCGAACCCGACGCACTCTCCGCCATCCGCTTGACGCTGCTCGTCGCGGCCATTTCCGTGCCGGTTAACCTGATCTTCGGGGTGATGGCCGCCTGGGCGATCGCGAAATTCGAGTTCAAGGGCAAGGCGTTCCTGATCACGCTGATCGACTTGCCGTTCTCGATCTCGCCGGTGATCTCAGGTCTGGTCTATGTCATCCTGTTCTCGTCCCACAGCGTGCTTGGTCCATGGCTGAAGAGTTACGGCATAGAAATCCTCTTCGCCGTGCCCGGCATCGTGCTCGCCACCATCTTCGTCACCTTTCCCTTCGTCGCGCGCGAACTTATCCCATTGATGCAGGATCAGGGCAATGGCGATGAGGAGGCGGCGATTTCGCTCGGCGCCTCCGGCTGGCAGACCTTCTGGTACGTCACGCTGCCCAATATCAAATGGGGTCTGCTCTACGGCGTTCTGCTCTGCAACGCCCGCGCCATGGGGGAGTTCGGCGCCGTCTCTGTGGTGTCAGGCCATATTCGCGGCGAGACCAACACCATGCCGCTGCATGTCGAGATACTCTATAATGAGTACAATATCGGCGCGGCCTTTGCTGTGGCGACGCTGCTCGCCGGTCTGGCGCTGGTGACGCTCGTTCTCAAAACCATTCTCGAACTACGCTTTGGCGCGGGCAACGCAGCCGGCAAGCATTGAAAGGCATCTTCATGGAAGTGAAAGTCTCCGGCATCACCAAGCAGTTCGACCGCTTTCCGGCGCTGAACGACGTGTCGCTCGACATTCGTTCCGGCGAGCTGATCGCGCTGCTCGGTCCTTCCGGTTCCGGCAAGACGACGCTTTTGCGTCTTATCGCCGGTCTCGATCAGCCGACGACCGGCCAGATTTTCTTCGGCGACGAGGATGCCTCGCACCGCACGGTGCAGGAGCGCAATGTCGGTTTCGTGTTCCAGCATTACGCCCTGTTCCGCCACATGACGGTGGCCGACAATATCGCCTTCGGTCTCAAGGTACGCCCCTCCGCCACGCGTCCGCCGAATGCGGAAATCCGCAGGCGTGTCTCCGAACTTCTCGACATGGTGCATCTCTCCGGCCTTGAGAAGCGTTACCCCTCGCAGCTTTCCGGCGGTCAGCGTCAGCGCGTGGCGCTCGCCCGCGCCGTCGCCATCGAGCCGAAGGTCTTGCTTCTCGACGAGCCCTTCGGCGCGCTGGACGCCAAGGTGCGCAAGGAGCTGCGCCGCTGGCTGCGCGAGTTCCACGACCGTACCGGCCACACCACTGTCTTCGTCACCCACGATCAGGAAGAGGCGCTGGAACTGGCTGACCGCGTCGTCGTCATGAGCCAGGGCAAGATCGAGCAGGTCGGCACGGCGGATGATGTCTATGACACGCCCAACTCCCCCTTCGTCTTCTCCTTCATCGGCGAATCCTCCAACCTGCCGGTGGCGATCCGCGACGGCCACGTGCTGTTCCAGGGCGAAAGCATCGGCATCGACGAGAACGGCACAGGCGAGGGCGAGCTTTTCTTCCGTCCGGAAGATGTGGTGTTGACTGAGGAGAAGGACGCGCTTTACGGCAAGGTCACCACCTGTCGCCGCCTCGCGGGCGCCCGCATCGCCGAAATCGACATCGCCAATAACGGCCACGAGCCCTATCACCTCGAAATCGAAGTGCCGCTTAACGCCGCCGTGGCCGTGGGCGCGCAACTGCGCTTCCGCCCGACGCGGTGGAAGGTGTTCGGGAAGAAATAAGGGAGACGTGACCGCAGTTGGCAGTTGATGATTTCAACTGCGGTGAACTGCGATGTGATTAAGGAGATTTTCTCGTCGCGAGAGAACCGCACCGGCACTCGAGGCGCAGATCTCCCCAATACTCAAAGCAATACGCAGAAACGGAAAAGGGCCGCCGAAGCGACCCTTCCATGAGTTTGGTCCTGTTTACAGACCCGGGACTGTTTCTCAACGTTCCGAAGGCAAAGAAGTTTACGCCGAGGGCTGCCCCGTCGCAAAACCACCCTTTCCATTGCCTGCACCAGAGACCGAAATCTCACTAGACATTGGATCACCTCCTTCCGATACGTTGAACATAATTAGAAGGTAGTACGATTCGTCAGTAATGCAAGGGGCACTCGTCACGACACCTTCATCACGATCTTGCCGATATGGCTGCTGCTTTCCATCAGCCGGTGCGCTTCCGCGACCTCGTCCAGCGTGAAGACCCGGTTGATGACAGGTGACAACTGACCGCTTTCGATGAGCGGCCAGACCTCTCCGACAAGCTCGTCGCGGATGGCGCGCTTCTCGTCGGCGGTGCGGGGCCGCATGGTGGAGCCTGTGACGGTGAGGCGTTTGACCATGATAGGCCGCAGGTCGACCTTCTCGGCTGTCGCACCACCCAGAAAAGCGATGATGGAAAGGCAACCATCCTTGGCGAGTGCCGCAAGGTTCTTTTCGAAATAGGCCGCACCGATCATGTCGAGAACGACATCGACGCCCTTGCCGCCGGTTTCGGATTTCACGACCTCGGCGAAATCCTCCTCGCGGTAATTGATCGCGCGCTTAGCGCCGAGCTTCACGCAGGCCTCGCATTTTTCCGCTGAGCCCGCCGTTGTATAAACCTCCGCGCCAAAGGCTTTCGCAAGCTGGATCGCCGTCGTGCCGATGCCGCTGGTGCCGCCGTGGATGAGCACGGTCTCACCCTCCGTCAGGCCAGCCATCTGGAAGAGATTGGCCCAGACGGTGAAGAAGGTTTCCGGTAGCGCGGCCGCTTTGACGGCATCGTAGCCCTTGGGGAAGGGCAGAGCTTGCCCGGCGGGAACGGCGCAAAATTCGGCGTAACCGCCGCCATTGGCGAGCGCGCAGACCTTGTCGCCTGGCTTGAATTCGGTGACGCCTTCACCCAGCGCAACCACCTCGCCGGCGATTTCCAGCCCGAGAATCGGGCTTGCACCTTTTGGCGGCGGATAGATGCCCTGCCTTTGCGCGACGTCGGGACGGTTGACCCCAGCCGCCTCGACCTTCACCAATATCTCGCCCTTGGCGGGTTTCGGTAAAGGCGCTTTTGAAGACTGCATCACTTCCGGGCCGCCATGGGACGGCAGGTCGATGAAGCGCATTGTTTCGGGCAGGGTCTTGGTGTCGGACATGGGCAGGGGCAACTCCTCACTTGTCGGCCTCACCCGAAGATGTAGGTCAGATGTGTGCTCGTGGGAAGAAGGCCGTTTGTCGCGACGTCAATTTGCCTCGCCGAAGACCCTGACGACGAGACCGCCTTCGTTCTCTTTCGCTGCCGCCTTGACGCTGGCAATCTCGCTGCCGATCCGCTCGGGATTGGCGATGATCGATCCCTTCGGCAAGGTGAGAACGCCGATGGAGCAGCGCAGCAGCGCAAAATCCCGTTCATTGCCGTTGCGGTCCTGGCCCTTCATGCAGCCGGCGGCACGGTCTTCGTCGGAATAGAGCCCGGCGACGTCGTCGTGGAAATCGCTGAGCAGCCGCTCGAGGATTTCCGTCAATTCCTCCACACACCAGTCACGCACGCCGATGAAAAAATCGTCGCCGCCAATATGACCAAGGAAGCAGTCGCCAGCGAAGAAGTAACGCCGCATCAGCGCTGAAAACAGGGTGATGGCGTGGTCACCGGCGTTGAAACCGTATTTGTCGTTGAAGGGTTTGAAATTATCGAAGTCGCAATAGCAGAAGAAGCGCGTCTCGTCGCCGTCGCTGCAGCGGTCGGTAATGAAGCCGCCAATCGCGCGGTTGCCGGGCAGCGCCGTCAGCGGGTTCTGGTCCTGCGCCATCTTCAGCTGTTTTTCATTGATGACCTTGATGAGCGAAGCGGCGGAAACGATGCCGGCATAACGCATGTTTTCGGTGAGGATGATGCAGGCGCTGCCGCCCATGCTGGCGAACATGTTCATCAACTGGTCCGCGTCGGCATCGAGGCCGACGATCGGTGCGGGGTCGACGAAATGGGAAATGGTGCGCTCATAAATCTTGTTCTTGAGCAGGTCACGGCCAAAGGGCCGGTAGATATATTCCTTGAGGTGATATTCGTTGATGACGCCGCGCGGTTCGCCATTGGCGTTGAGAACCGGGAAGAAGGCCTGCTGCGGATTTCTGCGGAACAGCTCGAAGACGCTATCGACGCTGTCATGTTCGAATACGGTGGGAAGGCGTTCTATTTCCCGGCGGATCAGAATCTCGTCCAGCGTCTGGCTGTTGCGCCGCGCCACGCCCATGCGGTTGAGGTGCGGAAAACTTTCGGGCAATTCGCTGGTGAAGACCGTCGGTCTGGCGATCAGCCAGCCCTGCACCAGATCGACGCCGAATTCGCGGCAGGTCAAAAACTCCGCCTCGGTTTCGATACCTTCCGCAATGACCCTGACGCCGAGAATATGAGCGATATTGACGATGTTGCGCACAAGGTGCTGCTTGCGCGGCAATTGGTCGACGCCGGTGATGAAATGCCGGTCGATCTTCAGGTAATCCAGCGGGAAGTCGCAGAGCAGCTTCATCTCTCCATGGCCGGCGCCGAAATCGTCGATCGCCAGCTTGAAGCCTTCCTTGCGCATGCGGGCGATCAGCGCCGTGAATTCCGGCACGCTGGTATTGTCGAAACGTTCGGAAAGCTCGAAGCAGATCGAGGAGGCCGGTATGCCCGCCCGCGCCAGATAGCCGACGAGCTTGTCCAAAATGGCGTCGCCATGCGGGATCAGCCGCACATCGAGATTGAGGAAAAGCGTGGCGGAGGAGAAGTCGGGCAGCGTGGAGAATTTCGCGAGCGCGCGGCTTGCCAGCATCTGCTCGAAGGCCTTCAACTCGCCATCTGCGGCAGCCTGGTCGAGAAGCGCCAGCGGACTGGAAAAACCGAGCCGGTCATGGCCGCGCATCAGCGATTCATAACCGAAGATCGTGCCTGTCGTCGCCTCGACAATCGGCTGAAACGCCGTTTCAAGCACCAGTTTCGCCATGGGAAACATGTGCCCGGAGGCAAAACGTCTTATGACATCGTTCTCCAGCGTGACGGCCTGCATTTCTATTTCTCCGCTGTTGCCGGTCCCTTTGGTGGCGCGCCGTATGGAATGCGCCATCGGGAACCCGTCTCTTTTGCGGCGAACAATCGCAGATTACAGGTCAACAAAAGCTTTCACGACTGTGAAGCTTTGATGAACGTTTTGTTACAACCCTTTCAATATGGAAGGTTGTTACGCCGGGCCTTATGCCCGGCGGATATGCCCGGTGTGTGCGGCATAAAGTTCCGCAACATTCATGCGTTCCCGGTCCGCTTCGACAGGTTCGGTCGACGTTGCGCCGACGCCATGTTCGGCGGAGGCCGCCCATAGTCTCAGCGCTGCCCTGACGACCTCGCTGCCGGATGCGTAAGCGCCGCAATTCACGGCCTCGCGCATTCTTGCTGCCTGTTCCGGGGAAATCGACACTGTCACCATTGGCATGATATCACTCCCTTCTTTAAACACTGCGAACGGTCTTTCGATGTATGGGATCGGGTGCCGTCGTGGTCTATGGCGGGCGTTTTTATCGTCTTTCGTCTGGCGCCGCTTCCAGCGAAATTTATATCGCCATCAATATTAGCACGAAACGCGTTCCATTCCCAATTCGCAGTAAATCACGGTTTAGTTTTTCCCGCGTGAGCCGGGCGGCGGCGTGGCTCGCCATGCTTGGCGGATGAGCGGCAACCTAAAGCTCCCCGGCGGCGGAAAATATGATCTATCGCAAATCAGCGACAAAAAATGGCGCGTTTTTTATTGATTGATTGATCAATCAAGAATATTTTGCCCGCCATCAAGGAGACGCTTATGCCCAAGATCGGAATGGAGCCTTTGCGCCGCAAGGCGCTGGTGGATGCGGCACTGCGCACCATAGGTCACCATGGTTCGCTGAATGTGACAATGTCCGACATCGCCCGGGAAGCGGGCGTGTCGGCGGCCCTTGCGCATCATTATTTCGGCAGCAAGCAGCAGCTGCTTCTGGAAACCATTCGCAGCCTGCTGCGCGATCTGAGGCGTGATGCCGTGGCGGCATTGATCCGCGCCTCCGGTCCGCGCGAAAAGCTGAGCGCCATCGTGCATGTTTCCTTCCAGAGCGACCAGTTCACGCCGGAAACGGTGGCGGCGTGGCTTGCCTTTTATGTCGAGGCGCAGCGCTCGGAAGAAACCCGCCGCCTGCTGGTCCTTTATTCCCGCCGCCTGCGCTCCAACCTCATGGCGAGCCTCAACCGGCTCTGCCCGCCCGATGATGCCGCGCGCATTGCGGAAGGGGCGGCGGCGCTGATCGACGGGCTTTATATCAGGCACAGCCTGCGTTCCGCGCCGCTCGGCCTCGCTTCCGCGCCGGCGCTCGTCGAGGACTATTTCGACACGCAGCTCAAATCTTTTCCCGATGGACAGCGCGCCAAGCCGTCCGTCCGTATTCTCTAGGAGACTTCGACATGACCATCGCCACGCCGTTCAGGGCGCAGCCGAAAGCCTCGCATTTCATCGACGGCGATTATGTCGAAGATAATACCGGCACGCCGTTCGACAGCGTCTTTCCCGCAACCGGCGAGATCATCGCCCGGCTTCACGCAGCAACGCCGGCGATTGTCGAGCGTGCCATCGCCTCGGCCAAGCGCGCCCAAAAGGAATGGGCGGCGATGAGCCCCCTGGCGCGCGGCCGCATCCTCAAACGCGCCGCCGATATCATGCGCGAACGCAACGATGCGCTTTCCACGCTGGAAACGCTGGATACCGGCAAACCCATTCAGGAAACCATCGTCGCCGACCCGACCTCGGGTGCGGATGCCTTCGAATTTTTCGGCGGCATCGCGCCTTCGGCTCTGAATGGCGATTACATCCCCCTCGGTGGCGATTTCGCCTATACCAAGCGCGTGCCGCTCGGCGTCTGCGTTGGCATTGGCGCGTGGAACTATCCGCAGCAGATCGCCTGCTGGAAGGCCGCGCCTGCGCTGGTCGCCGGCAACGCCATGGTCTTCAAGCCCTCGGAAAACACCCCGCTTGGCGCCTTGAAGATCGCCGAAATCCTCATCGAAGCCGGTCTGCCAAAGGGCCTGTTCAACGTCATTCAGGGGGATCGCGACACCGGGCCGCTGCTCGTCAACCACCCGGATGTCGCCAAGGTTTCGCTCACCGGCTCAGTCCCGACCGGCCGCAAGGTGGCTGCCGCCGCCGCCGGGCATCTGAAACATGTGACGATGGAACTCGGCGGCAAGTCGCCGATGATCGTTTTCGACGATGCCGATATTGAAAGCGCTGTCGGTGGGGCCATGCTCGGCAATTTCTATTCGTCCGGCCAGGTCTGCTCCAACGGCACCCGCGTTTTCGTGCAGAAAAAGGCGAAGGAACGTTTCCTCGAAAACCTGAAAAAGCGCACTGAGGCGATGATCCTTGGCGACCCCTTGGATTACGCCACCCATCTCGGCCCGCTGGTCTCCAAGGCCCAGCAGGAGAAAGTGCTTTCCTATATCGAAAAGGGCAAGGCGGAAGGCGCGACCCTCATCACCGGCGGCGGCATTCCCAACAATGTCGCGGGCGAGGGCGCCTATGTTCAGCCGACCGTGTTTGCCGATGTCACCGACGACATGACCATTGCCCGTGAAGAAATCTTCGGCCCAGTCATGTGCGTGCTGGATTTTGACGACGAGGAAGAGGTTCTCGCCCGCGCCAACGCCACCGAGTTCGGGCTGGCCGGCGGCGTCTTCACCGCTGATCTCGCCCGCGCTCACCGTGTGGTGGATCAGCTGGAGGCGGGGACGCTGTGGATCAACACGTACAATCTCTGCCCGGTGGAAATTCCCTTCGGCGGCTCGAAACAATCCGGCTTCGGACGCGAGAATTCGGCGGCGGCGCTGGAGCATTATAGCGAGTTGAAGACGGTTTACGTGAGCACGGGGAAGGTGGACGCGCCTTATTGATGGGGCGGTGCGTGGGGCTTCACCCCCCTCTGCCCTGCCGGGCATCTCCCCCTCAAGGGGGGAGATCGGCAAGCGGCGCCACCACCACTTCATTCGCTAGCGTTGAGATGGGCGCGACCTCGCCGCAGATCGATCTCCCCCCTTGAGGGGGAGATGTCCGGCAGGACAGAGGGGGTGAAGCCACAGGCGCAGATGTTCATTCTGGAGATGTTTCGAAATGCAAGCAGATTACGTCATCGTCGGCTCCGGTTCCGCAGGCTCCGCCATCGCCTATCGCCTGTCGGAAGATGGCCGCTATTCCGTCATCGTCATCGAGGCGGGTGGTTCCGATTTCGGACCCTTCATCCAGATGCCGGCGGCTCTCGCCTGGCCGATGAGCATGAAGCGCTACAATTGGGGTTATCTCTCGGAGCCTGAGCCGAGGCTGAACAATCGCCGCATCACCGCCCCGCGTGGAAAAGTCATCGGCGGCTCGTCCTCCATCAACGGCCTTGTTTACGTGCGCGGCCATGCGGAGGATTTCAATCGCTGGGAAGAGCTTGGCGCGCATGGCTGGGCCTATGCGGATGTGCTGCCTTATTTCAAGCGCATGGAGCACAGCCATGGCGGTGAGGAGGGCTGGCGTGGTACGGAAGGGCCGCTGCATGTACAGCGCGGGCCGGTCAACAATCCGCTGTTTCACGCCTTCATTCAGGCGGGCGCTGAGGCCGGTTTTGAACTGACCGATGACTATAACGGCTCCAAGCAGGAAGGTTTCGGCCTGATGGAGCAGACGATTCACAATGGTCGCCGCTGGTCCGCCGCCAACGCCTATCTGAAACCGGCGCTGAAGCGCGGCAACGTCACGCTGGTCAATGGTTTTGCCCGCAAGATCGTCATCGAGAATGGCCGTGCCGTCGGCGTCGAGATCGAGCGCAGGGGCGTGGTGGAAACCGTCAAGGCCGGTCGTGAAGTCATCGTGTCCGCATCCTCCTTCAATTCGCCGAAACTGCTGATGTTGTCGGGCATCGGCCCTGCCGCGCATCTGAAAGACATGGGCATCGAGGTGAAGGCGGATCGCCCCGGTGTCGGCGCCAATCTTCAGGACCACATGGAGTTTTATTTCCAGCAGGTCTCCACCAAGCCGGTCTCGCTTTATTCATGGTTGCCATGGTTCTGGCAGGGCGTAGCCGGTGCGCAATGGTTGTTGTCGAAAGGCGGGCTCGGCGCCTCCAACCAGTTCGAGGCCTGCGCCTTCCTGCGCTCCGCGCCCGGCCTGAAACAGCCTGATATCCAATATCATTTTCTGCCCGTCGCGATTTCGTATGACGGCAAGGCGGCAGCGAAAAGCCATGGTTTCCAGGCGCATGTGGGTTACAACCTGTCGAAATCGCGCGGCAATGTCACGCTTCGCTCCGCCGATCCGACGGATGATCCGGTCATTCGTTTCAACTATATGAGCCATCCCGAAGACTGGGAGAAATTCCGCCATTGCGTGCGCCTGACCCGCGAGATTTTCGGCCAGAAAGCCTTTGACGATTTTCGCGGGCCAGAAATCCAGCCGGGTGAAAACATTGAGACGGACGAACAGATCGACGCCTTTTTGCGCGAGCATCTGGAAAGCGCCTATCACCCCTGCGGCACATGCCGGATGGGCGACAGGAACGACCCGATGGCGGTCGTCGATCCCGAATGCCGGGTGATCGGGGTGGAGGGCTTGAGGGTGGCGGACAGCTCGATCTTCCCGCACGTGACGTACGGCAACCTCAACGGCCCCTCGATCATGACGGGCGAAAAAGCCGCTGATCATATTCTCGGCAAAACCCCGCTGCCCCGCTCCAATCAGGAGCCGTGGGCGAACCCGCGTGCGGCCGTCAGCGACCGGTGAGAATCAATGATAATCATCCTCGCGCTGGTGGCGGATCGCGAGGATTGTTACTTTCTCGGCACTTTCTATCTCAAAAAGAACGACATAGCCTGAAGAGCCAAATGGAATAAGAAACTCCCTCAGAAAGGGATTTTCTGCATCTACTTTCCGGCAGCTCAGCGGAAAATCCGCAAGTGCGGCAATTCCTTTTTCGATGGCCCTGTAGGCTCGCTTCGCCGCATATTTGTCCTGGCGAAGGAGATGTGCATAGAGGCGTGTTATATTGTCGCGCGCTCTGTCGGCAAGAAAAACCCGATATGTCACTTGTCGTTGTCTTCAGCAAGCTTTTCGTCGAGCATAGCTTTCAGCTCTGCAAGAACGTCCTCGGCTTTGTGATAGACGCCCGTTCGCTTGGATTCTTGGCGCGCTGCAAGCCCCTGCTTAATGAACTCCGCCTGAGATTTACGGATTTCCACCTGCTTGCGCACGGCTTCTTCCATAAATGCCGAAAGCGTCTCGCCGTCCTTCAGCACGCTTTCGGCTGCCTCGCGAAAATCCGCTGTCACCCGCAGCGAAGGAATTGTTGCCGTTTTCATGGATTTTCTCCCTGCGTTGCAATTGCGATGCATAAGATCGGTCATCTGCAGCGATAAGTCAAATGCAAAACCTTGCAATCGCGGGCCTTGAGGCAGATAAACGGGCTTAACCTCTGCCGAACACCAATTACCGATCCGGATTGCCATGCCCGTCGATTACAAAAAGCTGAAGATGCTCCGCCGTTCCCGTGTCGTCTGGGGCTCATGGCGGGTGTGGAGGCCGAGGGCGGTTTTCTGGATAGGTGCGATTGCGGTTGGCCTTATCAGCGTCGGGTTTGCGTGGGCGGCGGATCGGGCCCAGCACCTTTTCTTCGCGGCAACCTCATCGGGGGAATGGGCGTTTCTGCTGCCGCTCATCATCACGCCGCTCGGCTTCACGCTCTGCGCCTGGCTCGCGATCACGGTTTTTCCCAATGCCGGCGGTAGCGGCATTCCGCAGGCCATCGCTGCGCGGCACCTGCGGGAAGATGCGGACCGTTCGCGGCTTCTGTCGCTGAAGCTCGCTTTCGGCAAGGTGGTGCTGACGGTCGCCGGTCTGCTCTCCGGCGCGTCCATAGGCCGTGAAGGCCCGACCGTTCAGGTTGGCGCTTCGATCATGCTGCAGGCAGCCCGCTGGGGCGGCATGGCGCAGGCGAAGGGCCTCATTCTCGCCGGTTCGGCGGCAGGCATTGCGGCGGCCTTCAACACGCCGCTTGCGGGCATCGTCTTCGCCATCGAGGAAATGAGCAAGACCTATGAATCCCGCGCCAATGGTCTGGTTCTCACTGCCGTCATCCTGTCGGGCCTTGCCTCGCTGGCTCTGGTCGGCAGCTATACCTATTTCGGCACCAGCTCGGTCATGGCGAAAACGACGATGGACTGGCTGCTGGTGCTCGTCTGCGGTGTCGGCGGTGGTGCGTTTGGCGCTCTTTTCAGCTCTGGCGCCCTGCGCCTATCTGCGCGCATCCGCCGTTTCGCCCAGACCATGCCGTTAAAGCGGATGCTGGCAGTGGCGGCGGTCTGCGGCCTTGCCTCCGCGGCAATCGGAATAGTGTCTGGAGGCGCCACCTTCGGAACCGGTTACGAACAGGCGCGCGCCGCAATCGAGGGCGAGGCCGCGCCTACCTTCTTCTTCATCGAGAAACTGGCGGCGACGTTCCTTGCCATGATCTCGGGCATTCCCGGCGGCATTTTCGCGCCATCCTTGTCCGTGGGCGCGGGTTTCGGCAGCGCCATGGCCACCTTGCTCGGCACCAGCATCGGCCTTGGCGCCATCGTCGGCATGGCGGGTTATTTTGCGGGCGTGGTGCAGGCGCCGATGACGGCCTTTGTCATTATCCTTGAAATGACTGGCAATCATGAAGGCGTCATGCCCATCATGGCCGCATCGATGCTGGGATATCTGACATCGCGGCTTTTCTCCCGCGAGCCGCTTTATCATGGCCTGTCGCGGGTCTTCATCGCCCAGAGCATCCGCGCCCGACGCGCCGCTCAGGCCAGCGAAACGTAACCGTTTACGCGCGGATGCCCGCCACGCCGAAATAACCGAGCCCCGGTATCTTTACGCCGGGCCGGCTGAAATCGATGCCGGCGACAAGGCCGAGAAAATTCACCTCGAGACCGCTGCGGGCACCCGCCGAAACGCCGAACAGGCCGCCAAGCGAAACGCTTACATCCTTCCAGTCGTCGGCGATGTGGTAAAACGCGCCGTCCGGCAGATAATCGCGACCGACCGCATCCGGCGGCAGCACGACGCCGAGTTCCGGCACGCTGCGCAGCACATGGGCGACGAAGGTGTTGGAGTTGGGGCCGGGATAGATGCGATAGCCGCCCGGCTTGCCGTAGGGATAGTCGGCAATCGCCTTTTCGATCTTCGGGATCAGCTTTTCCGCTTCCGCGCCGTGAATGGCCACCACCTGACGCGGCATGTTGGAATACCAGTAGGCATCCGCCGCATAACCATTGTGGCGGATCGGCGTGCCCCAGCCCACCTTGTCATAACGGTCATAATTTGTGGCGTCCGGCTTTTTCAGCACGACCCAGGCATGGCTGGCGACCGAGCCCTTGAAACCGCCGGTCATGGCGGAAAAGACGTAGACGGCGGCTTCTCTGTTGCTGGACGCGGCCGGCAGCATGCCGGAGGACGACCATCTCGCGGCGTTCCAGCCGCGCGGATGGTCCTTCATGGCCCACAGGCCGGCCGATGCCAGCGCGGGAAGCAGATAGATAACGGCAATCGCCAGCAGCAGACGTTTTGCAAATTTCACTGATAGCCCCGTGCATCGAAAAATCAATTGCGGTATCAACCACATGAAATCAGAATTTTTTGAGGCCGCAAAAATGAACAATTCCGTTACCGTCGAAGTCACCAGGGGTAATCTGGTCGAAAGCCGCCATCATGGCCTCGCCGTGGTGGTGGATGGCGATGGCGGCGTGCTGTTTTCGGCTGGCGATATTGAGCGCGGCATCTTTCCGCGTTCCGCCTGCAAGGCCATGCAGGCGCTGCCGCTGGTGGAAAGCGGTGCTGCGGATGCCTATCAGTTCGGCAGCCGCGAACTCGCACTTGCCTGTTCCTCCCATTCCGGCGAGGACGCGCATGTGGAACTCGCCGCTTCGATGCTGGCGAAGGCGGGCAGGGACGTGGATACGCTGGAATGCGGCGCGCATTGGTCTTCCGACCAGAAAACCATCATCCATCAGGCCCGCACGCTGGAAAAGCCGACGGCGCTTCACAATAATTGCTCCGGCAAACATTCCGGTTTCATCTGCGCCTGTTGCCACACCGGCACTGACCCTGAGGGCTATATCGGTTACGATCATCCGCTGCAGCGGGAAATCCGCGCCACGATGGCAAGCCTGACGGGTGCTACTCTCGGCCATGACAATTGCGGCGTGGACGGCTGCTCCATCCCCACCTATGCCGTGCCGCTCAAGGGGCTGGCCCATGGTTTCGCGAAAATGGCGACGGGCAGGGGGCTGGAACCGGGCCGTGCGAAAGCCTCGCGTCGTCTCATCGAGGCCTGCATGGCTGAACCCTTTTACGTGGCGGGCACTGGCCGCGCCTGCACGAAGCTGATGCAGATCGCGCCGGGAAAAATCTTCGCAAAGACCGGCGCGGAGGGCGTCTTCATCGCCGCCCTGCCGAAAAAGGGCATCGCCATGGCGGTGAAATGCGAAGACGGCACGACGCGTGCGGCAGAAGCCATGGTTTCGGCATTGCTCGCCCGCCATTTCGATGAAGGCAGCGCCGAACAACAGGCGCTGAGCGGCATGGCGAACCGGCAGATGCGCAACTGGAACGGCATCCATGTCGGCGATGTCAGGGTCGTCGGTCTCTAAATAACCTTTGACGCGGCCGTTTGCCGGCACGATGATGGTGCGCCCTGCGTGTGACGGCCATCCCTTGGTCGCCGCGGGTCGGCGTCCGTACGAGGAAGAAACGGGCGCTTCATTGCTTTGGAGGTCGCATACCCATGTTCACACTGTTTTTTTCTCCCGGTTCCTGTTCCCGCGCCAGCCATATCGTGCTTGAGGAATCCGGCCTGCCTTACAAGGCCCACCGCGTCAATTTTGCGGAAGGCGAGCAACGCTCCGAGGCATTTTTAAAGATCAATCCCAAGGGCCGCGTGCCGGCGCTGGCAACGGCAAGCGGCGTGCTGACGGAGACGCCCGCCATCCTCGCCTTCATCGCCCAGATGGCGCCTGAGAAGAAACTCGCGCCACTCGACGATCCCTTCGAATTCGCGTTGATGCAGTCCTTCAACTCCTTCATTTCTTCGACGGTGCATGTCGCCCATGCCCACGGCCGGCGGGGCAGCCGCTGGGCGAATGAGGAAAGTTCGCTGGCCGATATGAAGGCGAAAGTGCCGCAGACCATGGGCGAGTGCTTCGAACTGATCGAACATGGCATGCTGCACGGCCCATGGGTTCTGGGCACCGCTTATTCGGTTGCCGATCCCTATCTTTTCGTCATGTCCGGCTGGCTGGAAAGCGACGGTGTGGATATTGCCCGCTTCCCGAAGGTGCACGACCATTTCCGCCGCATGAACGACCGGCCGGCGGTGCAGCGGGCGCTTGCGGGCGAGAGGGGTTAATAGTTACTGTCGTCATCCTCGGGCTTGTCCCGAGGATCTGCAACGTATTGATTTTATTTGACGTGGTTGGATCCTCGGGACAAGCCAGAGGATGACGTTGAGTACGGAGGGACGTCTCCAGTCCGCGCCCAAAGCGCGTGTCACGCCGCCTCGGCGGCCCGGCTGTCCCACATGGTCTTGAACGCCGTGCGGGCCTGGCAACGATCCAGCCAGGCTTTCAGCGCCGGATGGGCATCGAACAGCGGTTTGTGGCCCTGCGCGTAACGAACGATTTCCGCCGCGTTGAGATCGGCCACGGTGAAACGGTCTCCCACCAGATGATCATGGGTGGCGAGATGCTGCTCCAGCACCCGGAAGGGGCGCTTCAGCAGGCGGGCGGCGACGTCGATAACAGCCTTACCAGTATCGCTTTCCGACAGGCCCTCGGCGATGGCGGAGGAAATCTTAAGCGAATTGGTCTCGATTTCGGTGGCGGCGAAGAAGGACCATTGCAGCATCGCCGCATCTTCCTTCAGATCGACCGGCGCAAGCGGTCCGCCATATTTGCGGGCAAGGTAGAGATTGATGGCCATGGATTCGTAAAGCACCATGCCGTCATCCTCGATGCAGGGAATGGTACCCATCGGGTTGACGGCGAGAAATGCGGGAGACAGCGTGTTGAGCGGCGCATCCGCAGCCAGCGGATCGGCAAGGCGGCGGGCCTGTATGACGGGCACATGCTTGAATTCTATGCCCAGTTCACCCGCAAGCCACAGCGTGCGCGTGGCGCGGGAACGGTAGACACCGTAAATCGTCAACATCGAAATTACCCCTTGACCAGTTCGATGCGCCGCACGTTACGGTTTCGTCGCTTTAAAGTGAAGTTGCAGATCCCTGGGCCAACTATGATTTTTTCTGATCCGCGAATAAGTCCGTATCCGGTGACAGGCGATATTCGAAACGGTCGATAAAGCGTTCGAACAGGCGGGCGAATGTCTCCACATCCTCTGCCGGCCAGCCATCCATCACGTCCTCGATGACGCTCATCTTGGTCCGGCGCATTTCCTGCAAAAGGCTGGTGCCGAGCGGCGTAATCTCGACAATGCTGCGGCGGCCGTCTTCCTGGGAAACGCTGCGTTTCAGCAGGCCGCGTCCCACCATATCCGCCACCACCCGGCTACCGCGTGAGGGATCGATGCGCATGCCCTCGGCAATCGCACCCACGGTAACATCGCCTTCGGTGCGGCGCAGAATGTCGAGAACGTCTATATGGGAGAGTTCAAGACCCGGAGCGAGCTTGGCAAGCGCCATGCGGCCGATGATGCGGCGGCCGATCATGATGCGCATGCGCGTCATCGTATTGCCGATCCGCTTGATGTCCTCGGGCAGATCCTCGTTCCAGTTTTCCTCGCTCGCCACGCTTTGCCGTTCCTTTCATTGCCAGTTCGCGATCACATTTAGCGCGAATAACATGGATGTCAAAAACTTGCCATTGACATATATGTGCTGATAGCACACAAATTGCCGTAGCAAAACCGCCGTAGCCAACGAGATTTTTCATGGATATGTCCACCGCCCCCGTGGCGCCGCTTGTGTCGGATCATCGGCGCAGGCTCATCGTCTTTCTGTTCCTGATGCTGGCCATGTTCATGGCAACTCTCGATAACCAGATCGTATCGACAGCGCTTCCCACCATTGTCGGTGAATTCGGCGCGCTGGAGCGTTTCGGCTGGATCGGCTCGGCCTATCTGCTGGCGACCAGTGCTGTCATGCCTGTCTATGGCAAGCTTGGCGATCTGTTCGGACGCAAATATGTGATGATCGCGGCGGTCGTCATCTTCACGCTGGGTTCGCTGGCCTGCGGGCTGGCATGGTCGATGGACAGCCTGATTGCCGCCCGCGTGTTGCAGGGGCTTGGCGGCGGCGGCATCATGGTCTCGATCTTTTCCGTCAATGCAGATCTGTTCGAGCCGCGTGAACGCGCCCGCTACCAGAGCTATTCCAGCCTCACCATCATGGCGTCGGGCAGTGTCGGCCCGATCCTCGGCGGTACGATGAGCGACCTGTTCGGCTGGCGGTCAATCTTCCTCATTAACCTGCCGCTCGGCATCGTCGTCATTGCAGGGCTGGCATTGATGCTGCCTTACCGCCGCCCGGCGCGCCAGCCGAAGATCGATTATCTCGGCGCGGTCCTTTTGGCGGCCACCATTGCCAGCGTGGTCTTCTGGGCTGACAGCAGCGAATTGTTCGGCTCGCTCATCGCAGCCCCCAGTCTCGGCATTATCGCTTTTGCCGTCATCGCCGCTTTTCTCTGGGTGCAGGTGGAACGCCGCGCGCCGGAACCGGTGGTGCCGCTCAGGCTCTTCAAGGACAGCACCTTTCCACTCTTGATGATCGTCTCGCTGACCAGCGGCGGCATCGGCATCGGCATGGTCAATTATTATGCCCTGTTCCTGCAGACCACCACCGGGCTTTCGCCTTCCCATGCCGGCCTGTTCTTCATCGCCGTCACCGGCGGCATCGTCATGGGCTCGCTTTCGGCCGGACGGCTGATTTCGATCACCGGCGTCTACAAGCCCTTCTCTGTGGCGGGTCTTACCATCAACGTCATCGCCATGCTGCTCTTCACGCAGATGCATGCCGGAACGCCGCTTTGGGTGATTGCGGTCCTCATGTTGGCACAAGGCTTTGCTGTCGGGCTCGGCCAGCAGGCGCCGATCATCGGCGTGCAAAATTCCGCGCCCAAGGCGGATATTGGCGCGGCGAGCGGCGCGGTGACGCTGACCCGCATGGGCGGCGCTGCCATTGCCATTTCTGTCTATGGCGCCATCGTGTCCTCGAGCCTGAAAGGCGTCGCGGTCAATATTCCCGGTGTCGGCAAGATCGAGGAACTGACGCCTAAAATCCTCTCCGAACTCCCCGCCGCCTCACAGGCCGCCGTCGCCGCGCTCTACTCGGATGCGTTTACGCCGCTGTTCTTCGCGGCCGCCGCAACCGCCGCCATCGGCCTTGCCGCGGCGCTGATGCTGAAGCCGGTGCGGCTACCGGCGGCGGTTGAGGCGAAGCCGGCCGAAGGGGCGGGGGAGTAAAGGCCGTCACGCAATACGGTTCGATGGGATTGATGCGCCTTGTTCACGTTGCTCACCATACCTTCATCCCTGTGACGAGCGCAGAATGAGGGAAAGGACGGGCCGTGTAATGTGTTTCACCATCACGGTCCTACACAACAAAAACACCGCCGCTGGAAATTTAATGCACGTTCCGCGTTATGCTCGCAGCACTTTAGATTCGCGCGGGCGGCCCTATCTCAATGAATATGAAGCCGGAACAGCTGTTGAATTCCACGCCCAAGGGCCTTTATTGCCCGGCGGGTGATTTTTATATCGATCCCGTCCGCCCGGTGGCGCGGGCGCTCATCACCCACGGTCATTCCGACCACGCCCGCGCCGGCCATGGCGCGGTGCTGGCCACACGCCAGACGCTGGATATAATGCGCATCCGTTATGGCGAGGATTTCTGCGGCAGCGAGCAGGCGGTCGCATTCGGCGAAAGGGTGGAGGTAAACGGCGTTACCGTCGGTTTCCATCCAGCAGGCCATGTGCTGGGTTCGGCGCAAATCTCCGTGGAAATGAACGGGATGCGCATCGTCGCCTCGGGAGACTACAAGCGCGGCGTGGACCCCACCTGCGCGCCCTTCGAGACGGTGCCTTGCGATGTCTTCATCACAGAGGCCACCTTCGGCCTGCCGGTGTTTCATCATCCGCTGCCGCGCGTGGAAACGGCCAAGCTGCTCACCTCCATCAAACAGTTTCCCGACCGCACCCACCTCGTCGGGGCCTATTCGCTGGGCAAGGCGCAGCGCGTCATCCGTCTGCTCCGCGACAACGGTTATTCCGATCCCATTTACATTCACGGCGCGCTGGCACGGCTGTGTGATTATTACATCTCGCAGGGCATCGATCTCGGCGATCTGCGCCCCGCGACGCTCGAAAAAAGCGATCCCTCCGCCTTCAAGGGCGCGATCGTCGTCGGCCCGCCCTCCGCCTTTCAGGAACGCTGGGCACGGCGCTTCAACGAACCGCTGATCGCCTTCGCGTCCGGCTGGATGATGGTGCGGCAGAGGGCGAAGCAGGGCGGAGTAGAGCTGCCACTGGTGATCTCGGACCATTGCGACTGGCCGGAACTGCTGGAGACGATCAAGGAAATTTCCCCACAGGCCGTCTGGGTCACCCATGGCCGTGAGGAGGCGCTGGTGCGCTGGTGTCAATTGCAGGGTATTGCCGCCAAGCCGCTGCATCTTGTCGGTTACGAGGATGAGGGGGACTGAGATGAAAGCCTTCGCCACGCTGCTCGACCGTCTCGTTCTCACCCCGTCGCGCAACGGCAAACTGAAGCTGCTCACCGATTATTTCCGCGATACGCCCGATCCCGACCGGGGTTACGGTCTGGCGGCGATTGCCGGCACGCTGGACCTCAAGAGCGTCAAGCCGGCCATGCTGCGCGAACTGGTCATGGAGCGGATGGACGAGGTGCTGTTTCGTTATTCCTATGATTATGTCGGCGATCTTGCCGAGACCATCTCGCTGGTCTGGGGCAATATCGGTGGCGCGGATGACGCCGAGGCGCAGGATCCGCGCCTCGGAGAGGTCGTAACGTTGATGAATTCGCTGGGGCGTACCGAGGTGCGCGGCGCGGTGCGCGACCTCTTGGATCGGCTCGATACGTCCTCGCGTTTCGCTTTCCTCAAACTCGCAACCGGCAGCCTGCGCATCGGCGTTTCGGCGCGGCTGGCACGGCAGGCGCTGGCGGATTTTGCCGGCAAAGACATCACCGAGATCGAAACCCTCTGGCACGGGCTGACGCCGCCCTATACGCCGCTTTTCGCGTGGCTTGAGGGGAAGTCCGGGCGGCCGGTTCTGGCGACGCCCGCCATTTTCCATTCGGTCATGCTGGCGACGCCGGTTTCCGATGGCGATCTCGATGCGCTGGACCCGGCCGACTATGCCGCCGAATGGAAATGGGACGGTATTCGCGTGCAATTGTCCCGCGCCGGCGCCACGCGAAAACTCTATTCCCGCTCCGGCGACGATATCTCCGCCGCCTTTCCCGATGTTCTGGAGGCAATCGATTTCGAAGGCGTGATGGATGGCGAATTGCTGATTGGAGGCACGTCGCGCTCCAACAATCTCACCCGCACCTTTTCCGACTTGCAGCAGCGGCTGAACCGCAAGACGGTGACTGCGAAGATGCTGGATGATTATCCCGCCTTCATTCGCGCCTATGACCTGCTGTTCGAGGGCGAAAGCGATATTCGCGCCGAAAGCTACATGGAGCGCCGCGGCCGCCTCTCGGATATTATCGAGCACGCGCCGCATGATCGCTTCGACCTCTCGCCGCTGATTGGCTTTTCCAGCTGGCAGGAACTCGATACGCTTCGTGCCGCACCGCCCGATCCTGTGATCGAGGGCGTCATGATCAAGCGCCGTGACAGCACCTACCAGGCCGGGCGCGCCAAGGGCCCCTGGTTCAAGTGGAAACGCGATCCTTATAACATCGACGCCGTCATGATGTATGCCCAGCGCGGCCACGGCAAAAGATCGAGCTATTATTCCGATTTCACCTTTGGCGTCTGGGCGGAAGGCGAGGATGGCGAACAGCTGGTGCCGGTCGGAAAGGCCTATTTCGGCTTCACCGATGCGGAGCTGGAGGTGCTGGACAAATTCGTGCGCGACAACACCGTCGAGCGTTTCGGCCCGGTGCGGGCGGTGCGCGCGACGCCGGATTTCGGTTTCGTGCTGGAGGTGGCCTTCGAAGGCATCAACCGCTCCACCCGCCACAAATCCGGCGTGGCCATGCGCTTCCCGCGCATTTCGCGGCTTCGCGCCGACAAGGTGCCGGCGGAGGCGGACAGGCTCTCGACTCTGGTGGCGATGATCGACGGCGTGGAAGGGTAAAGGCGCCTTGACCGTCCCTCATCCCCCGCGGCAGGCGCAGGAACGGAGAGACGCTGTCCCGAAATTGCCATGATGGCTGCGAATACATTGTTGTCATTCGCGAATCCGTGATTGGACAGCCTCAAGCCGCAGTGTTGAACTGCTCTAGTAACCATCCCCCGCAGGTGACCATATGGCAGACAAACGCTTTCTTTCCCAAGCCTTCGGACAGGAAAAGAGCGGCGCCATCTCGCCGGGCCTGACGCGGCGAAGCCTTGTGGCCGGCGCCATGGGGCTGTCAGCGTCCGCATTTTTACCACCCCGTGCGAAAGCGGGCATTGCTGCGCCAGAGGTGCTGCCGCTGGAGCGGCAGGATTATGCGGTGGCGCGTCGGCATTTCCACACCCATCTCCTGCGAAAAATGCCGGCACCGGAAAAATCTTCCGCGCTCGGCACGCCGCCCGGGGCGACACGGATCACCTATCCGGGCGGGCCGGACGGTTCCATTGCGCTTGTCGCGTGGCTCTCCCGCTACCAGCCCTCAAAAACGCTAAAGCCCGCCGTTCTTTTCCTCCATGGCGGCAACGCCACCGGGGACGGCCATTGGGCGCTGATGAAGCCCTATTGGGAAGCGGGCTATGTCGTGCTTCTGCCATCCTTCCGTGGTGAAAACGGCCAGAGCGGCAATTATTCCGGCTTTTACGACGAAACGACGGATGCGCTGGCCGCCGCCGCCTATCTGGAAAAACTTCCCGGCATCGACAGAAACCGCTTCTTCATCGCTGGCCATTCCAATGGCGGCACGCTGACGCTTCTGGCTGCAATGAGCCGGACGTTTCGCGCCGCAGCACCCATCTCCGCCGGCGTCAGTTCCTGGCGTTATTTCAACCGCTATAGCGACGAGATCTGTTTCGACGAGACCGACGAGCGCGAATTCATCATGCGCTCCTCCGTCTGTTTCGGCCCCAGCCTCAAATGTCCGGCGCTGCTTTTGCGGGGCACGGAGGAACGGCCTTTCGATGCCGATCACCAGCTTTTCGTGGATCGCGCCCTGACATCGGGTTTCAAGGTCGACAAAAAGCTCTTGCCCGGCACCCATAATGGTGTTGTGCCGCATGCGGTCGAGGAAAGCATCCGCTTTTTCAACAGTTTCGCCTGAGGCGCCAGTTTCGCCTCCAGCAGAAAGGCCGCCGCTAGTTTTTGACGATTGCGGTTTTGGCCTGCTCCGCCCACCATGCGCCGTCCTTCTTGTCGGCATATTGGGCGCGCTTGTTGGTGAACTGCCCCTGGGTACACATTTCGCGGTAATTGCGGACAGGCAGGCCCAGTTCCTTGACGACGGCATGCACCACCGTCGGGCCGGTCATGTCATAGACGCTGACGAGCGTCCCGTCTTCGATATTCTGGGCAATACGATCGGCTATCAGCCTGAGCGCCGGGTGGCCGGGTTTTGATGCCATGAAGTAATTTGTGATTTCGCCGTCTTTCATGGCAATGAAAACGGCTTCTTCATCCGTGCCGATCACATCTTCCGGGCGAGCCGCAAAATTGGAATCGATATCGAGATAGATGCCGCCTTCCTGCAGAAGCACCAGAATACGCCAGAAATCGGCCTTGGCGGCGCCCACCTGCAGGCGGCGGAAGGCATCGGCGTAACGTCCGGGAAAATGCCGGTCGATATAGGCCTGGCATGCCTCGTCATCATGATAGCGATATTCGAATTCCGGCGTCAGCCAACGGTTGAACAGGAAATTCGCATAGATCGGCGTCGTTACCCGGTTGGAGTAATTGGTCTGCCAGATGATGCGGGGAATGGCTTTTTCCGATTTCGGGCTGCGCCTGGCGGGCCGATACTGCGGAAGCGTTTTTCTTCTGCCTGGCCGCAAAAACAGATCGATGGAGAAAATAACCTTCACGATATTGCCGCCGATTTTGATCGCGCGATACGCAATGCGGTTATAGCCAGTCTTTGCCAATGTCAGCGCTCCTGCGCGTGGAATCGTTTGTCACGCGCGTGGAAAACGGCGGTACGCGGTATGTATTGGACGCAATTAGTTTGTCAATATGCCGTAAATAAGACGGCCGGGCCTCGATGGACGAGGCCCGGCCGTCGTGCACGCAAATGGAATTTCAGCCCTTGCGGTTGAAATAGCCGAGCAGCCGCATAGCGTTGGCGGTGACCAGAACCGTCGCGCCGGTGTCGGCGAAAACGGCGAGCCACAGGCCTGAAACGCCGGTTACGGTGGTCACCAGGAAGACCGCTTTCAGACCAAGCGCGATGGTTACGTTCTGGCGGATATTGCTCATGGTGGCGCGTGACAGGCCGATGAGGCGCGCGGCGTCGCCGACATTGTTGCGCATCAGCGCCGCATCCGCCGCCTCCATCGCCACATCCGTACCGGAACCGATGGCGACACCGACGCTGGCGGCAGCAAGGGCAGGGGCATCGTTGATGCCGTCGCCCACCATGACAACGGTTTTCTTTTCGGCCAGCTTGCGGATTTCCTCGACCTTGTTCTGCGGCAGCAGTTCGCCGCGCGCCTCAAGGCCCAGCTTGTTGCCGATGGCGCGTGCGGTGCGGGCATTGTCGCCCGACAGCATCAGCGAGGAAATGCCCATATCCTTCAGCGCTTTCACACCTTCGGCCGCATCCTTGCGCGGCTCGTCGCGCATGGCGAAGAGGCCGCTTGCCGCGCCGCCGGTCATCACGACAGCCACCGTCTTGCCTTCGCTTTCCAGCGCGGAAATGCGATCGGAAAGGTCCTTCGAGAGCGTTCCGACCTCAGTCGCAAAGCGCGGTGCGCCGATGAACAGCTCCTTGCCTCCGACAGTGCCCTGCATGCCGCGACCGGAAATCGCCTTGATGTTGGAGCCGGGCAGGGGCTTCACGCCGGCCTTTTCGGCATGATTGACGATGGCGCGGGCGAGCGGGTGGCTCGACTCGTTTTCGATGGTCGCGGCCTGCGCAATCAGTTCGGCCTCGTTGCCGTCAAGCGCGATCACATCCGTCACGACGGGCTCACCGAGCGTCAGCGTGCCGGTCTTGTCGAAGGCGACGGTTTCGGTGCGCGCCAGCATCTCGATGACAGCACCACCCTTCACCAGCATGCCGTGGCGTGCTGCAGCCGAAAGGCTGGAGGCAATCGCCGCGGGAACGGAGATGACCAGCGCGCAGGGGCAACCGATGAGGAGCAGCGCGAGACCGCGATAAATCCAGGTATCCCAGTCGCCGAGGCCCACAAGCGGCGGAACGACGATGGTCAGCACCGAGATCGCGACGATTAGCGGCATGTAATAACGCGAGAAGCTCTGGATGAAGCGTTCGGTCGGGGCGCGGGCGTCCTGGGCTTCTTCGACAAGCGTGATGATGCGGGCAATGGTGTTGTCTTCCGGCGCGCGGTCGACACGGATGCGCAGCGAACCGTCATGGTTGATCGAGCCGGCGAAGACTCGGTCGCCCTTTTCTTTCGCGACCGGAATGCTCTCGCCGGTCATCGGCGATTCGTCGACGCTGGACTGGCCTTCCATGACTACGCCGTCGGCGGCGATACGGTCGCCGGGGCGCGCCACGACCACTTGGCCGATGCGCACCTGATCGGCGGAGATCTGCCGAAGCGATCCGTTTTCCTCAACCATCGCGGTTTTTGGCAAGAGCGAACCGAGCGCCTTGATGCCGGAGCGAGCGCGGGCGGCCGCAAAACCTTCCAGCAATTCGCCGACGGAGAAGAGCAGCACGACGATGGCCGCCTCTTCCGCCTCGCCGATGATGATCGCGCCGATGGCGGCAATCGTCATCAGCATCTCAATGGTGAAGACAGCGCCGAAACGGGCGGCGTTGACGGCGTTCTTCGCGATGGGGAAAAGCGTGGCGAGCGTCGCGACGACGAAGGCGTAACTTCCCCAGGCCGGGAAGGTCAGTTCCGCCGCATAGGCAATCGCGACCAGAATGGTGCCGGTGAAGGTGTTGCGCGCCTTGGCGGTGCGCCACCATGCACCTTTTTCGTCCGCGCCATGGGCGTGCCCTATCTCGGCGCTCTGGCTTGCGGCGGCCGGCGCGGCAGCGTGGGAGTGGCCCGCATGGTCGTGTCCGTGATCGTGACCTGAATGATCATGGCCGGAGTGATCGTGGCCGGAGTGATCGTGGTCATGCCCGTTACAGGAATGGTGCTCGTGTCCCGAATGGTCGTGTGCTGCGTGATCATGCCCGGAATGGTCGTGATCGTGATGGCCACCGCATGTCGCGTGATCATGGTCATGTTCGTGCTTATGATCCGGCGTCTTTTCGCGTGCGGTCTTTTCCTGCGGCAGCAGAGCGGGTTTGAAGCCGAGCTTGCGCAGCGTATCCTCGATTTTGTCGACCGGGGTCTTGTTCTCGGCAAGCGAGAGGTTCAGCCTTTCGCGGGCCACCGAAACCTTGACGTCGCCGACGCCGGGCAAACGGGAAAGCGCGGTTTCGATCTTGGCCGCGCAGCTACCGCAATCCATCCCGCCGACTGAAAAGATCAGCGCGTTGCTCTTGTCCGCGCCCGTTTCGGCCTCGTCATGGTGGTGGCCGCCGCAGGAGGAATGATCATGATGATCGGCTTCGACCTTTGCAGCGGGCGCTTTGTCGCGCGGCAGCAGAGCGGGCTTGAAGCCGAGCTTGCGCAACGTATCCTCGATCTTTTCGACCGGAGTCTTGTTCTCGGCCAGCGAAAGGTTCAGCCTTTCGCGAGCGACGGAAACCTTGACGTCGCCGACGCCGGGCAGGCGGGAGAGCGCGGTTTCGATCTTCGCCGCGCAGCTGCCGCAATCCATGCCGCCGACCGAAAAGGTCAGGTCCTCCGATGCTCCGTTCAAACTGCCGCGTGTCGAAATATTCATGGTTCGCTCCTGAATTCCACTCGACAGCCAATCTGGCACCTCTAGCGACTAGAGCTTCAAGAGGAAAAATGCGGTTTTTCGATTTTTTTTGAAAAAACGACGCCAGCTTCGCGCCAGCCGCGGGGTCCATCATGCCGGCAGATTGGATTCCATGAAGCGGTTCAGATGATAGCACTCCTTTTGAAAAATGGTCGCCGGGCGGCCTCTCTGATGGCTCTTGCGGTTCTGCCGCTGCTGGGCGGTTGCCTTTTCGTGACGGATACGACCCGGATGGACCCGGATGTTTTCGTCAGGGAAACGGCGCCGGTGTTCAATTTCAACTCCGTCAGCTCCAATCGCCAGCCGGAACTGCCGCCGCAGCCGGGCCAGCTTTCAACCCGCCCGCCGGATCTGTTCAGAACCCGCTTCCATCAGGAATACGGTCCTCCAGTGCGCGGCCAGGGGCTGCAAGCCCCACAGGTGCAAGGTTATAACGCCCCTCAGGGACGTGGTCAGGCCATGGCTTATGGCCTGCCGGTTTCCAATCCGCTGCACCGGGTCATATATGGCCCGATCCGCGACGATGACCGCTCGTTGCCGGCCATTCCCTATGGCCGCATCGATCCGCGTTATCTCAGGCAGGAAGTGAGCTACCAGACGGCGGAAGCGCCGGGCACCATCGTGGTCGATACGAAGCAGCATTTTCTTTATCTCGTGCAGTCCGGCGGCAAGGCGATCCGTTACGGCGTTGGGCTGGGGCGCGACGGTTATGCCTGGTCGGGTCGCGGCAAAATCCAGTGGAAGGCAAAATGGCCGCGCTGGACGCCGCCGGATGAAATGGTCAAGCGCCAGCCGGAACTCGCCTCCATCTCCGCTGCCAATGGCGGCATGACGCCAGGTCTCAACAATCCGCTCGGTGCGCGCGCGCTTTATATTTTCAAGGACGGCAAGGACACGCTGTACCGCGTGCACGGCACGCCGGACTGGCAATCCGTGGGCAAGGCGACGTCCTCCGGCTGCGTGCGCATGCTCAATCAGGATGTGATCGATCTCTATGAGCGTGTGCCGCAAGGGGCGCAGATTGTGGTTATCTGAACACGTTCTAAAAGAAAGAGTTGCCAGACCCATTCCGCCGGCGCCTTGTGACTGGCTTTTAGCGGTCGGTTAACTATTTTCGCAATACGCATGAAACGGAACAAATGACGTACAACGGCGGTATAGCCGTTCGAAATGTGGGACAACCCGGCCTTATGACAAGTACCGACACAGATTTTTCCAGACGCACCTTCCTTTCCCTTCTCGGCATCTCCTCCGCTTCGCTTCTCGCAGGCTGTGCCTCATCCGGTCCGGGAGGTGCCATTCGCCAGCAGGCAGGCGCCATCGGCAGCGATTTCCGGCAGATGTTCTCGCCGGGCGTCAGCGATGCGGAACTGGCCGTCATGTACGGCTCTGTTGAGGATGGCGGTTACGTCATTCCCGCCGTGCCCTATCAGAAGATCGACCGCCGTTATTATCGCCAGCGGGTTGTCGATCCGACCGGCGAACGCCCCGGCACCGTCGTCGTCGATACGCGTTCGCGCTTCCTTTACGTGGTGGAGCCGGGCGGCAGCGCCATGCGGTACGGCGTCGGCATCGGCCGCGAAGGTTTCGCCTGGTCGGGCGAGGGCGTCATCCAGTGGCGTCAGAAATGGCCGAAATGGACCCCGCCGGAC
Source organism: Agrobacterium sp. 22-209-1 (assembly GCF_053522485.1). Classification (NCBI taxonomy): domain Bacteria; kingdom Pseudomonadati; phylum Pseudomonadota; class Alphaproteobacteria; order Hyphomicrobiales; family Rhizobiaceae; genus Agrobacterium; species Agrobacterium sp. 22-209-1. The sequence continues at coordinate 353,325 of NZ_JBNWCH010000002.1, forward strand.
GAAATGGTCGCCCGCCAGCCGGAACTCACCAAATATTCTTCCAAGAACGGTGGCATGCCGCCCGGCCTGAAGAACCCGCTCGGCGCGCGCGCCCTTTATATCTTCCAGAACGGCAAGGACACGCTCTACCGCCTGCACGGCTCGCCGGAATGGAACTCCATCGGCAAGGCCGTCTCCTCCGGTTGTGTGCGCCTGATGAACCAGGACGTCATCGACCTCTACGACCGCGTGCCGCAAAAGGCGCGTGTGGTGGTGTGGCAGTAAGCTGACGGAGCATCCGAACCACATTCAGTACATAAGCTGACCGAGCTGAAAAATAATGGCTGCAACACGAAACGTGCTGCGGCCATTTTTTGTTATAATGAATACGGGTTATTATGGTGATCGTTACGGCGCGGTTAGGAACGATACGTTTCAGCTTGGTGGCAGTGCGTTTGGCGGTCTAGGTGGAGTCCAGAACGGGTGGGAGCGGTTTTATGGCGGTGAAGGGGAGGATAGAATTTATGTCTCTCCAACGTCGGGCTACTCGTGGACCGCCATCATGATTGCCGATAATGGCTTGAGCAGTATTGAAAAAATTCAATTCAATCAGTTTAGCCAATGGCCGGTGGAGCCCGTCTACTTTGCAGGAAAAGTTGATTTTTCGAGTGTTAAGTACATGGATTCCAGCGTTACGATCTATGGCAGGGCGAACGATAATACGTTCATCGGCGGCAGGCTCGGTGAGACAGTTCAAGGCGATGGCGGGAACGACACGCTTTACGGCAATGGTGGCAATGACAGACTATTCGGCGACTCTACCAGTGCTAATCGCTGGGTTGCGGATTTGAACGCGGCCGGGAACGATAAGCTCTATGGTGGTGATGGAAACGACTACCTTAACGGCCAAGGTGGTAACGACCTTCTGTATGGCGATGGAGGCGATGACAGTCTTTATGGTGGGACTGGAACCGACCAGCTGAGCGGTGGGGACGGCGCAGACAAGCTATTTGGTGAAGCTGGAAATGACCAGTTGCGCGGCGGAGCTGGAAACGATGTTCTCGACGGAGGCGCAGGCAGCGATTTGATCGAAGGTGGAGATGGTGAAAACGTTCTTTGGGGTGGGGCTGACGCTGACACGTTCTATTTTTCCATCAGGAGCGCGCAAGACACTATCAAAGACTTCCAGTTAGGAAGTGATAGAATACGGTTTGACACCGCGATAGCAGACGATTTTGCGGATCTTGTGATTGCAGACGGTGTCAACGGACACGCCAATATTAGCGTGGACGGTTTGCAAATTGTGCTTTCTGACGTCTCGGCTGCATCACTGGTCCCTTCTATGTTTGAATTTGGCTTGCTTGCATGAGTTAAAGGGTCGGCGCTCCGTCGGAAAACCGACGGGGCACTCTCAACTTGAATACGACTGGAGTTCCGATTTTTTGTAGGCTTTTACCAAGCTCCCCATTTTGTCGAAAATTTCCAGTTCGCCGGTTTCTTTGTACTCAACCATTTTCTGCCCGTTGCCGTAATATAGCGTACCGGGTGTAACCGACACCTGACCATTTTCACCCAGTTTAAGAACTATGGCGGAACCGAAAAATTCCTTAAGCGCTTTTTCGCTGTCATGCATATACTGTCTCGACACTTCGCAATATGTTCCATCGAGAGAGTTGTTGAGTTCCGCCATTTTGACTTGGCCTTCGTAAACTCGGTCACTGATAAAATACGCGACCTGCTTTTTCACAAGCGCCTCATCCTCACCATTCGCGATGCGTTTTGCACCCCACTCAGTGTACTGGGCATCGTACTCTTCGCGCGCTGGCACAATGATTTTTGATACTTGGCGCGGACTGGCTCTCGAAGCCATGGATATTAGCTCCTTTACAATCGCTTCTGCATTCTCCGCTGTCCGTTCGATCGGCTTGATGTAAGAGGACGACATTATATACGTCGCCGCGGCGTTCATCGCGCTTACCGTTGCCTGCGGAATGGCGGCGGAGACTATCTCCTTTGTGGCAACAGTCTCCTGTTTTACTTTGGTAACGCGGGAAGCAAGCGATACGATCGTGTCAATGGCTTGCGCAGTCTTCTGCGGGCTGTCTGCGACAATATTGAGGATCGAGTTAGCGGCTCTATTCTGTGAGATGTCCCGCGTGGAAAAAATTTGATTGAGAATGGTCAATGCCATCGAATTCGCAGAGATCAAAGTCATCAATATGCCTTTTGAAATCTGCCGCAAAATGCCTTCATCGGCTTTTGGGGCTGGAAATGCAGCTGCAAATCATATTAGCTGCATAAAATATAAATGCAACTTTATCGGGAACTAGTTAATAAATCCTTTCCGACCCCTTGTTTTTCAGGGGATCAACCCCTCGAAAGGCCATCCTTCAACGCATTCACCCGGTCCCGCAGCTGGGCCAGTTCCTCCAGCCCGCAGCCGGTGGCGCCGCCGATTGCTGCCATGATCTTCACGCCCTCTTTCTTGAGGTCGGCGCCTTTAGGCGTCAGCGCCACCAGCACCTGCCGCTCGTCCACCGTGCCGCGTTTGCGGGTGATCAGCCCCGCATGTTCGAGCCGTTTCAGCAGCGGCGACAACGTGCCCGAATCGAGGCCCAGCATTTCGCCGAGCGCCTTGACGGTGGATGTCTCCTTTTCCCATAGCGCCATCATGACAAGATATTGCGGATAGGTCAGCCCGATCGGGTCGAGCAACGGCTTATAGGCGCGCGTGAAGGCGTGCGCCGCGCCATAAAGGGCAAAACATATCTGCTGGTCCAGCCTCAACAGGCTTTCCATTGTCTTCTCGTCGCCCGCTGCGTCCATTTTCCTGCTCCAAAATCAACCGGGGAGGGAACAATCAGCCCCCGCTTTCGGTTCCTGCCGCATGGATGCGCGGCGAAATTTCTTGAAAATTATCGCAAAAAACAAAATCGCATTCAATGTGCAAAATTATATTGCGCACAATTTAATTGTGGTCTACAAGATATTCACACCAACCCGAAGGAGTAAATGCCATGCCCATTCTCTACACGACCAAAGCATCCGCCACCGGTGGCCGCGCCGGCAACGCCAAGTCGGAAGACGGCGTTCTCGACGTCACCCTCACCGTTCCGAAGGAACTGGGCGGCGATGGCGCCCGTGGCACCAATCCGGAGCAGCTTTTTGCGGCCGGTTATTCCGCCTGCTTCCTGGGTGCGCTGAAATTTGTCGCCGGCAAGGAAAAAGTAAAAATTCCTGAAGACACGACTGTGACGGCGACCGTCGGCATCGGCCCGCGCGAAGATGGCGGCGGTTTCGGCATCGAAGTGTCGCTGAAGGCCAATATTCCGGGCGTCGAGCGCGAAGTTGCCGAAAAGCTGGTTGCCGCCGCTCACATCGTCTGCCCCTACAGCCACGCCATGCGCACCTCCACGGAAGTGCCGGTCTCGGTGGCCTGATCCAATTCGCGGGAGCAATCCATGTGAACAATGAGGCCGGGTTTATCCCGGCCTTCTTGTTTGCAGAAAGAAAAATGCTATATTCTTTCCAAGGAAAGGATATGCGCCATGAATATTCACGCCAAGAGCGCCATGGATCCCGCCTCACAGGGCAGGGTCGTTACCAAGGCCGTTATCGCCGCCGCCGAGCGGCTGGGCCTCAATGCCGCTCGCACGGCCGATATTCTCGGCGTTTCCGCCCCCACCGTGTCGCGCATGAAGCGGCTCGATTTCCTGCTGGAACCGGGCGCCAAGTCCTTCGAGCTTGCGGTGCTGCTGATCCGGGTGTTTCGTTCGCTGGATGCGATTACCGGTGGCGATGAGGCAACGGCCAAAAACTGGCTGCGCAATCACAATACGGCGCTTGATGCCGTGCCTGCCGAAAGGCTCACCACCATTACCGGATTGATCGATGTCCTCTCCTATCTGGACGCCCGACGCGCTCCTGTCTGAAAAACGCACCGTATCGGGAAAATACTGGCGGCTGGTGGAAGCGCAGCATCAGGTTTCCACCATGAAACTGGTGGATACGGTGGAGGAGCAATCCCTGCTGGAAGATATTCTGGAGACCAGCAAGCGGCCGTTTCCGCCTGATTGCGCCGGTTTCGATTATCTTCTCGCCACGCCCTTCCGGTATGGAGCCGCCTATCCGCATGGTTCGCGCTTCCGTCGCGCGGGCTATACCGAAGGCGTTTATTACGCCGCCCAAAAAGTGGAGACGGCGCTGGCCGAAATGGCCTTTTACCGGCTGCTGTTTTATGCCGAATCGCCCGGAACGCCGCTGCCTGCCAATCCCGCCGACTATTCCGCCTTCGCCGCACGTATCGCCACCGATGCGGCGCTCAATCTGACGAAACCTGAACTGAACCGGGATACTCGCCTGTGGACCGATCTGCAGAATTACGAGCCATGCCAGGCGCTGGCCGATCAGGCACGTCTGGCGAAGATCGAGGCGATCCTCTACCGTTCGGTGCGCGATCCCGCCGGCGGCCTCAACATCGCAGTTCTGTCGCCGACGGCTTTTGCCGCGAAGACGCCGGTGGAACGGATGAGCTGGCGCATCCACCTGTCGAAAACGGGGGTGCAGGCGCTCTGCGAATTTCCGATGCGCAGAACGGGTTTTGCGGTTTTGGATTTCGCCGGCGATCCACGCCTCGCCAGCCTTTTGGGCTGACGGGCGTTTGCTTTTCAAAACCATCAGGCCGAGGCGAAAAATCCTTCGGGATCGTCGACTTCCACCAGCCTGCGCTTGTCGATCAGCCAGAAGCGGGTTCCGACAGCCCGAACGAAACGCCTGTCATGCGAGACGAACACGCAGCTGGCTTCGCGGCTGATGATTTCCGTCTCCAGCGCTTCCTGCCCCTCAATATCCAGATGGTTGGTCGGCTCGTCCAGCAGGTAGAAATTCGGCTCCGCCAGCCTGAGCGCCAGCATGGCAAGCCGCGCCTTCTGCCCGCCGGAAAGGGCGGCGATGCGGCGTTTCTGCATTTCCATGTCGATGCCGGCGCTGGCAAGCAGACCATGGATGCGCTGGTCGCCAATGTCGAAGCGGCGGGACAGCAGTGAAACGGGCGTGCTGTCGTCATCGATCTCGGCGAGCGACTGGTCGACATATCCGGCCACCAGCGAGGGCGTCGCCTTGATGCCGTCCTGTATCTGGGCTGCGCCCGATACAGCCGCCTGCAGAAGCGACATCAGTCTTGTCTTGCCGACGCCGTTGCGGCCGAGAATGACGATACGGTCGCCCTGGCGTATAAATTGCCGGCCGGTGCGAAACAGCACTGTCCCGTCCGGCGTCGAGACCGGCACATCTTCCAGAGTGACCAGAACCCTGGCATGGGTGCCGCGATTGGCGAGCTGGATCTTGCCGGCGGATCGCTCGATATGGGCGGGCCGCGCCTTTTCCTCGATCTTTTCCGCCCGCTCGCGCAATTGCCTGGTCTTGACGGTCAGCAGGTCGCTGCCGGAATTGATGCCGATATTGTTGAGCTTGGCGGCCTGCCGGCGCAATTGCTGCGCGGTTTTCATGTCGCGCTGGAAACGCCGCTCATCGGCGGCATCCTCCTCCTCCAGCGCCGCGCGCGCATGGCCATAGGGCAGGCGGAACAGCGCCGAGTTTTCCGGTCGCAGAAAGAGGGTGGTCCGGGTGACGTTGTCGAGAAATGCGCGGTCATGGCTGACGATGATGACGGCCGTATCGCGCGGCAGTTCCCCAAGCCAGCTTTCCAGCACGTTGATTTTTTCGAGGTCGAGATGGTTGGTCGGCTCGTCGAGCAGCAGCACGTCAGGTTCGGTGATCCAGGCTTTGGCCAGCATGGCAAGCCTTTGCCAGCCGCCGCTCAGTTCTTTCAGCCGCCGCTCGCGGAACGGTTCGGGCACCAACATGGCATCGAAGATCATGTCGGCGCGCCAGCTGTCGCTGTCGATCGTGTCCGCCGACAGGGCGGAAAGCACGGCGTCGCGCATCGTCCGTTCCATTAGCGGCAAGGGTAGGTGCTGGTGGACGATCGACTGCGTCAGCCCGCGCAGCCGGGTGATGTCGCCGCTGGTGGGTTCCATGTCACCCGCGAGGCAGTTAAGCAGGGTGGATTTGCCACAGCCATTGGCGGCGACGATGCCGATGCGGTCTCCCGCATTGATGGTGAGGTTGAGATTGAAAAAAAGCGGCTTGCCCAGAATGATTCCGAGGTTGCGCAGCGTGATGATGGTCATGATGTCGTCTCTGGCAAAGACGGACCCGTACCGTTGCCTGCGCGTGCAGGACGGGTTTCGGTTCTCGGTGATCCGTCGTGAAACTATGCGCAATGGCAGACAAACTGCGTCCTGCGCGGCCTTTTGGGCAAACCAGAGGGTGGTTGTTCCGGTCAGCCCTGCAAACGTGTCCGCAGGGCAAAAAGGTGGCAGAGCTGACGATTGCGCCAGAAGCAGGAAATATCCATGCGAAGCCTCCTTTCTTGAAACGAGTTGAACCAACTGACCATTACCAGCGGTGGTGATCCATGGCAACCCGATTAGAGAAGGGTGAAGATTTGGGAAGGGCGGTGCGGCCGGATCCATCCCTGACGGGAGGGTGACAGGTGCCGCACCGGATCATTTTACGCGGATTTGTTCAGCGCGCTGGCATCATTGTTTGCCGACACGCGCGCGCAGTTCTTCCACATGGGCGGCGATCTCGGGCGTCACGGCATCGCCGAAGTCTTCCATCTCGAACATCGGGCGGATTTCGATTTCGCTCTTCTCCAGCATCGGGTTCGGGCAGCGCTTCACCCATTCCACGGCCTCATCCATGTCCTTCACGTGCCATATCCAGAAACCGGCGACCAACTCGTTGGTATGCGGGAAGGGGCCATCGACTACGGTGCGGCTGTCGCCGTCGAAAATCACGCGTTTGCCTTTGGAGGAGGGGTGCAGGCCATCGCCGGATTGCATGATGCCGGCATTGACCAGTTCCTCGTTGAATTTACCCATCGCCTCAATTAGCTCCGTCGTTGGCATCACGCCGTCTTCGCTGCTTTTGGTGGCTTTCACAAAAACGATTGCACGCATGATCATTCCTCCTTGATTGCGCTTTCTTCGTAGTGTCGCTCCCCGGCACGACGGCCGGATGACATTTTCGCCGACAAAAGTGGCGCCATGCCGTCAATCCTGTCAGCCGAGGTCGACAAGATCGCGGCGCAACCTTTCAGGGTCGCCGCTGCCAATCTTGGCTTCTATTTCCGCATGGGTCTGCTGCCAGATGGGGAAGGCGGCGGCGAGCACGGCCATCCCGTCAGCCGTCAGCCGCAACCGTTTGCCGCGCTTGTCCTTCGGGTCCTGCTCAATGCTGACCAGCCCGCGCCGTTCCAGCGGCTTCAGCGCCGCCGTCAGCGTCGTGCGGTCCATCGCCAGAAGATTGGCGACCGGCCCCATTGGCGGCGGCTCCGGCCTGTTCAGCGACATCAGCAGCGAAAACTGGCCATTATTGATGCCCACCGGCTTCAGCGCATTATCAAACAGCCGTGCCAGCGCCCGCGCCGCGCGCTGCGCATGCAGGCACAGGCAGGAATCGCGCACAAGAAGAGTTGTCGAAAAAGGAATCGCGTTGGCGTTTGACATGCGCTAAATATGTTGATATCAACCTAAATAGTCAAGCGGAACTTGATGCTCTGTGGCTCCATTTCTCGGATTTCAACACAGAGATGCGCGGCGCCCGCCACGGAGAGGCGAAGCCGCAGTGAAAGACGGATCCAAGGAGGAAAGATCATGTCTCATCCCGTCGTTTCGAAAGAGGAGTGGCTTGCGGCCCGCCGCGACCTGCTGGTGAAGGAAAAGGAACTGACCCGCGCCCGCGACAGGCTGAACGAGGCCCGGCGTGCGCTGCCTTGGGAAGAGGTGACGAAGGATTATATCTTCGATGCCCCTTCCGGCCCCAAGTCGCTCACGGAACTGTTCGGCGGCTGCAGTCAGCTCATCGTCTATCACTTTATGCTGGCACCGGACTGGGAGGAGGGCTGCGTCGGTTGCTCCTTTTTTGCCGATCACGTCGATGGTGCGCTGATCCACCTCAAGCATGGCGATGCGGGTTTCGTCGCCGTGTCGCGTGCGCCGCTTGAGAAGATCGAAAGCTACAAAAACCGCATGGGCTGGAAATTCCCCTGGGTTTCGGCCGAGGGCGGCGATTTCAACTATGATTATCAGGCCTCGTTCCGCGACGAGGACATGGCCAAAGGCGAAATCACCTATAATTACCGTAACATGGCGCCCTATGGCGACCTGAAGGACCTGCACGGCATCAGCGTTTTCGCCAAGGGCGATGACGGTAAGATCTACCATACCTATTCCACTTACGCCCGCGGTGCGGAACAGACGCTCGGCACGCTGATGCTGCTCGACCTGGTGCCAAAGGGCCGTAATGAAGATGAGGTAATGGATTGGGTGCGTCGCCACGACCAGTACGAGGACGCGCCGAAGGCGGCGGCCTGCTGCCACTGAAAACGGACGGATGAGGAGGAGAAGACAATGGAAATGGAAATTGCCAAGCCGCAGAAGGAACATGAATTCCTCAAGAGAATCGTCGGGGACTGGATCATGACCTCCAGTTCCGGCCATGAGAACTACGACGCCAGCGACCCGTCGCAGCAATTCACCGAAACCGTCCGCTCCGTCGGCGGTCTGTGGATCATCGGCAACGGCACCGGCAAGATGCCTGATGGTACGGATATGACGGCGGTGATCACGGTCGGCTTCGACCCGGCCAAGGGCAATTTCGTCGGCACCTGGGTAGGGTCGATGATGACCAATCTCTGGGTCTACAAGGGCTGGCTGGAAGATGACGGCAAGACCCTGACGCTGGAAGCGGAAGGCCCGGCCTTCGACGGTTCCGGCGGAACCGCTACCTATCACGACGTGCTGGTGCTGCATGACGACAATCACCGCAGCTTTTCCGGCAGCGTCAGGCAGCCGGACGGCACATTCAAGACCTTCATGACATCGGAATTCCGCCGCAAGGCCTGATGCCCGGCCGGTATTGCCCGTCGATAACAGCGCCGCCGCGTCCTGCGGCGGGTGCGCGCCGAACACCTCGCCAAACCGTCCACAGGAGACGAAAATGTCCGATACGCATGGAAAATTCATCTGGGTTGAATTGATGACGCCCGACATGGAAGCGGCCGCCCGCTTTTACGGTCATGTCGTCGGCTGGCAGACCAAGGATTTCGGCTCGCCGGAAATGCCCTATCTCGTGCTGGAGGCCGACGGCTGCGGCATGGGCGGGGTCATGGAACTGACCGACGAACACAAGGGTCAGGGCATTCCGCCCAACTGGACCGCTTATGTCGATGTCGACGATGTGGACGCCACGGCGAGGCTTTTCGCCGAGAAGGGCGGCGCGGTCAGGCGTCCGCCGCAGGATATTCCCGAAATCGGCCGCTTCGCCGTTGTTGCCGATCCCTTCGGCGCGGTGCTCTGCATCATGACGCCGCAGCCGATGGAAACCGGCGGCTTCCCTGAAGACAAGCAGGCAAAGCAGGGCCATGTCGGCTGGTATGAACTCTTCACCGACAATGTCGACGAGGCCATGGCCTTTTATGGTGAAGTCTTCGGCTGGACCAAGGACCACGATTTCGACATGGGCGAAATGGGCCCCTACCGCATCTTCGCCCATAACGGCAAGGCCGTCGGCGGCGTCATGAAACGCATGCCGGAGGTTCCCGTCTGCCATTGGGGTTATTACTTCAACGTGGACGGTATCGATGATGCCGTCACCCGCGTCAGCGCCGGCGGCGGACAGGTCGTCAACGGCCCGATGGAAGTGCCCGGCGATAGCTGGATCGTCAATTGCGTCGATCCCCAGGGTGCCTATTTCTCGCTGGTTTCCCAGAAGAAGTAATCATGTTTTTCCGACGATCTGCCGGGGTAATATCCGGCAGATCAGCGCTCCCTCGACAAGCGGACATGATCGATGAAGGCGCGCAGCTTCGGCGCGAGGTTTCGACGGCTGGGGTAATAGAGATAGAACCCTGCGAAGCTGGGTGAATAGTCTTCCAGCATGGGAACAAGCTCTCCGCGCTCCAGATAGGGCCGGAACGTCTCTTCCATGCCGAAGGTGATGCCCGCACCGGCACAGGCGAGCTTTATCATCAGTTGCATGTCGTTGGTGGTGAAATCAGGCTCCACCGCCACGGCAAATTCCCGGCCGTTTTCCGCAAATTCCCACCTGTATGGCGCCACGCCCGGGCGGGGTCGCCAGCCGATACACCTGTGCTCTATCAATTCGCGGGGCTGCGTCGGCAGGCCGAAGCGGTTCCGATAGTGCGGCGAGCACACGGCCAGCTGCCGCTGTGGAACCGAGACGGGAACGGCGATCATATCCTGTTCGATAAGCTCTCCCAGTCGCACGCCCGCGTCGTAATGCTCCGCAACGATATCGAATTCCTCATCCGTCACGACGATATCGAGCTGCACCTGTGGATGCGACTCGGCAAAACTCGCGAGCAGGGGGCCGGATAAGAAGCGCTCAGCAATGGAGGAAACGGCGAGCCGAAGTTGACCGCGCACCGTGCCGCCGAGCGATGAGGCCGCCTGCGCTGCAAGCGAGATCGCGCCTATGGACGGCGAGGCATCGGCGTAAAGCTGCTGTCCCGCTTCCGTCAGGCTGACGCTGCGGGTGGTCCGTTGCACCAGCGCAATTCCCATTGTTTCTTCGAGCTTGCGAATGGTCTGGCTGACAGCGGAACGGGTCACGCCCAGCCTATCGGCAACGGCGCGAAAATTCCGTTCCTCGGCAACAAGGCAGAATGTCGAGACAGCATTGAGATCAATATTCATTGGTTAGAAATTCTATCCATTGAGTTAATTATTGACGAGGTTATCACGACAATGCCTGAGCGTTATCTTTCCTGCAACGGTCGGTTTCGAAAAAAACGGCCGTAACAGCAAGGAGATAGCCATGACACTGAACAAAGTTGTTCTCATCACCGGTGCATCGAGCGGGATCGGTGAGGGGATTGCCAGGGAACTGGCCGCCGCCGGCGCGAAGCTGGTGCTCGGCGCGCGCCGGCTGGATCGCCTCGAGACACTGGCCGAAGAGCTGCGGCGGACGGGGGCTGACGTCGTCGTTCACCCGCTTGACGTGACCGACAGGCACAGCGTCGATGCCTTCGCGGAAGCGGGGCGCAAGGCTTTCGGGCAGATCGACGTTATCGTCAACAATGCCGGCATCATGCCGCTGTCGCTGATGTCGTCGCTCAAGGTCGATGAATGGGACCGGATGATCGACGTCAACGTCAAGGGCGTGCTTTATGGCGTTGCCGCCGTGCTGCCGGAAATGACGGCGCGTGCCTCCGGCCATATCATCAACATCGCCTCCATCGGTGCGCTCGCCGTTTCGCCCACGGCAGCCGTCTATTGCGCGACGAAATTTGCGGTTCGCGCCATTTCGGACGGGCTGCGTCAGGAAAACCGCGACCTGCGGGTCACCTGCATTCACCCCGGCGTGGTGGAAAGCGAACTTGCCCACACCATCACCGATCCGGCGGCTGCGGAATTGATGCAGACCTATCGGGCCATCGCCCTGAAGCCCGACGCCATCGGCCGCGCGGTGCGTTACGCCATCGAGCAGCCCGACGATGTGGACGTCAACGAAATCGTCGTGCGACCCACCGCCGCCTGAGGAGGATGTGGCAATGAATATTGTTTCAACGTCAGTTGCGGTTCTGCTCGCAGCGGCTTCCGCCGAGGCCGAGACCCGCAAAGCAGATAACGCCATGGAGCTGACAATGACCGAAACCGCTGAAGTCAAGAACCACCCTTATGTCGGCATGTGGGTCACCGGCGATGGGCACGTCCGTCAGGAGCTTTTGCCCAATGGTCGTTATGACGAGGCGCGGGGCAGCCGCAAGAGCGCCTATCGGGGACGATATGAGGTGAAGGGAAACCATATCGATTATTGGGACGATACCGGTTTTACGGCGGACGGTGAATTCGTCGACGATGTGCTCCATCACGGCGGCATGATTTTCTATCGCCAGAAGTGACCGCGACGCCAATAAAGCGCCGCCCGTCTCATCGAGAACGGGCGGCGTCTCCATTTATCGCTTCAGACTTCCCAGAATCCCGCGCACGATGGCGCGGCCGACGGAGGTGGCGACCGAACGGGCAGCACTTTTCATCGCCGCCTCGATCACCGTTTCGCGCTGGTAGCCGGACCGGCGGGCGCCGCCGCTGCGTGAGCCGCTGGAATTTTGCGCGGGTTCGTCATCGCCAAAACCGGGCAGGCGCCAGCGGCCGGAGGCGTTGTCGGACTGGTTTTTGGCGTTTTCCTCTTCCGCGCGCCTGGCGGCCTCGGCCTCTGCCGCCTTCTGGGCGCGGGCCGCGAGGATTTCGAAGGCCGATTCCCGGTCGATATCCTTGTCATATTGCCCGGCGACGGGGCTCACATCGATCAGGGACTTGCGCTCCGCATCCGTCAGCGGCCCGACACGGCCGGATGGCGGACGGACCAGCGTGCGCTCGACAATGGAGGGGGCACCCTTGTCGTGCAGGGTGGAAATCAGCGCCTCACCGGTGCCGAGTGTGGTGATGGTGTCGGCGGTGTTGAAGGCCGGGTTCTGGCGGAAGGTGTCAGCCGCGGTGCGCACCGCCTTCTGCTCGCGCGGGGTGTAAGCGCGAAGCGCGTGCTGCACGCGGTTGCCAAGCTGGGCGAGAACGGTTTCCGGCACGTCGAGCGGGTTCTGCGTCACGAAATAGACGCCCACGCCCTTGGAGCGGATGAGCCGCACGACCTGTTCCACGCGCTCGACCAGCACCTTCGGCGCGTCGTTGAACAGCAGATGCGCCTCGTCGAAGAAGAACACCAGTCGCGGCTTTTCCGGGTCGCCCACTTCCGGCAGCTCCTCGAACAGTTCCGAAAGCATCCAGAGCAGGAAGGTGGCGTAAAGGCGCGGGTTCATCATCAGCCGGTCGGCGGCGAGAACCGAAATCGTGCCGCGCCCATCCGTACCCACACGCATGATGTCGGCGATTTTCAGTGCCGGTTCGCCGAAGAAATTCGCCGCACCCTGCTGTTCCAGAACCAGCAGCCCACGCTGTAGCGAACCGACCGAGGCCTTGGAAATCAGGCCGAACTGGTTGGAAAGCTCGGTTGCGTTTTCGCCCATATAGTTCAGGAGCGATTGCAGGTCCTTGAGATCGAGCAGCGGCAGCCCGCCCTGATCGGCGATCTTGAAGGCAATGTTGAGCACGCCTTCCTGCGCTTCGGAAGCGTCCATCAGCCGGGCGAGCAGCAGCGGCCCCATCTCGGCGATGGTGGCGCGCACGCGATGGCCTTTTTCACCGTAGAGATCCCAGAAGATCACCGGCGATTTGCCATAGGCAAAATCGGTGAAGCCGATCTGTTCAGCGCGTTTCTGCACCCAGTCCTTGGCTTCGCCCTCAGCGGCGATACCGGAAAGGTCGCCCTTGATATCGGCACAGAAAACCGGCACGCCGGCCTTTGAAAAACCTTCGGCCAGCACCTGCAAGGTCACGGTCTTGCCCGTTCCCGTCGCGCCGGTGATGAGGCCGTGGCGGTTGCCGAATTTCAGTTCGAGATATTCGCCCTTGTTCAGGCTGTCGTCCGGATTGCGGCTGGTCCCGATATAGAGCTGTCCGTCCTGCAACATCGACCATTTCTCCTGCGGCTTGTGCCTGACCCAAAAAATCGCGGTGGATTTTGTAAAAGTCATGTCCGAATTTAAAGCGTCACCACCATGTTGTGGCCACTTCTGACGATAGCGGCCTTTTCATAGTTTGGTTGTGATGATCTTATAAGGACAGTTTCAAGGCGCAACAACTGCTTGATGGCGATGAAGAAAAACCGCCTGGTGAAAGTTGCCGCACCTGTCCGTGGCCGCTTGAATGCGGCTCCATATTGTTTTACGTTGACGTTAACGTCAGTTATTCGATGTTGGCGTCGTTTTTCAACAGGAGGCAAGAATGAACGAAGTCGTGAGCCAGATCGCCGAGAAGGCGGGAATAAGCCCCGAGCTGGCCGAAAAGGCCATTGGCATGATTCTCGGTTTTCTTCAGCGTGAGGCCGCAGACGGCCCGATCGCCCGCATGATCGAAGCCATTCCCGGCGCCAGCGAACTGGTGGCGCAGTTTAATGGCGAAGGTGCGGGCGGCGGCGGTCTGCTCGGCGGCCTGATGAGCGCGATCGGCGGCGGCGGCATCATGGGGCTGGGCCAGCAACTGATGAGCCAGGGCCTCGGCATGGGCGAAATTTCCACCATCGCCAAGGAAACCATCGCCGTTGCCCGCCAGCATGCGGGTGATGAGGTCGTCGACCAGGTGATCGCCTCGGTTCCGGGCCTCAGCCAGTTCGCCTGAGGCGAAACTACTCAGTAGCGGGGCGCGGCGGCTGTTCATTGAACAGGCGCCGCGCCTCTTCTATTTCGGCATGGTGTGTTTCCGCCCATATCCACACGCCGCAAAAGGCGCTGCCCAGCGTGCGGCCGAGGTTCGTCAGGCCGTAATCTACATGCGGTGGGATGACGGGATGCACGGTGCGGCGCACCAGCCCGTCGCTTTCCATCTGCCGCAGCGTTTTCGTCAGCATCTTCTGGCTGATATTGCCGACCAGCCTGCCGATCTGCGTGAAGCGCAGCGTGCCATGTTCTTCCAGCACTTCCAGAATGAGCATCGTCCATTTGTCGGCCACCTTGGCAATGATGTCCTGAACCAGCGCCTCTATTGCCGGATCGGTATCCGTGGGCGGCGGAACCTTGCGCCGGCTCTCGATGGCCGGGTCGGCGGCGTGCCGTTTCATTTCACACTCTCCTTTTGGTAAGTATAAATCTTTTGGGTGCCTACTTTCGATTGGAGAGCATAATAGCTAACTTCCTTTCAGCCAACAAGCAAAGGATGTTGCAATGAAAATCGCTGATAACACCATTCTCATCACCGGCGGTGGTTCCGGCATCGGCCGCGCGCTGGCGGAAGCGTTTCACAAGGCCGGCAACCGGGTCATCATTTCCGGCCGCCGCAAGGCCGTGCTCGACGAGGTGACGGCCGCCAATCCTGGCATGGCCTCAATGGTGATGGACGCGACGGACGCCGCGGGCATCCGCGCGTTTGCCGAAGCTCTGGTAAAGGCCCATCCCACCCTCAACGCCGTCATCAACAATGCCGGCATCATGCGGCCGGAAGACATCGCCGCAGCACCGGATTATCTCGACACGGCCGAAGAAACCATCGCCACCAATCTTCTCGCGCCCATTCGCCTGACGGCGGCGCTTCTGCCGCATTTCCTCAAGCAACCTGCCGCAACTGTTTTGACGGTCTCTTCCGGCCTCGCTTTCGTGCCCATGGTGCTGACCCCCACTTACAGCGCCACCAAATCGGCCATCCACGCCTATTCGGTCGCGCTGCGCGAGCAGCTGAAGGAAACGCCGGTAGAGGTCATCGAAATCGTGCCACCCTATGTGCAGACGACGTTGATGGGCGAGGGACAGGCGAGCGATGAAAGGGCCATGCCGCTCGACGCTTTCATTTCCGAGGTGATGGATATTCTTGAAAATCGCCCGGATGAGAAGGAAGTGGTGGTGGAACGCTGCAAGCCTTTGCGTTTTGCCGCGCAGAACGGCAATTTCGATCAGGTCTTCGCCATGATCAACCATATGCATCCGTAAAGGGCAGCATCTGTCGCGACTGGACATCCTGTGATAGCGTCGCGCTCTTATTTGTGGAGCGCGCGCATTCATGGCCCAAGGCCGGTTCCTGATGCCGAAAACCAGTCTGCCCGGCGTCGTCGCCGTGGCGGCGGATAGCGACCGTTCCTTTCCGCGCCATATGCATGATCAGTTCGGCATCGGCCTCATCCATCGCGGCGCGCAGAAATCGCTCTCCGGCCGTGGCATGGTGGAAGCGGGCGCCGGCCATCTCATCACCGTCAATCCGGGCGAGGTGCATGACGGTATTCCGCTCGGGGAGGGCGGCCGCGCATGGCGGATGCTCTATCTCGACATCGATATCGTCCGCGACGCTGTTGCCGATATCGGCGAGAAGGATCGAGGTTCGTTCGAATTCGCCCATCCCGTCGATATCAGGCCGCTGGCGAAGCGGTTCAATGCAGTCTTTGCAGCCATGACGGCAAGGGAACAGCCGGGCGAAACCCTCGATAGTGACGAGACCCTGCTGACGCTGCTGGCGGGTGCGATGGAGACCCCGGCCAACTCGCCTGTCGTGGCGGCGCCCGCCACCATAAGGCGGGCGAAAAGCAGCATCGATGACGACCCCGCCCGGCCGTTCCGCCTTGCCGATCTGGCAAGGGAGGCCGGCATGAGCCAGTTCCGCTTCCTGCGGGCTTTTGCGAAGGCCACGGGCCTGACGCCGCACAGTTACCTTCTCCAGCGCCGCGTCCATCTGGCGCGCCACGCGCTGGCTGGCGGCACCTCGCCCGCCGAGGCTGCCTTTATTGCCGGTTTTGCCGACCAGAGCCATCTGAACCGCGTTTTTGTGCGACAATTCGGCGTGACGCCGGCGGTTTATCGGGCGGCACTTTCGTAAGGCATGTTAGCGCAAATGGGGAATAGCCTTATGCGGCAGCCTTGGGATCCGAGGGAGCGCGGGACGCACCTCTCCACCCTCATCAAGTCAGTCGTATTTTCTCGTTTTGAAGTGAGCTGGAATGAACGGAACCGGACGGAACCGGACTAGGCCGACACCGTAGCCTCCCATTTTGGCACCGGCCTCCGAGCACCAATGCCGCAATTTCATCCAAGACACCCACCCCACGCGCCATCATGCTCCTGTCCTCCACCCACAGGACATACCCGCACCATGACACCCGAATTCCTCATCACATCCTTCATTGTCGCTGCCTCTCCCGGAACCGGCGTGGTCTACACGCTGGCCGCAGGCCTCTCGCAGGGGGCGAGGGCGAGCGTCGTTGCGGCCTTTGGTTGCACGCTTGGCATCGTGCCGCATCTGCTCGCCGCCATCACCGGCCTTGCCGCCATCCTGCACACCAGTGCGCTGGCTTTTGGCGTGGTCAAATATCTGGGGGTTGCCTATCTGCTTTATATGGCGTGGAACACGCTGCGGGAGGAGGGTGCGCTGAAGATCGACGATACCAGAGAACCCCGGAAGGCCGCCCGCATCATCGGTGAGGCGATCCTCATCAATCTGCTGAACCCGAAACTGTCGATCTTTTTTTTCGCCTTTCTGCCGCAGTTCATCGCGCCGGATGAGGCTTTGCCGACATGGCGCATGATCGATCTCGGGCTGATCTTCATGGCCATGACGTTTCTGGTCTTTGCGCTTTATGGCTGTTTCGCCGCCTCGGTCCGGCGGCAGGTGGTGTCGCGCCCGGCGGTCCTCGCCTGGCTGCGGCGCAGCTTCGCGGCCGCTTTCGTGGCGCTGGGTGCGAAGCTGGCCTTGACCGAACGATGAGACCAAAGCGGAGGGGAGGCCGCCTCAATCGTCCCAGTCGGGCGCGAGGTGGCCGGGATTGACGATGCGGCCATTCGGCTTTGCAAGCGCGTGGATCGCCCGCATTTCCTCTTCCGTCAGCACAAAATCGAAAACATCGAAATTTTCCTTGAGGCGGCTTTCCGTCGCCGTCTTGGAAAGCGCCACGATATCCGGCTGCTGCACCGCCCAGCGCAGGGTCACCTGCGCGGCGGTCTTGCCGTGTTTTGCGCCGATATCCTTCAGCACGGGATCGTTCGGCACCTTGCCGTCGGCCATCAGATAATAGGCCGTCACCGACATTCCATGCTTGCGCGCCGCCGAAATCACCTTCGTCTGGTCGAGATAGGGGTGATATTCGATCTGGTTGGTGGCAAGCGGCGTGTCGGACAGTTTCACCGCCTCTTGCGTCAGCGCCACGTTGAAGTTGGAAATGCCGATATTGCGCGCCTTGCCGGCCTTGCGCACCGCGTTCAGCGCGCCCATGCGCTCGGCAAGCGGCACATCGCTCTTCGGCCAATGCAAAAGCAGCAGATCGACATAGTCGGTTTTCAGCTTCACAAGGCTTTCATCGACGGAAGCGAGAAAATCGTCGTGGCGGAAACGATCCACCCAGACCTTGGTGGTAAGAAAGATATCATGTCGGGAAATGTCCGATTGCGCGATGACCTCGCCGACGGCGCCCTCATTCTTGTAAATCTGCGCGGTATCGATGTGGCGGAAGCCGAGTTTCAGTGCCTCCGGCAGAATGCGCCTGACATCGTCTTCCGGAATGCGGAAGGTGCCGAAACCGAGGGCGGGAATATTCGCGCCATTCGCGCTGACGTCATACATGGATATTTCTCCTGTCATTGAAGTGATGGCCGGCAGAGACAGCCGGTGGGGGACGTTTCCTTACTAACTCGTTACAGCGTAATCGGTTTCAAGGTTTTGCCATAGCGGGAAACCGCGCTCGTTGCGGATTGGTCGTTCCGGCGCTACCAGTCTCAAACGCGTCGCGCTCTGGCGAACCAGGCAAGTTCAACGCAGGAGTATCAAGTGTCACGCTCACAACGGCTTCTCGATCTGTTGCAGATCCTGCGCTGCCACCGCATGCCGGTCAGCGGCGCGGCCCTTGCCGCTGAGACCGGCGTCAGCCTGCGCACACTCTACCGCGATATAGCGACGCTTCAGGCACAGGGTGCGGATATCGAAGGCGAGGCGGGCGTGGGTTATGTGCTGCGCCCCGGTTTCCTGTTGCCGCCGCTGATGTTTTCGCAGCAGGAAATCGAGGCGCTGGTACTCGGCTCGCGCTGGGTGGCGGGTCGCGCCGATGCGGGATTGGCGCAGGCCGCCCGCGCCGCTCTCGTCAAGATCGGCGCCGTCCTGCCCGATGCGCTGCGCGAGGAACTCGATCATTCCACCCTGCTTGTCGGTCCAGGGCAGGGCCTTGCGGCCATCCATGTCGATCTGGCGGCCATTCGCGATACGATCCGCAAGGAAAGCCGGGTCGCCATCACCTATTGCGATGAAAAGGGAGACGTGACGGAACGGGTGATCTGGCCTTTCGCGCTTGCTTTTTTCGATCTGGTGCGGGTGGTGCTGGGCTGGTGCGAGACACGGCAGGACTACCGCAATTTCCGGGCCGACCGCATCGAAGATTTCCGTCCCCTCGACAGCCGTTATCCGCGCCGCCGCCAGGCGCTGCTGAAAGAATGGCGCGAACGGGAAAAACAGCGGCGGCGGCATCATGCTGACAAAAACTGACAGCAGCGGGGTCTAGGAACCGTTCATCCGCAACACAGGAGAACAGCCATGACCCACCCTGATTTCACCATCCTTTACGTCGACAACCCGCCGGCCAGCACCGAATTTTACAAGGCCCTGCTGGGTGTCGATCCCGTCGAATCTTCCCCGACATTTTCCCTCTTCGTCCTTGCCAATGGCATGAAGCTCGGCCTCTGGTCGCGGCACACCGTGGAGCCCATGGCATCGGTGACAGGCGGTGGCGGCGAGCTTGCCTTCCGGGTCGAAAACGATGCGCAGGTGGATGAGACTTTTGCCGGGTGGAAGGCAAGAGGCATTGCCATGCTGCAGCAGCCCGCGAAAATGGAGTTCGGCTACACCTTCACGGCCGCCGACCCGGACAGCCACCGTCTCCGGGTCTATGCCTTTGCTGGTTAGAGAGAATGCGTTGAGGACTGTTTGGCTAAGGAAGCCTGACCTTTTTCATCGTACTCCGTATCCCGTACGCTCCTCATCCCTGTGCTTGTCACAGGGATCCAGCCAGCCCAAGTCCTTGGGCTGAAAGAACTCTCCCCGCCGCGCAGACGCGCGTCGGCTGGATTCCTGTGACAAGCACAGGAATGAGGATTGAGAGGATGCGCCAGTATGCGAAAAACGCGGCATCGTGTAGCGTGCCCTACTTCTTCACCGCCACCACAAAAAGCCGTGGAAAGCGCAGGAGCAAACGGCCGTCCGCCATCGGCGGATAGGCCGCCGTGATGCGCCGCGTGTAATCAGCGAGGAAGGCTTCGCGGTTTTCCTCGCCGACGGCGGTGAGATAGGGGCGCAGTCCCGTGCCCTTGACCCATTCGACGATGCTTTCCGCATCCTTCATCGGATGATTATAGATGGTGTGCCACACATCCACCCGCGCGGATTTCGGTGTCAGCGCATCGAAATAATCCGAAGGCGCGGGCAGGGGTTTGCGGCGCAGCCTGCCATCTGCGAACGTGTCCTTCCAGGACCCGTTCGCTCCGGTCTCCTCCATGGCGCGATGCGTCGGTTCCTGCAGGTTGTCAGGCATTTGCACGGCCAGAACGCCGCCGCTTTCCAGCTGGTCCATCAGTTGCGAAAGAACGGCGAGATGATCCGGCACCCATTGGAACACGGCATTGGCGTAGAGCAGGTCTGCCTTCTGCGCCGGCTTCCACGTGGCAAGATCGGCCTTTCCAAAGCTGGTGGTGGGCAGCCGGTCCGCCGCCTTTTCCAGCATGTCGTCATCGCTGTCGATGCCGGTAATGACATTGACGCCGTAACGGTCGGTCAGAAGCTCGGTGGAATTGCCGGGGCCGCAGCCGAGGTCATAGCCGTTCAGCACCCGCTCCAGCGGCACCTGCGCCAGAAGATCCCGCGCGGGACGCGTCCGCTCGTCTTCGAATTTCAGATATTGCTGTGCGGACCATACCATTATTTTTCTCCTGCAGACTGCCGTCAGATCCTCAGCATCGCATGGGCCACATTGCCCCGCCATCATCCGATCAATGAATTATGGTGATGAATTCATTCATCAAGCTTTTGTTTCACCTTATAAAACGTACCTGCGGGGCCGTCGCTTTGTTATTTTCCATCAAAATCAGAAATCACTGCAATTAAAACTTGACCTCGTCAGGGGAGAGGCATTCACTCCGGCCGATTTCCAGCACACGCCCAGTTGAGAGCGCGCAGCGTTCTTCATCCGGCATGAATCAGAAAAAAAGACGGAGCGTTTTATCGAACGAAAACGCTTGAGACAGGAGACCATCATGAGCGTCGATACCGCACCCCGATCAACCACCTGGACCTATGTTGACGGTCAATGGCTGCCCGGCAACCCGCCGCTCATCGGCCCGACCTCGCATGCCATGTGGCTGGCCTCCACGGTGTTCGACGGTGCCCGCTGGTTCGATGGCGTGGCGCCCGATCTCGATCTGCACTGCCAGCGCGTAAATCGCTCCGCCGTCAATATGGGCATGAAGCCGACCATGACGGCCGAGGAGATCGAGTCCCTGGCGCTGGAAGGCGTCAAGAAATTCGACGGCAAGACGGCGATCTACATCAAGCCGATGTATTGGGCCGAACACGGCATGCCCGGCAGCGTCGTGGCGCCCGATGCCGGTTCCACCCGTTTTGCGCTCTGCCTGTTCGAAGCGCCGATGGATGCCGGCAAGCCGCTGACGCTCACCGTTTCGCCGCTGCGCCGCCCTTCGCCGGAAACCGCCATGACCGACGCCAAGGCCGGCAGCCTTTATCCCAATAGCGGTCGCGCCATTCTGGAAGCACGCTCGCGCGGTTTCGACAATGCCCTGATGCGCGACATGAACGGCAATGTCGCCGAATCCGCCTCGGCCAATATCTTCATGGTCAAGGACGGCGTCGTCCTTACCCCGGTTCCCAACCGCACCTTCCTTGCCGGCATTACCCGTTCGCGCGTGATCGGTCTTCTGCGCCAGGCCGGTTTCGACGTGCGCGAAGCGACGCTTTCGGTCGAGGATTTCCGGGAGGCCGATGAAATCTTCTGCTCCGGTAATTATTCCAAGGTTTCGCCCGTCGTGAAGCTCGATGATCGCGAATTGCAGGCAGGCCCGGTCGCGCGCAAGGCGCTCGATCTCTACATGGACTGGGCGCGTCTCGGCGCGGATGTTTAAGGCCGGGTAAACCCCAATTTTTCAAAAGGCCGCGGCGGGCTCATCCCTGCCGCGGCCTTTTATTTTGAACCGCATTATTTCCCATAAAAATTCAGGGGAATTTAATCCAATTTTAGAGGACCACTGGTTAGCTTGCGGCATTACCGATCCGGGCTAATGGGGGCCGCCAAATGTCTTTCAGCATACGTAATATACTTGTGGGATTTTTTCTGCTCGTCGGCATCGCGCTGGCGGGCTTCGTGGGCAATGGCATGTTGCAGTCCGTGCAGCGTGCCAGCAGCTTTTCGGAGGTGGCGCAGCTCGTTTCGCTGGACAGGCTGCTTTTCAACGCCTTGCTGAACTTTCGCAGTGAACGCGGCAACAGCGCCTCGGCGCTGACGGTCGACCCGGCGAAGACGGCCAGTACCATCGCCAGCGTGCAGGCGTCGCGCCAGAAGGTGGATGCCGCCATGGGCGCCTTTCTCGAACAGTCCGCCACGCTCGATCAGGCTGGCCTCAAGGCCCCGCTTGCCCGCGTGAAGGATGTCTACACGCAATTCCTGGAGCTGCGCAAAAAGGTTGACGCCAACGTGACCCTGCCGCTCGACCGTCGTGAAAATGGGCTGGACAAGACCGTGCTGGCGCTCGGCCAGGATTTCCTGACGGCGCTAGAAGCGGGCTCGACGGCGGTGGAAGGTGAGGTTCGTTCGCTGGACCAGAGCCTGACCGGCCTCATCCAGTTGCGGTCCTATGGCTGGTCGGCGCGAGCGCTCGGCGGCAGCGCCACCGTTGTCATCAATGCGGTCGTGGCCCAGCAGCGACCGCTGACCCCGCAGGAAACCCAGCAGCTTGGCAATTTCGATGCCGGCGCGGCTTTTGCCTGGAAAGCCACCGGCGACCTCGTCGCGCATGAATCGACGCCGAAGGCACTGAAAGATATCTATGCCGTTGCCGACAGAACCTATTTCAAGGGTGATTTCGTCGCGCAGCGCGCAAAGCTGATCGACGATCTGAACAACGGCCGCACGCCAACCTTCACCATCGATACATGGCGCAATACCGTCACCGAAAGCCTCGATACGGTTGCGAAAATCGCCTCTGAAGCGATGGATGTTCTCAACGCCAATGCCGAAAAGGCGAGACAGGACGCCTTTATCGGCGCGATGATCTATCTCGCCGCGTTCATCCTCACACTTGGTGTCTGCATTCTCTGCCTTGCCGTCATCGTCGGCCGCGTCACCCGTCCCATCAGCCGCCTGACAAATGCGATGATGGAATTGTCCACCGGCAACCTGACCATCGATGTGCCCGGTGCAAAACGCGGCGACGAGATCGGCGAGATGGCCCGCGCCGTGGAAATCTTCCGCGAGGCGGCCGTCCGCAACAGGCAGCTGGAAGCCGACGCCGTCGCCAACCGGGAGCAGGCCGAACGCGACCGGGCCGAACTGCAGCAGCGTGCGGAGGCGGAGGCCGAAGAGCGGCTCAATCAGGCGACCGGTTCGCTGGCCGGCGGTCTTCGCCGGCTTGCCTCCGGTGATATGGTTTGTGAGATCGCCACGCCGTTCGCACCGCAATTCGAGGCGTTGCGGCACGATTTCAACAGCTCCGTGCACCAGCTGCGCGAGGCGCTCAGCAGCGTCGGCCAGTCCGTGCAAACGGTGAATGGCGGCGCTCACGAGGTGTCGTCGGCCTCCGACGATCTTTCCCGCCGCACCGAGCAGCAGGCCGCTTCTCTCGAAGAAACCGCCGCTGCGCTGGAAGAGATTACCGCCAATGTTTCCGCCACCTCCAAACGGGCGAGCGACGCGCGCGACACGGTGCGTGAGGCAAGGACAAAGGCCGATCTTTCCGGCAAGGTTGTGCGCGATGCTGTCGCCGCTATGGAGCGCATCGAACATTCCTCGCGCCAGATCGGCCAGATCATCGGCGTCATCGACGAAATCGCCTTCCAGACCAACCTTCTGGCGCTGAATGCCGGCGTCGAGGCGGCACGGGCGGGCGATGCCGGCAAGGGCTTTGCCGTCGTCGCACAGGAAGTGCGCGAACTGGCGCAGCGCTCCGCCAACGCCGCCAAGGAAATCAAGCAGCTCATCACCGCGTCAGCCGTTGCGGTGGGTGAAGGCGTGAAGCTGGTGGCCGATACCGGCGTCGGGCTCTCCGAGATCGAGCAGCTGGTGCTTTCCGTCAACAGCCATATGGACGCCATCGCGACCGCAGCACAGGAACAGTCGGCCGGCCTTTCCGAGGTCAACACGGCCGTCAACCACATGGATCAGGCCACGCAGCAGAATGCCGCCATGGTCGAGGAAATGAATGCGGCCGGTGCCGGCCTCGCGCAGGAATGCGCCAATCTCCAGGCGCTGCTGGCACAGTTCCAGCTGGGTCAGCAGACTTCTGCCTTGCGGGAGACGGCGCGGCAGATGCAGCGTGCTGCAAATCCGGTCCACGCGCCCGTCGCACCGGTCACTTCCTCCCCCAAAGCCCGCCCGGCTGCCGCCCGTGGCAATGCGGCGCTGGCCGTGAAGGGTGACGACTGGACGGAGTTCTGAGAGCGGGGCTGTCTCAGGTCCGTCATGACGGAAGAAGAGTATCATGAAGCCCGCGCCGGAGACCGGCGCGGGTTTCACCGTTTCCGCACATCCGGCAGCGCAGCGGCAAGCGCCCGCAGCGGCGCCGTCATGTGTTTGTCTCTCCGCATCGCCAGCGCGATCCGCCTTTCAAGCGGCGGTTCGAGCGAGCGGTGTCCGAGCCCGGACGCCGCATCTTCATGCTCCATCGCCATGCGCGGCACGATGGCAATGCCAAGGCCCGCGCCCGCCAGTTTCTTGATGGCCTCGACGCTGCCCAGTTCCATGGCGGGCTGCACGGTGCGGCCGCTCACCGAAAACCATTGATCCACCAGCCGGCGTGTATTGCCGCCCTCGTAAAGCAGCAGCGGCCGCGCCGAAAGCGTCTCGGCGTTGAGCACCGTTGCGTCAGAAACGGAACCTTGCGGGAAAACCGCGACGAGTTCGTCGAGATGGATGTCGCGAATATCGAGGCTGCGGCCACTGGCGGGCAGGGCCACCACCGCCGCATCGATGGTATTGGCCTCCAGAAGCCGGAGGATATCGTGGGTATTGCCGGTCTGCACAACGATCTCGATGCCGGGCATGGCCTGCCGGATTTTGCCCAGCACCGGCGGCAGCAGATAGATGCAGGCGGTGGCGCCCGTGCCGATACGCAGGCTTCCCGTCGCCCCGCTGCGGTGCGGCGCAACCGTTTCGATCGCATGCGCCACCTCTTCGGATATGCGCCTTGCGTGGATGAGAAAATCCCGCCCCGCCGCCGTCGGCTGCGCCCGCCTGCCGACCCGCTCGATCAGCCGCACGCCCAGTTGTTTTTCCAGAAGCTTTATATGCAGGCTGACGGCTGGCTGCGTCAGCCCGGCCTTGTCGGCGGCGGCGGAAAAACTGCCGAGATCGGCCACATCCATGAAGCTACGCAACTGCCGCAGGTCGAGGTCCATCATCAAAGAAAACCTTATCGTTTGTATAAGATAGATAATCTTTATTTTGGCTGCGTCGCAATGCACAATGAGGATGTGAATGATCCGCAGGACAAAAGAATGACCCTTTCCACCGTTTCCAGCCTTTTAATCCGCCCCTGTGAGGAGGCAGATATTCCAGCCATCACCGAAATTTACCGGGATGCCGTATTGTATGGCCGCGCCAGCTTCGAGATCGATCCGCCTGATGTGGAGACCATGGCCGAGCGTCGCCGCCTGCTGGTGGAGGGCAACTATCCCTATCTCGTCGCGGAATGCGATGGAACGATAGCCGGATATGCCTATGCCGGCGCCTATCGCGCCCGCCCGGCCTATGGCGCGACGCTCGAGGATTCCGTTTATATCGATCCGGCCATGAAGGGCATGGGCATCGGCCGCAAACTGCTCGATGCGCTGATTGCGGAAGCCACCGCGCGCGGCTTTCGGCAGATGATCGCCGTCATCGGCGACAGCGCCAATGCGGCTTCAGTCGGCGTGCATCGCGCTGCCGGTTTCGAACTTGTCGGGACCTTCAAGTCCATCGGCTGGAAACATGGCCAATGGCTGGATACGGTGCTGATGCAGCGTTCGCTGGGCGAGGGCGATACCACGCCGCGTTTCTGAACGATCAGGGTTTCGTGGAACCGGGGATTTCCACCTTCAGCGTGTCCCCGGCAAGCTCGCTACCCAGCTCCACGGCCTTGGTTTTCTTGTCGTAGACGCAGATATGGCTGACCGTCGCATCGGCACCCTTCGCTTTGCCGGTCAGGATGGCGAGACCGTAATTTTCGCTACCGACAGGATCGACCACCGCCTTGGCATCCTCGATCATGTCCTTGGCTCCGGCTAGGCAGGCTGTCTGCACATCCGCCACGAATTCCTTCCAGGCATCGTCCGACGATGCGGCGGCCGGCAGGGCGAGGGAGGAGAGGGCGGCGGCGAGAATAAGGGGACGGATCAAAGCGCGGGTCATGGAATTTCCTTCCTGCAATCTCGGTAAAAGCGAACCGATAGGGTGGAAAACGGTACGCCGGGGTTGTGAAACAAATATGGTGGCTACCGGTGCTGGAGGAATTTTCCCCTTTGGCGGAACATTTTGATATTTCACAGGTTGCCCAAATGGAGCTTCGCTCCTATGGTCCGCTCACACGGTTTCTAGGAGCGGTAACCCGCTGCAAAAAGGAGTAAAAACCATGGCCTTCGAACTTCCTGAACTCCCCTACGACTACGACGCGCTTGCACCCTACATGTCGCGCGAGACGCTCGAGTTCCATCACGACAAGCACCACAAGGCTTATGTCGACAACGGCAACAAGCTGGCTGCCGAAGCAGGTCTTTCCGACCTGTCGCTCGAAGAAGTCGTGAAGAAGTCCTTTGGCACCAATGCCGGTCTCTTCAACAACGCCGCGCAGCACTACAACCACGTCCATTTCTGGAAGTGGATGAAGAAGGACGGCGGCGGCAACAAGCTGCCGGGCAAGCTGGAACAGGCATTCGCCTCCGATCTCGGCGGCTACGACAAGTTCAAGGCAGATTTCATCGCTGCCGGCACCACGCAGTTCGGCTCCGGCTGGGCATGGCTCTCCGTCAAGAACGGCAAGCTTGAAATCTCCAAGACCCCGAACGGCGAAAACCCGCTGGTTCACGGTGCAGAGCCGATCCTCGGCGTCGACGTCTGGGAACATTCCTATTACATCGACTACCGCAACCTGCGTCCGAAGTACCTCGAAGCCTTCGTTGATAACCTCATCAACTGGGACTACGTCCTGGAGCGTTACGAAGCCGCTGCCAAGTAAGGCTTGGCGAACGGAATTTTTCAAACACCCGGCCTTTGTGCCGGGTGTTCTGTTTTTGGCATGTCGCGCGTTGTCACAAGCTTGTCATCCGCCGGGTTTATCGCGGCGCATCATGACTGAAAAAACCACGCCTCTCTTCTCCTTCGGCATTGTCGCCGATCCCCAATATGCCGATGCCGATCCGCGCCCGGAGATGGGTCGTTATTACGCCGAGAGCCCGAAAAAGCTCGCAGACGCGATCGACGCCTTCAACCGCGAGGAATTGGCCTTCGTGGTAACGCTCGGCGATATCATCGATCGCGGCTTCGACAATTTCGACGCGATCCTTGCCGTTTACGACGGGCTTCGACACCGCTCGGTGCTGCTGCCGGGCAATCACGATTTCGCCGTCGCCGCCGAGCATTTGCCGGCTATCCACGCTCGCCTCGGCATGTCCGCCCCCTGGCATGATTTTTCCATCGGTGATATCCGCTTCGTCGTGCTTGACGGCAACGAGGTCAGCCTGTTCGCCCCGTCGCCCGGCGATCCGCGACGCGCGCTTGCCGCAGACCGGCTGAAGCGCCTCAACGATGCGGGTGCCATCAATGCGCAGGACTGGAACGCCTCGCTTGGCGACGAGCAGTTCGAATGGCTGCGGGAGGTTTTGCAAAAGGCGGATGCGGCGGGAGAAAAAGTGATCGTTCTCTGCCATTATCCTGTCTATCCGGAAAACGCCCACAACATGTGGGACGCGCCGCGTATCCTTGAGCTTCTCGGCTCCCACCCGTCAGCCGTCGCATGGTTCAACGGCCATAATCACGAGGGCAATTACGGCCTGTTGGGCAATACCCACTTCGTGAATTTCAAGGGCATGGTCGATACGCCTGACCAGAACACCTTCGCCATTGCAGACGTCTTTGCCGACCGCATAGCGATCCGCGGTTTTGGGCGTGAGGAAGACCGCATTTTGGCCCTCTAAGCCGGGCCTTGGCTTCTCCAAACGGCAACTGCGTGGGGGAATACGCCGCGCCGCTTGCTTTCAGCCAATTATTCTCATTCAGCCTGCCGTCATAGTGAGGCCCTAGAGCCGGGGGGTGACCTGCATTGTCACCTCGTCTTAGGCTTCTGTTTTCGCGATGGAATTCACCGCAATGTGACTTTTTTTCGCCATGCGGAAAGGGCATCCTCGCCCGGTTCGATAAAGCGCCGGTGTCCATGCCGGAATCAAGGAGAGTGTGCATGAAACTGAAAACCATCACGGCGGCCATGCTGTTCGGCTGTCTTTGCGCCGGAGCTGTTTATGCTGCCGGCGAAGTCGAAAAACGCGAAGGCATGATGAAGCAGATCGGCGGCTCCATGGGTGCGCTCGCCGCCATCTCCAAGGGCGAAAAGCCCTTTGACGCTGCCGCCGTCAAGGCTGCCGTGACGACCATCAGCACCAATGCCAAGGCTTTCCCCGACCAGTTCCCCGTCGGCTCAGAGACCGGTAGTGCGGCTGCTCCCGCCATCTGGGAAAACTTCGACGACTTCAAGGCCAAGGCAGCGAAGCTCGGAACGGATGCCGACGCGGTTCTCGCCAATCTCCCCACCGATCAGGCCGGCGTCGCCACCGCCATGAAGACGCTCGGCGCCGATTGCGGCACCTGCCACCAGACTTATCGTCTGAAGAAGTAGTCGCAGCACTTTGAAAACGCCGCTTCCCGGCGGCGTTTTCTCAAGGCACGAAAGACATCTGACCGGATCAGGTGACAATGGGGAGAGGGGCATGTCCTCCATCTGGACGAAACTCGTCGGCGGGGCCGTCGTCGCGGCCATTGCGGGCTACGGCATTTTCGCCTGGGTTACCGCGCCGCAGCGGCAGGCGCCGAGCCATTGGGTGAGCCTGGGCGAACCGGATCTGGCCAATGGCGAAACGCTGTTCTGGGCGGGCGGCTGCGCAAGCTGTCATGCGGCACCCGACGCGAAGGGCGAGGCGCTGTTGACGCTTTCGGGCGGGCAGGCGCTGAAAAGCCCCTTCGGCACCTTCCATGTCCCCAATATTTCCTCCGATCCACAGCATGGCATCGGCGGCTGGACGCTGGCGGAATTCGGCGATGCGATGACGCGCGGGGTGGGCAGGAACGGCGAACATCTCTATCCGTCCTTTCCCTACGCCTCCTATGCCCGCATGACGCAGAAGGACGTCAACGATCTCTTCGGTTATCTGAAGGTCCTGCCGGCCAGCCAGAACGATGCGCCGGATCACGAGTTGCCGTTCCCCTTCAATCTGCGCATGGTGCTGGGCGGCTGGAAATTCCTTTATTTCGACCCCTCGGCGCGGCCCCGCGTCGAGCTTGCCGATGCCAATGCCGAATTGCTGCGCGGCCAGTATCTGGTGGAGGGGCCGGGCCACTGCGGCGAATGCCACACGCCGCGCAACGCGCTTGGCGGTTTCCTGAAAGACAAGTGGCTGGCCGGCGGCCCCAATCCGGAAGGCGAGGGCCGCATTCCCGACATTACCCCCGGCTCGCAAAGCATCGGCAGCTGGGCCAAAGCGGATATAGCCAGCTATCTGGAAACCGGCTTCACCCCGGAATTCGACAGCGTCGGCGGCTCGATGGTCAAGGTGCAGCAGAATATGGCGCATCTGACGGCCGAAGACCGCGATGCGATTTCCGCCTATCTGAAAGCCATACCGGCGCGGTAGGGCCTGATACCTCTCCTCCGTCATCCTCGGGCTTGACCCGAGGATCCACCACCACGCCAGCCCATGGATCCTCGGGTCAAGCCCGAGGATGACGAACGAGAGGTGGGTAAGCGCCATTGACTCCCGGCCCCGCCCATCCGATAACATGTCCGTGATGGTTCCTTCCGGGCGTTCCGGAAGGTGAAAAGGGAACACGATAGGGAGAAATCCTCATTC
This sequence comes from Agrobacterium sp. 22-209-1, assembly GCF_053522485.1. Classification (NCBI taxonomy): domain Bacteria; kingdom Pseudomonadati; phylum Pseudomonadota; class Alphaproteobacteria; order Hyphomicrobiales; family Rhizobiaceae; genus Agrobacterium; species Agrobacterium sp. 22-209-1. The sequence goes on from NZ_JBNWCH010000002.1 coordinate 383,279, forward strand.
GTGGCTGCCCCCGCAACTGTGAGCGGAGAGCCTGAAACGAAATGCCACTGGCAAGCCATCTCGCCTCCATCAAGGGCGAAGGCGATGCCGGGAAGGTGTTTCAGGTTTTGACCCGTAAGCCAGGAGACCTGCCATCGCGGAAATATCCATGCCGGCGGGGTGTCCGGAAGAGCGGAATTTCAGGGTGGTGGCATCAATGCCTCCCTGTATCAGTCTCGTATCCCCGTGGTGAAGTATATCGCATGCGGTCCTGCGGCTTTGCCGTTCGGCCGCATCTAAAGGCGCGGGGTCGCGCCGGGAGAGGGGTCACCATGTCCACCAACCTGAATACGGCCAATTCAGCCGTTTCCGTAAAAACAACCAGCGTCGCGCAGTCGCTGACAGCGATCGTGCTTGGCCTGTTCGTCGTCGGTTTTGTCGGCTTTTCCCACGTGGAAGCCGTTCACAATGCCGCGCATGACACGCGTCATGCCAATGCCTTCCCCTGCCATTGAGGGGAAACGGCATGTCATTTTTTCGCAATATCGTCTTCACCGCCATTCTCGTCGGTATCCTTGGCGGCTTCGCGGTCTCCGCCATGCAGGCTTTTGGCACCACGCCGCTCATCCTTCAGGCGGAAACCTATGAGAGCGCCGGCGAAGCGCCCCATAGCCATAATGCACCGGGGCCCGGCGCTGCGGTTCCCGCTCATGAACATAATGACGAGGCCTGGGCTCCGGCCGATGGTTTCGAGCGCACCGCCTATACCGTCGCCGCCAATGTGCTGACCGCCATCGGTTACGCGCTGGTGCTGACCGGCCTCATGTCGTTGCGCGGCACCAATACCGGCTGGCGTGAGGGGCTTTTGTGGGGCGTTGCCGGTTTTGCGGCCGTCATGCTCGCCCCGATGATCGGCCTGCCGCCGGAACTGCCGGGAAGCCCGGCCGCCGCACTTGAGGCGCGCCAGATCTGGTGGCTCGCGACCGTTGCCGCAACCGCGGGCGGCATTGCGTTGATCGCCTTCCGCCGCGAACCATGGGCGGTTCTGCTGGCGATGGTGCTGATCGTCGCGCCGCATGTGGTGGGCGCCCCCCTGCCGCCGGAAGGCGAACATGCGCTGGCGCCACTGCCGCTGGAACGTCAGTTCATCGTTGCCGCCACCGTCACCAGCTTCGTCTTCTGGGCACTTCTCGGCACGTTGAGTGCGTTTTTCCTGAAGCGCTTCCAAGAGGCTTGAAACCATGCAGGACGCAGCGGAATGGAGTGAGGAGCTCGATGCGCTGCGTTTTGCCGTTCCCGGCCACGGCGCTTTCTGCGCCGTGCATCGCCTTGCTTTCAAGGCGCTCCTCGGGGCAACCCCGGGGCGCGAGGCGGCTCTCTCCTGCTTTCATGAACACCAGGCTGCTTTTATCGCTGCTGCGCTCAGTAAGATAAAACGCTCGAATTTGCCCGCAGGTCGCAGCCTGCATCTGAACAGCCGCGATATTCGCCGTGCGATTGCAGGTGAGGGCGATGCTTCAGCGGCGCGGGTGTGCCGGGTGCTTGATCGATATTGACTTGCTCCATATTCCCACCTCCGTCATCCCGGCCTTGAGCCGGGTTCCCGTCGACGCGCGTCTGCGAGGCGGGAAGAGTCTTTTTCAGCCCAGAGACTTAGGCTGGCTGGATTCCGGCTAAAGGCTGGAATGACGGGGAAGTGGAGGGCTGTAAAGCATTGAGGCGGATGCGCCTCACCGATGCTCTGCCGCAAAAACCTGAAGTTCCGCCTCGGCTTCCGGACCAAAGAGGCCGAGGTGTTTCAGGATTTCCACGGCGAAACTGACCGGCGCGCTGCCGGGTGCCGTGACGATGCCACCATCGCTGACCGCTTTTGGCTGATCGCGATAATGCGCCTCACCGCGATAGGCCGGATAGGCCTTGTGGGATGCCAGCGAATTGCCGGTATGGCTGACGTCGTTCAGAACGCCCGTGCCGCCGAGCGCGCTTGCCGCCGCGCAGATGCCGGCCACCAGCCGATCCCTGTCGCGAAACCGGTGCACCAGCCCGCCAAGATCGACAGCCGTTCTCTTTTCCCAGCTGAGACCGCCGGGAATGACGAGCGCATCGATGTCAACGGGATCGAGCGCGTCATAGGATGTGTCCGGCGTCACCTTCAGCCCGCCCATCGAGGTCACGGGCCTGCCATCAGGCGTGGCGTGCACGATCTCGACACCGAGATAGCTGCGCGCTGCCGCCGTAAGCAGCGCCGGCTCCCAGTCGGCAAAATCCTGCGCGAGCGCAATGGCGATCCGTGTCATGGCTGTCTCCGTGGGCTTTAATCAGGCGATGGACTGCATGTAGCGCATGCCGGTGACCGGCCGCGGCGCGAAATCCATGTTTTCGTAGAAACGATGCGCCGCCACATTGCCGGTCGTGGCGCTGACGGAAAGATAGTCGCAGCCGAGACGCTTGGCGATATCGCGGGCGCGGGAAACCAGATGCTGGCCGGTGCCATGGCCGCGATGGCCGTCACGCACGAAGAGATGATGCAGCTCCAGTCCGCGTCGGCCTTCCTGCGCCCTGTAGAGCGGCAGAAGCAGGGCGTAACCGATCAGCGCGCCATCGGCTTCGGCGACAAGACCATGCACCCAGGGCAGGGCGCCGAACAGGTCGCGCTCAAGCTTCGCCGGCGTGATCGCCGCCGCATCGCCATGGTAGGAGGCAAGCAGCGTGATCATCTCGTTGAGTTCGGGCAGATCGGTCTTGCGCGCGCCGCGAATGATGACGACGGGCGGTCTTTCCAGTGTCAGGGAGCTATCTTCGGTCATTTTTTCGGTCCTTTGGTCTTATCGGTGCCGTCAGGACGTTTGAAAACAACAAAGCCGCCTGACGGCGGCTTGTTGACAATATGATCTGTCGAGCCGCCCTTAGAGGAAGGCCCAAAAATACGAGCAGGAGATGGGTGCGCGTTCGTTGATCATGGGAAATGCAATGCGCCCGAATCCATATTCTGTCAAGCCCGGTTTTCGGCTCAATGCTCACCCTCGCACATGCCATGGTTGGAAAGCGCGCGGATGACGTAGCAATCCTCGATCGAATGGCCGTGGCAATGGGAGACGATGCGTTCGAGCTCGTGTTCCAGCTTCTTCAGGCTGGCAATCTTCTCGCGCACGTCAGCAAGATGTTCGGCGGCGATGCGATCCGCACCCTCGCACGGCATTTCCCGGTGCTGACTGAGCGCGATAAGTTCGCGAATGGCATCAATGTTGAGGCCGAGATCGCGCGCATGGCGGATGAAGGTCAGCCTTTCGAGGTCGGATTTCTCGTAACGGCGCTGGTTTCCCTCCGAACGATCCGCCTCGCGGATGAGGCCCATCTGCTCGTAATAGCGGATCGTCGGCACCTTCACGCCGGTGCGTTTCGATAGTTCACCGATGGACAGCATGGCTTTCTCCATATCTCCAGTCTCTAGAGATATGGCTTTTTCGCGCCCGGTTCAATGGCCTCAAGTGGCGTCGTTGACGCCAAGAGCATGGGCCAGCGCCTTCAGAATCTGCGATTCGAGGCTTGCCATGTCCGGCTGGGCGGAAGCGGCCACGTCAGCATTGGCGCCAGTGGGGGCGGAAGCGCCGCTATCCATGTTCCAGAGAGCGGCGGCCAGGCTGGCGGAGGCACCGGCAAGCGGAGCGACAGCGGTGGCGACATTGCCTGCCACCGAAATGGCGCGATGGGCCGCCCGCGTCAGCTCCTGCAAAGCCTCGGTTGTGGACTGGCTCTCCCGGTTGTGCGCAGGCGCGATGCCGCGGACCGGAGAGGCGAAATTGATGCTGCTGGTTGCTGCGAGAGTCGTCATGACTGTGAGTCCCCTAGTTCTGATGGGGCATTTTTAAGGTCCGAAACATTCCCGAAGATTGCGTCATGCACGCCTTGTGCAAAAATTAGACGCAATATACTATACCCCCCTATAGTATATGAGGTGCATATGTCCCACACGATCCGCAACAAGGACAAGCTGCTGGCCCGCATCCGCCGCCTGAAAGGGCAGATGGAGGCGGTGGAGCGCGCATTGGACGAGGCCAAGCCCTGCGGTGAGGTGCTGCAATTGCTCGCCTCCGTGCGCGGCGCGCTTTCAGGCCTGACGGGGGAGGTGATGCAGGAGCACCTGCACGAACATGTCGTTCATGCCGAAAATGAAGATGAACGGGCGCGGGCGGCGGAAGAACTGGCCCAGGTGCTGAAGACCTACATCCGGTAGGTCGACGCAGGCCAGCGGAATGGAAAAGGCCGGCACAGCTGAGAAGCGCCGGTAGAGTCGAGAGAGGATTGAGCGACATGACGACGACTTCCGAGCCTTTCGCCACGGCGGAGCATCACCATATTTATCTTGGCCAGAATCACGAGCGCAATGAAAGGCGCGTCTGGATGGTCATTGCATTGACCACCGTCATGATGGTGGCGGAGATTGTCGCCGGTCACTGGTTCGGCTCCATGGCGCTGACGGCTGACGGATGGCACATGTCCACCCATGCGGGCGCAATGCTGATTTCGGCGCTCGCTTATCTCTATGCAAGGCGCGAGGCGCGCAATCCGCGCTTCAGCTTCGGTACCGGCAAGTTCGGCGATCTCGCCGGTTTCGCCAGCGCCGTCGTGCTCGCCGTGGTGGCGCTGCTGATCGCGGTTGAAAGTGGCTTGCGCCTCATCAGCCCCGTCCAGATCGATTTCAACCAGGCGATTCTCGTTGCCGTCATCGGACTTGTCGTCAATCTCGTCAGCGCCGTGCTGTTGAAGGATGACCATCACCACGATCATGGCCACGGGTCGCATGCCCATCATGACCATGGCAGCCATGCCCACCACGATCACGGTTCGCATGCGGAGCAGGGTGCAAAAGGCGGGCGGGACAATAATCTGCGCGCCGCCTATCTGCATGTGCTGGCGGATGCGCTGACCTCGGTCCTTGCCATCGTTGCACTGCTGCTCGGCAAGTGGAACGGCTGGAACTTTCTCGACCCGTTGATGGGTATCGTCGGTGGTCTGGTCATCGCCCGCTGGTCATGGGGGCTCATTCGTTCCACGGCAACGACGCTTGTCGATGCGGTGCCGCTGGCGGACGACCTGCCGCAGGAAATCCGTGAAAGTGTGGAAACGGAAGAAGATCGTATCACCGACCTGCATGTCTGGCAGGTAGGTCCCGGCCACCATGCGGCCATTGTGGCAATCCATTCGCGGGCGCCGAAAGCGCCGGCCTTTTATAAGCAGAAACTTGCCGCCATACATGAACTGTCGCATGTGACGGTGGAGGTCAGCCCGGCAAGGGCCTGATTGGAATCGCCTATTCGGTATATTCCGAATAGGCGCTGCGCACCCATTCAGCCTGGGCTTCCGCCGTGTCTTCGGCGGAGGCCGCGACCGTCTCCTGATAAGCGGGCGCGCTGCCATTGCCCACGGCCCAAAGAACATTGGCCAGAGACTGGGAAAGAATGGTGCTGGAAACGGTGGGGTTGCCGGGGCCGCGCTTCACGGCCTGCTCTTCCGGCGCACTTTGCGCGCTGCCAGCTTTTTCGATGTCGCGGATGCGACCCTGATAATTATATCCGCCAATATTGCTTTCGATCTGCATGTCGATGATTCCGCGTTCAAAAGTTAACGAATGGTTAACGGCGGCAACTTGTCCGAAGCTTGCGCTTGCTGCGTTGCAGCGATCGCCGAGGGTTGACAGCCGGCGAAGTAGTGCTTCGTTTTTGCATGGAGGGGGCGGGGCGTGCGAGGATGCAGCAGCCGTTTATATGCGAGACGAGGCAGGATCGCATGGGTGCCGAAAGGCCTGCCTCACACACCACGTCATCCTCGCCTCAAGGGCGAGGATGACGTGGAGAGTTTTAGAACTTTATAGACAGGATCAAGCGGATCACACCGTTTCCTTCTGCACCGGAGCAACGGGCTCCGGTACCTTCTCCGGTTTATCCGTCGCCTTCACCTCCACCTCAACCGTCGCCACCGTCTCCTGCTGCGCAGGCGTCACCATGGCGGCCACCAGCGTGTCGAGACCGATGCTGCCGACCGGCTTGCCGTCCTCATCCACCACATGGGCCTGGGTTTCATTGGCCTCGGACATGTCGCGGGCAATGGTTTCCAGCGTCGCGTTCTCAGGCACGGACATGCCTTCCGGCTTGCTGTCCAGCGGCTCCATCACCGTGGTCGCCTGCAGCACGCGGCCGCGATTGACGTCGCGCACGAAGTCGGTGACGTAACCATCGGCCGGTGAAAGGATGATGCTCTGGCCGTCGCCCTGCTGCACCACTTCGCCGTCTTTCAGGATGGCAATGTGGTCGCCGAGCCGCAGAGCCTCGTCCAGATCATGGGTGATGAACACCACGGTCTTCTTCAGCTCCTGTTGCAGATCGAGCAGCATCGTCTGCATATCGACGCGGATCAGCGGATCTAGCGCCGAATAGGCTTCGTCCATCAGGAGAATATCGGCGTCATTGGCAAGCGCGCGGGCAAGGCCGACACGCTGTTGCATGCCACCGGAAAGCTGGTTCGGATAATAATCCTCGTAGCCGTCAAGGCCGACACGATTGAGCCAGTAACGGCCTTTCTCTTCGCTCTCCTTGCGCGGCATGCCCTGGATGTCCAGGCCGTAAACGCTGTTTTCCAGCACTGTGCGGTGCGGCAGCAGGCCGAATTTCTGGAACACCATCGCCGTCTTGTGGCGGCGGAATTTCCGGAGCGCCGACGTGCTCATGCCGCAAATGTCTTCGCCGTCGTAGAGAACCTCACCGGCGGTCGGGTCGATCAGCCGGTTGATGTGGCGGATCAGCGTCGACTTGCCGGAACCGGAAAGCCCCATGACGACGGTGATCTTGCCGCCCGGCATGGTGATGTTGATGTTATTGAGACCGAGTACGTGGTTGTGTTTGTCGTTCAGCTCGACCTTGTCCATGCCTCTTCGTACCGCTTCGAGATATTTCTCGGGATGCTTGCCGAAGATCTTGTAAAGGTTGCGGATTTCGATGCTTTTAGCCATGGGAGACCTCGCGGTATTTCTGCAGGCGTTTGCCGAAAGCCTGGCTCGCCCGGTCGAACATGATGGCGATGGCGACCAGAGCGAAACCGTTCAGGAAACCTACCGTGAAGAACTGGTTGTTGATGGCCTGCAGCACGTTCTTGCCGAGCCCGCCGACACCGACCATGGAGGCGACGACGACCATGGCGAGCGCCATCATGATAGTCTGGTTGATGCCGGTCATGATGGTGGGCAACGCCAGCGGCAGCTGCACATTGAACAGCTTCTGGCGGTTGGAGGAGCCGAAGGCGTCCGCCGCTTCCAGCACTTCCCGGTCCACCAGGCGAATGCCGAGGCTGGTCAGGCGGATGACGGGCGGAATGGCGTAGATCACCACTGCGATCAGGCCCGGAACCTTGCCGATGCCGAATATCACCACCACGGGGATGAGATAAACGAAGCTCGGCATGGTCTGCATCACGTCCAGCACGGGGTTGATGAGGCGCTGAAGGCGTTCCGAGCGTCCCATCAGGATGCCGAGCGGCAGGCCGATGACGATGGCGATCAGGGTGGCGATGGCGACGATGGACAGCGTTGTCATCGCGTCGCGCCAGAGGCCCACTGCGCCGATCATCAGCAGCGACGCCGCGGTACCGGCGGTGATCTTGATGCTGCGACCGGCGAAATGCACAATGGCAAGAATGACCAGCATGGTGATGATCCACGGGGTCTGAATAAACAGCCGCTCCGAGGAATTGAGGAAGAGTTGCAGCGGATGCACGACGACGTCGATTGCATCGCCGTAATTGCGCACGAGATCGCGAAAGCCGTCATCGATGGTCTTGCGTGCCACACGCATGGTTGAATTGTCGATGGCGGGGAACTTGCAGAGCATGTCCGGCAAGTAATTGCAGAGGGCCATTATTGTTGTTTTCCCTATGGGTTTTGGGGGATGGGTGGTGGAGGTTGGAGTGCGCGGGCACCCCCCTCTGTCCTGCCGGACATCTCCCCCTCAAGGGGGGAGATCGATCTGCGGCAAGGTCTCGCCCATCTCGATGGTTGAGGATGAAGCGGTGAAAGCGCACCCAGCCGATCTCCCCCCCTTGAGGGGGAGATGCCCGGCAGGGCAGAGGGGGGTAAGCGGCTTGCGCCAACCCCGCCAGCAATCACATCGAAGCCTTGATCTTCTCGACCACCTCGGCCGGCACCCACTTTGTCCAGATGTCCTCATGGTTCTCGAGGAAATATTCCGCGCCGTCCTCGTTGGTGCCCTGGTTCTCATCCATCCAGGCGAGGATTTCGGCCACGGTCTTGTTGTCCCAGCTGCGGGCCTTGATGTAGTCCAGCGTCACGCCGGCCTTGCTTTCGAAGTCCTTGGTGATGACGGTATAGACATCGGCCACCGGATAGGCGTTGACCTTGGGGTCGGCGCAGTCGACCTTCGCCGTGCATTCGTCGAAATGGGCGCGGTCTAGTTCGACGCCATCGTCCAGCTTCACCATTTCGTATTTGCCGAGAATGGCGGTGGGCGACCAATAATAGCCGAGCCAGCCCTGCTTCTTTTCAAACGCATTGGCAATGGAGCCGTCAAGGCCGGCGGCCGAACCGGTGTCGACCAGCGTGAAGCCCTTCTTGTCGCCTTCGCGCGCCTTGTAGAGATTGGCGGTCGTCACCTGGCAGTTCCAGCCGGAGGGGCAATTATGCACGGCGCCCTTGCTGGCGTCTTCAGGCGCCGGGAACAGTTCGGGATGTTTCAGAGCATCCTCGACGGTCTTGATGTCGGGGTGTTCGTCGGCGATGAATTTCGGGATCCACCAGCCTTCGATACCGCCATCGGTGAGAATTTTCGAGGCTTCGATCAGCCGGCCTTCCTTGACGGCGGCATTAAGCGGCTCGCGCACGGCATTGACCCACAATTCGGGCGCCATGTCCGGCTGGCCCTTTTCGTTCATGGAAGCGAAGGTCGGCATGGTGTCGCCGCTGACGACATTGACCGTGCAGTCATAGCCGTTTTCCATGATGAACTTGTCGACATAAGCCGCGACGCCGGCGGATGCCCAGTTCATTTCGGCGATGGTGACGCTGCCGCACTCTTCGGCGGCATTGGCGGAATTTGCTGCACCGGCAGCGATGGTAAAGCCCGTTACGAGAATGGTCGAGGCTAGGAGTTTCTTCATGGTGTAAGACCCCCAAGTCTGATGCAGTGTTTTCAGTTGGCAAAGCGGGAGCACTGCAAAGCCCGGATTGCCAAGGGCGAACTGACATAGCGCGTGAAAAAGCCGAAAATTGACGGCAAGAAGAATAACCGCAGAACACGCTGCGGAATTGCCGCAAGAACAACGGCGAAAATGCGCATGAATATGTCAACGGTCGGCATAATACGGCCAAAAAGTGATATTGCAACGCAAAATGGCGCATCGCAGCCATGCGTTCGATTTTTGGAGCGTTTTTTATTTGGTGTAATACATGGAATATATTCTAATTTTTTAGAAATATATTACATATTTCAGTATGGCGAAATAAAAATCCCGGTGGAATCAAGTCGGAATTCAAGGAGAAAATAAAGTCGCGATTTTGTGGAAAAAATATTCGGAAAGAGGGTTTGTGAAGGTATTTTTATGCTGTTTCGGTGCGGGCGGCGGCCCTGTCGCCGCCCGACCACGATCAGATGTCAAACAGCGTCCTTGCCGGCCACCTTCAGCGCAAAGGCATATTCGAAGGCGATTTCCTCCAGCCGCTGGAAACGCCCGGACTTGCCGCCATGGCCTGCCGCCATGTTGGTCTTTAGCAGGATGGGCGCTTCCCCTATCGTCTTTTCGCGCAGCTTCGCTACCCATTTGGTCGGTTCCCAATAGGTCACGCGCGGATCGGTGAGACCGGAAAGCGCGAGAATTGGCGGGTAGGGCTTAGCACCCACATTGTCATAGGGGCTGTAGGCGGCGATCCAGCCATATTCCTCCGCCGATTCCAGTGGGTTGCCCCATTCCGGCCATTCCGGCGGTGTCAGCGGCAAAGTGTCATCGAGCATGGTGGTCAGCACGTCCACGAAGGGAACGGCGGCGATGATGCCGGCGAATTTTTCCGGCGCCATATTGGCGACCGCCCCCATCAGCATGCCGCCGGCCGAACCGCCTTCAGCGACGATGCCCTGATAGGAGGTGAAACCTTCCTGAACGAGATGATCGGCAGCGGCGATGAAATCCTTGAAGGTGTTCTGTTTGGCTTCCATCTTGCCGGTTTCGTACCATTCGAAACCCTTGTCCTTGCCGCCGCGAATATGGGCGATGGCATAGATGAAACCACGGTCGGCGAGCGACAGCGTCGTGGTGGAGAAGGAGGCGGGGATGGTGATGCCGTAAGCGCCATATCCGTAGAGCAGGCAGGGGGCGGAACCGTTAAGCGCCACATCCTTGCGATAGAGCAGGGACACCGGCACCAGTTCGCCGTCATGGGCAGGCGCCATGATACGGCGGGTGATGTAATCGTCCGGATTGTGGCCGGAAGGCACTTCCTGCGTCTTCAGCAGCGTGCGCTCGCGGGTCACCATGTCGTAGTCGAACAGCTGGCTCGGCGTTGTCATCGAGGAATAGGAGAAGCGGATGACATCGGTGTCATATTCCGCCGCGCCATGCAGGCCAAGCGAATAGGCTTCCTCGGCAAAGGCGATGGAATGTTCCTCGCCCGTGCGGCGATCGCGGATGACGATGCGCGGCAGGCCGTCGCGGCGTTCCAACCAGATCAGGTGGCGGGCATAGGCGTCGACGGAGAGGATGAGGCGGCCCGGCTCGTGGGGCACGACTTCTTTCCAGTTTTCCTTGCCGGGTGCGGTGACGGGCGCTTCCACGATGCGGAAATCCTTGGCGTCGCCGTCATTGGTGAGGATGAAGAACACATCGCCGCCTTCGCACATCGAATATTCGACGCCCTCTTCGCGCTCCGCCACGACAGCAGGCTCGGCGGTCAGGTCTTTCGTGGAGAGAATGCGATATTCGCTGGTCTCATGGTCGTGAATGTCGATGAAGATGAAATCGTCGAGCACGGATGCGCCGACACCCATGAAGAAGCCGGGATCCTTTTCCTCATAGACCAGCCGGTCGGCCGATTGCGGCTCGCCGATGATATGGTGGAAGACTTTCGACGGACGGTGGTTCTCGTCCTGCAGCGTATAAAAGAAGCTCTTGCCGTCGGGCGCCCATGCCCCGCCGCCGCCGGTATTTTCGACGACGTCGGCAAGGTCCTCGCCGGTCTCGAGGTTGCGGATGCGCAGGGTGAAATATTCCGAGCCCCTGTCATCGTAACCCCAGATGCCGTGGCTATGATCGGAAGACTGGTCGAGACCGGCAAGACGGAAATAATCCTTGCCCTCCGCTTCCTTGTCGCCGTTCAGCAGCACATGTTTTTCGCCGCCGCCGCGCGGGGTGCGGAAATAATGTGGCTGCTCGCCGCCGGTCACGAACAGGGTGCCATAGGCGTAAGGACCGTCATTGACCGGAACGGAGGAATCGTCCTGCTTGATACGGCCTTTCATTTCCTCGAACAGCTTTTCCTGAAGCGCCTTGGTGTCGCCCATCGCTGCTTCCATATAGGCGTTTTCCGCTTCCAGATGGGCGCGGATGGCGGGGTCGAGCAGGGCAGGGTCCTTGAACATGGCCTGCCAGTTATCGGCCCGGAACCAGGCGTAATCGTCGGTGCGGGTAATGCCGTGATGCGTATCCTGAACGGGCCTTTTTTCGGCGGTCGGGGCGGCGGGCAGGTTCTTGAAAATCGGCAAGGGAAACTCGCTTTCCTGTAAAAAATCTTGGGCGGCACCAAGATGTAGAGCGGGCCTTGCGGCCGATCAAGTTTCAAATCTCCACAGGCGGAATGCGGCTCGGGCACAATTTCGTCAGCTTTCGATCACATTTTGGCAATATCCGGCAAATCAGCGATGATGGATGCAGGCTGCCCGGCCTGCCGCCCACCACAAGAACAAACGAAAAAACTGACAGGACCCCATGCGAAAGCTTCTTCCCGCTGCCCTTTCTGCCTTTTTCCTTGGCTTGCAGACCTTCACCCCCGCTTTTGCGATCGATGCCAGCGTCATGCGGCAGTTGAACGCGCTGGCCCCCGAGGAGCGGCTGGAACAGCGCTGCGATATCGAGGCGATGGAGCGCATCGCAACGGAGCAGAAGGGCATGAAACCCGACAAGGTCATCGCCTATACTTTCGGCGATCCGGAAGTGGGCAAGAACTCCATCAAGGCGCCCGGCGCAGTCTTCAGGAGTGCGGGCGAATGGTATAAGCTGAAATATAAGTGCCAGCTCAAGAGCGACAGTCTCAGCATCCAGTCCTTCGACTACCGTGTGGGCGACAAAATTCCCGAACAGCAGTGGAAGAAGTTGTATCTTTATGACTGAGCACGGAATTTTTCGATTTCAGGTCAGCCTTTAACCGCCGCTTTTGTTGCGGCCGTGCGGCCGGCTCTGTAACCCTGACTTCCGATCGAAGTGAGGGACATAGACATGGCGAGACGATTCAAGGGGCTTTCTGCTTTTCCGATCACGCCCGCCGATGAGGCCGGGCGGGTCGATGTCGAGGCCTTCTGCGCCCTGATCGAGCGGCTGGATGCGGCGGCGGTCGATTCCGTCGGTATTCTCGGCAGCACCGGCATCTATATGTATCTCACGCGTGAGGAGAGGCGCCGTGCCATCGAAGCGGCCGCCGGCATCCTCAAGGGCAAGCGCATATTGATGGCAGGCGTCGGCGCCTTGCGCACCGATGACGCCGTGGCGCTGGCAAAGGATGCGGAAGCCGCCGGCGCCGATGCGTTGCTGCTGGCGCCCGTGTCCTACACGCCGCTGACGCAGGAAGAGGCCTATCACCATTTCGCCGCCGTGGCGGGTGCGACGGCGCTGCCGCTCGCCATCTACAACAATCCGACGACCACGCGCTTCACCTTCAGCGACGAGCTTCTGGTGCGGCTTGCCTATATCCCCAATATCCGCGCCATCAAGATGCCGCTGCCGGCCGATTCCGATTATGCTGGCGAGCTTGCGCGGCTGCGCCCGAAGCTGGGGCAAGATTTCGCCATCGGTTACAGCGGCGACTGGGGCTGCGCTGACGCCACGCTTGCCGGCGGCGACGCCTGGTACAGCGTGGTCGCCGGCCTGCTGCCGGTTCCAGCCCTGCGGCTGATGCGGGCGGCTCAGGCCGGCAATGCGGAAGAGGTCAAGCGGATCGAAGTGGCCTTCCAGCCGCTCTGGACGCTGTTTAAGGAATTCGGCAGCATTCGCGTGGTTTACGCCGCCGCCAACATGCTGACGCTGACGGTGAGCGAACCGCCCCGGCCGATCCTGCCGCTCACCAGCGCCGAACGCCAGCGGGTGGAAGAGGCGCTGGAGGCGCTGTCTGCGCTGGAAACCGCGCCTTAATTCGGGCGCTTTGCGGGCGGATTGCCAGCTCTTCACACTCCGGAACACAAAATGCTGCGTCGCCTCTTCATCGCCACCCTGTTTTTCTCCGCCTCATCCGTCGCCTTTGCGGGAACCGGCCTTGTCGAGCCGTCGCTGAAAATGTCGCCGCAGCATGACGGTAAGGTGCGGGTGGCGATGACGCTGGACGCCTGCATGGGCAAGACCGACCACCGCATCCTCGATACGCTGGTGAGGGAGCGCATTCCCGCGACGATCTTCGTCACCGCCCGCTGGCTGAAGCATAATGGCGAGGCGCTGGCCGTGCTCATGGCGCATCCGGATTTGTTCGAGATTGAAAATCACGGCGAGAATCATGTGCCGGCAGTGGACAAGCCGGTCTCCATCTACGGCATCGCCGCCGCCGGCTCCGAAGCGGCGGTCGAGCAGGAGGTGGAGGGCGGCCGTCAGGCCATCGTCGCCGCCACCGGCCTCCAGCCGCAATGGTTCCGCGGTGCGACGGCCAAATATACCAACTCCTCCATGGCCACCATCAACCGGCTGGGCATGCGGGTGGCCGGTTATTCCATCAATGGCGATGGCGGCTCGCTGCTGGGTGCGGCCATGACGGCGAAACACATCGCTTCGGCAAAAGATGGCGATGTCATCATCTCCCACATCAACCAGCCCACCCATGAGGCGGGCGAGGGCGTGGTGAAAGGGCTTCTGGCGCTGAAGGCGCGCGGCGTGATTTTTTCACGGCTGGACGACCCGTCCTTCGCGCCGCCGGTGAATTGATCCGCAAGGTCGCCGCCCGTTTCTTCTCCCCGCCGGGGAGAAGATGCCCGAAGGGCAGATGAGGGGGCAAGCTCCCCGCATTTTTCCACCGTCGCCCCCTCATCCGGCGCTGCGCGCCACCTTCTCCCCGGCGGGGAGAAGAAATATGCCGCACCGGCTCACCTCACTGAAAGCAGCCGTCGTCAGGGCTGAAGGATGAAGATACATCCTTCCACATCCATGCCCGTTTTTCGGCGGCGCGGGTCAAAAATTTGCGCTAGCATCCTCCCCATGATGCTGTTCAAACGCCCCGATACCGAAACGCTCTATTCCGCCCTTGTGAACAAGGACCCCGCCTATGAGGGCGTGGCCTATGTGTGTGTGACGTCGACGAAGATTTTCTGCCGCTTCACCTGCACGGCGCGAAAGCCGAAGATCGAAAACTGCCGGTTCCGCGAGACCATCGCCGAATGTCTGGAGGCGGGTTTCCGTCCCTGCAAGCGCTGCAAGCCGATGCTGTCCTATGGCTCCGCCGACGAGACCGTGACGTCGCTGCTGACGGCGCTGGAAAGCGACCCGGCGCGGCGCTGGCGCGAGGAGGATGTGGTGGCGCTCGGCCATGATCCTTCCACCGTGCGCCGCACCTTCAAGCGCCGTTTCGGCATGAGCTTTCTGGAAATCGCCAGATTGCGGCGGGTGGGCGGTGCGGCGGAGAGCCTCGCTTCCGGCGAAGCGGTGATAGGCGCCCAGATCGACGCCGGTTATGAATCCGGCAGCGGCTTCCGCGCCGCCATCAACCAGTTCTTCGGCTCTTCGCCCGTCGCGATGAAAGGCAAGGGGTTCTTGAAGGGCGACTGGATCGATACGCCGATCGGCCCGATGCTCGCCGTCGCTGACGATCACGCCCTGCATCTCCTCGAATTTGCCGACCGGCCGGCGCTCGCCGCCGAATTGAAGCGGCTGAAGACGCGCACCGGCGCGGATATGGTGCTTGGCCGAACGGCCGTGACCGGCCAGATCGAAGCGGAACTCAAGGCCTATTTCGCCGGTCATTCGGCGGCCTTCAAAACGCGTCTTGCCGGCCATGGCACACCCTTCGAGCGCGATGTCTGGCGCAACCTGCGGGAAATCCCGGCGGGCGAGATCGTCAGCTATTCCTCGCTCGCAACCGCCATGGACAGGTCATCCGCCGTACGTGCGGTCGCGCGTGCCAATGGCGCGAACCAGATCGCCATTGTTGTGCCGTGCCACCGTGTGCTGGGCGCCGATGGCAGCCTGACTGGCTATGGCGGCGGGCTGTGGCGCAAGAAATGGCTGATCGAGCACGAGCGCCGCATGGCGCAGACGCTCCGCGGCGTGCAAAAAGTTCCGCTCGCCTCCTGATGGCGCCGAAGAAGAGGCTAGTCGGGCAGGTTCGGCACCACCCGGCGGGTGGGGAAGAGTTCGCGTGTCACCGTCATGGCGATCAACGATAGCGGCAGGGCGAGCATCGCGCCGGCCGCCCCCCACATCCACGTCCAGAAGATGATCATCACGAAAACGAGGAAGGGATTGATTTCCATGTTACGGCCGACGACAGCCGGGAAGGCGAGGTTCTCCATCAACAGGTGAATGGTGAAGAAGGCGCCCGCCGGCAGCAGCGCGAGGACCATGTTGTCATGGGTGATGATGCCGGCGACGGTGAGCGATATGGTCATGAGGGTAATGCCGAGAAACGGCACGAAGCTCGAAAGGAAGGCAAAAAGACCCCACAATAGCGGCATGGAGAGACCTCCGAGATAAGCGATCACGATCATGGTGACGCCAAGCGCGGCGTAGATCAGGCTCGCCGTGGCAAAATAGGTGCCGAGCACTTTTTCCACCGAGCCGATGATGCGGATGGTTCTAAGTCGCTGATGGCGCGCCGGGAAGGCCATGATGAGGGCCTTGCGCAGCCGCAGGCGGCTGTAGAGAAACATCAGGAGCGCCGCAAGGAAGATCAGCCCCTGCACGATCGCGGGCGTCACGTTCGCGCCAAGCAACGAGATGATTTCGCCGCTACGCGACAGCAGCGATTCCATGGACATGGAGCCCATGCTGAAGGTGGCCGCAGAAATATTCAGCCACCTCATATTTTCGAAATAGGGCAAGAAGCGATCAATGGTCCGCTCGATCAGGGCTGGGCCCTCCGATGCCAGCTGCGAGACCGGGTCCACCAGCGAATTGACCACGAAGAAAATGACGGCGGCGACGAGTGTGGACAGGATGATGGCGACGCCTGCGCCCGGTATGCCGTAGGAGGCCAGTTTCTCGGCCGAGACGCCGAGGATCATACCGACGACAACCGCCATCACAACGGGCATCAGGATCATCGACAATTCATGGATGACCGCCATGGACACGATCAGGAAAATGCCGATGATCGACCAGGCAACGAAGACATCAAGCGCCTCTCGTCCGAGCGGTTGCTGGCTGCGCGCGTCATCGCGCTGCGAAACCGAAGCCGGTGTCGCAAGTGGATCGGCCTTGTCCAGCAGCAAGGCCGCAGTGTCGGCGAGATCCGGCTTGGCGTTCTCATTCATCGAACTATCCCCCAATAAGGTGGCTAACGTCCGACAAATCCGGCGGTTCCGGGGCGGCACAAATTTCTGCCGCCCCTGTTGTGTTTATGCGGAAAGCTTCAGCCCGATGCCCCACGGATCCTTCAGCGCAATGCCGTCGCTTTGCCGCTCTGTGGCGATTTCCAGCCGGTCGAGCGCGGCAATCGCCGTCTCAAGCGCAGCCGGCTCGTTAAAGGTCAGCGAATAGCCGGAAAGACCGGTCATATTGTCCTTGCGGGCGGCCGCACCCCGGCTGTTCCAGATATTGGCGGCGACGTGGTGGTGATAGGCGCCCGACCCGAAGAAGCTCGCGCCGGGATAACGCGCCATGATCTTCAGCCCCAGCACATCCTGATAAAATTCATCCGCCTGCGGAATATTCCCCACCTGCAGATGGATATGGCCGATGGCTGTTCCTGCCGCCGCACCGGTAAAGGCCGTCTTCGGCGCGCTGTCGTAAAGCGCCTGAAGGTTGAGGCCGAGGGTGGCCATTTCCACCGTGCCGTCCTGCTGGTAGGTCCATTCGTCCGGCGAACGGTCGCGGTAGACTTCTATGCCGTTGCCTTCCGGGTCGGCAAGATAGATCGCCTCGCTGACCAGATGGTCGGACGCGCCCTGAAACTGGACATTGTTGTGGGCGGCATGCGCCAGCCAATGGGCCAGATCGTTCCGGCTCGGCATCAGGAAGGCGGTGTGGAACAGGCCCGCGGCGTTGCGCGGCGCGCGTTGCGCCGTGCCGGAGGTGGAAAGTGTGAGAAGCGGCTGGCCGCCGACACCCAGCACTTCGCCGCTCGGGTTGTTTTCAAGAACGGAAAGACCGATGATCTTCCGGTAAAAATCCGAAACGCGCGGCAGATCGTGAACGACGAGATGCGCCTGGCCGACATAGGCCGGCCGCGTCAGGGCGAATTGTTTGATTTCACTCATCATGATCTCCATATTGAATCCGAAGCGCCCTGGGGCGGATCGGTCGCCGAAATTATCGGCCGACGCCGCTTTGCGGCGTTTGTCGAAGGCAAATATGGGCTGGTTTCGTCGTTCAGCAAAGATCGTCGTCTGACGATTGACCGTCCACTATTCGTTGACAATGCCCCGTTCCGGCCCGGCTCCGGCTTTGACTTCGATCAAGGTGAAGGCCGTGCCAACGGGGAATATAAGCCTAGTCCGACACGCCAAACGGCGGATCAAGCCAAAGGAGACAGCCATGTACAAGAAGATCATCGTACCGGTAGACCTCAGCGCCACCGACAAGGGCGAAAAGATTCTCGAAAAGGCCAAGGCGCTTCTGGATCCCGATGGCGAGATCGTTCTCATCAACGTTGTCGAGGAGCTGCCGGGCTATATGGCGATCGACCTGCCGGTCGACCTGATCGAAAACGCCATCAAGGACGCCAAGACCAGGCTTTCGGATATCAAGACCAGGGCCGGTTTCAAGGGCAGCCAGGAAATCCGAAGCGGCGCGCCCGCGCGCGAAATCATCGCCGCCGCCGAGGAACACAAGGCCGACCTCATCATCATCGCGTCGCACACGCCGGATTTCAGCAATTATTTCATCGGCGCCACCGCCGACCGCGTGGTGCGCCACGCCAAATGCTCGGTGCTGGTCGACCGATAAAAGCCTGACATTTCAGGGTTGCGGGCGGCTTTTCCGTCTGGAAATGCGACGATGCAAGAAGATCGGCTGGAGGAAAAAACATGAATGTCGAAACTTACGAGAAAATCCTGCGAGACCGCCAGCGCGAGCTTTATCGCCGCCTGCACAAAATCGAGGCCGATTTCGAAGAGCCTCGCAATCCCGACGACGAGGATCGCGCCACCGAACGCAGCAATGACGAGGTGCTGGACGAACTGGGGCAGGTGGGTCAGGACGAGCTGCGCGCCATCGACGCAGCCCTCGACCGTATCGCCAGCGGCACCTTCGGCACCTGCGTCAAATGCGGCAAGAAGATTTCGGAGGATCGGCTGAAGGCAGTGCCTTACACGCCGTTCTGCCAGGAATGCGCTGCGGCTTTGTGATTGCGGCTAAAAATAAGCGAGGTTGTCGCGACGTCTTTCTTCTCCCCGCCGGGGAGAAGGTGGCCCGAAGGGTCGGATGAGGGGGCAAGCTCTCCGGATATCTCTACCCTCGCCCCCTCATCCCGCTGCCGCGACCTTCTCCCCGGCGGGGAGAAGAAACAAGCGGCGGTCGCTCGCTACACCGGTACAGGCCGAAACAAGACCTCTCCTTTCGCAACAACCTCGAACGCAATTTGATCGCCGTTAACCGGCCGCTGTCTTGTTCCTGTCTAATATTGTCTCCATGCTTTGATGAAAGCACGCAGACGGGATTGGACGAATGAGCGAGATGTGGCGGTTCGGGCGCCAGTATGATTTTCACGAGATCGTCGCCGATGGCATCGTCCACGGTGTCGGTATCGTATTTGCGTTGGTGGGTGCCACGGCGCTGATTTTCTACGCGACCGCCTGGGGGACGCTCAGCGCGATCGCCGCCGCGTGGATTTACGGTCTCGGACTTGTCGCCTGCCTCTCCGTGTCCTTCACCTATAATATCTGGCCGCACTCAAGGGTAAAATGGTTCCTGCGCCGGCTGGATCACTCGGCAATCTTCATCCTCATAGCCGCCACCTACACGCCATTCCTGATGCGCGGCATTCACGATCCGCTGATCGCCGTGATGCTGGGGCTGATCTGGCTTGCCGCCATCTGCGGCATCCTCCTCAAATGCCTGTTTCCCGGCCGCTACGACCGGGTCGCCATTGGTCTCTATCTTGCCATGGGCTGGAGCGGCATCATGGTGGTGGAACCTTTGTCGTCGCACCTCGCCCCCGTCACGCTCTGGCTCATCGTCGCCGGCGGCGTCATCTATTCGCTCGGCGTGATTTTCCATGTCTGGGAAAAGCTGCGCTTCCAGAATGCCATCTGGCACGGTTTCGTCGTCTCGGCAGCCGCTGTCCATTATTTCGCCGTTGTCACCGCATTCAGCCTCGTCCCGATGGCGTCCTGACGCCCTTTTTTTGACGGGGTAAGCAACGCGCTGGACATTGCGCGGCGTCATCCCTTAAGGCTCGTCAGAGGAGCAGCTGTCTTTTGCAGCCGCTCATCTAGAAATATGAGGGCGAAGCAATAATGAGCGTGGAACTGCGCGACGCGACCGTGGACGATCTCTCCGGCATCATGGCGATTTATAACGATGCGGTGGTGAACACGACCGCGATCTGGAACGAGGTCGTGGTCGATCTGGAGAACCGCAAGGAATGGTTCGCAGCCCGCACATCGCGCGGTTTTCCGGTCATCGTCGCCATCCTCGACGGCAAGGTCGCAGGCTACGCTTCTTATGGCGACTGGCGCGCTTTTGACGGTTATCGCCACACCCGCGAACATTCGGTTTATGTGCATAAGGATGCCCGCGGCCACGGCATCGGCAAGCGGCTGATGCAGGCGTTGATCGATCATGCGAGCGGCAACGACGTGCATGTGCTGATCGCCGCCATCGAGGCGGAAAACATGGCCTCCATCCGCCTGCATGAAAGCCTCGGCTTCCGGGTCGTCGGCCGGTTCTCGGAAGTCGGCACCAAGTTCGGACGCTGGCTGGATTTGACGTGTATGGAACTGAAGCTGGGCTGAAAGCTGAAGGCCAGCCATGGATCGGGCGAGTGCCGCGTTTTTCTTCCCCGCGCCGGGGAGAAGTCCGCGGCAGCGGGATGAGGGGGCGAGCTCCCCGAAATACGGCAACGTTACCCCCTCATCTGACCCTTCGGGCCATCTTCTCCCCGGCGGGGAGAAGAAACTCGCGGCACGGTCTTGCCGCTCAAACCGGCTCGAACACCATCGAATGGCCGTTGATGCAATAACGCAGGCCGGTGGGCTTCGGGCCGTCCGGGAAGACGTGGCCGAGATGGCCGCCGCAATTGGCGCAACGGATTTCCGTGCGCACCATGCCGTGGCTGGCGTCGCGATGTTCCGTCACCGCGCCCGGTTTTACCGGCTCGAAATAGCTCGGCCAGCCGCAGCCGGCATCGAATTTCGTATCGGAGAGGAACAGCGGCTCGTCGCAGGCCGCGCAGCGATAGAGGCCCTTCTGGAATGTATCCCAATAGGGCCCGGTGAAGGCGCGCTCGGTGCCGTGTTCGCGCAGGATGCGATATTGTTCCGGCGTCAGCTGCTCACGCCATTCGGCATCGGTCTTTTTGATCTTGGGGGATGTCAGATCGCTCATGGAATGATCCTTTCTTTGCGTCTCAGATAGTCATCGCCGCCGCCGATTGAAAGGGGAACGACGTCATAACGCGTTCGTTATGGGACGGGAGTACCGATTTGGGTTGAGAAGGGCGTGTCTATGCCTTAACTGGAAAATCGATTTGAAAGAAGAACGCCATTTATTGGCGCGCAGGGATGGGGTATATCCCGGGAGACGTGAATGACATCCGATGTCACGCCGCTGACATTCCTATCGCTTTTTCTGCCGTTTCTGGCAGCGCTCGCTGCGCCGGCCCTGGTGAAACGGTTTGGCCACAACGCGGCATGGGTTCTGGCGATTGCGCCTGCTCTCGCCTTCGCGCATTTCGCGCTGATGCTGCCGCAGATCGCGGCAGGCGGGGTGGTGACAGGCGGTTATGCCTGGGTGCCGAGCTTCAATCTCAGTTTTTCCTGGTTCATCGACGGCCTGTCGCTGACTTTCGCGTTGCTGATCACCGGCATCGGCCTGCTGATCGTGCTCTATGCTGGTGGTTATATGAAGGGCCATCCGCAGCAGGGCCGGTTCCTGTCCTTCCTGCTGCTCTTCATGGGCGCGATGCTGGGCGTCGTCGTTTCCGACAGCCTGCTGATGCTGTTCGTCTTCTGGGAACTCACCTCCATCACCTCCTTCCTGCTGATCGGCTTCGATCATGAGCGCGCCGCCTCGCGCCGCGCCGCGTTGCAGGCGCTGGTGGTGACGGGCGGCGGCGGTCTCCTGCTGCTCGCAGGGCTGATCTTCATCTGGGACATCAGCGGCATGACGCAATTGTCGATGCTGGTGCGCGGCGGCGATGTCTTGCGCGACAGCCCGTTTTATCTGGCCGCGCTGCTTCTGGTTCTCGGCGGGGCCTTCACCAAATCGGCGCAGTTTCCCTTCCATTTCTGGCTGCCCAACGCCATGGAAGCGCCCACTCCGGTTTCGGCCTATCTGCACTCGGCGACCATGGTGAAGGCGGGCGTCTATCTCTTGATGCGGCTCAACCCGGTGCTCGGCGATACCGCCGCCTGGCAGATCCTGCTGCCTTTCTTCGGCGGGCTGACCATGCTTATCGGCGCGCTGCTGGCCGTGCGCCAGACCGATCTCAAGCTGATGCTCGCCTATACCACGGTGTCGTCGCTCGGCCTTTTGGTCATGCTGACGGGCTTTGGTTCCGCCCATGCCATCGAGGCGGCGGTGCTTTATCTGGTGGCGCATTCGCTGTTCAAGGGCGCGCTGTTCATGGTCGCCGGCATCATCGACCATGAGACCGGCACCCGCGACGTCACGAAGCTCGGCGGCCTGCGAAAAGCCATGCCGATCACCTTTACAGCGGCGCTGGCGGCTGCGATTTCCATGGCCGGCCTGCCGCCCTTTTTCGGGTTTCTCGCCAAGGAAGAGATCTATTACGCGCTGGCGCATGGCAATCCGCGGGCCGTGCTGTTCACCGGCATCGCCATCCTCGGCAACGCGCTGATGTTCGCCGTCGCCTTCGCTGTGGCGCTGAAACCCTTTCTCGGCAAGCCGGTGAAGACCCCGAAACACGCGCATGAAGGCTCGCTGTTGCTCTGGCTCGGACCGGCGCTTCTGGCGCTGAAGGGGCTGACGATCGCGCTCTTTTCCGGCGTCGCGCACTTCTATGTCTCCACGCCGATGGCGAGCGCCATCGCCGGTGAAGCGCGCCCGGTGGAAATCTCGCTCATCCCGCATATTGGCGTGCCGCTCGGCCTGTCGCTGCTGACGATCGCGCTCGGCATTGCTCTCTATGCGCAGCTTTCCACCGCCCGTGGGCTGATCGACCGCACCTTCAAGGCGTTGGGGGCGGGGCCGGACAGGGGCTTTGACGTTTTCATCGACATGCTGGTGAAAGTCTCGTTCCACATCACCCGGCTCATTCAGCCGGGTAGGCTGGAGTTTTACGTTACCGCCACTTTCGCCGTCATCGCCGCCGTGCTGCTTGTGCCGCTGTTCCTTTATGGGGAGCTGCCATCCATGCCGTCATGGCCGCACGATATGCAGGTCCATGAACTCACCTTCATCGTCATTGCCGTGGCGGGCCTCATCGCGGTGCCGACGGCGTCGAGCCGGCTCACCGCCATCATCGCGCTCGGCATTCAGGGCTTTGCGGTGGCGGTCATTTTTCTGCTGTTCGGCGCGCCTGATCTCTCCTTCACGCAATTCATGGTCGAGACGCTTTCGGTGGTCATTCTGACGCTTGTCATGACGCGGCTTCGCCTGTCGCCGTCAGACCATCGCGGCCTTGGCCAGAAGCTGATGGACGGCACCATCGCCATCGCCTGCGGAACCGGCTTCGCTTTGTTCCTGATGCGCGCGACGCAGGCGAGCTTCGACAACCGCCTGACGGACTTCTACAACACCTATTCCAAGACCATCGCCCACGGCGCCAATGTGGTCAACGTCATCATCGTCGACTTCCGCGGCACGGATACGCTCGGTGAAATCGCCGTCGTGATGATAACGGGCCTTGCCATCCTTGCGCTGATCCGCATCCGCCCGGCCGCCGCCGTCAAGGGAGCCGCCGTCAAGGGACCGGCCAGAACCGCGAAGAAGAAAGGAGCGCGGGTATGAACACGCTCATTCTGCGCACCGTCACTCCCGTTGTCACCAGCCTCATGGTGCTGTTTTCCATCTTCGTGCTGTTGCGCGGCCATAATGAGCCGGGCGGCGGTTTCATCGGCGGCCTGATTGCGGTCTCGGCGCTGGCGATCTACGGCATCGCCTATGGCGTGACCGCGGTTCGGCGCGCCATCGTGTTTCATCCGCTCGCCATCGCCGGGGCGGGGCTGCTTTTGTCCATGCTGTCCGGCCTCGTTTCCATGGCCGCCGGCGTGCCCTTCATGACCGGGCTCTGGGTCTATCCGAGCCTGTTCGGTGTCGAAATTCCGCTCTCCACCGTCATGTCCTTCGATATCGGTGTCTACCTTGTCGTGGTCGGCGCCATCACCTCCATCGCACTGGCGCTGGAAGAAAGGGAAAGCGACTGATGGAAGCGGTCTTCTCCATTCTCGTCGGCATCTTCTTTTCGGTGGCGATCTACCTCATGCTGTCGCGTCACAGCATCCGCATGCTGCTCGGCGTCGCCATTCTCGGCAATGCAGTGAACCTCCTGCTGTTCACTGCGGGCAGGCTGACGCGCGAAGTGCCGCCGATCATTCCGCCCGGCATGGACACGCTGCCCCCGGGTGCGGCCAATCCGCTGCCGCAGGCGCTCATCCTCACGGCAATCGTCATTTCCTTTTCTTTCTTCTGTTTCCTTCTGGTGCTGACCTGGCGTGCGTTTCAGGAATTGCAGACCGACGACACGGACGAAATGCGCACCGCAGAACCCGCAGGCGAGCCGATGCCGCCGCTCGGTTATTGAGCGGCGAGGCTGAGACATCATGGCATCTTCCACCTCTTCCGCAGTCACCGATCTTTCCGCAGCGCTCGTCACGACGCCCGTGCCGCTCACCGACTGGCTGATCATTCTTCCCATCGCGCTCTGCATTGGCGCAGGCGCGGTGCTGATGATGATGCGCCACGCCATCCGCCACCACGCGACCGTCGCCATAGCGGCGCTGTTCCTGCTGGTGCTGCTCGACGCCGCGCTTTTGTGGAAGGTCGCCGCTGAAGGCCCGTTCACCATGGTGATGGGCCGCTGGCTGCCGCCCTTCGGCATTGCCTTTACCGCCGACCTGACGGGCGCGCTGCTGTCGCTTGCGGCCGCCATCGTGGCGCTTGCGGGCGCCATCCATGCTGGCGCGGATATCGATGCCAGCGGCAGGCGATACGGTTTTTATCCCTTCCTGATGCTTTTGATGGCCGGTGTCACCGGCGCGTTCCTGACCGGCGACATCTTCAATCTTTATGTCTGGTTCGAGGTGCTGCTGATCTCGTCCTTCGGTCTCATCGTGCTCGGCTCGACGCGCGAGCAGATCGACGGCGCGCTGAAATACGCCATTCTGAACCTCATCGGCACGACGCTGTTCCTGATCACGGTCGGTTATCTCTACGCCATCTTCGGCACGCTCAACATGGCCGATATAGCCCGGAAGGCGACGACGCTGCGCGACGCAGCGCCGCTGATGACGCTTGCGAGCCTGTTCGCGCTCGCCTTCGCCATGAAAGCCGCGGCCTTTCCGGTGAATTTCTGGCTGCCGGCCTCCTATCACACGCCGCGCATCGTCGTGTCCGCCCTGTTCGGCGGCCTGCTCACCAAGGTCGGCATCTATTCGCTGCTGCGCGTCATGGTCATGCTGTTTCCGGTCGAGCGGGAAGAACTCAGCATCGTCATCGCCATCTCGGCGGCGTTGACCATGGTGCTCGGGGCCATGGGCGCGCTCGCTCAGAACGATATCCGCCGCATGCTCGGCTATATCGTCATCTCGGGCATCGGTTACATGATGGCCGGTATCGCCATCGGCACGCCCTCCGGTGTGTCCGGCGCAATTTTTTACGCGCTGCACTCCATGGTGCTGATGACGGCGCTCTATCTTGCCGCCGGCCACGCCGCCCGCCTTGGCGGAGGTTTCAGCCTCACCTCACTCAGGGGCCTTTACCAGCAGGCTCCGTGGTTTTCGGCGCTGGCGCTGGCGCTGTTCTTTGCCGGTTCCGGCCTGCCGCCCTTTTCCGGCTTCTGGCCGAAGGCGGTGCTGGTCAAATCGGCGATCGATATCGGCGCGTGGTGGCTCGCCGGCTCCATCCTCGCCTCCGGCTTCATCGCCACCATCGCTTTCGGGCGAATCTTCCTTTTGTGTTTCTGGCGTCCGGTGGCGGCATCCTCAGGTCAGTCGTCCCTGCCGCAGGCGCCACCCTCGGCAGCGCCGTCTTTTACGCCGCTGGTGGGTCTGACGTTGCTGGTGGTATTCTTCGGCCTGTTTCCGGAAAGCCTGCTCAATCTCAGCCAGCAGGCGGCCGCAGGCCTCGGTGACCCGCGGGCCTATATCAACTCGGTCTTTTCCGAAGGGGGCAAACCATGAGCCTCTATGTCGTACAACTGCTTTTCGTCGCCGTATGGCTCGCTGTCACGGGCAGCGTCAGTCTGGCGAACATCCTGTTCGCCCTCGTCGTTTCGACGCTCGCGCTTGGCATCATCCGCCACCAGCTCCCCGCCGGACGTAACCACTGGCTCAGGTTCGCCCGTATGCTGTCGCTGGTGCTGCTGTTCTTCAAGGAGCTGGCGCTCTCCGCATGGAAGGTCGCCATGCTGGTGACGCGGCCGAAGCTCGACGTGCAGCCCGGCATTTTCGCCTATCCGCTGACGGTGACGACGGATTTCCAGATCACGCTGCTCGCCAACCTCATCACGCTCACGCCGGGCACGCTTTCGGTCGATGTTTCGGCGGACAGAAAAACGCTTTACGTGCACGCGATCGACTGCAGCGATGTCGAGGCCACGAAAAACGACATCCGCAACGGCTTTGAAAAAAAAATCATGGAGGCGTTTCAAATATGACGCCAGAACAGACAGTTTCATTTGCAACTATACTTGCATCGGTTGTTCTGTCGGCGGCCTTTTTGCTGACAGTATATCGGGTCGTCGTCGGCCCCACCTTGCCGGACCGTATCGTTGCGCTCGACATGCTGGTGGGCATCGCCATCGGCTTCATCGCGGTCATCGCCATCCGCACCGGCTTCAATCTTTATGTCGACATCGCCATCGCGCTCGGGCTGGTCGGTTTTCTGGCAACGGTGGCCTTCGCCCGCTTCGTATTGTCCCGGGGCCTGGACGAGCGGCGCGGGCCGACGACGGTTCTCGACGGTGAAAGGGCATCTGAAATCGTTGAAAAAACGATGAAAAAAGGTGTTGTAGGCGGAAAGGGAAAGGGCCGGCGATGATGAATTGGGTTGTGACTATTTTCGTTTCAGTGCTGCTGCTCTCGGGCGCCATTTTCTCGCTGATCGCGGCAATCGGGCTCAATCGGCTGCCGGATGTCTATACCCGCATGCATGCGGCTTCCAAGGCGGGAACGGTGGGTTCCGGCCTGCTGCTTCTGGCGGTCGGCATTCATTCCATGGAAATATCGACGCTGGCGCGGGCGCTTGCCGGTTTCTTCTTCTTTGTCCTTACAGCGCCGGTCTCGGCGCATCTTCTTGCCATGGCCGCTCATAAGGCAGGTTATCCGCTTGCCGCTAAATCGGTAGTTGATGACATGAAGAAAATTTCAAGTTGAAAATACCCCCAATAATTGGGGGTATTCATTTTCAATTGCTACTTGGTCTAGTATTTTATTACCCGTAATTTTTTGTATTCCAATTAGACTGTTTTGAACTGAAAAATCCGCAATAGGAATTTGACTTTTGCTGTTTTGCTGTTATCCAAATTAAGTGTAAAATTGCTAGTCGCAATTTGCATCTAGCCTCTTCATAGTCGGCATAGGCATTTTATTAATGTCTAATCTATGGCCCGCCGGGCCATTGCTGCCCATGTCGCGGGCCATACGTTGAATCTCGGACCAATTCGTTTCCGGTTTTCGCTCGAAATCTAGGGGTAGGTTTCATGTTGGTTTCAACAAGGCGAAGGTGGGGCACCGGGTAACTTCACATCGCTCGATGCGGCGTTTGCCCGCGTCAGGGGATCAATAAACAGGAGATACTTAAATGACGGAAACTGCATACGGTAACGCCCAGGATCTGCTGGTCGAACTGACGGCGGATATTGTGGCTGCCTATGTTAGCAACCACGTCGTTCCGGTAACTGACCTTCCCGGTCTTATTTCGGATGTTCACACGGCGCTCAGCGGAACATCGGCGCCGGCGTCGGTGGCGGTCAATGTCGAAAAGCAGAAGCCTGCCGTCTCCGTCCGCAAGTCGGTTCAGGATGACCACATCGTCTGTTTGGAATGCGGCGGCTCGTTCAAGTCGCTCAAGCGGCATCTGACGACGCATCACAGCATGACGCCGGAAGAATATCGCGAAAAGTGGGACCTGCCGGTCGACTATCCGATGGTTGCGCCCGCCTATGCCGAAGCCCGCTCGCGGCTCGCCAAGGAAATGGGTCTCGGTCAGCGCCGCAAGGCCAGCCGTTGATTTTAACGCGGGTCTGCGGGGGGTGTTTCTTCTCCCCGTCAGGGAGAAGGTGGCCCAAAGGGTCGGATGAGGGGGC
Source organism: Agrobacterium sp. 22-209-1 (assembly GCF_053522485.1). NCBI lineage: Bacteria > Pseudomonadati > Pseudomonadota > Alphaproteobacteria > Hyphomicrobiales > Rhizobiaceae > Agrobacterium > Agrobacterium sp. 22-209-1. The sequence goes on from NZ_JBNWCH010000002.1 coordinate 411,306, forward strand.
AAGTTCTCCGCATATCTGTACCCTTACCCCCTCAACCTGCTGCCGTGACCTTCTCCCCGGCGGGGAGAAGGCGGCAGTGGGCATTCGCCCGCTCCCCATGTTTCCTTAGAAACTGTCTTTACATCACATGAATATCCAGCCGGTCCGTAGACCGGCTTTTTTATTGCCGCTTCGAATCTTGGTGAGGAAAAAAATCCTTTATAGAAGGCCTCATTTCTAAAAAATATAGAACTATATCAGAGGCATGTTCTTCCTCTGCAAATTCACGCTTCCCCACGTACTTCCTCAGGTGTATGAATTAATTCCTATTCGTAGAGGAGTTGCATATGCCGTCGGATACTGTGTTTCTGCCTGCCGCCGCGCGGCCTTGCGTGCGGGTCGGTGATCGTCCTTTTCGTCATTGGCCGTCTGCGGTGGGGCGGGAGGAGATTTCCCGTCTCTGCCGTCTGGTACGGCAGCTCACCGGCGAGATGGTGCAATTGACCGGCGACCGAACGCTGGTGCGCCGCGACAGCCGGCGCACGGAATGCCACATCCGCCAGATTGCCATGTATGTGTGCCATGTGCAGCTGGGCATTCCCATGTCGGATATCGGACCCTGTTTCGGCCGGGACAGGACGACGGTGGGCCATGCCTGCCAGGTGGTGGAGGACCGGCGTGACGAACCGGCATTCGATGAGTTCGTCGCCGCGCTGGAGCGGCTTACCAGCAATATCTTCAATGCGATGAAAGGCGCCCGGGATGAGTGAGGAAAAAAGCGCCCCGATCTCCCCCCAGAACCCACATCTCCTGCGGCTGCTGCGTTGCATCGCCGCGGGCGCGGTGGAGATGTCGCAGGAGGGTGGCGACATCGTCCTGCGCCGGGCGCAGGCAGGCCATCCTGTGCTGCGGTTTTCGGCCGCGACGGTGCGGTTTGCCATTTCTTCCGGGCTGGTCGAGCAGCGGGAAAACACCCTTTCCGCCGCGCCGCCGCTCGCTTCCTGGCTGAAACGTGCAATGGCGAAAGACCGGGATGAGGTTTTTCAGGACCAGCACCGGCATATGCAGACGGTTATTGTGGATGTCGGCGAAGGAAAGCAGCCGGCCCGGCGCAATCTCAACAGCTCTCCCCTGACCAGCCTTGCAAGGCTGAAGGAACGGGACGGTGCGGCGTTTTTCCCGGCGGATGCTCTGGGGGCGGGTGAACGCCTTGCCGCCGATTTTCATCGCGGCCATCTCAATCCGAAGGTAACAGCGACATGGGAGCCGAGAATAGCGAACCGCACCAAAGGTGAGGCGGGAGGGGCGCTCGATCTCACCGAGGCGGCAATGGCCGCAAGAACGCGGTTTTCCCGCGCGGCCGATGCGATGGGGCCTGAACTGGCGGGCGTCGCCATCGATATCTGCTGCTTCGAAAAGGGGCTGGAGACGGTGGAGCGCGAAAGGCAATGGCCGGCGCGGTCGGCAAAACTGCTGCTGCGCGCAGCACTGCTGGCGCTTGCCCGCCATTATGCGCCGCCTGCGGCCCGCGCGGGCAGGAAGGAACACCATTGGGGCGATGCGGATTATCGCCCGTCGATGACGAGGTGAAAGTCAGGCCACCAGCAGCCGGGCTTCCTCGCGGATGCGCTTGATCATGGAGCGCAGGCCGTTGGCGCGCTGCGACGACAGATGTTCCACCAGCCCGATCCTGTCGAACACCTCAATCGCGTCGAGATCGGCGATTTCGGAGGCTCTCTTGCCGGAATAGACGGCGAGCACGATGGCGACGAGGCCGCGCACGATATGCGCATCCGAATCGCCTTCGAAGGTCAGGAGAGGGTCTTCGGCGCCATCGCTATGGCTGACGAGCCAGACCTGGCTTGCGCAGCCATGCACCTTGTTCTCGGGCGCGCGCTTGTCTTCCGGCAGATCGGGAAGCGCCTTGCCGAGTTCGATGACATAGCGATAGCGATCCTCCCAGTCGTCGAGGAAGGCGAAGTCGTCAAGGATCGTTTCGAGAGAGGCCATTTGCGCGCCGTATCATCCATCATTGCAAGGTGTTTGCTAGGATATAGGGGAAGTGCGGCCGGTTTTGAACCATGGACCATGAAAAAGCCCACGGAAAACAGGTTTCCGTGGGCAAGTCAGGCAGGCAATCGGCAGCCGGATATTTTCGGCTGCAAAAAAGGGGTTGTGGCGCGCTGGCCGGCAGGGATCAGGGCGACAGCATCAGGGCGCAGGGCGCTTCTGCGGCAGAGGAATGACGGTGCCGGTCTTCAGCATGTCGGTATCCTTCGGAAATTCGACGCTGACGACCGGGGCTTCGGCCAGTTTTTCGGTCTCGGCCGCGAGTTCAGCGGCGGGAGCGGGCTTGTCACCGGAAGCAAGCTGCTTGTCCAGCAATTCATAGGCCACCTTTGCGCCTTCCTTTGCCCGCTCACCGAGCGCGTGGAAGGTTTCGGCGCCCTTGACGCAGACATCGGGCTTTTCGATGCAGATGGCGCTGACATAACGATAGGCTTCACCGGCGGCTGAAACGGCGCTGGGAATATCGAAGGCCGAAGGTTCCTTGGCCGGATCGTTGCTGCTGCCGAAATAGGACAGCGCCACTAGCACCAGCGAAAACCAGAATGTTCCCTTGATCAGAAACCACATTGTCAGACACCCTGCCAGATGATCTTTGTTTTCTAAAGCCCCGCCCGGTTTCGGGTCATCGGCCTTTGTCCCGTTTTTCGGGCTTGTGAAGAAGCTACAGGCGACCGGCGAACAGCCGATTGCAAAAAGCGACGCAATTTAATTCAAATTGTACCTATTCTCCTCGTATCGGGACGCCTGCCGAGAATTCATTCGAATTTTAACAGTCGATGTTAAGCATAATTGCGACAGAGGCCGCGCGTTCCGGGCGAAAGCGGCGCACGGCTTTGCCACAAAAGTTAACATGATGGCAAAAATGAAGCGAAATCCGTCGCTTACCCGTCATTAACCATGATTGGGAAAGCTTCGAAGAAATGCCCCGTAATGGGACTGCGCAGCATTTGACGGGCCTTTGAGGCCATTCTTTTTATCCATTCCTTAAGCCGCCGCCTTCTATTGTCGGAGCCGTTAGAACCGCCTCAGGGATTCGGTGTTGGTATTGCGTAATATGAGAGAAAAAGCGGTCGCATTGGTCGACCATGCTGCAGGCAGATGGCTTGCGCGCATGGAAGAGGACACCGAAAGGCGCGCCGGAACCGTTGCGCGCCTGCGCTGGCTGATCGCCTTCAGCGCCGTCGGTCTTGTGGTGACGCCGGCCCTTTTCAGCCTTGTCGTCAGCCCCGCCATCGCACTGCCCATTGGCGCTGCTCTGGTGCTGGCGCTGTTTCTGGCTGCCGCCGCACTTCTGATCGCCTTTTCCCACTCCGCACGCGGCGCATCTTCTCATTCGGTCTCGCCGGTGCACGACGACCTTATCATGGCATCGCAGGTGCCGGGCCTTGTGTTGATGATCGGTGAGACCGGTTTCGTCGAGCACGTCTCCGGTCGAGATCTCGCGGCGTTCCCGAACGACCTCCAGGCCAGCAAGGGCCATGTCCTCGTTGAGTACGTCCATGTTTCCGACCGCATCGAACTGATGCAGGCTTTCGACATGTTGCGGCAGGGGGAGGACAGGGCGACGGTGGAACTTCGCTTCGAGACCGGCGCGAAGTCGCGTCAGGCGCAATTCATGCACGGCCGCATCGAAATGACGGCCATTCGCGGTTCAACGGGCCGCCTGCGCCGTATCGTCGCCCAATTGACCGATGTTACCGACATGGTACGCCTGCGCCGCGATGTCGCCCGCAAGGCGGCCGAGGCGGAGTCGGCCAATGATGCGAAATCGCGCTTTCTCGCCGCCGTCAGCCACGAGCTGCGCACGCCGCTCAACGCCGTCCTCGGTTTTTCCGATATTCTGGCCGGCGAATATTTCGGCCGGCTGGAGAACGACCGCCAGCGGGAATATGTCGGTCTCATCCGCCAGTCGGGTGCGCATCTTCTCTCTGTCGTCAACACCATGCTCGATATGAGCAAGCTGGAAGCCGGCCGTTACGAACTGATGATGGAAAGCTTCCCGATTGCCGAGACCATCTCGTCCTGCGAGGCGATGCTCAGCCTGCAGGCGAAGGAAAAGGGTCTGACTTTGACCAGCCGCATCCAGCGCGGTGTCGGCGAAATCTCGGCCGATCAGCGCGCCATCCGGCAGGTTCTGATCAATCTTGCCGGCAACGCCATAAAATTCACCGATGCGGGTGGTGTGGTGTCGATCGACGCCGCGCGTGAGGGCGCGATGTTGAAGCTGACGGTGAGCGACACCGGCATCGGCATCGCTTCCGACAAGATCGAATTGCTGGGCCAGCCCTTCATGCAGGTTCAGAATGAATATACCCGTCGCTATGAGGGCACGGGTCTGGGATTGTCCCTGGTCAAGGGGCTTGTGGCACTGCATGGCGGCACTTTCGCCATCGCCAGCAAGCCCGGCGAGGGAACGGTCGTAACGATCACCCTGCCTGCCGACGGTTCGGGCATGGCGGGTGGCGGCGAAAGCGCCGAAGCCGAAAGCATGGTGGAATTTCCGCCCCGCATCCGGCAGCTCGGCGATATGGCCGCAATGATGAAAAAGGATGGTGACAATGGCCCCGCGAAAGCGAAAACCGCCTAAGAAAACAACGGCCCAGATTGGCGCCGGGCTTGTTTCCTTGGTGGTTTCTGCCATCGGGCGAGAAATCCTGCGCCGTCCGAAACTGGTGGGCGGCTCAGGCGCCTTTGCGGTCGTCTTCGGTTTTGTCGCCGCCAATGCGCTCTGGTATCAGCCGGGCGTGCACCCATCGCCTTTCCTGCGCACGCGCGACGCGGAAAACCCAAATGGCATTGCCGGTTATCGCCCGGCCGAGCATCTCGGCGTGCAGGGCAATGTCACCACCTTCCGCATAGAACGACCGGCGGAGACGCTAAACGCGCAGCAAGCGAGGGCCGAAACGCCGGCGCAATCCGTCGCAGAAAGCCAGAAGCCGCAGCAGATCGTTGCCGATATTCAGACAGAACTGAAGAAACGCGGGCTTTACGAAGGCGAGGCGGATGGCCGCATGGGCCCACGCACCGCCGCCGCCATCATGTTCTTCGAGGAAACGCTCGGCATGGAACAGACCGGCGAGCCGACGACCCGGGTGCTCGCGGCGCTGCGGATAGACGGCGCAACGGTTGCCGCGATACCCAGGGACCGGCCTGCCGATACCAGCGGCGGTGGAGTGGAAATCGACCCGGTCGCGGCCGCCATCCGCAAGGCGGAGAAGCCGCAGGTAAAGGCCGAACCCGTTTCCCTTAATAGCACGTCCAAGCCTGCCAGCCGGGATCTCATAGCCAGGATACAGCAGGGGCTGATCAACATCGCTTATGCCGATGTGAAAGTGGACGGTGTGGCCGGCCAGCAGACCCGTAATGCTATCAGGGCGTTTGAAAAACATTATCGCCTGCCGGAAACCGGCGAGCCGAGTGAGGTCGTGCTGAAGAAGCTGAAGTCGATCGGGGCGCTTTAGATTTGAGCTTCCGGAGGGTTGACGACGGACCGAAGGTGCTTGGGGCTTTACCCCCCTCTGCCCTGCCGGGCATCTCCCCCTCAAGGGGGGAGATCGATATGCGGCAAGGTCTCGCCCATCCCGACGCTTGAGAATGGAGCAGTGAAAGAGCCTCCTGCCGATCTCCCCCCTTGAGGGGGAGATGCCCGGCAGGGCAGAGGGGGGTGAAGCCCCGCGCACCATCGCCCCTTAAATTCAACAGTGAGAGCACGCCCACCGTTTCCATCGAAAGCAACCCCATGCGCCTCAAATCCGAAATGTTCGTCTCAGCCCTCATCCGCCGCGTCTTCGCCGCCGGCGGATTTGCAGCTGTCGAAAAGAAGGGGGCGGAGGAGGCGGGGGCGATCTTTATCCGCCAGCGCCTGCGTGATGGCCGCGAGAACCTCTATGGGCCCGCGCCGCAAAGTTTCGCCGATGATGAGGATATCCCCGAACGCCGTTTCGAAACGCGTCTTGCGGGTGCGGATGGCGAGGAAAGTGCCGCTCTTCTTGAGAGGGAACGACGCTTCGACAGCGACCTGTGGGTGGTGGAGATCGAAACCGATGAGATCGGGAGCCTGCTGACGCTGGTTGATGGGCCGAAGGCCTAGAATTGGCCGGCGATGGCCCGCCTCTTCAATCCGTGAAGGCGCAAGGCCAGACCTGATTATCCTTGCGTCCCGGTTCTTTGCGCAGACGGTGTGTTGTGGCCCGGTCGTTCGCGGCCATGCGTATAGCTGTCGGCCCGCCGCCAGCTTTCCAGCCGCTCTTCGCATTCCACGATGTCGAGACGGTCGAGCAGGGCTTCGGCACGGTTCATATCGCCTGCGGCGGCGGAAAGATGCGGATAGAAACATTGCAGCACGAAAGCCGCCTCGGAGAATTCCATGCCAAGGCCGGTCAGCGTCGTTGCCAGCTGCGCGCCTGATATATCGAGCATGATGCGCTCCGACAGCCAGTAGCTGGAGGAGAGAGAATCCGCCAGCGTCACCGCGAATTGCCGGGCGTTGCGCTCGCGGGCGAAACGCACCAGCAGCGCTTCCTGCACCTCGCTCAGCCGGCGAAGGCCGAGAACGTCGCTTTCCGGGCGGTTGAGGTGATGCGCCATCTGCTTGATCCGCTGGCGCATTTCCTCTTCGAGCGCGGAGGCGGCGGCGATGTTGTCCGTCTTTTCTTCCGCTTTCGGCTCTTCAGGGCTTTCCGCCGCCTGCGGTTCGGCAGCCGTCGTCTGTTCATCCGGCCGCTTCAGATCTTCGGCGTGACGCAGCCCGACAAGTGCGTCGATGACGGTGGGGGAAAGGTCCTCGCGGCGCACGATGGCGCGCGCATGCGCCGCCCCTTGCGTGCGGGCAATGGTGATCAGCGTGTCGTCATCGAGGCATTTGGAGGAAATGAGGAATGGCGCTGCAAGCGAAATCGGCTGGCAGGCGATGAAGAAGGCGACAGCCGAAGGCACGCTCGGATGCTGCGAGAGCGCGGCGATCGCCTCCCGCTTGGCTTCATCGGTGGAGGCGTTGAAAAGCGGCATGAAAAGTTCGGCGAACTGCCGAAGGTCCGTTTTTGACGGATGCGAAACATTCTCGAAATTCGTCACGGTGGCCATCAGCACCACATCTTTCTTCCTCACGGCTCTTGGCCTCTCAAGTTCTCGAAACCGGTCGGTCAACGCACTACCCAACAAACGCAAACACAATATCGGCTCAAATTAGAGCAAATGCGTTGACGCCCTGTTAACTATGGGGGGTGGCAAGAGAGAATCCGCATCTTTCAACAAGGAAATTTTAAAACCTTGATGACGGACGCAGGACCGTGGAACTTTACCGCATCGCCTTTGTTTTCAAGGCGGGCAGCTCCGGCCGGAATAAGTTGGGGTCCGGCAATTAAGGTTAACGGATCATTAACCTCTGTCTGTTTGTAATTTCATGGGCAGTATTAGGATTCCATGTTATTCTTATCGACGGAATAAATGAGAAAATGGCATGTGAAGCCTGAATCTGCGCACGGTCCGCTTATAAGAATCGCCTTGGATTTTTGGATCGTGCGAAAACCAGTCTGTGGACTGGCCTATGCGCAATGTGATGGTGATGAAATTCCCGACGCAAGACGAGGCTTGCGCGGTTCCCATGGGCAACATTGACAATCATGTCCCGAAGAGGAGATGAGCATGGCAGAGATTATTCCAATCGGCGACGCCCGACGAAACCTGCGCCCCGCCGGCGCGGTGGCAACCGTGATCGGCCCGGCGAAAGTCGTGCTGTTTACCGGCGTGCGCTATGAAAAACGCGATACCGAGCCGACCGGAAAAGTCGCGCGCAAGGGCAAATCCGCAGCGGAAACTGCCCTCAAATCCTGACGGCGCACGACAACCGACGTTATTTCCACGCCGTCGGCTGGCATTTCGCCTCGTTCAGGAACCGTTCCGCCTCTTCCCCGAAACTCGGCTGCGGGACCATGGTCCGCAACACCACATATCCTTTCGTCTGATCCGATTCCGCCAGAATGGCCTGCGAAAGCGCGGGTGGTTGCGCCTTGCGGATGGCGGCGATCTGCACCGCATCCGCCACCAGAATATCCATCACCCCGCCGGCGGACGTGCGGTCATTCATGCTGAAAACCTCATTCGAGGCCTTGTCGTAAACCGCGACCGACCAGAAGGGCACGGCCCCGATGGCAGTCAGCCTGACCGGCTTGTCCTCGATATCGAAGGTGCAGACCGCGACCCGCATGAAGGGATCGCCGCTGCCAAGCGTCTTTTTCTCCGCCGTCTCTTCGAGCAGATGAAACTGATGCGGTTTTCCTTCCGCCACCGCGCGCGTATAGGCGTCGCGATTGCTGAAATGCGGTATCGCCAGAAGAATGATGACATGCAGCACGGCTGCGCCGACGAGACCGGTGAGGATGGCGAGCAGAACCCTAAGCATTGCCACACCCCAGCTTGCGGATTTGCGGCATGGAGATGTCGATCAGGCCGGAACTGCCCGCGACGGGCGTGTCGAGCAGGGTCATGACCAGCCTGAAGGTCTGGCCCTGCGGCACCGACAGCCAGTTATAGGTCTGGGCGTCAGCGGCGATGGTGATGTCGACGCCGCCATCGGCGCTGCGCAAAAGCGTGCGGGAATTCAGCGCGAAGGGCCGCCCCGCATCTTCCGCCAGCACATTGCCCTGCTGATCGGCGGTGTAAATCGTCCAGAACCGTGCGGGCGGCACGGCGCCCGCCAGCCGGTAGCGGCACTCGCCGCTCAAGCGTTGCCCATCGCTGTCGACGGAGGCGGTGAAGGCCAGCCCTTCCGCGGTTCCGTAAAGCAGCTTGCCGGCGTCGGCGCGGTGCGATTTGGCGTAAGGATCGGCCTCGATCGTCTGCGCCACGGGAAAGGCGTCCCAGGAGCCGACGCGGATCGATCCAAAGCCGGATGTCGCCTCAAGGGCTGCCAGCGTTGCGGCAATACCGCCGCCAAAGGCGATCAGAAGGGCGATGCCGACAAGGAATGGAACTCGGAACACGCTGTTTTCCCGTTTTTGAACAGGTCGAGGACTATCACTGATTCCCTGTTTGGAAAATGGCGCGGCTTGTTTAGTCTTCGTGAAAATGATCACAACCGGGGATATTCCATCATGTCGCGACAATCCGCAATCGACCGTGCCGCCGCCTGTTTTGACGATGGCGGCTTCGAGCGGGATTTGTCGCGACGCGTTTTGCGACGGACCGAAAGCCAGAATGAGGAGCAGGGCGAGGAACTGACGCTTTATCTGGAACAGGAAATGCTGCCCGCATTCGCCGCCATGGGTTTTTCCTGCACCATCCTGCGCGACCCGGCGGCGGATTTGCCGTTTCTGATCGCCGAGCGTTTCGAGGGCGACACGCTACCGACCGTGCTGGGATACGGCCACGGGGATGTGGTGCGCGGTCAGGACGAGGGCTGGGCCGAGGGCCTTTCGCCCTTTGTGATGTCTGAACGCGATGGCAGGTGGTATGGGCGCGGCACGGCCGACAACAAGGGGCAGCATTCCGTCAATATGGCGGCGTTGAAGGCCGTGCTCGAGACACGCGGCAGGCTTGGTTTCAACGCCAAATATCTGATCGAGATGGGCGAGGAGAGGGGATCCCCCGGCCTGAGGGAGATTTGCCGGAACCATGGCGAGCGGCTGAAAGCCGATCTTCTGATCGCCTCCGACGGCCCGCGCCTGAATGCGGAACGGCCGACGGTTTTTCTCGGCGCGCGCGGCGGCATCACCTTCGATCTGGTGATCGAGGCGCGTGAGGGCGGCCATCATTCCGGCAATTGGGGCGGGGCGCTCTCCAATCCCGGCGTGCAGCTGGCCCATGCCGTCGCAAGTCTCGTCGGCCCGACCGGCCAGATCCGCGTGCCGGAACTGGTGCCGGAGGAATTGCCGAAAGCGGTGCGTGAGGCTCTTGCCGATTGTGAAATCGATGGCGGGCCGGACGGCCCGAAGATCGATCCGGACTGGGGCGAGCCCGGCCTTTCCACCGCCGAGCGGGTGTTCGGCTGGTGCGCGCTGGAAGTGCTGGCTTTCGAGACCGGCAATCCGCGTGCGCCGGTCAACGCCATTCCGCCTCGGGCGTGGGCGCGGCTGCAATTGCGCTTCGTTGTCGGTATCGATCCGGAGGCGGTTCTGGCCGCCGTGCGGCGTCATCTCGACCGGCAGGGTTTTGCCATGGTGGAAATCGCGCCTGCCGGCGACGAGATTTTCCGCGCGACCCGGCTCGATCCGCAGGATCCATGGGTGGATTTCACGCTGCGCTCCATTGCCCGTACCACGGGCAGAAAACCGGCGCTTCTGCCCAATCTCGGCGGTTCGCTGCCCAACGATATCTTCGCCGATATCCTCAAACTGCGCACCATCTGGGTGCCACATTCCTATCCCGGCTGCTCGCAGCATGCGCCGAACGAACATTTGCCGAAGGAGATCGTACGCGAGGCGCTTACCCTTATGGCCGGGCTCTATTGGGATATCGGAGCAGGCGACACGCCGCCGCTTTAGGCCCCCATGACAAGCTTGAAGGCGATGGCCCACATGGTGACGGCGATGACGCCTTCAAGAATGCGCCAGGCAGAGGGTTTTTCAAAGATTGGCCGCAGCCAGCGCGCGCCGTAACCAAGTGAAAAGAAGAACGCCAGCGAACCGGTGGCCGCGCCCGCCGCGAAGGTTTTTTCGAAGCCGGGAAACTGCGTTGAAATGGTGCCGAGCAGCACGACGGTATCAAGATAGACATGCGGATTGAGAAAGGTCAGCGCGAGACAAATGGCCAAAGTCTGCCAGAGGCTCGCCTCCTGCCGCTCCGACACCGAAAGCGCCGCGGAAGAGCGCAGCGCCGAATGCAGGCTTTTGGCGCCATACCAGACGAGGAAAGCGGCCCCCGCATAACGCATGATGGGATCGAGCGCCGGCATGATGGCGCTGATCCGCTGAAAGCCGAACACGCCCACCGTAATCAACAGCGCATCGGCAAGGGCGCAGGTGGTGCAGACGGCAAACACATGCGAACGCGCCAGCCCTTGTTTCAGCACAAACGCATTCTGCGCGCCGATGGCGACGATGAGGCTGAGGCCCATCGTCAGGCCGGTGAAGAAAATCTGGATGTCCATGCGCGTCGCGGCCCCTGCCTCTGTCCATTGTGGAATGGCCGGGGGCGTTGCTCCCGACCGAGTGCTTGGATATTTCCGCCAGATGGTTTAATCCAGTTAAATAAACTCAATCCAGATAAGCTGAGCTAATGGCGCACTTCTCTTTTCAACGTCTCGATTTTCCGCCACGTTGCCATCTCTCCACCGTCATTCCTGTTCCCCGGAACAAGAATGAGGGAAGGAGAGGCCGTCGCCTATGGCTTCCAAGGCCATCACGCCACCTCCAAACCCCGCATGAGGTGCCGTAATGCTCGACTATCCCTCCATGCGGGCCGTGTCGCTCGTGGCCCAGACCGGCAGCTTCGAAAAGGCGGCGCAGGTGCTGTGCGTCACGCCATCGGCCGTCTCCCAGCGCATCAAGCAACTGGAGGAGCGGCTGGGTGTGGTGCTGATCGTGCGCGGCAACCCCTGCGTGGCGACGGAAAAGGGCGAATGGCTCTGCCGTCACATCGATCATGTCGGCATGCTGGAAAGCGAATTGTTCCGACAGCTTCCGGTGCTGGCGGAAGCCGGCGCAGCGCAGGAGCGCGTGACGCTCAACATCGCCACAAACGCTGACAGCCTCGGCACATGGTTTCTGGATGCGGTTTCGAAATTCACCGGCGGCAGCGATTATCTCGTCAATATCGCGGTGGACGATCAGGACCACACGGTGGAATGGCTGCGCGGCGGCAGGGTGCTCGCCGCTGTCACGGCCCATGCCAAGCCTGTGCAGGGTTGCCGGGTAACGCCGCTCGGCGTGTTGCGCTATCATGCCACCGCCAGCCCGGATTTCATGGCCCGCCATTTCGCCGGAGGTGTCACGCCCGCCGCCCTTGCCCGGGCGCCCGGGCTCACCTTCAACCAGAAGGACAGGCTGCAGGCGAGTTGGGTCAGGAAGGTGCTGGGCGAGGATATCGCTTATCCCACCCACTGGCTGCCTTCGACGGACGGTTTCGTGAAGGCGAGCCTTTCCGGCATGGGCTGGGGGCTCAATCCGGTGCAGCTTGTGGGGGATCACCTCAAGACGGGCAGGCTGGTGGAGGTCGTTCCCGGCACGCCGCTCGATATTCCGCTTTACTGGCAGGTCAACCGGCTCGCGGCGGAGCGGCTGGGGGTGTTGACGTCGCATGTGGTGGAGACGGCGAGGGGAGTGTTGTTGCGATAAGTTTCGGTTTGGAGAAGCGGTGGCGATGGAGTGCATGGCTTTACCCCCCTCTGCCCTGCCGGGCATCTCCCCCTCAAGGGGGGAGATCGACGCGCGGATAGGACTCGACCATCTCAACGTTTACGAATGAAGTGGCGGTAGCGCCTCCTGCCGATCTCCCCCCTTGAGGGGGAGATGCCCGGCAGGGCAGAGGGGGGTGAACCTCACCGCCGTGCCGCATCCTCCTTGCCCTCGCGCAAAGACGCATCCGCCACCTTCTGCGTCGTCACACTCAGGGCCGAAGCGTCCTTCATCTTCCTGGCGATGGAACGAATCACACGCGTTGCCTCGGCCGAGAGCGAGCGTGGGCGGGTGAGGGCGGGCAAAGCGGGGGTGCTGGCGGCTGCGGCCGCCACTTGCGCCGAAGGTTGCGGGCGCGCACCTGTCGGCAACGGGTTCTGGATGCCGGGAATGGGGCGCAGCTCCATGCCCTGATGGGCATAGTCCATCAGCCGCTTGAAAGTCATGGCCGGAAGCGCGCCTCCCGTCATATTGTTCATCGGCGTGAAATCGTCGTTCCCGAACCAGACGGCCGTGGTGTAATTGCCGGTGAAACCCACATACCAGGCATCGCGATAGGCCTGCGAGGTGCCGGTCTTGCCGCCGGAAACGATGCCGTTATCCAGCGCGCCGCGCCGGGCCGTGCCCATGACCGGAATGGTCACCAGCATCTGGTTCATCTTCGAATTGGCGTCTTCGGAAAGCACCCGTTTGGCGGGCGCTTCGTTGTGGCTGAAATCGTAGAGGACATTGCCCTCGTAATCCAGCACCTGCTCGATGCCGTGGCGGCGCGACTGCATGCCGTCGGCAGGGAAAACGGCATAGGCGGTGGCCTGATCGAGCACCGTGACTTCCGATGTCCCGAGCGGAATCGTCTTGTCGCTGCGCAGCGGCGTGGCGACACCCATGGCTTTGGCGGTATCGACGATGACCTGCGTGCCGAGCACGTCCTTGGCAAGACGCACGGGCACGGTGTTGTAGGATTTGGCGAGCGCCATCTGCAGCGTCACCTTGCCGGCATAGGAGCGGCCGTAATTCTGCGGCGACCAGCCGCGCCAGGTCACCGGCGCGTCGGAGATCAGCGTCTCCGGCTTCATGCCCTTTTCCATGGCGGCCGAGTAGGTGTAGACCTTGAAGGAGGAGCCCGGCTGGCGCAGCGCCGCCGTGGCGCGGTTGAACTGGCTTTCGCCATAGTCGCGCCCGCCGACCATGGCGCGCACGCCGCCGCCGTTCTCGATCATCACCATCGCGCCCTGCTTGACGCGGTAACCTTCGCCGAATTCGCGCAGGCCCATTTCCATCGCCTGCTCGGCCGCCTGCTGCAGGCCGGTATCGATTGTGGTGCGCACGACCACGGTGTGGTCCCTGAACTTGCCTTCGGCGGCCAGCCGCTGCACCTCGTCAAAGGCCCAGTCGAGGAAATAATCAGGCGCCTTCACATCGGCGCGGTCGATGACGGTGGCCGGGTTGCGCCGCGCGCCGATCACCTGCCCCTCGGTCATCAACCCGCTCTGCACCAGGTTGGACAGCACGGTGTTGGCGCGGGCACGCGCGGCGGGCAGGTTGACATGCGGCGCATATTTGGCCGGGGCCTTGAACAGGCCGGCCAGAATAGCGGATTCGGCGAGCGTCACGTCGGTGAGATTCTTGCCGAAATAAAACTGCGCCGCTGCCGCAGCACCAAAGGTGCCGCCGCCCATATAGGCGCGGTCGAGATAAAGGCTGAGGATTTCCTTCTTCGACATGTTGGTCTCGAGCCACAGCGCGAGGAAGGCTTCCTTGATCTTGCGCTCCAGCGAGCGCTCATTGGTGAGAAACAGGTTCTTGGCAAGCTGCTGCGTCAGCGTCGAGCCGCCCTGCACCACGCCGCCGGCGCGGGCGTTTTCGCTCATGGCGCGGGCAAGGCCGATGAAATCGATGCCGAAATGGTCGAAGAAACGCCGGTCCTCGGTCGCCAGAACCGCCTTGATGAAATGATCCGGCATCTGGTCGATCGGAACGGAATCCTCGTGGATGATGCCGCGGTGGCCGATGGTGTTGCCGTAACGGTCGAGGAAGGTGACGGCGAAGTCGCCGCGATACCGCCAGTCCTTCTTGGTTTCCTCGAAGGCCGGCATGGCGAGCGCCAGAAGCACGACGGACCCCGCCGTTCCGAACGTCAGTGCGTCGCAGGTCAGGTTGACGAGAAGCTTCTTCCAGCCCCGCACATGCAGCTTGCGCGAGGCGATGGTGACGTCTTCCCAGAAATCCACCAGCCTTGCCGCAGCCGTCCACAGGCCGGAGTCGATGAAGCTATCGATCCGGAGCAGGATGTGCCGTTTTTTACGGCCTTTTTTTTCGTTTTTTTCTTCCTGCACCTGGCGATGTTTTCCTGTTCAACGCAACGCGATCATCGATATTCTGCGCTTCAACCCATTCCCGACGCAAAACCGTGGCATGGTTGTGTCGGAAGTGCTTGACGCGGCGGCCTTTCGCGGGCCAATGACCCCCAGCCGCCTGCCAATATGCTAAAATATCGTACAAACCAGCCCTTGGCGATACGATATAAAGGATTAGGGACCGGTTAAACACTCCCGTCCAAGAGATCAAAATGAAACGGAAATGTTAACGATGAATGACGCGCCGTTCTGGAAAACCAAATCACTCACGGAGATGACCGGCGAGGAATGGGAAAGCCTGTGCGACGGCTGCGGCCTGTGCTGTCTGAACAAGCTGGAAGACTGGGACACCGGCGAAGTCGTGTTCACCTCGGTCCGCTGCGTGCTGCTCGACGGCGAGAGCTGTCGATGCTCCGATTACGAAAACCGCCGCGCCACGGTGCCGGACTGTATTCAGCTTGACCTGAAGAAGGTGCATGAGATCGGCTGGTTGCCGCCAACCTGTGCCTATGCGCTGGTGCGCGACGGCAAGGATCTCTACTGGTGGCATTATCTCGTCTCCGGCGATACGCAAACGGTGCATCAGGCCGGCATTTCCGCCCGCGGCCGCACCGTCAGCGAGGCCGATGTGGATGTTGACGACTTCGAGGATTATGTGGTCGACTGGCCCCTGACAGTGGGTGAGACGGTCGGCGAGAGGGCGGGCGAAAAGGAACGGACCTGACGGAAAACGTCAATTTTTGTTTGGTCCTATTCCTGCCCCATCCGTCTCCTAAAGGCATGTCATCCGAAAGCGTGTCACGGTTTCGGGGTACGACTTGTCTGAAAACAAAGACAGCTTCCAGCCATTCCGGCAAATGATCCGCAGAAGCGGACGAGGGACATCAAAACGCATGCGCTACCGGCTGCCCGCCATCGTTCTTTCATGCCTTGCCCTTCCGGGGCTCCTGCCGTTTTCCGCTGACGCCCAGCAACAGCCACAGGCCTTCGAATGCACGCTGGTCACGTCCATCGAGACCGGTGCCATCATCAACCAGCAGGGCGCCTGCGACCAGCGCGTGGCGCCGGCCTCCACCTTCAAGGTGCCGCTGGCGCTGATCGGTTACGACGCCGGCATCCTTCAGGATGAAAAGACGCCCGCCTGGGACTGGAAACCCGGCACGGAGGCGCGCGCCTCCGACCGCAAGACGGTCGATCCCTCCATATGGGAACAGGATTCGGTCCTGTGGTATTCACGTGAGATCACCCGCCGCCTCGGTCCGGAAAAATTCGCCGCCTATGTGAAGCGTCTCGGTTACGGCAATGCCGATGTTTCCGGTGAGCCGGGCAAGAATAACGGCCTGACCCATTCCTGGCTCGGATCGTCGCTGACGGTCTCGCCGGTGGAACAGGTCGGCTTCCTGCGCCGCCTTCTGGCCGGCAATCTGCCGGTTTCGCGCGATGCGCAGGCGAAGACCAGGGCAATCGTGCCGGTCTTCGATGGGCCGGAAAGCTGGGCCGTGCACGGCAAGACCGGAACCGGCTACATGCGCGACGAAAAGGGCAATCCCGACCGCAACCGTCCCTTCGGCTGGTTCGTCGGCTGGGCGGAGCGCGAAGGCCAGCACATCGTCTTTGCGAGACTGCGCGTTTCCGACAAACCGTCAAACGAGCCACTCGGCCCCGCCGTGCGCGATGCCTTCCTGCGCGATATTCCCCGGCTGGCCGTGCACCGATAGCGAGATCGACCTCAATATCTTTCGGATTGCGCGTTTACCTGAAAAGCTCGGCGTGCGTTCCTGCGCGGGTGAAGATGAGAAGGTTCTGCTTCTCATCAAGTTTATAGATCAACAGAAAGTCCCCGCCGACATGGCATTCGCGATGATCGTGCCATTCTCCGTTCAGTTCATGGTCACGAAACTGCGCCGGTAATGGCGCTTCGCCGGCGATGAGAAGGAGCATGATCTCCTTCAGTTTCACCATGTCATAGCGCCCGGAATTGTTCAGCCGTTGCCAGTCCTTGATAAATTGCCTGGTGAAATCCGAACTACGCGGCAACACCGTTCGTTTCGATGCCGCGTCTTTTCCGTGACCTTTTTTATCCGTCACCGTTTGTTACCATCAAGGGCGTCAAACAGGGCTTCCGCCGTGCCGAAACGATTGCGCCTGGCAGCCGCGATGGCGCGCGCTTCTTCAATCGCGGCGAGCGTTTCAGCGTTCGGTTGCGTCAGTTCTATCGGCAGTGCTTTTTCTCGGGCAATGCGCGTCAGCATCATTCGCATGACATCGGAAACAGTCAGCCCCAGACTGTCGAGCACGGCAGTCGCGTCATCCTTGAGCGCCTGATCGATGCGCGCTCTCACATAAGCATTTGCGGTCATGATCGACCTCCTTTGGATAATGCTGTATGTAGCTCAAATGAGCATCAAATTCAACGAGTGTATTGCTGCCCCCTTCGTATTCTCCTTTGCCGCGCGGGCGACGACAACAAGCCCGGCCGCACTCACGATTGTGTGTTCGACAAAAAGTTTCCGCTTCCCTTGACCTTCCCATCATGGGAATCTCTACATAGGGTCTCGAAAGGGGATTTCCCATGAACGAGACAGTCAAACACGCCCATCGACATGAACCGGTTTCCATTCCTGTGGAGGGCATGACCTGCGCTTCCTGCGTGCGTCGGGTGGAAACGGCCGCGGCCAAGGTGCCGGGTGTCATGTCGAGTTCCGTGAACTTCGCCACGAAGAAGCTCACCGTCGAGCCGGCCGAAGGTTTTTCGGCCAGAACGCTTGATGCCGCCATCAAGAAGGTCGGTTACGACATCGCGCCGGAGCGTCACGAATTCGCGGTGGAAGGCTTGCGGGGCGAGGCTGAGGCCGGGCGGCTGAAGGCCGTTCTGGAAGCGGTCGCCACCACAATCGTCGTCAAGGTCGATGCGGCCTCCGGCAAGGCCTCCGTGGAAACGATTGGCGGCCGACGTGAACGGGATACGCTGGTGGAAACGGCAAAGCTCGCCGGTTTTGCGCTGAAGACGCCGGGACCGCGCGACAATTCCGCCCATCAAGGTCACGGCCAGCACCACGGACATCATCAGGGCCACGGCCAGATGGCGGCGGGCGAGACTGGCGGCCACGACCATATGCAGCATGCGGGCGAAGAGGGCGCGCTGAAACGCGACCTGACGATTGCCGCGATCCTGACCGCGCCGCTTTTCGTGCTGGAAATGGGCGGCCATCTCTATGAGCCGCTGCATCACTGGCTGATGGGCATCATCGAGACGCAGAACCTCTATTACATCTATTTCGTGTTGGCGACGGCGGTGATTTTCGGGCCGGGCCGGCGCTTTCTCAAGACCGGTTTTCCGGCCCTGCTGCGCGGTGCGCCGGAAATGAATTCGCTTGTGGCGCTGGGCGTCACGGCGGCTTACGCCTATTCCGTCGTGGCGACTTTCGCGCCCGATCTGCTGCCGGCGGAGGCGCAGTTCGTCTATTATGAAGCGGCAACCGTCATCGTGACGCTGATCCTGACCGGACGGCTTCTCGAAGCCCGCGCCAGCGGCCGCACGGGAGACGCCATCCGCAAGCTGATGAGCCTGCAGGCGAAGACTGCCCGCGTAGAGCGCGACGGCGCCACCATCGATATTTCCCCTGACGATCTGGTGATGGGCGATATCGTCGTCATCCGTCCCGGCGAGAGGCTGGCGGTGGATGGCGAAGTCGTCGAAGGTTCGTCCTATGTCGATGAGTCCATGATATCGGGCGAACCCGTGCCGGTGGAAAAGAAGATCGGCGCAACGGTCGTCGGCGGCACTATCAACAAGACAGGCGCCTTCAAGTTCAAGGCGACCAAGGTGGGCGCGGATACCATGCTGTCGCAGATCATCCGCATGGTGGAGGAGGCGCAAGGATCCAAGCTGCCGATCCAGCTGTTGGTGGACCGCGTCACCGCGCTTTTCGTGCCCGTTGTCATAGCAATCGCTGTTCTGACCTTCATCGTCTGGGCGATCTTCGGCCCCGAACCCGCCTATACATTCGCGCTGGTCAATGCGGTCGCGGTGCTCATCATCGCCTGCCCCTGCGCCATGGGTCTCGCCACGCCGACATCCATCATGGTCGGCACCGGTCGGGCGGCGGAGCTGGGCGTGCTGTTTCGCAAGGGGCAGGCGTTGCAGGAGCTACGTTCGGCTGAAATCGTCGTGGTCGACAAGACCGGCACTGTCACTAAGGGCCGCCCGGAACTGACCGATCTGGTGGTTGCGGAAGGGTTTGCCGACAACGAGGTGCTGGCGCTGGTCGCCGCCGTCGAGGGCCGCTCGGAACATCCGATTGCCGAAGCCATCGTCCGGGCTGCGGAAGAAAAGAATGTGACGACCCCGGCAGGACTCGAACCCACAACCGTCGAAAACTTCGAGAGCGTGACGGGTTACGGCATCGCCGCCACCGTCAATGGCCGCAGGCTGGAAGTCGGTGCGGATCGTTACATGGCCAAACTCGGCCATTCCGTCGATATTTTCGCTGAGGTCGCCGCAAGGCTGGGAGATGAAGGCAAGACGCCGCTTTATGCCGCCATTGACAACAGGCTGGCGGCTGCGATTGCGGTTGCCGATCCGCTGAAACCCTCGAGTATCGCTGCGATCAAAGCATTGCAGGCGATGGGCATAGAAGTGGCGATGGTGACGGGCGACAATGAACGCACGGCAAACGCCATAGCCCGGCAGGTCGGCATTTCCCGTGTGGTGGCGGAAGTACTGCCCGAGGGCAAGGTGAAGGCGATCCATGAGATGCGGGCAGGCGGCAAGGTGCTGGCCTTCGTGGGGGACGGCATTAACGATGCGCCGGCGCTCGCCGAAGCCGATATCGGCATTGCCGTCGGCACGGGCACGGATGTCGCCATCGAAAGCGCCGATGTGGTGCTGGTTGGCGGCGATCTTCTGGGCGCAGTCAACGCCATCGAAATGAGCCGGGCGACCATGCGCAACATCAAGGAAAACCTGTTCTGGGCCTTTGGTTATAACGTGGCGCTGATACCGGTTGCGGCGGGCGTGCTCTATCCGGCCTTCGGCATCACCCTGTCGCCGATGATCGGCGCGGGTGCGATGGCGCTCTCCAGCGTCTTCGTTCTCGCCAATGCGCTGAGATTGAAACGGGCGAAGGTGGTCCATCGGGAGGTGACGTCATGAATATCGGGCAGGCATCGGAAGCATCGGGCGTTTCCGCCAAGATGATCCGTTATTACGAGCAGATCGGCCTCATCACGCCGGCCGCCCGCACCGGCAATAATTACCGGGTCTATGGCGAGCAGGACGTGCACAATCTGCGCTTCATCAAGAGGGCGCGCACGCTCGGTTTCTCGCTGGAAGAAACCGAGACGCTGCTGAAACTCTGGCAGGACAAAAGCCGTGAGAGTTCGGCGGTGAAGGAGATTGCGCTCGTCCACATCGCCGATCTCGAGCAGAAGATCGCCGAGATGAAGAGCATGGTGAAAACGCTCTCTCATCTCGCCCATTGCTGCGGCGGCGACCACCGGCCCGATTGCCCCATCCTCGATGATCTCGCGGGTGCCGACAAGACAGACGGCAAGCCAGCCAGAACTCACTGAACTTTAATGACAACCGGCGCGACAATATCGCTACCGGCCAGAAGGAGAAAACCATGAGTGCAACCACCTTCCTCATTCCGGACATGACCTGCGGCCATTGCGAAAAGACGCTGCGCGGCGCTCTGACGGAAGTGCTTCCCGGCGCATCCGTCAGCATCGACCTCGATGCCCACAGACTGACGGTTATGGGCGATGCCGCAACCGCGGAAGCGGCGATCCGCGAAGCCGGTTATTCGCCGGAACGGGCGGGTTGAGGCACGACCTCCGTTTGCGCAGGCTTGAAAATGTGCTACATATATTGCACAAAATGGAGCGCAGACTGATGACCGTAACGACGAGAATAAGACGTCAGGGCGGTGCGGCGGTGATGACCATCCCGCCCGCTCTTTTGAAGATGCTGGGGCTGGAAATCGGTGAGCAATTGACGCTGGAGGTCGATAACGGCGCGCTGGTCGCAAGCCCGGTTCGGCAGGAAAAGAAGCGCTTCACGCTTGCCGAACTGCTGGAGGGTGCGGATGAAGTCGCCGCCCTCAATGCCGGCGCGCGGGAATGGGACGAAGCGCCGCCAGTCGGCAAAGAAGCTCTTTGATGGTCCGCAGTCAGGTTCCAAAACGTGGCGACGTTTATCTGGTCGACCTCAATCCTGTGATCGGCAGCGAAATCAGGGACGAACATCGTTGTATCGTCATCACGCCCAGAGAAATCAACGCGGTTGGACTGTGCCTTGTCGTTCCCGTGACCACGGGCGGAGTATTCACGCGCAGGGCGGGGCTTGCCGTGAACATATCGGGCCATAAGACAACCGGTGTCGCACTATGCAACCAGGTGAGAAGCATGGACATTGTTGCCCGTGCCGCCCAGAAGAAAGCGAAATATATCGAAACCCTTGACGATGCGACGATCGACGAAATCGCCGGTCGTGTCATCAGCATGATCGACCCCGCCTGAGAACACCCATTGGAACAATGGGCGAAATATGCTACTGAGTAGTAGCTCTTTTGAACCGGGAGTGCCACAGTGTCCGTCAAGGCGTCAGTTTCCATCTCCGATCAACAGGATAGCTTCGCCCGCAGGCTGGTGGAGGAAGGGCGTTATGCCAGCCTCAGTGCCGTCGTGCAGCGTGGGCTGGAACTGCTTCGGCAGGAAACGGAGCTGCGGGACGCCGAACTTGCCGCGCTTCGTGATTTGCTGGTTGAGCGAGGGCAGGGTGACTTCGTCTCCGTGGAGGACGGCAAGCAAAGAACGGCAGCGATGATAGCAGCCCGGAAGGCCAGCCATGGCCTTTAAGGTCCTGCGTTCGACGCAGACGGATCAGGACCTCGACCTCATTCTCGATCATCTTATCCAGTCCTATCTCGACCTCGGCGATGCCTTGCCAGCGGCTTTCACGCGCGCCGCGCGACGCGTGGGGTCGATTGAAGCGGACATGGAAGCGCTTCACAAAGCGCCTTTTCAGGGGACATTGTTGCCCGAAATATTACCCGGCCTTCGCCGGGTAACGAAAAATCAGGCTGTCTTTTATTTCGATGTCGATGAGGGCGAAAAGATCGTGCGTATTCTTGCAGTCTTTTTCGGCGGGCAGGATCATCTACGCCATATGCTCACGCGCCTTTCGTCCCGTCGCGCCCTGAATCTTCCCTAAACCTCGTCGAAAGCTCCGCCTTCCCGCGAAGGGTTGCGGTTGATCACCCGTTCCTCGGCATCGTCGGGCAGGGCCTCGTCGCTTTCCTGATAGGGGTCGTCCTCGGTCTCCGCCTCTTCTTCCTCGATTTCCTGTTCGATGGATTGCGGAATCTCTCCCTTGGCGGGCAGGGAGTCGATGTCGAGATCGAGCAAATCCTCGTCCATGGCGTCTTCGTTAAGGGGCAGGATTTTCTTGCGGTCCATGACGGTGTCCTTTCTGTCGGTTCTTCGGCAAACGAGCGGGCGCGCGGAGGGTTCCTGCCGTGCGGGATACCTTCAAAACAAATGACGTGAAAAAGTCGTCTTGACCTCAATGGTGCTTGAGGTTCTAGTTTGCCCGCCGTGCCCGAAAAAATGGAAAGGATACGGCTTTGTCGAGTATGGAAATGGTGGAGAAAAACGGCTGGGGCGAATTGCTGAGCGGGGCTAACCTCTCGCTTCTGACCGTCATCTCCTCAGGTATCGGCCTGCACGCTTTCAACCAGTTCGCGGTGGTGACCGCCTTGCCCGTGGCCGTCAACGAAATCGGCGGCGCTGCTTTCTATAGCTGGGCCTATAGTCTTTATTTCGTCGGTTCCGTCGCAGGCGGTGTCACCGCCGTGCTGTTCCGCGAACGTTTCGGCGCGCGCGCCGTCCTGCTTCTCTGCTGCCTGATATTTTCCTTCGGTTCGGTCCTTTCGGCAATCGCCGGCGACTTTTTGTGGGTCGTTATTGGCAGAGCCTTGCAGGGACTGGCCGACGGGCTGATCGTGGCCGTGTGTTACAGCCTCATTCCCGCCGGTTTCCGCTCCGGCCTGTTGCCGAAGGTCTTCGCGATCGAAGCGGCGATCTGGGCGGTCGCCTCCTTCATCGGTCCGCTGACCGGCGGTTTTGCCACCGAGCATACTTCCTGGCGCGCCACCTTCCTGCTGTCGGCGCCGCTGATCCTGCTGCTTCTGGCCTATACCGCGATTGCCGTTTCCGCTGAGCGGCCGGTTGCGGCGACGCGCAGACCGCTTGTGCCGCTGGTTCTCTGCCTTGTCGGCGCATTGGCCTTTTCCGCCCCTTCCGCCTTCGAGGATGCGAGCCTGCGGGCGCTCTCCCTGCTGGCAGGGGCAGCGCTGCTGTGGGCCTCTCTGCGGGCGGGCATCCGGCCCTCGATCGGGCTTTTCCCGAAGAATTCGTTCCGGCTGAAGACGGTGCTCGGCAGCGGTTTCTGGGTGCTGTTCCTGATGTCCTATGCCCATGCGCTGGGCAGCGTCTATCTCGCTTATGTCGCCATCAATCTGTGGCGGCATGAGCCGACCTTTGCCGGTTTCATCGTGGTGACGATGCCGCTTGCCTGGAGCTTTGTGGCAATGCTGATCGGCAGCCTGCGTTCTGCCCGTCTGCGGGAGATTTGCCTGCATTACGGTCCCTACCAGATGGTGCCGGGCTGTGCGCTGCTGGGGCTCGGGCTGGCGACCGGCAACTGGGGAGAAATGCTCGTCGGGCAAATCCTGATCGGATCGGCTTTCGGCATGTCCTGGGCCGGCATCAGTCAGGCCGCCATGGAGGCAGCTCCTGAGGAGGAGCGCAAGATGACGGGTGCGCTCTTGCCAACTGTCGCGACGCTGGGCGCCGCCGCCGGTGCGGGCGCCAGCGGCACCGTCGCCGCCGCCACCGATCTGGTGGGGCAGATCGAGCGGGCGGATGTGACGATGCCGATGGTTTATCTCTATGGGCTGGGTGTTATCGTATCGGTGCTGGCGATCATGACCGCCAGCGGATTGCGGGGCGAAAGGCGCTGAAGCATTTCCAGAAAAAGTGGGATCCGGTTTTCCGTCCGAAATGCGGCAAAGCGAAAGGCGGCTCTTCCGCCGCCGTCAGGACTGGGTGGCGGCGATGGTGATCGCCGCCAGGTAAACGACGAAGGCCATGATCGCGATTGCGCCGATGATGACGACGATGCCCTTGCCGGCGCGTTTTTTCTCGGCCTTGTTTTCATTGGCTTCTGTCGGAAACAGGATCGGATCGCTGGTGTCGCGGATTTTGGTCATGCCGTTTCTCCTTATCCGTGGAATGGGCGCTGTCGGTCTATCAACCGCCCAATCCGCCAAAAGGTTCCTCAGGGTTTCAGCGCCCAGCTGGTGGCATGCACCACCGCGCCGGGGGCGGCCTTCAATAGCGCCGAACGCACCGGTTCGAACCCTTCGATGCGTTTGGTGCCCACATATCGGCCGCGATTGGCGAAGACTTCGATGGAGCCGTAATCGAGGAAGATGCGGATGCGGGATGGCTTGGCTCCCTTGGCGATATAGTGTGGTGAGGCGCCGTCACGGCCGTCCTCATGGCGGATCCACAGCCCTGTTTCATCCGACACGATGCCCAGAGTGACCGTCGGATGATCGAGCATCAGTTCGAAGGGCGCGCCGGGCGAGGCAAGCTCGAACAATATTTCCACCGCCCCGTTGATAAAGGTGACGCGTTCGCCCGCGGCAAGCCGCGTGCGGTCAAGGATATGGCTGCGCAGGCTTTCCGCCGCACCGATGGGCGGGGTCAGAAGCTCGCCGTTCACATAATGAATCCGACGCGGCAGGGTCATGGAGGTGGGGAAGTCGATTTCCGGATTGGCATCCGCCCAGTTGGCCAGCCAGCCGATGCCGATGATGCTGTCGCCATCCAGAAAGGCCTGGAAGGCGTAATTGTCGGTGCCGAAATCCAGCTCCTGCCCGGTTTCCTTTGTGAAGACCTTGCCGTCGAACCAGCCGACATCGGCCATGGTGAGGTTCTTGCGGCCGGTCTCCGGGTCCTCCGAATGCATCAGCCCATAGACCAGCACCCAGCGGGTGGAGCGGGCATTGGCGGGTCCATCGAGCGGCAGCAGGCAGGGGCATTCGATGGCCGTGGTTTTATATCGCGTTTCCACCCACAGCTTGCCCACATAGGTCCAGCCCGATGCAGCGGTGGGGTCCTGCGTCTCGTAAAGCAGAATGACGCCGCCGCCATCGCTCTGGCTGCCGAGCACCATTTTCCATAAGCCATCGGGACCGCGGAAAACATAGGGGTCACGGAAATCCGGCGTCAGCCCCTGTCCGTCCGGGCGGTGGCCCAGAATGACCTCGGCCTGCCCGGCCATGATGAGATCGGAGGAGGTGGCGGTGAGCTGAATCTGCTGTTCGGGAATGCGGTCCTGCACCTGCTCGGTGAAGAAGACGCGGATGCCCGTTCCTTCAACCAGCGGAATGGTGGAGCCGGAATAGGCGCCGCCCCGCTTGTCAGGTCTTGTCGTCAGATCTTCCGAAGGGAAAAGGAAAATAGGCAGGTGCCGCCAGCGCAGATAATCCGACGAGACGGCGTGGCCCCAATGCATGGTGTTCCAGCGCAGCCCATGCGAATAATGCTGATAGAAGAGATGCGGCCGCCCCTCGAAACGACCGAAACCGTTCGGGTCGTTCATCCATCCGAAGGGTGGGCGGAAATGATAGCTGCCGGGAAGTTCGGGTGCGGCATTGTCCGGCTTGGTATGGACGACCGTGATTCCGGTTTCGAGCACATCTGACGCGGTGAACCAGTAGATGACGGAAACGGCGGTCGTGACCGTATCGTAACTGATCTCTACATGGCCGCCGCCGAAAACCTGATAGATTCGAAAACCGAACTCTTCCGTGTTGACGCTTGAAACCTCAGCGAATTTTCCATTCTGATTGGAAAAGGAGACGGCACCCGGCTCGGCGTCTTTTTTCGCTTTTAACCAGACATGGAAGGTGGCGTTGACGGGCAAGTCGGTATGAATGGTGCGGATGGCGCTTTCCGGTTCGGCTGCGGCTTCAACGACGGTCATTGCTTTTCCTTTCCTTCGGCATTCTGCGGATCAAGCATAGGAACGATGATGGCGCAGTAAAGTTCATTGCGCAAAATTGAATGAAGCAATCCGGAAGCTGTCGCATTTATCGCTCGCATCCGCCGTCTTCCGGCCCCATATAGGGGCAAAGCAGGGAGTTTACCCGTGATGAAATTCGACAATTCCTATGCCCGCCTGCCGGAGCGCTTCAGCGCCGCCGTGTTGCCGACGCCGGTGAAGGCGCCGCGTCTCATCGCCTTCAATCGCGAGCTGGCCGATGAACTCCTTCTCGATGTGGCCGGCCTTGACGATGAAAGGCTGGCGGCGATCTTTTCCGGCAATGTCGTGCCGCAGGGGGCCGAGCCGCTGGCCATGGCCTATGCCGGCCACCAGTTCGGCGGTTTCGTGCCGCAGCTGGGCGATGGCCGCGCCATTCTGCTGGGTGAAGTGATCGACAGGAACGGAAAACGCCGCGATATCCAGCTGAAAGGCTCCGGCCCGACGCCGTTTTCGCGCCGGGGCGACGGTCGCGCGGCGCTCGGCCCCGTCCTGCGGGAATATATCGTGTCGGAGGCGATGTTTGCGCTCGGCATTCCCGCCACGCGGGCGCTGGCGGCTGTCCTCTCCGGCGAGAGGGTGCAGCGTGAGGTCGGCCTGCCGGGCGGCGTCTTCACCCGCGTTGCGGCAAGCCATATCCGCGTTGGTACCTTCCAGTTTTTCGCCGCGCGCGAGGACAACGAAGCGGTCAGAAACCTCGCGGATTACGTCATCGATCGGCATTATCCCGAGGCGAAACAGGCGGATAATCCCTATCTCGCCTTGCTGCAGGGCATTGCGCAACGGCAATGCGACCTCATCGCCCGCTGGATGATGGTGGGCTTTATCCATGGTGTCATGAACACCGACAATATGGCGCTTTCCGGCGAAACCATTGATTTCGGCCCCTGCGCTTTCCTCGATGAATATCACCCCAACAAGGTCTTTTCCTCCATTGATGCGCAGGGCCGTTATGCCTTCAACAATCAGCCCGGCATCGCCCAATGGAACATTGCCAGGCTGGCGGAATGCCTGTTGCCGCTGCTCGATCCGCAGGTGGAAAAAGCCGCCGAACGCGCCAATGCCGTTCTCGCCGATTTCGCCGCGGCCTTTCCCCAACGCTGGCTTGCCGGCATGCGCGGAAAGCTTGGCCTGACGGTGGAGGAAGAGGGCGACATGGATCTGGTGCAGGCGCTGCTGGCGCTGATGCAGGCATCGGAAGCGGATTATACGCTGACCTTCCGGCGTCTTTCCCATGCGGCCAATGGTGACGCCGAGCCGTTTCGCGGCATGTTCGTCGATATTGCGGGGGCGGACGAATTTCTGGAGCGCTGGCGGGAAAGAGCAGGTCGCGAGGGGATTTCCGATTCCGAAAGGTCAGCGGCGATGCTGGCCGCCAATCCGGCCGTCATCCCGCGCAACCATCGGATCGAGGAACTGATCGAGGCGGCGGTGGAAGAGGATGATTTCGAGCCCTTCCACGCCATGCTGAGAGCGATCGCCACGCCTTTCGAAGAGCGGCCGGATAACTTCGTCTATATGCAGCCGCCGATGAGTCATGAACGGGTGTTCAGGACTTTTTGCGGGACGTAAGCGTAGCGCTGATCCGCAACGCCGGAGCGAGCGAGTGCCTGTTTCGCCTTCTCCCCGAGGGGGAGAAGGTCGCGGCAGCGGGATGAGGGGGCAAGGGTGCGATCCATCGCTGGCGTCGCCCCCTCATCCGACCCTTCGGGCCACCTTCTCCCCGGCGGGGAGAAGAAACCGGCGGCAATGCTGTGCCCTCAAGTCACCCAACCCGCGCCAGTGGCTCATGCGCGCCGTAATAGTGGCCGAACCGGTTTTCGAGGAATTTCGGTAGCGCCACTTCCTCCTGTCGCACGAAGCCCTTCTGCGGCAGCGCGCCTTCGGCGAGCAGATCGAGAACCGTGCAGATACCGGCGGCTGTGGTGATCTGGATGGCGCTCATCATCCGGCCGGAAACCGGGCCGGCATAGACCTTGTTGGCATAGGTTTCCTGCAGGAAGCGGCCGTTGCGGGTGCCGCAGACGGTGACGAAGACGATGACCACATCCTGCATGGTGCCGGGCAGGGCGTTTTCGAACAGGTCCTTCAGCACATCGCGGCGATTGCGCAGGTTGAGGTCGTTCAGAAGCGCCTTCATGATCGCCACATGGCCGGGATAACGGATGGTGCGGTAATTCATCGTCCGCACCTTGCCTTCCAGCGTGGCGCAGAGCGTGCCAAGCCCACCTGAGGTGTTGAAGGCCTCGTAGGTAACGCCGTCCAGCGAAAATTCCTCACGTTCTTCCAGAGCCGGAACGGCTGTAAGGCGGCCTTCAACGATCGCTTCGCAGGGCTCGATATATTCGTTGATCAGCCCGTCCGTGCTCCAGGTGAGGTTGTAATTGAGCGCATTGGACGGATATTGCGGCAGAGCGCCGACGCGCATGCGCACGCTGTCCAGCTTGTCGAACTTGGCGGCGAGATCGGCAGCGACGATGGAGATGAAGCCGGGGGCGAGTCCGCATTGCGGAATGAGCGCCGTTTCGGCGGTTTCCGCCAGCGCCTTGACCCTGCGGGTGGATTCCACGTCTTCGGTAAGATCGAGATAATGCGTGCCGACGGCAACGGCCGCTTCGGCAATACCCGCCGTCAAGTGGAAGGGGGCGGCGGATAGAACGGCGAATTTGCCTTTCAGCAGTGCTTCCAGAGCGGGACGGTCGGTGATGTCGACGATCTCGGTGTCGACCCGTTCATGCGCCGGCACATTGGCCAGCTGATCGGCTGAACGATCGGCGACGGTGATGCGATAATCGCCTGATGCGGCCAGCATCCAGGCGATTGCCGAACCGATATTGCCCGCGCCGATGACGACAATGTTTTTCATGTTTTTGTTCCCCGCAGTGAATGCAAATGTGTCAGCGCAGATACGCTTCCAAGACAGAATGCCAGTTTTTATTGACGATTCGCAGCTTCACTATGTGCGGATAGCAGGTTAATGTTAGGCAATAAGACGACAGGATTGGTCATTATGACAATTACCGACAAGGATCGGGCGCTGCTCGCCCTGCTTTCCGAAAATGCCCGCATGCCGGTGGCGGAGCTGGCGCGCAAACTCGGCCTTTCGCGCACCACGGTACAGGCCCGTATCGAGCGACTGGAAGCGGACGGGGTGATTGCGGGTTATGGCCTCAGGCTTTCGGAAAGCTATCTTTCCGGGCTGGTGCGCGCCCATGTGCTGATCACCATCGCCCCCAAGGCCTTGCCCGGCGTCACGGCGGCCCTTGCCGCCATCAAGGAGGTGACGACGCTGCATTCGGTGAGCGGCACTTTTGACCTCATCGCCATTCTGGCCGCACCTTCGATCCTCGATCTAGACCAATTGATCGACCGCATCGGCGCGCTTGACGGCGTGGAGCGCACGCTGTCGTCGATCATTCTGTCGACGCGGATTTCGCGGTAGGGATTTTGGGGAGTGCAGTGGGTGCAGCGCTGACTGTTATTGCGGACGCTCTCTTCCTCCTCATCCCATTGCTTGTCACAGGAATGAGGGGCGCATGGGTATGCCGCGCCTCGATTTAAACCACCGCCCGTTCATCGTATGCCCTCTGCGCCGCCATCACAGCGTCGATATTCCCCTCCGCCCAGTGGGCAAGCGCCGCCACCGTGTCGGTCAGCGTCCGCCCCAGCGGCGTCAGCGAATATTCGACCGTCACCGGCACGGTCGGAAACACCTGCCTCGAAATCAGCCCGTCGCGCTCGAGCTTCTTGAGCGTCTGCGACAGGACCTTTTGCGAAATGCCCTTTATCTCCCGCCGCAGCAGGTTGAAGCGCACCGCTTCCACCCGCAGCCGGTCAAGGATCAGCAGCGCCCATTTGTCGGCAATCCTGTCCAGCACCATGCGGGTGGGGCAGCGGTCTTCATAGACGTCATAGATACGTTCCATGGGTTTATTCCATCGTTTCAGGGCCATTCCGGTTTCCGCGAGGATACCAGATAACCCAAAAGTGCTCTCTTTTCATGATTTCGCAAACGCAGTACCTGTGTTTTCGAAACATGGTTTCCATTAGATACTACGGAGATTTGAGATGACAGGCAAGATACTCGTAATCGGTTCCACCGGCACCATCGGCACGCCGCTGGTGAAAGCGCTGCTTTCCAGGGGCGAAAGCGTGAAGGCCGCCTCGCGCAGCGGCAAGGCGGCGGACGGCGCGGAAGGGGTGCGCTTCGATTATACCGACGCCTCGACTTATGCGGACGCCTTCGACGGCGTTGACAGACTGTTCCTGCTTCTTTCCGGTGGGCGTCTGGACGCTATCGACGCGCTGACGCCCGTGGTCGAGGAGGCGGCGCGCCGCAAGGTAAAGATCGTGTTCTTGAGCGTCCTCGGCGTCGATGCCGACGATTCCATTCCCTATCGCCAGATCGAGTTGAAGATCATCGCTTCGGGCACGCCTTACGTCATCCTGCGCCCCAACTGGTTTGCCGATAATTTCCACAGCTACTGGAAAGCCGGCATCGACCACGGCCAGATCGCCGTGCCGGCCGGTGAGGGCAAGTCGAGTTTCATCGATGTGCGCGATATCGCCGACAGCGCTGCCGCCGCCCTGACTTCTGACGCCGTTAACGGCAAGGCTTTCAACCTGACGGGTCCGAAAGCCCTGGGTTACGGCGAAGCGGCCGCGCTGATATCGCAGGCGATCGGCAAGCCGGTGTCCTACGCCGCCGTTTCGGATGAGGTTTTCATCGGCATTCTCACCGGTGCGGGCGTGCCGCAGGACTACGCCTCGTTCCTCGCTTCGATCTTTTATCCCGTGCGCGAAGGCTGGACAGCACTGGTGACCGGCGATGTCGAAACGCTGACAGGCCATGCGCCGCGTTCACTCGAGACCTATATCACCGACAATCTGGACCGGCTGAAGGGTTGAGGCTCCAGGCAAGCCCGCCGCGCTCACGCCGGATCGGTGGAGCCGCGGCGGGCCTTGAAGAACATCTTCAGCCGCTGGATATCGTCCGCATTCCATTCCTGCGGCTGGGTCACTTCCATCCACGCGTCGATATAATGTTCCGGCGCATAGACATGGCCATAACCCATCGGCGCCGTGGTCGCGGCGGCAACATCGAGACCGAGCTGCAGCAGGGTGACGACCGGGAACCAGCGGAAGGACGTGGAAACGTCAGGCCCGTGATGCACCATCCATTGCGGCCGCCGGTAAAGCGAGGCGGCCTCGAAGAAGGTGATGGGGTCGCTGGCATATTGCAGATAGACGATCCGCATCGGCCCCCATTTCGCGTCGGGCATATGGGCTGTCGTATATTGGTTGGCGAAGCGGATGACCGAGGAATCGCGGAAGCGCGGCAGCCATTCCGGCGTGCCTTTCACCCGGCCATTGGTGGCCATGCGCCAGGTGGGGCTGGAAAAGGGCGGGCCACTCCACAATGCGCCCTGGAAGGGATCGGAGAGCACATCGTAGAGATCGGAGGATTTCTGTGAATTGAGAGAACCGAGGCTCAGGCCATGCAGGTAGAGCTTCGGTCGCGTTTCCTTCGGCAACGTCGTCCAGTAGCCGTAGACGGCCTCGAACAAAGCGCGCGCCGTCTCGACACCGTAATCCGGCTCCGTCAGCAGCGCGATCCAGCTCGAGAGATAGGAATATTGCACGGCGACGCTGGCGATATCGCCATCATGCAGATATTCGACCGTATCGAGCGCTTCCGGGTCGATCCAGCCGGTGCCGGTGGGAATGACCACCAGAAGCACCTTGCGCTCGAAACCGCCGACCCGTTTCAGCTCCTCCAGCGCCAAGGCTGCTCTTTCTTCCGGCGTCGACGCCGAGTTGAGGCCCGCATAGACCCGGAGCGGCTCTTTTGCCGGACGATGAGTGAAGGCGGATATCTCGGTAGCCGCCGGGCCTTCGGCGACGAATTCACGCCCGCGACGGCCAAGCGATTCCCATGTCATCAGCGAGGCGCTGCTGCCTGTCTTGAGCGCGTCTGACGGGCGCGGCACATCCGGTTCGATCAGCGCATCCACCTGTTTCAGCGAGGAATCGGCAAATCTGAGGCCGATATCGAAGATCAGCCCATTGAGCAGCATCCATGAGAGGATGATCGCCGCTGCGATGCCGAGAACATTGGCAAGGCGGCGCGGCAGGAAATGGCGGCTGCGCGCCGCAAAGAACCGGCGGATAAGCTGGAACAGCCGACCGGCGCCGATGAGAATGGCGGCGACCAGCACCGCAAGGCCGCCCGTCTTCGTCGGGTGGGCGCTCGGCAGCGGATCGAGCTCCATCAAAACGCGGATGGAATTCTGCCAGTCCTTCGCCTGCCATAAAAACGTGATGGCCGTGATGGCGGCGGCAAGCGCGATGAGAAAACGAATGCCGCGCGCATTGTGGCGCGAGGGTTCGGGCAGTTCCAGATAGGTCCAGACGGCATGCAGGGCGACACCGATCAGATAACCGATGGCAAAGGAGAAACCGCACAGCACGCCCTGCATCAGCCAGGTGCGCGGCAGGAGCGAGGGAGTAAGCGAAGCGCAGAACAGAATAGTGCCAAAGACGATGCCGGTTGCCGAAAGACCTGCGAACAACCGCTCAACCCATTGTTTTACCAACTTCTCTCGCCCCTTGTACTCACCGCGTGGTGCTGAGTGTAATATGTGACGGACGACGGTGCAAATCCTGCGGGAAGGATAAAAATCACAAGAATAGGAAAATAATCCTTTACAGCGTGACGGTGATTTGGTAGTGTTTGGCTACAGTCGGAGATTTGCGGCTGGGTCGCGGTTGGTTCAGAAATATCAGAGCGCTGGATTTTCGAGTACAAGGCTCTGTTCTCTTCCCTCAGTCCTGTGCTTGTCACAGAAATGAGGGCTGTGCGGAGGTACCACCCGCAAATGAACCGCTTCGCCGCCCATGTTCATCTCCATTTCCCTCTCAGGCCAATCCGATGACAAACGCTCATAATTGCGACCCCGCGCTCTACGGAGCCTGGCCGGACAGGCCTGCTTATGCCGATGAGGCTGCGCCTGAGACCAAATCGCGGGCGGACAGGCTGGTCGCCGAAGATGCGGCGCGCAACGGCAGTCTGCGGCAGTTGCTGAACGAGCTGACGGAGGAGATGCGGGATCAGGTCTGCCTGTATCGCAATCTTCGGCAATCGGGCGAGGCGGGCCTTTTGCCTGACGCCGACGACACGGAGGGAAAGCAGGCCCGAGCCGATGTGAAAGTTGCAACGGATCAGCTGTCGCTCATCGTCCGCACACTGGAGCGGATCGACGCTCTGCAACGGGTGCTGGCGGAAGAACGGCAGGCGCTTATGGGCGAGGATGAAAACGATACGCAGGATTATGAGGCGGCGGTAGCGCATTTCCTCAACCGCATCGACGAACTGGCTGAACAGAAATGCCGCGCGAAGATGGAAGCAGATCCCGCCCGCAGCCCCTCCGCTGAAGCTGACAGATGATAGATATGTCGACCGGAACCCATCTGCCAGCGCAGGTCTTCAACCTTCTGCGCGACTGGCGTTTCATCGGCAACCTGCCACAGCAGCCGCCTGAAGGCGACTGGCGAACATGGCTGCTGATCGGCGGGCGCGGTTCCGGCAAGACGCGGGCCGGGGCGGAATGGGTGCATCGTGTCGCCTCTGCCGGCAAGCAGTCGGATTTGCGCATCGCGCTTGTTGCCGAGACGCTGGGCGACGCCCGCGAGGTGATGATCGACGGCATTTCCGGCATCTGCCGCATTGCCCGCCGCCATCGCCCCGCCTTCGAGGTATCGCGCCGGCGGCTGCTGTGGCCGAATGGCGCGATGGCACAGGTGTTTTCCTCGGAAGACCCGGAAAGCCTGCGTGGTCCGCAATTCCACATGGCCTGGGCGGATGAGTTGGGCAAATGGAAATATCCGCAGGAAACCTGGGACATGCTGCAATTCGGTCTGCGTCTGGGTGAGGCCCCCCGGCAACTGGTGACCACCACGCCCCGGCCCATTCCGCTGCTCAAGACGCTTCTCGCCGATCCCACGACACGGGTGGCGCGGATGCCCACGGCCATGAATGCCCGCAATCTCTCACCCGGTTTTCTCAAAGCCATGGAGGAGCGTTACGGCGGCACGCGGCTCGGCCGCCAGGAAATCGGCGGCGAGTTGATCGACGAGCGCGAGGGCGCGCTGTGGAAACACGCCGATCTGGAAGCGATCATCGAGGCAGCGCATGAGCCGCTCACGCGCATCGTGGTGGCGGTAGACCCGCCCGCCGGCGTCGGTGAACATTCCTGCTGCGGCATCGTCGTGGCGGGGCTTGGCATGTCCGGGCGTCTTAACGTGCTTGCGGATTGTTCGGTGGAAGGCGAAACGCCGGCCGGCTGGGCCCGCGCCGTGGTTGCCGCTTTTCGTCGCCACGAGGCGGACCGGGTGGTGGCGGAGGTCAATCAGGGCGGCGAGATGGTGCGGGCGATGCTGCAGAGCATCGATGCCAACCTGCCGCTGACGTTGGTGCGGGCAAGTCGCGGCAAATTCACCCGCGCCGAGCCGGTTGCGGCGCTTTACGAGCAGGGCAGGGTGAGCCACGCCGCACGGTTCGAAAAGCTGGAAGACCAGATGACGGATTTCGGGCCGGATGGTCTGTCGTCAGGGCGCTCGCCGGACAGGCTGGATGCGCTCGTCTGGGCGATCACGGCGCTGACGACGATGGTGGTGAGTGAACCGAAGGTGCGGGGGATGTGAGTTGGCTGATTATCGGCTCCCGCGAAGGAAAGCCAATTACCGGTCGAGCGGATGCCCCGGTTTCTTCTCCCCGCCGGGGAGAAGGTGGCGCGCAGCGCCGGATGAGGGGGCCACGGTCAATATATGCGGAGACAGTAGAGATATCTGGAGATGTTGCCCCCTCATCTGACCCTTCGGGCCATCTTCTCCCCGGCGGGGAGAAGAAAATTGAGGCACCGTCAACGCCCGAAATCGGGCGTCTGGCAGGTCTTATTTCTTCGGAGATTGCGCCGGCTTCGGCTGGGAGCCGGTTTCGCGCATCTGGCGCCACTCGTTTTCGAGGCGGTCATAAACGGTCTGGGGGATTGTCGCTGTCATGGTGGCATTCCTCCTTGATTGGTTAACGCAGCTGAACTGCGCGGTGAATGGAGTTAGCGCGCTAAGGTTCCGGAATTCAAGGAATTTTTTACCCCAAAACCCCGGGCCTCGGATTAAAATCGATTAAGGTTTTTTCAAATCGATTTAGTCCTGACGGCCGTCACGTGGAAAAAACCGGGCGTCCTGTCGCCCGTCACTTTCAGGAGCCTTCCATGGCCTATGACGAGGCGCGATTCTTCGCGTCGGTGCGAATTTCCATTTTTGGAGGCCGCCTGCGCGCCGCCCAGCTTGCCGGCACGAAAACGGTGCTTGCCGGTTTCGAAAAGGCGCTGCCGCGCGGTGACCCGCGCTGGCTCGCCTATATGCTGGCGACCGCCTTTCACGAGACGGCGGCGACCATGCAGCCGGTGCGCGAAACATTGGCGGTAAGCGACGCCGAAGCAATCGTCAGGCTCGACCGCGCCTTTGCGGCGGGCAGGCTGCCCATGGTGCGCAAGCCCTATTGGCGGCCGGACGAGGAGGGTAAAAGCTGGCTGGGGCGCGGCTTCGTGCAGCTGACGCATCGGCGCAATTACAAGGCCATGTCGGTGCTGACCGGCGTCGATCTCCTGGAGCGGCCGGAACGGGCCATGGAGGCGGAGGTGGCCACCGCGATCCTGATCCACGGCATGGCGGGCGGCGGTTTTACCGGCCGCAGGCTTTCCGATCTCTTCGGCGACAGGCGCGAGGATTGGGACGGCGCCCGCGCCATCATCAATGGCAGCGACAGGGCGCGGCTGGTGGGCGGTTACGGGCGCGCATTTCATCACGCGCTTGTCGCGGCGCGGATTGAACCCGGGCGGGCCAGATGATAACCCGTTACCCGGCGCCGAAAAAGCTGCCTTCGAATTCTGCATGACAGGTGACACCGTGATCCGCCATATCGTCTTTTTCACCGTTCCCGAGGAAAACCGCGACGCCGTGCGCAGGGGGCTTTCCGGCCTGACCGCGATACCGCATTCGCTGAAGCTGGAAATCGGCGAGAACGTGAAGAAGGACCAATGGGGCAATTCGGTCGATTTCATCGTCTATGGCGAGTTTGAAAACGAGGCGGCGCTGGCGGCCTATAAGGCCGACCCCGCTTATGATCTTTCGACCCGCACGGTAAAGCCGCTGCGCGAGACCCGTGTCGCGGCCGATTTCGACAGCGACACGGCGGTGAAAGCGCCGATCCGGTAAACGTCCGGTTTCGCCGAAGTTGGCGCGAGATATTGCCGCTGTGCGGACGGGGTGCCTCACGCGCGACGTCATCCTTGGGCTTGTCCCAAGGATCTGATCACGTCCAATAAAATCGAGACGTTGCAGATGCTCGGGACAGGCCCGAGCATGACGAAAGAGAGCTTTCAGGACTTCGTCAGAAATGTCAGGGTCTAGCCTGTCGGTGAAAACCCCACGCGGGCGACGCCGCAGGACTCGACGCCGCGCGCCATCAAAACAAGGACAACTCCATGCGATTTCCCTTCTCCCTGCCGTGGCTGCGCCCGGCGGATGGCAGAGCCGCGCCTGAAAGCCGGAAAATGGCCGATGGCTTCATGGCGGTTGCCGTGCAGGGCGGGCAGGCCTTCTGGTCGGGCCGGTCCTATGCCGCGCTTGCCCGCGAAGGCTTCATGAAAAACCCGGTCGCGCACCGGGCCGCCCGCATGGTGGCGGAGGCGTCGGCCTCGGTCAGCTGGCTGCTTTATGATGGCGATGAGGAACTGACCGATCACCCGCTTTTGGCGCTGCTTCTAAAACCGAGCGCCCATATGGGCGGGCCGGATTTTTTTGAGGCGCTTTATGGCCACCTCATGCTCGCCGGAAACGCCTATATCGAGCCGTTGACGGTGGGCGGGCGGCTGCGAGAGCTGCATCTTCTGCGGCCCGACCGGGTCAGCATCGTCGAAGGGCCGGATGGTTGGCCGGTGGCCTATGACTACCGCGCCGAGGGCCGCGCCTCCCGCCACATCGCCGTCGAGCGCGACGGGCTGGGGCTTCTGCATGTGAAACTTTTCCATCCGCTCGATGATCGGGCGGGTTTTGCGCCGCTCGCCTCCGCAGGCGCCGCGCTCGATCTGCACAATGCCGCGAGCCAGTGGAACAAGCGCCTGCTCGACAATTCCGCCCGGCATTCCGGGGCGCTGGTCTATCAGCCGAAGGAGGGCGGCAATCTCTCCACCGAGCAATATGAGCGGCTGAAGCGTGAACTGGAGGAAGGCTATCAGGGCGCGATGAATGCCGGCCGTCCGCTGCTGCTGGAGGGCGGGCTTGACTGGAAGGCCATGGGTCTTTCGCCGCGCGACATGGATTTTCTGGAGGCCCGCAACGGGGCGGCGCGCGATATCGCGCTTTCGCTCGGCGTGCCGCCGATGCTGATCGGCATTCCCGGCGACAATACCTATGCCAATTACCAGGAGGCGAACCGCGCCTTTTATCGCCTCACCGTGCTGCCGCTGGTTTATCGCACGGCGGCACGGCTCTGCGGCTGGCTTTCTCCGGTCTTCGGCCCGGGGTTGAGGCTCGAACCCGATCTCGACAAGATTGCCGGGCTTGCCGGCGAGCGGGATGCGCTCTGGTCTCGCATCGGCGCGGCCTCGTTCCTGAGCGACGAGGAAAAGCGCGAAGCCGTCGGTTATTGATCGCCGTCCGGCGGGATCGAAACCCCGGTTTCCTGTTCAATCATTTTCTGAAGAACCGGACTCTCTTTGTGAGGTGTTCCGCCCAAGCTTCTCCGAAGATTCGCAAAATCACCCGGCGCAGGCGCGCAAAAAACGCCTGCGTGCGACGCGGCGCGTCCGCCCGATGACAACATCCTAGAACGGAATGATTACCCATGTCTGAATTCGCCAATGAGGCCGGCATCTGGGCCGCCCGCATCACCGGCGCCGTGGCGGGCGCGGGTGTATCGCTCGTTTATCTCCTGCCGAAAAGCAAACGCGAGGCTGCGAGCCGGTTCATCACCGGCGTTTCCTGCGGCATGATCTTCGGCGGGCCTATCGGCTTGTGGATCGTGCAGCAGCTCGATATCGCCGGCGCGCTTTCGGGCCGGGAAATCATGGTGGCGGGTTCCGCCGCCGCCAGCATGGGCGCGTGGTGGGGGCTGGGCCTGCTGGTGCGCATCGCCGATCGTTACAGCGCCCGTCCACGCGGCTGACATTCCCCTTCACATCGCAGGAGTTACCCATGCACGTCTATCGCGGGCCGCGTCCCGCCACGCGCAAATTCGCCAGTCTGGAGCTGCGCGGCATAACCGTCGATGGCACCTTTTCCGGTTATGCCAGCGTTTTCGGCGAGGTCGATCTCGGTCAGGATGTCATCGAGCGCGGCGCTTTCCGCCGCTCCATCGAGGAGCGGGGCGCAGCCGGCATCCGCATGCTCTACCAGCACGATCCGGCCGAGCCTATCGGCGCCTGGCGCACCATCCGCGAAGACGAGCGCGGCCTTTATGTCGAGGGCGTTCTCGCCCCCGGCGTTGCCCGCTCCCGCGAGGTGCATTCGCTGATGAAGACCGGGGCGCTGGACGGGCTGTCCATCGGCTTTCGCACCGTACGTTCCGGCAAGGCGGCGAACCAGGGTGTCCGGCGCATTCTGGAAGCCGATCTGTGGGAAATCTCGGTCGTGACCTTTCCGATGCTGCCCTCGGCGCGGGTTTCCGACGTCAAGCATGCCCGCTTCTTCCGCGACCGCGAGACCGAACTGGTGCGCAGCATGCGCCGCGCCGCCCGCTCGCTGTTCGACACAACCTTCAAACGCTGACCGCAAAGATATCAACGAACAAGGAAAACCAGATGACGAAACCAGCCCCGATGACCGCCGCGCCGCAGGTGAAGGCCGTACCCGATACGGTGACGGCCGCCTTCGACGAGTTCATGGAGGCTTTCGAGGTCTTCCGCGAAACCAACGACCAGCGGCTTGCCGATATCGAGCGCAAGATGGGCTCTGATGTCGTGACCCGCGACAAGCTCGACCGCATCGACAGGGCGCTCGACGACAACCGCAAAATCATGGACGACCTGGCGCTCAAGAAAGCGCGCCCCGCGCTTGGCCGCAAGGATGCGCTTTCCCACGATGCCGAGGAACACAAGGCCGCTTTCGAGGCCTATATCCGTCGCGGCGAGGAGGGCGCGCTGCGCGATCTGGAGGCCAAGGCCTTTGCCGGTTCGACCGGGGCCGATGGCGGTTTTCTGCTGCCGAACGAGACGGATGGCGAGATCGGCCGGCGCATGACGGCGATTTCGCCGATCCGGGCGCTGGCGACCGTGCGGCAGGTTTCGGCCGCCGTTTTGAAGAAACCCTTCTCGCCCGGCGGCATGACGACCGGCTGGGTTTCCGAGACGGCGGCACGCCCGCAGACGGCAACGCCGCAGCTTACCGAGCTTTCCTTCCCGACCATGGAGCTTTACGCCATGCCGGCGGCCACACAGGGCCTGCTGGATGATGCGGCAGTCGATATCGAAGCCTGGATCGCCTCCGAAGTTGACATTGCTTTTGCCGAACAGGAGGCCGCCGCCTTCATCGCCGGCGATGGCGTGAACAAGCCCAAGGGTTTCCTCTCCTACACCGCCGTCGCCAATGATGGCTGGAGCTGGGGCAATATCGGGTATGTCGCGACCGGCGTTTCGGCCGGTTTCGCCTCCGCCGGGCCGATGGATGTGCTGCTCGACGCCGTCTATGCGCTCAAAGCCGGCCACCGCCAGAACGGCACCTTCCTGATGAACCGCAAGACGCAAGGGGCGCTGCGCCGGTTCAAGGATACCAGCGGCGCCTATCTCTGGCATCCGCCGGCCGCCGCCGGCCAGCCGGCCTCGCTGATGGGCTTTCCGGTGACGGAAGCGGAGGACATGCCGAACGTGGCGGCCAACAGCTTTGCCATCGCCTTTGGCGATTTCCGCGCCGGCTATCTCGTCGTTGACCGCACCGGGGTGCGCATCCTGCGGGATCCCTATTCGGCCAAACCTTACGTGTTGTTCTACACCACCAAACGCGTGGGCGGCGGCGTGCAGAATTTCGAGGCGATCAAGCTGGTGAAATTCGGGGTGAATTGAACCTCGACGGTGCCGCTCCTTTCTTCTCCCCGGACGGGGAGAAGGTGGCCCGAAGGGCCGGATGAGGGGGCAACGTTGCCGAATATCTCTACCCTTGCCCCCCTCATCCCGCTGCCGCGGACTTCTCCCCCACGGGGAGAAGAAATTCGTTGCGCCCGCTCGCTCATCCAGCCTTTATTGCCGTCACCCCGGAGACCCCATGACCTATGCCCTCATTCATCCGCCGCAGGCGGAGCCGCTGACGCTTGCCGAGGCGAAGGCGCATCTGCGTCTCGACAGCGGCGATGAGGACGCGCTTCTTGCCGCGCTCATCCGCACCGCCCGCGAGCATCTGGAACGCACGACCGGACTTTGCCTGATCCGCCAGACCTGGCGGCTTTATCTCGACCGGTGGCCTGAGAACGGTGTGATTCTGATTGGCAGGACACCGGTGCAAGCCATCGAAACCATACTGGTTTTTGACGGCGAGGGGCGCTCGGCGGACATTACCGCCGGGGAAAAATTGCTCGATGGCGCGGCGCGTCCCGCAAGGCTGTGGCTGCGCGATCCACCAGCCCCTGGACGGGCGATGAACGGCATCGAGATCGATTTCATCGCCGGTTACGGCGAGGCGGGAACGGATGTGCCCGACACGTTGAAACGCGCCATGCTGATACATGTGGCGCAGATGTTCGCACTTCGCGGCGCGGTCGCCCCGGAAAACCAGCCCGCCGCTGTTCCCGCCGGCTACGAGCGGCTGGTGGCGCCCTTCTGCCGTCTGGGGCTTTGAGACATGAACCTTGTTTTTCTCGATCCCGGCAGGCTGACCGCGCGGCTGGAACTGGAGGTGCGGACCGAAACGCCGGACGGGCAGGGCGGTGCTGCCGAAAGCTGGAATTTCCTGCGGTCGCTCTGGGCTGCGATCGAACCCCTTTCCGAGGCATGTCATGAAAGGGCCTCGGCCGAGGGCGTGACGATCACCCACCGCGTCTGGCTGGCTTACCGTGGCGACATCGACCCCGGCATGCGCTTTCGCAAGGGCCGCCGCATTCTGGCGATCCGGGCGGTCATTGACCCGGATGAAACACGCCGCTTCATCGTCTGCCGCTGTGAGGAGGAAAGCCGATGAGCGCCGCAAACCTGCTTCTTCAGGCGATTTTCGCGCGACTGACGGGCGATGCGGCGCTGACGGCGCTCATCCCCGGCGGTGTCGTCGACCGGCTTCTGCCGCGCGCGGTTCTGCCGTGCATCGTTATCGATGATCTCGAAAGCCGTGACTATTCGACGGCGACGGAAAGGGCCGAGGAGCATTTCCTGTCGCTGCATATATGGAGCGACGCCAATGGCCGCAGGGGTGCAGGCGAAATCGTCGACCGGGTGACGATCCTGCTCGATGATGCCGCGCTGCCGATTGCCGGCGTCTCTCTCGTCAACCTGCGGCTTCTTTCCAGCCGCTCGAGGCGCGAGGCGAAGTCCCGGAACTTCATCGCGGAGATGCGTTTCAGGGCGGTGACGGAGTAGCGCCCTTTCAGGCGCTTTGCCTGCGTACGGTTTTCCACAGAAGGACAAGCAGCACGAACGAAATGGCGATCAGCAC
This sequence comes from Agrobacterium sp. 22-209-1, assembly GCF_053522485.1. Taxonomy (NCBI): domain Bacteria; kingdom Pseudomonadati; phylum Pseudomonadota; class Alphaproteobacteria; order Hyphomicrobiales; family Rhizobiaceae; genus Agrobacterium; species Agrobacterium sp. 22-209-1. The sequence goes on from NZ_JBNWCH010000002.1 coordinate 452,855, forward strand.
GGCGGCGATGCCAAGCATGGCCGCCACCCCGCCGCGCTCCAGCGCCAGCGTGAAAATAACGGGTGCAACGGCGATGGCGAGGTTCTGCGGCAGCGAGATGCGCGCCGCCTGAAGACCGTATTCCCCCGGGGAAAACACCGCCAGCGGCAAAACGGCCCGGCTGACGGTGAGCACGCCGGCGCCGAAACCGAAAAACACGATGAAGCCGATGAAGGCCGGTATGGCCGGGGCAAAGGCCAGCAACAGCAGCAGCGACAGGAGCAGAAGACAGAGGCCGATCATGGCGGTAAGAAAGGGACCGCCGCGTTTTCCCAGCAGGAAATCCAGCCCGCGCGCGGTAATTGCCAGCAGGCTGCGCGCCGATGCCAGCTGCACCGCAAGCGATTGCGTTGCGCCCGCCTGAACCAGCAGCAGCGGCAAGAGCGGCGACAGGCCGAAGGTCGTAAAGGCGCTGATTGTCGTCATGGCCGCCAGAAGCAGAAAAGCCCGGCGTGTATCGACCGGCGAAGACGAAGGAGCGTCGGATGTCTGCCGATGCGATTCCTTGTGGGGCGGACGGGCGGGAAGGACAAAGAGATAGAGGGGCAGAAGCACGAATATCTGCAGGCAGGCATAAAGCAGAAGTGTGCCGCGCCAAGCGAGATGCTGTTCAACAAACGCGGTGAGGGGCAGAAAAACCGCCCCCGAAAGCCCGGTGAACAGCATCAGAAGCGTCAGCAACCGGCCGCTTTCCGCGCCCACGCGCTCCACCACCGCCGTATGGGCAGCCGTCGTCAACCCGCAGGTCGCGGCCAGACCCATGACGGCCCAGCCGAAAAGATAGCTTGCGATATCGCTCGAAACGGCAAGCACGGCAAAACCGACGGCGAACAGCACGGAACCGGCCGTCAGCACGGGGGCCGCGCCGCGGCGGACGAGCATTCTTCCCAGCAGCGGGCCGCAAAGCGCGCTGATCAGCATCATGATGGTGAGGCCGGCAAAAACGACCTCATTGCCGATCGCCAGTTCGCCGCCAATGCGCGGCGCAAGAACGGCCAGCATATCGAAACCGGTGCCCCAACTCACGATCTGCCCGAGCGCAAGCACGCCGATAAGGCGCGCGCGGGACGTCAGGGTGGCAGCGTCGGACATGGCAAGATCGCTGAATGCGAGAGGAAGAAACATTTTTTGGTCGCAGGCCCGCAACACCCTGCAACCGCAATCGAAACGGAAGGAAACATGATGGTGGCGCAGAAGGGCAAGGATTTTCTGCTGAAATTCAACAATACCGGAACATATGTCACTGTTGCCGGGCTCAGAACCAAGCGGCTGGCCTTCAACGCCCAGGCGGTGGACATTACCGATGGGGAAAGCGCCGGTCGCTGGCGCGAGTTGCTGGCGGGTGCTGGCGTGCAGAGAGCCGCTCTGACGGCGTCGGGCATCTTCAAGGATGCGGCTAGCGATGCACTGGTGCGCGGCGCATTTTTCGCCGGCACCATTCCGGGCTGGCAGATCGTCATTCCCGATTTCGGCACCATTGCCGGCCCGTTTCAGATCGTGGCGCTCGAATATTCCGGCCGCCACGATGGCGAGGTGCAATTCGAGATCGCGCTGGAATCGGCCGGTCTTCTCAATTTCGGAGCGTTGTGATGGCTGAGCGTTTGCGTTACGGGCGGGCGAACCGCCATCGCGGCGAGATCGAAGCGCTGATCGACGGCGAAAGGCGCATTCTCTGCCTGACGCTCGGGGCTCTCGCCGAACTCGAAACCGCCTTTGCAGCCGAGGACCTCACCGCGCTCGCCGAACGTTTCGCGAGCGGCCGCATGAAGGCGGCCGACATGATTAGAGTGATAGGCGCGGGCCTGCGAGGTGCGGGCAATGTCTTTTCCGACGACGATGTGGCCGCCGCCACGGTGGAAGGCGGCATTGCCGGCCATGCCGCCATTGTCGCCGATCTTCTGACCGCGACCTTCGGCGGCCTGAAAGGTGAGACGCCACCGGACCCTTGAGCGCCGCAGCAGGCGAAGCGACGCCGCGCCCGTTCCCCTGGGAGGCGGTTGTCCATGCCGGCTTCTGCCTGCTGCGGCTCTCCTCAGAAACCTTCTGGCGGCTGACCCCGCGCGAATTCTTCGCGATGACGGGCGGCAACGCCGTTCCCCGCGGCCCCGACCGTGCGGCGATGGAAGCGATGATGCGGCGGTTTCCGGATCGGTGAGTTAATTCCCTAAAACGATCAAGCATTTCAAAAATTTATGGTTCCGATTTGAATCAGAAAGGCAAGCGCGATGGCGGGCGAAGGATCGATGGCGGAAAACCGGCAAGAGGCGGAGGCGCTGTCCGAGGCGATGGGCGATCTCGAACGCCGGTCCGAGCGGTTCGGGGCGGCCTTGTCCTCGGCCCTGCAGGCGGCGACGGCGGGCGGCAAAGGGCTGGACGACGTCTTGCGCGGGTTGGGGCAGCGGTTGTCCGGCATTGCGCTCTCTGCCGGTCTGAAACCGCTTGAGGGCATGATTGGCAATGCCGTCAGCGGGCTGTTGAACGGCGGCGGTTCGCTGTTCGCCTTTGCCGATGGCGGTGTGCCGGGACGCGGCATCACGCCCTTTGCCGATGGCGGCGTCGTTTCCAGCCCCGCCTTTTTTCCGATGGGCGGCGGGCTTGGCCTGATGGGCGAGGCGGGGGCGGAAGCGATCCTGCCGCTGAAGCGCGGTTCGGATGGCGCTCTCGGCGTTGCCGCGCCGTCGGGCGGCGGCGGGGCGCAGATCGTTTTTAACGTGACGGCGACGGATGCTGCGAGCTTTCGGAAAAGCGAAGGCCAGATCGCCGCCATGCTGGCGCGCAGCGTCGGGCGCGGCCAGCGCGGATTGTGACGCGCTCTTTTCCCAGACCACAGAAAAGAATCCAGGAACAACGACATGGCGGCATTTCATGAAGTGCGGTTTCCGCTGCGGCTTGCGCTCGGCGTCAGCGGCGGGCCGGTGCGCCGAACCGATATCGTTAACCTCTCCAATGGCCGCGAAAGCCGCAACCAGCGCTGGAGGAACGCCAGACGCAGCTATGACGCCGGGTCCGGTATCCGCTCCATCGCCGATCTTTATGAGGTGCTTGCCTTTTTCGAGGCGCGGCGCGGCGAACTATATGGCTTTCGTTTTCGCGACCCTGTGGATTTCAAATCCTGCCCGCCGGGGAAGACGCCCGCCGCGACCGATCAGAAGATCGGCACCGGTGACGGGACGACAGCAGGTTTTCACTTGCGGAAGATCTATGCCGATGCGGGCGGCGCGTTCTCCCGGCGGATCGAGAAGCCGGTCGAAGGCTCTGTCATGGTTTCGGTCGAGGGGGTGAAGGTTGAAGCGGCTGATGTGGCGGTCGATCATGTAACCGGCATGATCGTGTTCCGGGCGGGGCGGGTTCCGCACGCCGGCGCCGCGATCCGCGCCGGTTTCGAATTCGACGTGCCGGTCCGCTTCGGGATCGACCGTATCGACGTGAATCTGACCGCTTTCGAGGCGGGCCGCATTCCCTCCATTCCACTGATGGAAATCCTGCCATGAAAACCATTCCCGCCGCGCTTGCGGAGCATCTCAAGGCCGATGCGACGACGACATGCCATTGCTGGAAGGTGACACTGAAAGATGGTGCGGTGATTGGTTTTACCGATCATGACGAGGCGATTTCGTTTGCCGGCACCTCCTACCTTGCCGCCAGTGGCTTTTCTGCCAGCGATAGCGAGGGCGAAACGGGGCTCGGCGCAGGCGTCGGGGAGGTGGCGGGTGGTTTTTCGAGCGAGGCGATTGTCGAGGGCGATCTGGCCGCCGGACGTTTCGATGGCGCGAGGGTGGAGCTTTTCCTCGTCAACTGGCAGGCGCCCGAGCAGCATGTACTGCTGAGCAGGCGCGAGATTGGCGAGGTGACGCGGGCCGGCGGGGCGTTTCGCGCCGAGCTGCGCAGCCTCGCCCACCGCCTCAGCCAACCGCAGGGCAGGGTTTATGGGCGGCGCTGCGACGCCGCCCTTGGCGACGGGCGTTGCGGCGTCGATCTGGCGCGCTTTACCGGGCACGGCCGCGTGGCGGCGGTGGACGCCTCGGGTGGCCTGATCGTCTCCGGGCTAGATGCCTTTGCCGATGATTTCTTCAGCCGGGGAAAGCTGCATTTTCTGACCGGCCCGCTCGCCGGCAAGGGGTTTGATCTCGACGGGCAGGAGCGACGTGACGGCGGGGTGCTTCTGTCCTTCTGGCTGCCGCCGGAACAGACGCCTTCGCCGGGAGACACGTTTTCCGTCACCGCCGGCTGCGACAAGAGTTTTTCCGCCTGCCGGGCAAAATTCGCCAACCATCTGAATTTTCGTGGTTTTCCGCATCTTCCGGGGTCGGATTTCGCCTATTCCTATGCCGCAGGCGGCGAGAGCCATGACGGCGGGGCGCTGTTTTCATGAGCGATACCGGCGAAAGAGTGCTGGCGCTTGCCGAAGGCTGGATCGGCACTCCCTATCGGCATCAGGCTTCGTTGAAGGGTGTCGGTTGCGATTGCCTCGGCCTCATTCGCGGCGTCTGGCGAGACCTTTACGGCCTCGAACCGGAATTGCCGCCGCCCTATGCGCCCGATTGGGCCGAACGCGGCGGCGAGGACCGGCTGATGGCGGCGGCAAGACGCCATTTTCCGGCGGTGTCGGGCATGGAAGAGGCAAGGCCGGGAGACCTGCTCCTGTTTCGCTGGCGGGCCGATGCGGCGGCCAAACATCTCGGCATTCTGGCCGGGCCGCAGCATTTCATCCATGCCTATGAACAGGCGGCGGTCGTGCGTTCGGCGCTGGTGCCGGGCTGGCGGCGGCGCATCGCCGGCGTTTCCCGTTTTCCCGATCCCTGATTTTTCGAGGCAAGCATGGCGACAATCGTTTTTCAGGCGGCGGGCGCGGCACTCGGCGGCATTTTCGGTCCTTTGGGCGCAGTAATCGGTCGGGCGGCCGGGGCGCTGGCGGGCAATGCCATCGACCGCACGCTGCTTTCCAACGGGCGGACGGTAACGGGCGCGCGGCTCTCGACCGCGCGCATTCCGGGGGCGGATGAGGGCGCGGCGATCAACCGGCTTTATGGCGCAGCAAGGATCGGCGGCACGTTGATCTGGGCGACGCGTTTTGAAGAAAGCGTCGAGGTGGAGCGCCGTGGCGGCAAGGGCAACCGTGGCCCGAAGGTCGAAACCTTCAGTTATTTTGCCAACGTCGCCATCGGCCTTTGCGAAGGTGAGGCGGCCATGGTGCGGCGTGTCTGGGCCGATGGGCGGGAGTTGGACCTGAGCGCCATCGAGATGCGTTTTTATCCCGGCAGCGAGACACAAATGCCCGATCCGTTGATCGAGGCGAAGCAGGGGGCGGGCAATGCGCCGGCCTTTCGCGGACTGGCCTATGTGGTCTTCGAACGCCTGCCGCTCGACGGCTTCGGCAACCGCATTCCGCTGATGCAGTTCGAAGTGGTGCGGCCTGTCGGGCGGCTGGAAAAAGCCATCCGCGCCATCACCGTCATTCCTGGCGCCACCGAGCATGGATACGCCACCGCGCAGGTTTGCGAACGCACGGGCATCGGCCAAAGCCGCATCATGAACCGCAACGGCCTGACCGCTTCGACCGACTGGCAGGCGGCAATCGACGAATTGCAGGCGCTCTGCCCCAATCTTGAGAGCGTGGCGCTGGTGGTGAGCTGGTTCGGCACGGATATGCGGGCGGGGGAATGCCGCATTCTGCCGGGCGTGGAAGTGGTCGGTCGGGATGGGGAAACCACGCCATGGTCGGTCGCCGGCCTGTCGCGCGATGAGGCGCATCCTGTCAGCCATCATGGCGGCGGCCCGGCCTATGGCGGCACGCCGAACGACGAAAGCGTGTTGCAGGCGATAGCCGATCTCAGGGCGCGCGGCCTTCGGGTGTGCCTTTACCCCTTCGTGATGATGGATGTTCCCATCGGCAATGGGCTGCCGGACCCCTATGGCAAAAGCGAGCAGGACGCCTATGCCTGGCGCGGGCGCATCTCCTGCTTTCCCGCACCCGGCAGAGCCGGCTCTGCGGATCGAAGCGCGGGTGCAAGGGCGCAGGTTTCCGCCTTCTGCAACCGCGATGAAGGCTACCGTCGCATGGTGCTGCACTATGCGGCGCTGGCGGCCCGGGCGGGTGGGGTGGATGCCTTCCTGATCGGCTCCGAGCTGCGTGGGCTGACGGCGCTGAGAGACGAGAACGACGCCTTTCCCTTCGTGGCGGAATTGGTACGGCTGGCGGGCGATGTGCGGGCGATATTGGGGCCGGCGGTGAAGCTGACCTATGCGGCGGACTGGAGCGAATATTTCGGCCACCAGCCGGCAGACGGCTCGGGCGACCTATTCTTCCATCTCGATCCGCTCTGGGCGAGCCCGAATATCGACGCCATCGGCATCGACAATTACATGCCGCTTTCCGACTGGCGCGACGGGGATTCCGCAAACGGCAATCCGGACGGCATGACCGGCCCGGACGATGTGAGTGCCTTCCGCCGCACTATTACGGCGGGAGAGGGGTTCGACTGGTATTATGCCGGCGATGCGGACCGCGCTGCGCGGCGGCGCACGACGATTACCGACGGGCTGAAGGGCAAGCCGTGGGTGTTCCGTTACAAGGACCTGCGCAACTGGTGGGGAAACCTCCACTACGACCGGGTGCGGGGTGTGGAGAAAACCACGCCGACGGCATGGGCGCCGCGCTCGAAGCCCATCTGGTTCACTGAACTCGGCTGCCCGGCGGTGGACAAGAGCGCGACGCGCCCCAATGTCTTTCCCGATCCGAAATCGGCGGAAAACGCCTTTCCCTATTTTTCCCGCCGCAACCGCGCCGACAGCCAGCAGCGACGGTTTCTGGAGGCGCATCTCGACCATTGGGGAAAGGGCGATGCGGCGATGGTCGATGTAGGCAGGGTCTATCTGTGGACCTGGGATGCACGGCCCTTTCCCGCCTTTCCACAGAATGGTGCGGCCTGGAGCGATGGCGGCAACTGGCGCACCGGCCACTGGCTGAACGGAAGGCTGGGCACGGCAACGCTTTCCGATGCCATCGCCGCCATCCTCGCCGATCACGGCTTTTCCGACTTCGACGTTTCGGCCGTCAGCGGCGATCTGGGAGGTTATGTGCAGGGCGACGTGACCTCGGCCCGCAACCTCCTTGAGCCGCTGATGGCGGCGTTTCAGGTGGATGTGACGGAAGATGGCGGAACCCTGCGCTTCCGCTCCCGCAATACGGCGGTCTTGCCGGTGCGGGACATCGCCGTGCTGGCCGATCTGGAGGACGAGCCGCTCTGGTCGGAAAGTCGCGGCCATGACAGCGATTTCGCGGCTGAAGCCGTGCTGACGTCTTTCAACCCGGCGCTGGATTACGAGCAGGCAAGTGTAAGGTCCCGCCGCATCGACAATGCCGGCAGCCGGGTGATGCGGCTCGATCTCAACGCTGCCCTGCCTGCGGAAACGGCGGAAGCCGCTGTCGAGGCGTTGTTGCGCGACAACCGGCAGGCTCGGCGCAGCCTGCGCTTTGCTCTGCCGCCTGGCGATATCGCGCTTGAACCGGGTGATTGTATTCGTCTGCCGGAAGGGGCTTTTCCACAGGCGCCGGCAGGGCGGTTTCTGGTCAGCCGGATCGAGGACGGCGCGGTGCGGCAGGTGGAGGCGCGGGCTTTTTCCGCTGTCTTTCCGGTCTTTGCCGGCGGCGCGGAGGAACGGCGCAGCAGCGGCGTAAGCGGAGCGGAAGGTTTCGCCCCGGAGGTGCTGTTTCTCGATCTGCCCTACCATGACGGCACTGCGCCGGAGGATTCGGCGCGGATTGCGGCGCTTGCCAAGCCCTGGCGCCCAATCATCATTTCCGCGTCGCCGGGCAGGGAAGGTTACGGGCAGCGCGTGCTGCTGGACCGGCCGGCGATGATCGGTGCGCTGGCGATGCCGTTGACATCGGGCCCTTCCGGCCGCTTCGACCGGAAAAACACCGTCTTCGTCGATCTGCCCTTCGGCGAGGTATCGTCGGCCGGGGAGCTTTCGGTGCTGAATGGCGACAACCGTCTCGCCATCAAGGCGGCGAACGGCGTGTGGGAAATCGTCGCCTTTGCAAAGGCCGAGGAAATAGCACCCGCACGCTGGCGGCTCTCCGCTCTTCTGCGGGGGCTGGCCGGCACGGAAGATGCGCTCGCCGCAGGCGCGCCGAAAGGTGCGCCGGTGGTGGTTCTGGATGCGGCGGTGCGGCCGCTCGGTCTTGCCGCGAGCGAGCGCGGACGACGCCTGAACTGGATTGCGGAAGCTGCCGGAATGGCGGGCGCGCCAAGCAGTCCTTCTGCCTTCGAGGGCGGCTTGCGGGCGCTGACACCGCTCGCGCCGGTGCATCTTGCCGCCGAACGGCGCAGGGACGGCGTTTTCATCGGGTGGAAACGCCGGGGCCGGGTGGAGGCCGACGGCTGGGATGCGAGCGACATCCCGCTGGACGAACCCTTCGAGCTCTATCGCATCGAGGTGCTGGACGGCGAGACCGTGCGGAGGGTGGCGGAGGTTTCGCAACCCTTCTGGTTTTACGCCGCCGCAGACGAACTCACAGATTTCCCGGCATTGCGGGATCACATTTCCGTGCGTGTCCGAATGCTCGGTCGCGCGGTGCCCTCGGGCTTGGTGGCGCAGGCCACCCTCCCGATCTGACATATGCCTGAAAAACAACACAAAGGATGAGACGATGGACAGCACCAAAGCATGGTATCAATCGCGCACGATCTGGGGCGCCCTGGTCGCGGTTTTCGCACCGCTTTTCAGCATTGCCGGCCTCGATCTGCCCGCCGGTCTGCAAGGCGAACTTGCGGACGGGCTGGTGACGGTTGCGGGCGGAATCGGCGGTCTGGTCGCACTTTACGGCCGTCTTTCGGCGACCAGCGCCATTCGCTGACAGCGCCCACGACGCCGCCGTTCCCGCCATGCGCCCATGCGGCGGGGGCGGCATTCATTTGCCATTCAGACGCTTTGCGCTACATATTCGCTCACAATAAGGTTCGAGACGCACCCGGTTTTTGGAAGTTTGTAGAATGGCATCACCTCTCATCATCGCGACGCTTGCAGCCGGGCTTTCCGGTTTCATGGCGCCCGAGGCTGATCTGCAGGGCCATTACATTCTGGCGGCGAGCGATTGCGGCGCAGCCGTCGCCCGCGTGGTGCGCGAAACCGGTGGTCAGCTGCTTTCGGTCTATCCTTCCGGTGACGGTCAGTCCTGTGTCGTCACTGTTCTCGTCCAGGGCAATGGCGAACGCCCGCGCAAGGTAACGATGCGCGTGCCGATGTAGCTTGCCCGCATCGCTGAAATATCGGAAAACAACCCGACACATGTAGCATGACCGGCCACCCGCGTGGGCCGGGACGGAAGGAAAGGGCGGACAATGCGTATTCTCGTTGTTGAGGACGATGCCAATCTCAATCGTCAGCTGACCGATGCGCTGAAAGAAGCCGGTTATGTTGTCGATCAGGCATTCGACGGCGAGGAAGGCCACTACCTCGGCGATACCGAGCCCTATGACGCCATCGTTCTCGATATCGGTCTGCCGCAGCTCGACGGCATCACCGTCGTTGAAAAATGGCGTGCGGCCGGCAAGGCCATGCCGGTGCTCATCCTCACCGCCCGCGACCGCTGGAGCGACAAGGTCGCCGGCATCGATGCCGGCGCCGACGATTACGTCACCAAGCCTTTCCATGTCGAAGAAGTGCTTGCCCGCGTGCGCGCGCTCATCCGCCGCGCCGCCGGCCACGCCTCTTCCGAACTGGTCTGCGGCCCTGTCCGGCTCGACACCAAATCCTCCAAGGCGACCGTCAACGGCACGACGCTGAAGCTCACCTCGCACGAGTTCCGGCTCCTGTCCTATCTCATGCACCACATGGGCGAGGTCGTCTCGCGCACGGAGCTGGTAGAGCACATGTACGATCAGGATTTCGACCGCGATTCCAATACGATAGAGGTGTTTGTCGGACGTTTGCGCAAGAAGATCGGGGTTGATCTGATCGAGACGATCCGTGGTCTCGGTTACCGGATGCAAGCGCCGGCAGATGCGAAGTAATTCCCTCACCGCCCGCGTTCTGCTGCTCGCCTCGCTCTGGTCGGTGCTGGCGCTGGTGGTGATCGCCGTCGTGATCTCGACGCTTTACCGGCAGGGAGTGGAGCGCAGCTTCACCGATCTTCTGCGGGCGCAGCTTTATAACGTCATCAATTCCGTGACGATTTCCAACGAGAACACGCTGGCCGGCAGCCCGCAGCTCGGCGATCTGCGCTTTTCGCAACCTGATACCGGCTGGTACTGGGTTGTCGAGCCGCTCGGCAATTTTCAGACCGCGCCACTGGTGTCATCGTCGCTCGGCGTCTCCACTTTGCCGGTGCCGAGCATTCTCGATGCGCCCTTCGACAACCGCTATGAGCGCTTTTATGCCGTGACCGACGAGGCGGGTAATCAGGTGCGCGTGGCGGAAACCGAAGTCGTGCTGGATGGCGAAGGGCGCGCGGCGCGCTTCCGTGTCTCCGGCAATCTGAACGTCGTGGAAGACGATGTGCGCGATTTCTCCAACAGCCTCTACTTGGCGCTGGCGGTCTTCGGTGTCGGCAGTCTCGTCGTCAACGGCCTTGCCATTCTCTACAGTCTGCGGCCGCTCGATCAGGCCCGCGTGGCGCTCGGCAAGATCAGGGGCGGGGAGGCGGAAAGCCTCGAAGGCGAATTCCCGCGTGAAATCCAGCCGCTGGCCAATGAGGTCAATGCGCTGATCGACAGCAATCGCCGCCTCGTGGAGCGCGCCCGCATGCAGGTCGGCAATCTGGCGCATTCCCTGAAGACGCCGATCGCCGTTCTTCTGAACGAGGCCCGCACGCTGGAACCGCAACATGGCGATCTGGTGCGGGCGCAGGCGGATGCCATGCAGGCGCAGGTGCAATCCTACCTTTCCCGCGCCCGCATCGCGGCCCAGCGCGGCTCGATCCTTGCCCGCGTCGAAGCGGAGCCGGCGCTGGAACGGCTGGTGCGGGTGATGCGCCGTCTGAACCCGGACAAGCAGTTTATTCTGAACATTGACGAGGCCGGCGCCGTGCTCGGTATGGAACAGCAGGATCTGGAAGAGGTCGTCGGCAATCTCCTCGAAAATGCCGCGCGGTTTGCCCAGACGCGTGTGGTCATCACGCTCGCCGCTGGCACGCACCCGTCCCCCGATGCGGAAATCGCCCGTCGCGCCTGGGTGGAACTGACGGTGGAGGATGACGGACCGGGGCTTGAGCCGGAACAGATAAGCGAAGCGATGAAGCGCGGGCGGCGGCTGGACGAGAGCCGGCCGGGCACGGGCCTTGGATTGTCGATCGTTTCCGAGGTGGTGTCAGAGTACCATGGCCGCTTTTCGTTGTCGCGCAGCGGCATCGGTGGGCTGAAAGCCGATCTGATTTTGCCGGGCCTTTCGAAAGAGCTTGCGTGAGGCAAGAAAAAAGGCAAGAAATTCAATGGCGATATATTAGGTGCAATGCGGTAGGAAAGAGGACAGGGTTTGGTTGACGTGTATGATGGCTGTCGCTCCGTGACGATGCGCTCGCTGGTGTCACGCCCGGCGCTTGTCTCGATCCTGTGCGTATCGATGCTAAGCGCCTGCACCACCACGGGCACCCGCCCGGCGGGCGGCGGCCTGTTCGGCCGCTCGTCGCAGCCCTCGACGCCGTTCCTGGCCAACCTGCAAGGCGGCATCATCGGGCGAAGCGGCGTTGAGCTCGACAGGGGTGACCAGACCAAGGCGCTGGAAGCCGAATATAAGGCGCTGGAAGCGGCGCCCGTCGGCACGCCGGTTTCCTGGGCCGGCGATGACGCCAAGGGACAGGTGGTCGCCAATGCGCCCTATCAGGTCGGCAACCAGAATTGCCGGCAATATTCGCACACCCTGACGGTCGACGGACGTGAAACCAAAGTGCGCGGCGCAGCATGCCGTAATGCCGACGGAAGCTGGTCGCCTCTCACGTAATGACTTTGCGTAAAATACTTTGACGTAAATCAAGGTCACGGGCCTTTTGCGATGACAGGAAGAGGCATGGCGGTGCAGCCGGGAGAGGGTCTGCGGTGCGGCGTGATGTCTCAAATTCGCGTCATCCCCGCGCTTCGTGTTTCCATGCGCCGCGCATTCGAGTAATTGAGCCTTATGTTCTGGATTGTCGTTGCGATATTGACGGCGGCTGTCGCCATCGTCCTGATGTACCCGCTGATGCGGAAAACCGAGGCGCCGCAGACGCGCCGCGACGGTGAAGTCGCCGTTTATCGCGACCAGCTGGCCGAACTGGACCGCGAACGCGCCGCCGGCCTCATCGGCGACACCGAAGCGGATTATGCCCGCGCCGAAATCGGCCGCCGGCTTCTCGCCGCCGCCGAAGCCGAGGAAACGCCGGCGAAAGAAAGCCGGTCGCGTCGACACCATCTCGCCACAAGCTTCATCACCCTTCTTCTGCCGGCGCTCGGCCTCTGTCTTTACATCTGGAACGGCAGTCCGGATACGCCGGACATGCCGCTCGAGGCGCGTCTTGAAAATCCCGGCAACGATATGAACATGCTGGTGGCCCGCGCGGAACGGCATCTGGCGCAGAACCCTGAGGATGGCGCTGGCTGGGATATTCTGGCGCCGATCTATTTCAAGATGCAGCGCCTTGGCGATGCCGAGCTTGCCTACCGCAACGCGCTGCGCATCCAGGGGCCGAGTGCTGAACGGCTGACAGGCCTTGGCGAAACGCTGGTGGCCAGCAATGACGGTGTCGTTACCGACGCCGCGCGCGACGCTTTTGCCGAGGCAGACCGGCTGAGCCCCGGTAATCCGCGCACCCGTTTTTATCTGGCGTTGGCGCTCGAACAATCGGGCAAGTCTGAGGAGGCGCAGTCGGCCTTTGCGGCCCTTGCCGCCGCCGCCCCCGCCGGTGCTCCGTGGCTGCCATTGGTGCAGGAACATATCGCCCGCACTGGCGGAAAAGCCGGAACAGGGCCAACTGCCGCCGATGTTGCTGCTGCCAAAGAGATGGCACCAGCCGACCGGCAGGCGATGATCGAGGGCATGGTGGCGAGCCTCGATGCCAAGCTAAAGGATAACCCTGATGATTTCGAAGGGTGGATGCGCCTCATGCGCGCCTATTCCGTGCTGAAAAACGAGGCCAAGGCCGGTGAAGCCTTGCGGGCCGGCCTGCAGGCTTTCCCGCCGGAGGGCAAAGAGGGCAGGCAGCTTCTGGCGCTGGCGAAGGAACTGGGCGTTTCCGCCGGACCGATCCGCATGAACGGGCAGCAGGATGCCGCGCCGCAGGGAGTGACGCAATGACCCGCAAACAGAAACGTCTGGCGATCATCGGCGGCGGGATGAGCTTCATTGTTGCAGCCGTGCTGCTGGTCATGTTCGCCTTCGGCCAGTCCATTGCCTATTTCTACATGCCGGCCGATCTGGAGAAGACGCCGGTCAACCCCGGCACCCGCATCCGCCTCGGCGGGCTGGTGGCGGAAGGCTCGATCAAGCGCGGCGAGGGCCGGACGGTCAGCTTCACGGTGACCGATGGCGAGGCAACCGTGCCGGTCAGCTATACCGGCATCCTGCCCGATCTTTTCCGCGAAGGGCAGGGCGTTGTGACCGAAGGCATGTTCGATGCCGCCACCCATGGTTTCGTGGCCGATAGCGTCCTTGCCAAGCATGACGAGAACTACATGCCGAAGGAAGTGGCCGACCGGCTGAAGGACAAGGGCCTGTGGCAGCAGGGCGCCGAGGGAGCGGCACCCGCCGCCGCAACGCCCGCGGCCAGCGCCCCTTCTTCCGACAAGACCGGAGCGACCAGATGATCAACGAGATCGGCCATTATGTTCTGGTTCTGGCGCTCGGTGTGGGGCTGATCGTCTCGACGCTGCCGGTCATCGGCGCGCGCCGCAACGACCGGGCGCTGATGGATATCGCGTCCATCGGCTCTGTTCTGATGTTCCTTCTGGTCGGCCTGTCTTTTGCGGCACTGACGAGAGCCTATGCCGTCTCGGATTTTTCCGTGCGCAACGTCTGGGAAAACTCCCATTCGCTGATGCCGATGCTCTACAAGCTGACCGGCGTGTGGGGCAACCACGAAGGCTCGATGCTGCTGTGGCTGCTCATTCTGGTGTTTTTCAGCGCGCTCGTCGCCGCCTTCGGCAGCAACCTGCCGGAAACGCTCAAAGCCAATGTGCTTGCCGTACAGGCATGGATTTCCGTCGCTTTCCTGCTGTTCATCCTGCTCACCTCCAACCCGTTCCTGCGGCTGGAGCCGGTGCCGGCGGAGGGGCAGGACCTCAATCCCATTCTTCAGGATTTCGGCCTCGCCATCCATCCGCCGCTGCTTTATCTCGGTTATGTCGGCTTTTCCGTCTGTTTCTCCTTTGCCGTTGCGGCACTTCTGGAAGGACGCATCGACGCCGCCTGGGCGCGCTGGGTACGGCCGTGGACGCTCGCCGCATGGACCTTCCTGACCGCCGGCATCTCCATGGGCTCCTACTGGGCCTATTATGAACTCGGCTGGGGCGGCTGGTGGTTCTGGGATCCGGTGGAAAACGCCTCCTTCATGCCCTGGCTTGCCGGAACGGCACTTCTGCATTCGGCGCTGGTCATGGAAAAGCGCGAGGCGCTGAAGATCTGGACCGTGCTTCTGGCGATCATGACCTTTTCGCTGTCGCTGCTTGGCACCTTCCTCGTGCGCTCCGGCGTTTTGACCTCGGTACATGCTTTCGCCACCGATCCGAGCCGCGGTATCTTCATTCTCGGCATTCTGACGATCTTTATCGGTGGCGCCTTCGCGCTGTTTGCGTGGCGTGCACCCTCGCTCAAGGCAGGCGGCCTGTTTGCGCCGATCTCGCGTGAGGGATCGCTCGTTCTCAACAACCTGATCCTGACTGTCTCCACCGCGACCGTACTGATCGGCACGCTCTATCCCCTCATTCTGGAAACGCTGACGGGCGAAAAAATCTCTGTCGGCGCACCCTTCTTCAACCTCACCTTCGGCCTCCTGATGATCCCGATCCTGATCGTCACACCCTTTGGCCCGATGCTGGCCTGGAAGCGCGGCGATCTTCTCGGAGCCTTCCAGCGGCTTTATGTGGCCGCGGCGCTTGCCGCTCTTGCCGGGCTGACGCTGTGGTATATCGAAAATGGCGGTCCGGTGCTGGCCGCCCTCGGCATCGCCGCCGGTTTCTGGCTGATCTTCGGCGCTTTCGCCGATCTCTGGTATCGCGCCAATTTCGGCAAGCTCGCCTTCGGCATTGCATTCCGCCGCCTGAAGGGCCTGCCGCGTTCGGCCTTCGGCACGGCGCTGGCGCATATGGGCCTCGGCATCACCGTGCTCGGCATCGTCATCGTCACCACCTATGAGACCGAAACGGTTCTGGAAATGAAACAGGGCATGAAGGCGGAAGCGGGCGGCTACAGCCTGACCTTCGATGGTATCCGCCACGCCGTCGGCCCCAATTTCACCGAGGATCGCGGCCATTTCACCGTGCGCAAGGCGGGGGTGGAGGTGGCCGATGTCTGGTCGTCCAAGCGGCTCTATACCGCGCGACGCATGCCGACGACGGAAGCCGGCATTCTGACCTTCGGTCTCAGCCAGCTTTACGTCTCGCTGGGTGACCCCATGGCCGATGGCGGCATGGTGGTGCGAGTCTGGTGGAAACCCTTCATCCTGTGCATCTGGGGCGGTACGCTGTTCATGATGGCGGGCGGTTTGATCTCGCTCTCCGACAGGCGATTGCGCGTAGGCGCGCCGACCCGCAAGGCAAAACCTGTACGGGCTGCAATGCCGGAGGCGGCGGAATGAGGGAGGTTGTGGCAGGGCTCACGCTCCTTCTCGTCCTCATGGTTACGTCATGGCCGGCCTTCGCCTTCAACCCCGACGAAGTGCTGAAAGACCCCGTGCTGGAGCAACGCGCCCGCAATCTCACGTCTCAGCTCCGCTGCATGGTTTGCCAGAACCAGTCCATCGATGACAGCAATGCCGAGCTGGCGCGTGACCTGCGCGTCCTCGTGCGCGACCGGCTGGTTCAGGGTGACAGCGACAAGGCCGTCGTCGATTATGTCGTGTCGCGTTACGGCGAATTCGTGCTCCTGAAACCGCGCCTCAGCCTTCGAACCGTGCTTTTGTGGGGCGCGCCCATCGGCCTCACCCTTGCCGGGATTTTCGCCGTCTTCGTGTTTTCGCGTCGCCGCGCCACCCAGGAACAGCCACAAAAACTGAGTGCGGACGAAGAAGAGCGAATTCGTAATCTCATTGAAAAATAATCGGTTTCCTTTTTTCTTCCGGTTCTTTTTCAACATTACGGATTTTTCATTCATCAGACACTTCGCCGTAAGGTGTTGCCTCCTATATCTTCATCATCCACCGCTTCCCCGGTCACACGGGTTCCAGTCTGAATGAAGAAAGAAGGTACACCATGTCTCATTCGCAAAACGGCCATTCCTCGCTAAAGACGGCCTCGCTGAAGACGGCCCTGAAGGCCACGACCGTTGGCGGCCTTGCGGCGCTGATGCTCTCGACCGGCCTCGCCGCTCCGATCCTTCACTCGTTTGCTGCCCCTGTCGAAGTAACCGCGCCGCAGGTTCCGAGCTTCGCCAATGTGGTCGATGCCGTCTCGCCCGCCGTCGTTTCCGTTCGCGTGCAGTCGAACGTGCAGCCTGCTTCCGACGATTCCAGCAACTTCTCCTTCAATTTCGGCGGCCGCGGCCTCGACCAGCTGCCGGATGACCATCCGCTGAAGCGTTTCTTCAAGGAATTCGGCGGCCCCAACCAGGATCGCTCCGACCGTGGTCCGAACCGCCATCGTGACGGCAAAGGTCCGTTGCGCCCGGTCGCGCAAGGCTCCGGTTTCTTCATTTCCGAAGACGGTTATGTCGTCACCAACAACCACGTCGTCGATGACGGTTCCGCCTATACGGTCGTCATGAATGACGGCACCGAACTCGACGCCAAGCTTGTCGGCCGCGATCCGCGTACCGATCTGGCGCTGCTCAAGGTCGATGTGAACCGCAAGTTCACCTATGTGAAATTTGCCGATGACACCAAAATCCGCGTTGGTGACTGGGTCGTCGCCGTCGGTAACCCCTTCGGCCTCGGCGGGACGGTGACGTCAGGCATCATTTCGGCCCGCGGCCGTGATATCGGCTCCGGCCCCTATGATGACTATCTCCAGATCGACGCTGCCGTGAACCGCGGTAACTCGGGTGGTCCCGCCTTCAACCTCAACGGTGAAGTGGTCGGCATCAACACCGCCATCTTCTCGCCCTCCGGCGGCAATGTCGGTATCGCCTTCGCCATCCCGTCCTCGGTCGCCAAGGATGTGATCGCCGACCTGCAAAAGGACGGCAAAGTTGAACGCGGCTGGCTCGGTGTGCAAATCCAGCCCGTCAGCAAGGATATCGCCGAATCGCTCGGCCTTGCCGAAGCCAAGGGCGCGCTGGTCGTTTCGCCGCAGTCCGGCTCGCCGGGCGACAAGGCCGGTATCAAGCAGGGTGACATCATCACCGCCGTCAACGGCGATCCCGTCAAGGATGCCCGTGATTTGTCGCGCCGCATCGGCGGCATGGCGCCCAATAGCAAGGTGGAAATCTCGCTGTGGCGTGGTGGCAAGTCGCAGTCCGTGACGGTGACGCTCGGCGATCTCACCAGCGACGAGGCCTCCAAGGCGACACCAGGCCAGAACGACGACAAGGGCGGCCAGTCCTCCAGCGAGAAGGTGCTCTCCAGCCTCGGCCTGACGGTTTCGCCTTCCGATGACGGCAATGGCCTTGCCATCACCGATGTCGATCCCGACAGCGATGCCGCTGCCCGTGGTCTGAAGACGGGTGAGAGGATCACCTCGGTCAACAACCAGCAGGTCGCCTCCGCCGCCGATGTCGAGAAGATCCTCGAGCAGGCCAAGAAGGACGGTCGTTCCAAGGCCCTGTTCCAGATCCAGACGGACGATGGCAGCCGCTTCATCGCTCTGGATATCGACCAGGGTTGATAGATTGACAGGCGATGCCGGTTCTTTCGGGAGCCGGCATCGTATTCCGCTCTTCAGATGGGGCGGTTGAGTATGGCAGGGCGTTGCAGCCCGTTTCTTCTCCCCGAGGGGGGAGAAGGTGGCCCGAAGGGTCGGATGAGGGGGCTAGCCCTCGTTTTATCTTGACCCTTGCCCCCTCATCCCGCTGCCGCGGACTTCTCCCCGGCGGGGAGAAGAAACAAGCGGCGACCACTCGCTCCACAGGTAGTCGCCCATCTTGAAGCGAGATAACGCCATAGGCCTTAAGTCTTCGGAGGAAACCTCATGGAAAACAAAGTTCAGGAAGTTACTCCCGCATCTGTTTCCGGTTGTGCGGAAAAGGGCGAGGGCGCTATTGTCCCGCACATGAAGATTCTTGTCATTGAAGACGACCTAGAGGCTGCGGCCTATATGACCAAGGCGTTCCGCGAAGCCGGGATCGTCGCCGATCATGCCAGCGACGGTGAGAGCGGCCTGTTCATGGGCTGCGAGAACGCTTACGACGTGATGGTGATCGATCGCATGTTGCCGCGCCGCGACGGACTTTCCGTCATAAGCGAGCTGCGCCGCCGCGGCATCGAGACGCCGGTTCTGATCCTTTCCGCGCTGGGGCAGGTGGATGACCGCGTCACCGGACTGCGCGCCGGCGGCGACGATTACCTGCCGAAGCCCTATGCCTTTTCCGAACTGCTCGCCCGTATCGAGGTGCTGGGTCGCCGCAAGGGCAAGCCCGAGCAGGACATGATCTACCGGGTCGGCGATCTCGAACTCGACCGCCTGTCGCACGATGTTCGCCGCGGCGGCAAGGAAATCCTGCTGCAGCCGCGCGAATTCCGCCTGCTCGAATATCTGATGAAAAATGCCGGCCAAGTGGTCACCCGCACCATGCTTCTCGAAAATGTCTGGGACTATCATTTCGACCCGCAGACCAATGTCATCGACGTGCATGTGTCCCGCCTGCGCTCGAAGATCGAGAAGGACTTCGAAAAGCCGCTCCTGAAGACCATTCGCGGCGCCGGTTACATGATGAAGGACGAGGGCTGATTGGCGAAAATGGCCCGCCTCAGAATATTGTTCAGATCGACGGCGGTGCGCCTTTCGGCGCTCTATATTCTGCTGTTCGCACTCTGCGCCGCCTTCCTCGTCTTTTACGTCACCGCTCTCTCCGAACGGCTGCTGAACCAGCAGACGCGCGACGCCGTGTTGCAGGAAGTCTCGGATGTGCAGCGCATCTATAATCGCGGCGGCATCAACCCGCTGCTGCGGATGATGGAGCGACGCGCGCGCCAGCCGGGTGCGAGCCTCTACATCATTGCCGGCCCGAATGGCGAAATCCTTGCTGGCAACGTCGCCTCCGTGCAGCCCGGCGTTTTCGACAAGGAAGGCTGGACCGGTTTCCCCTTCCGTTACGAGCGTTATTCCGAAAGCGGCAACAGCGTGCAGCATCTGGCCACCGCTAATGTCTTCACGCTGGACAACGGTCTGCGCATTCTGATCGGCCGCGATCTCGGCGAGCCGACGAAGTTCCGGGCGCTGGTGCGCAATGCGCTGATGGTGGCGCTGGCGATCATGAGCGGTGGTGCCTTGCTCATCTGGTTCGGCATCGGCCGCAATGCGCTGAAACGCATCGACCGCATGTCGGCGGCGACCAAGAAGATCATGGCCGGCGACCTTTCGCAGCGCCTGCCGCAGGGCCGCTCCGGAGATGAATTCGACCGCCTGTCCGGTTCGCTCAACGCCATGCTCGGCCGCATCGAAAAGCTGAATGAGGGTCTGCGGCAGGTCTCCGACAATATCGCACACGACCTGAAGACGCCGCTGACGCGGCTGCGCAACAAGGCGGCCGCAGCGCTCGACGACGATGACGAGACGAAACGCCGCGCAGCGCTTGAAGGCATCATCGCCGAATCCGATCAGCTTATCCGCACCTTCAATGCGCTCTTGATGATCTCCCGCGTCGAGGCAGGTTCGATCGCCGCCGAAATGACCGATGTGGACGTCTCGGCGATTGCCGAAGACAGCGCCGAACTCTACGAGCCGGTGGCCGAGGATGCGGGGCTGGCTCTGGAAACCGAAATCGAGCAGGGCCTTGTCGTCAAGGGCAACCGCGAACTGATCGGCCAGGCGCTCTCCAACCTCATCGACAACGCCATGAAATATGCCTGCGAGGGCGAGGGCGATAAAAAACTCGTCGTGCGTCTGGCAAGAGAGCAGGAGGCCATTGTGCTCTCCGTCGCCGATAACGGCCCCGGCATTCCCGCCGACAAACGCGGCGAGGTGCTGAAACGCTTCGTCAGGCTGGATGAAAGCCGCTCGAAACCCGGGACCGGGCTCGGCCTGTCGCTGGTGGAAGCGGTGATGGAACTGCATGGCGGATCGCTGAAGCTGTCGGACACGGACGCCGCGAATGCGGCCTGCCCGGGGCTGACCGTTTCGATGGTGTTTCCGCTGACCAAACTGTAAGCGGGGGTCACGCTCGCCCCTGGCAGCCAGCACGCCGTTCGCCCTGCCTTGGAGGGTGGATGCGATGGATTGGTACGCTTGCACCGATCTCGGATCCGGGAAAGCATCTCCCTCAGCGGTTTTTTGATCGCAAAGCACTCGGCATTTGTTACAACGCCAGAGAGGCGCGCCGGCAGGCTCTGGCAGGACGGGCGGAAGAGGGAGAGACACAGTGACGAAACGGGAAACCGTCGAAAGGCGGCTGAGCGAGGTTCTGCCGGGCGTGATCCGCCCCTATACCCAGACGGAACTGAAATCCGTTCTTTCGACGCTGAAGGATATCGGCAAAAGCGAGCCTGCGGTCGCCGCGCTGCTTGCCGGAGAAAGCCCGCTGAAGGAATTTATCGCCGCGGCTTTCACGCTGTCCCCCTATCTGCGCGACTTGGCGTCGGCGGATGAGGGGCTTTTGTCGCTGGCGATGTCGAAACCGCTGGAGCCGCTGCTGACCGAGCTTGTCCGTGATGCGCGCGATTGCTGGAAGCCGGGCGAAGAAGGTGGGGCGCCGAGCGAAAACGAGGTGATGTCGCGCCTGCGGGTAGCCAAGCGGCGGCTCTCTTTCATCGCAGCACTTGCCGATCTGGCGCGCATCTTCACCGCGCGCGATACGACACGCTGGCTGAGCGATATGGCGGATGCATCGCTCTCCGCCGCCATCGATCACCTGTTGCTCGCCGCCCATGAGAGCGGCAAGCTGAAACTGAAGAATGTTGCAGCACCCAGCGAAGGTTCTGGCCTGATCGTGCTCGGCATGGGCAAGCTCGGCGCGCGCGAGCTCAACTATTCCTCCGATATCGACGCCGTTGTGTTCTTCGAACCGTCTGCGGGCATCATGGACGATCCCTATGATGCGACGGAGAATTTCGGCCGCATGATGCGCCGCCTCGTGCGCATCATGCAGGAGCGCACGGCTGATGGTTACGTCTTTCGCACCGATCTGAGGCTTCGGCCGGACCCCGGCTCGACACCGCTTGCCATCCCCGTGGAGGCGGCGCTGCTTTATTACGAGGGCAGGGGCCAGAACTGGGAACGCGCCGCCTATATCAAGGCGCGGCCGGTTGCCGGCGATATCAAGGCGGGCGAGAATTTCCTGCGCGAACTGACGCCCTTCATCTTCCGCAAATATCTCGATTATGCGGCGATTGCCGATATTCACTCCATCAAGCGGCAGATCCACGCCCATAAGGGCCATGGCGCCATTGCGGTGAAGGGGCATAATGTCAAGCTTGGGCGCGGCGGCATCCGCGAGATCGAGTTCTTCGCCCAGACGCAGCAGCTGATTGCCGGCGGCCGCATGCCGCCGCTGCGCGTGCGTGCAACGGAAGAGGCGCTTGCCGCGCTGACGGAGGCGAAATGGATCGACGCCGAGACCCGCGACAGCCTGACGGCAGCCTACTGGTTTTTACGCGAGGTCGAGCACCGCATCCAGATGGTGCGCGACGAGCAGACCCATGTGTTGCCAGACACTGAAACTGAATTGAAGCGCATCGCCTTCATGCTCGGTTTCGAGGACACAAAGGCTTTCTCGGAGACGCTGGAAGAGGTGCTGCGGCTGGTGGAGCGGCGTTATTCGGCGCTGTTCGAGCAGGAGGTGAAACTGTCAGGCGAGGCGGGCAATCTTGTCTTCACCGGCCAGAAGGACGATCCCGATACGCTGAAGACACTTTCCACGCTTGGCTTTCAACGGCCGGAGGATATTTCCCGCGTCATCCGCACCTGGCACAATGGCCGCTATCGTGCGACGCAATCGGTCGAGGCGCGCGAGCGGCTGACGGAGCTGACGCCGGACCTGCTGCGCGCCTTCGGCGAAAGCAAGCGGGCCGATGAGGCGCTGCTGCGTTTTGATAATTTCCTCTCCGGCCTGCCGGCTGGCATCCAGCTTTTCTCGCTGCTCGGTAACAACCCTGCGCTTCTGTCGCTGCTGGTGACGATCATGTCCTCGGCCCCGCGTCTGGCTGAAATCATCGCCGCCCGCCCGCATGTCTTCGATGGCATGCTCGACCCGGCTCTGATGAGCGACGTGCCGACCCGCGATTATCTCGCCCACCGCATGGGCAACTTTCTATCCAATGCCCGCCACTACGAGGATATTCTCGACCGGCTGCGCATCTTCGCCGCCGAACAGCGCTTCCTGATCGGGGTTCGGCTGCTGACCGGCGCAATCCGCGGTGAGGTCGCTGCCCGTGCTTTCACTCATCTTGCCGATCTTGTCATCGAGGCGGCGTTGAATGCGGTTCTTTCGGAGATGGAAGCGGCGCATGGGTCCTATCCCGGCGGCCGCGTCGCCGTCATGGGCATGGGCAAGCTCGGCTCCTTCGAACTGACCGCCGGTTCGGATGTCGATCTCATCCTGCTTTACGATTATGACGACACCGCCCATGAATCCACCGGCGCAAAACCGCTGGATGTCGTGCGTTATTTCACCCGCGTCACGCAAAGGCTGATTGCCGCGCTTTCCGCACCGACGGCGGAGGGCGTGCTTTACGAGGTGGACATGCGGCTTCGTCCCTCCGGCAACAAGGGGCCAGTGGCGACCCGCATTTCCGCCTTCGAGAAATACCAGCGCGAGGAAGCCTGGACCTGGGAACATATGGCGCTGTCGCGCGCGCGGCTCATCTGCGGCGAAGCCTCGCTGATGGAGGACGCGCGCCGCATCATCGCCTCCATCCTTTCGCAAAAGCGCGACGTGGCCAAGGTTTCGGCCGATGTGCTGGAAATGCGCAGCCTCATCGAGCAGGAAAAACCGCCGGAAAACAATTGGGACTTCAAGCTCATCAATGGCGGCCTGATCGACCTCGAATTCATCGCGCAATATCTGGCGCTGGTGGGGCCGGTGAAAGGACTTGCCGTGCATGAACCGGGGCGCAACACCGCCGAAGCGCTGCAGGCGCTCGCAGCACCCGTCATGGAGCCGCAGGCTCTCGATGACTGTATGGCGGCGATGGGGCTTTATACCGAGATATCCCAGATCGTGCGGCTGTGCATCGATGGGGCGTTCAATCCGAAAGAGGCGCCGGCGGGTCTGATCGATCTCGTGTGCCGAGCGGGGGATTGCCCAGATATCTCAACGCTGGAGGGTGAGGTGAAGCGGCTGGCGAAAGCGGTGCGGAAAGCGTTTGTGGCGGTGGTGAAGAATGGTGGGTGAGGCTTCACCCCCCTCTGCCCTGCCGGGCATCTCCCCCTCAAGGGGGGAGATCGGTATGCGGCAACGGCGCGATCATCTCAAATGTTGCGAATTTGGCGGGGAGCATCCGTCTAGCTGATCTCCCCCCTTGAGGGGGAGATGCCCGGCAGGGCAGAGGGGGGTATCGCGCACTCGACCTTTACTTATTACAGGACAGTCAGCGCATCCAACGCCACCTCAATGCACCATCCCGCAACGCCCCGCCGTATGCGGAATGATAATCGTCACCACCGTTCCGCGACCCTCACACGAGCGAATTTTCATCGTTCCGCCATGCAGCTTGACGAGCGAGCGGGAAATCGCAAGACCAAGCCCCGAGCCGCCCTGGCTTTTGGCGTATTGGCTTTGCACCTGTTCGAAGGGTTGGCCGATCTTGTCGAGCGCCTGGGCGGGGATGCCGATGCCGGTGTCGGCGATGGTGAGGATCATCGCTGCTTCGTGCACATGGGTGCGCAGCGCGATACGGCCGCCCTCGCCGGTGAATTTCACGGCGTTGGAGAGCAGGTTGAGCATGATCTGCTTCATGGCGCGGCGGTCGCCCTGCATGGTGAGGCCAGCGCAGACCTTCTGCTGCACTGTGATGTTCTTCTGCTCGGCCTGAATGGCGGTGAGACGCAGCGTTTCCTCGATCAGCGGCGCGAGATCGATGGTCTCGCGGTTGATGCGCATATGGCCGGCTTCAATCTTCGACATGTCGAGAATGTCGTTGATGACGTTCAAGAGGTGTTTGCCGCTATCGTGGATATCGCGGGCATATTCGGAATATTTCGGCGAGCCGACCGGCCCGAACATCTCGTTCAGCAGGATTTCGGAAAAGCCGAGGATAGCGTTGAGCGGCGTGCGCAGCTCATGGCTCATATTGGCCAGGAACTCCGATTTCGCCCGGTTTGCCGCCTGGGCGCGCTCTTTTTCGGCGAGGTAATTGGCGTTGGCGTCCGAAAGTTCCGTCTTCTGCCGCTCCAGCTTGTGCTGCGAGGCGGAGAGATCGCCAATGGTCGCCATCAGCCGGCGTTCGGAATCGCGCAGCCGTTCCTGATGGCGCTTTAAAAGGGTAATATCGGTGCCGACCGAAACGAGGCCGCCATCTCGGGTGCGGCGTTCGTTGATCTGCAGCCAGCGGTCATCGGCAAGCTGCACTTCCGTGGTGCGCGACAGGCCGGACTGGTCTGGATCGGCAACGCGACGCTCAACGACAGGGCGAGCGGCTGCAGCATAGACGGTGCTTTTTTCGGTGCCCGCAACCAGCACGCTGTCCGGCAGGCCATAGGCCTTCTGGTAATGGGTGTTGCACATCACCAGGCGATCATTCTTGTCCCACAGCACGAAGGCTTCCGAGGTGGATTCGATGGCGTCGGCAAGGCGTTGGTCGGCCTCGGCGTAGCGTTGCGCGAGGCGATGCTGTTCGGTGACGTCCATGGCGATGCCGATGACGCGCGGGCCGTTATTGGTGCGGATGACCTGGGCGCGGGCGCGCAGCCAGACGTAATGGCCCTTGGCATGGCGCATGCGGAAAATCTGATCGATCTGGCGCAGGTTGCCGCAGCCAACGGCGCGGGCAAGCTCATAAAGATTGCCGTCTTCGGAATGCATCATGCGGGCAGCGTCGGAGAAGGAGAGCGGTGCGGCCTTCGGCGGCCGCCCGAGAATTTCGTAGAGTGAGCCCGACCAGAACATGCGCCGGCTGGCAAGATCGAAATCCCACAGGCCGCAGCGGCCGCGCGACAGCGCCGTTTCCACCCGCAGGTTCGATTCGGCGAAGATGTCGTCCGCGTCGCGGGCGCGCTTCACCTGCATGTAATAGGCGTAGAGCACGACAAGCAGGATGGAGGAGATGCCGGCGAACAACGTCACGTTCATGGCGATTTCGCTGCGCCAGAAGGACCGGATCGGCTGCAGCGAACGCGCTGCGATCACCATCGCGCCATCGTCGCCGAAGGGGATCATCGTCGCATAATGCTGCTGGCCATCGATATTGGTCTCGATGGTGCCGGGTGCGCCGGGGAAACGCTGCACGATGGCAATCTCGGGAAGCAGGGCGGGCAGCGAGGTGCCGACATAAAGCAAGGCATCCTTACCGGCGCCCGCGAAGATGCGGCCATTGCTGCCGGAGAGCAGCACCATGGTGCCATCGGCAAGGCTGCCCGATGGCAAAGCGGCGACAAGGTTCGCCTCGGCGCGGATCCGATCCTGCGTGGTGAAGACGGTGTCGTTGTTGAGAAGGGCCGCTTTGGCAGTCAGCGCCGTCAGCGCGGTGGAATGGCGGGCGGCTTCTTCCATGCGGCTATATTCGGCAACGATGCCCATCATGCGCGAGGCGGCAACGACGACGAGGAAGGCGAGGATGAGAATGGGGATCAGACGTTTCAGCAGGGTCTCGACCTGCGCCGGCGGTCGGTCGGTGCCATTCATCAAACCCATCAGGTCGCTGGAAAGCCTTTCGCCCCAGGCCGCAAGATCAGAAAATTTGGCATACGGCCGCTCATCGCCCGCAGTCGCCCGCCGCACGTTCGTCATTGTCCCGCCTTTTAGATATCCCCACTGATTCGAAGCGCCGCCGCTCGAATATCCCTAATGAATCAAATGCGATTCGCCCTGTCCAGAGGCAAAAGTTAAAAGAATTTTAACCCCTTGAACCGACTCCGTATTTTTTCGGGACGGTTTGATGCTGCTCAGGGAAAAGCGGGTTTTGTCAGCAAAATCAGTGAGCCGGAACCTCAATTCCGGCGGTGCAGGGATGTGCTCAAACGCCGTCGAAAGCATCCAGTGCAGGCCCAAGCGCACCGATCACGCCATTGCCGGCGGCGGGGAGGCCGGTCAGCACCGCGCTGATGATATCGTCGCGGCTTGCACCGCGCGCCTTGGCTTCCACCACATGAAAACCGATGCCGCTTTCCAGGCGCAGTGCGGCCAGAATGCCGATATAGATCAGGCTCTGCGTCTTCACATCCAGCGTCGAGGCCGCACCCAGACCCTGCACGGCCTGAAACCATGCCGCCTTGTGGGCCGGGGCATCGGTCATGAAACGCTGAAACGAGGCGCTCGTTTTCGACATGTCCGTCATCTGCCATTCCTTTCTGATCCCGGGCCGGCTTCGGCCCCTTGTGCAGCATAATGCCGCCCAATGCATGACGCCGCCTTGATGGAAATCAAGACGGCGTCACGGCCTGAATCAGGGTGGCCGTGCAGCCTCGGCGGAGGTTCAGCCCTTCAGGATGCGCCCGACAATATCGCTCACATCCGTCGAGAGGCCCTTTGCCTCGGCAATGGTCGAAAGCGCGGCTTTCGCGTGTTCGGCACGGCTTGCCTCCAGAGAACGCCAGGAACGCATGGAGGTGAGGATGCGCGCGGCAAGCTGCGGATTGCGCTTGTCGATGGCGACGATCTGCTCGGCCAGGAAGCGATAGGCCGCGCCATCCGCACGGTGGAAACCGGTGGGGTTTGAGAAGGCGAGCGTGCCGACCAGCGAACGCACCCGGTTCGGATTGGTGGCGATGAAATGTTTCGATTTCATCAGCGTCTTGATGCGGTCAAGCGCCCCGTCGCCGGGAATGGCGGCCTGTAGCGAGAACCACTTGTCGAGAACGAGCGCATTGTCGGCAAAGCGCCTTTCGAAGGCGACGAGTGCTTCCTTCGTCTCGGCGCTATCTGGGAAACGCTGGGTCAGGACGCTGAGCGCATGCGCGAGATCGGTCATGTTGGTGGCGTCGGCATAGGCCTTCGCCGCCCGCTCCGGCGTTCCCTCGGCATAGGCGAGGAAGCTCAGGGCGCCATTGCGCAGCGAACGGCGTCCGGCGCTGTCGGCGTCGGGGCTGTAGGCCTCGGCATTGGCAGCACTATCGGCAAGCCGTCGCAGCGTCTCGAGGCCGGTCGTGGCAATGGCGTTGATTGTGGCATTGCGCGCCTTGTGGATGGCGTCGGGATCGGTGTTGCCGCCGAGTTCGCGGGCGATATCCGTTTCGCTCGGCAGGGCAAGCGCCTGCGCCCGGAACGCCGGCTCCAGCGCGCCGTTACCGATGATCTCAATAAGTGTGGCCGACAGAGCCGCATCCGTCTGTATCTCTTCACCGTTCTGCACCGCCTTGGTGGCGGCAATCAGCGCCGGCAGGGCAAGATCGGTCAGCGCCTGGAAACGAGCGAACATGTCGGTTTCATGCCGGGCGATCTGCACCAGATCGGCCGCATTCTGTTCGAAATCCAGATTGATCGGTGCCGAAAAACTGCGGTTGATCGACAGCACCGGCCGCGAGGAAATGCCGGAGAAGGAGAAGGTCTGGTTGCGCTCAGTCAGATGCAGCACGCCATCGCGATACTCGCCGCCTTCGACGGCCTGCGGTTCGGCGATCTGGCCGTTATCAAGGATCAGCGCCAGCGAGAGCGGAATGTGGCGCGGGTGCTTCACCGACTGGCCGGGCGTTGGTGCCACGGTCTGTTCCAGCGTCAGGCTGAAAGTGGCCTTGCCGGCATCGTAAGCGGACGACACGGAGACCAGCGGCGTGCCGGCCTCGGTGTACCAAAGCGAAAACTGCGAGAGATCGCGACCGCTGGCATCGGCAAAGCTCTTGACGAAATCCTCGACGGTTGCCGCTTCGCCATCATGGCGCTCGAAATAGAGGTCCATGCCCTTCTTGAAGTCCTCAGCGCCAAGAATGGTGGCGATCATGCGGGTGACTTCGGCACCCTTCTCATAAACGGTCGTCGTGTAGAAATTGTTGATTTCGCGATAGGTATCCGGGCGCGGCGGATGCGCCAGCGGACCGGAATCCTCCGGGAACTGCTCCGATTTCAAGTGACGTACATCGGCGATACGCTTGACCGGACGCGAGCGCATGTCGGCGGAAAATTCCTGATCGCGATAAACCGTCAGGCCTTCCTTCAGGCAGAGCTGGAACCAGTCGCGGCAGGTGATGCGGTTGCCCGTCCAGTTGTGGAAATATTCATGCGCGATGATGCGCTCGATATTGGCGTAGTCCGCATCGGAGGCAGTTTCCGGGTCGGCCAGCACGAATTTGTCGTTGAAGACGTTGAGACCCTTGTTCTCCATCGCCCCCATGTTGAAATCGGACACGGCGACGATCATGAATATATCGAGGTCGTATTCGCGTCCGAAGCGCTCTTCGTCCCATGTCATCGAACGCTTCAGCGCATCCATGGCATAGGCCGCGCGCGGCTCCTTGCCGTGCTCGACGTAAATCTTCAACGCCACTTCGCGACCGGACATGGTGGTGAAGCTATCTTCCACCACGCCGAGATCACCGGCGACAAGCGCAAACAGATAGCTGGGCTTGGGATGCGGATCGAACCAGGCCGCAAAGTGACGGCCTTCATCGTAATTGCCGCCGCCGAGGAAATTGCCGTTCGAGAGCAGCAGGGGATTGCCTTCCTTCGCCGCGATGATCGTCACCGTATAGGGCGCCAGAACATCGGGGCGGTCGGGGAAATAGGTGATGCGGCGGAAACCTTCCGCCTCGCATTGCGTGCAATAAACGCCGTTGGTGCGGTAAAGCCCCATCAGTTGCGTATTGACCTGCGGGTTGATGTAATTGGTGACGCAGATCTCGAAGGGAGATTCGGCCGGCAGGTCGCGGATGATCAGGCTGTCGGGCGTTGCCTCATATTGGCCGGCGGGAAGTTCCACCTGGTCGAGCAGCAGGCTTGAGAGCTTCAGCTCGTCGCCATCGAGAACCAGGGGCGCCTCACGCTCAGCACCTTCGCGCCGGTGAAAGATCAGACGGGCTTCGACCTTGGTATTCTTGGGGTCGAGTTCGAAGGTGAGATCCACCCGCTCCAGAACGAAATCGGTGGGGCGGTAATCTGCCAGGTGAACGATCTGGCCCGTGTCTGTTCGCATGACTATCCCTGAATAACTTGGCGTGGTCTTCCCGGCATCATGTCGTCATAAGGCCCGGATGTAAAATAGGTGGAGTATTCGTCACGTTCATGTGCGCATCGGAGGACATTCTGTCCCGCCATGGAAGGCTTCGTCGGCCCCGCAGACGATCCTCCCGCCGCCGGACTTCAGGACCATCGCAGCAAATGTTGAACGATTGCTGAAATTATATTTTATTTTCTTCAAATTTTAGCGCGTGTCGCTTTTGGTTTGTGATCATTTCCGCAGCCGCGGAAATAATCCCTCTCCAGATCAACCGAATTCACGGGTAAATCACATTTTTTGTTGTAAAGCGCCGTGAGAATGCTCTAGCCTTGAACAAATCCAATTCCCCTGCGTCGTCCTTTCCCGCATGAAAATCTCCCGATGGCGTGTTTGCGCAGCCGATATGAGTAACTGCCAATGAACGCCGAACCGATGAATCCCTTTCGCGGGATTAGCATGAAGCTGATTTCGGTCGGCTTCTTTCTTGTCATGCAGACCTGTATCAAGGCCGCAGGTGATGTGCCGGCCGGCCAGATCACCTTCTTCCGCTCCGCCTTTGCCATTCTGCCCATTGTCGTTTATCTCGCCTGGCTGCATGCGCTGGCAAGCGCGCTGCACACCAACAATCTTCTCGGCCATTTCAAACGCGGTTTTCTCGGCATTCTTTCCATGGTCTGCGGCTTTTATGGGCTGACCATGCTGCCGCTGCCGGAATTCATCGCCATCGGTTATGCCTCACCCCTGCTTGCCGTCGTTTTCGCCGCCTTCATCCTGCGTGAAAAGGTGCGCATCTATCGCTGGAGTGCTGTCTTCGTTGGCATGATGGGCGTGCTGGTCATTCTGTGGCCGAAGATGACGCTTTTGCGGGAGGGCGGCTTTGCCGCGGGCGAGGGGCTGGGCGCTATTGCCGTGCTGTGCGGCGCAGCACTCGGCGGACTGGCGATGATCCAGGTGCGGCAGCTGGTGGAAACGGAAAAGACCCCGACCATCGTGCTCTATTTTTCGCTGACCGCCACATTGTTATCGCTGATCAGCGTGCCCCTCGGCTGGAGCGCGCTGACGATGACACAGGCCGTGCTGTTGATCACCAGCGGCATCTGCGGCGGCGTCGCGCAAATCTTCCTGACGGAAAGTTATCGCCACGCGGAAGTCTCTGTCATCGCGCCCTTCGAATACAGCTCCATCGTTTTCGGGATCGCTGTTTCCTACATTCTGTTCGGAGATATTCCCACGCTGACGATGCTTATCGGCACGGCGATCGTGATTCTCGCCGGCATCTTCATCATCTTCCGCGAGCATCAACTGGGTTTGGCGAGACGCGCGGCCCGCAAGGCCTCGACGCCGCAGGGGTGACGTTGCTAGTCCCACGGTATGCTTGCGTGCCGTTCTCTTGAAGTTGACGACGACGGGTCTCTCTTCTCTCGGCGTCATCCTCGGGCTTGTCCCGAGGATCTGCCAACGTTTTGATTTTGTTGAGGTTCTTAGATCCTCGGGTCAAGCCCGAGGATGACGTCAGAGCATTGGGGGGCTCAAAAACCTCGCAACCCTCTCGCGAAAAAAGCTCCACAAAAAGCAAAAGGCGCCTTCCCGAAGAAAGACGCCAGCGCGCAATCATATCTATGGGCCAGTGTTAAACTGGCCTGAGAGCATCTCAGCGCTCGCGGAAATCCGCAAAGACTGCCGAGGGACGCGCCACGCGGACCTGCTGCATGGCAGCGCGTGCGGTCATCTGTTCGTTAGCGGCTGCGCCGAAACGATGGTAACCCTGACTGGAGCGAGGGCCGAGGCCCGCCAGGCGGAGCGTTTCAAAGCCGGAATGGACCGGACGGAAGCGAGTGGTCATTGCCTTGGTTCCTTTAACCGAATTCCTCCCAAGACACGTCCGATATATCGCAGCGCAGCATGGATTCGGCAAGCCGGCCAAATGCGCCGCTGTTATGCGTAATGCGCATGGCTTTTTTCATAATTCATTTACATTGATCAGGAATGAGGCAGTCAGCCTTCAGTAATCTTTGCCTGAAAAGCCAATAAATCCTGCCATGCCAGGGACTTGCTGGCCGGCGCGTTCAACAGTTCCTGCGGATGCAGGCTTGCGAGCGCCGGCACAATCAGGTGTCCGGCTGCGACATCACGCCACTGTCCGCGCATCGTATGGATGGTGCCGGTGCCGCCAAAGAAGAAACGAGCGGTGAAGTTGCCGAGAAGCAACAGGTGTTTCGGCTCCGCAAGCGCGATCTGACGCTCGATGAAGGGGCGGCAGATATCCATTTCGGCCTGAGTCGGCGGGCGGTTGCCCGGTGGCCGCCACGGCACGACATTGCCGAGCATGATGGCGCTGCGCTCCAGGCCGATGGCTGCCAGCATGCGCTCGAGCAGCAACCCCGTCTTGCCGGCGAAGAGCAGGCCTTCGCGGTCGTCATCGGCATCCGGCATGGGGCCGATGACCATGATGGCGGAGGCGGGGTCACCCTCGGTGAAAATCGTATTGCGCGCGCTGTTCTTGAGGTTGCAGCCGTTGAAACCCTCAAGCGCGGTTTTCAGCTCGCCGAGTGAGCGCGCGCTTTCCGCCGCAAAACGCGCGGCCGCCACGGCCTGTTCGTCCGGCATGGCGACATTCTGCTGGATGGCGGGGGCCGCCGGCGTGCTGCGCGTCGCCGCCTGCCGCTGAGGCGCATCGGCACGGCGTTCCGCCGGCCTTTCCATCTGGCGTGATGCCTCGGGCACCTCCCGCGCAGGCGCGGATCGGGCCGGGCGGGCGGCGGCGAATTCGGCGAAACGGTCGACCGGGGTCTCTTCCAGCAGCCAGTCCACGCCCGCATCCGCATGGAAATGCAGTAGGGCGGCGAGTTCGGCCGGGGAAAGGTCGTGAGCGGCGATCATGGGCGGAAATTACCCCATGTTCCCCGCCCGGGGAACCCGCAAATCACACTGTCCAGCGCTGAATATCGTCGCTTTCGCCGATCATGGCGAGACCATGCGCAATCGAGAGCAGCTCGCCGCCGCTTTCGATCCGGTCGGCGTCGAAACGGCGGGTGAAAAGCTCGCGCACGGCCGGCACGAAGGAGGTGCCGCCGGTCAGGAACACCTTGTCGATGGCTTCGGGCGCGACTTTTGTTTTTTCCAGAACCTCGTCGAGCGCTTCTTCTATCTTGGCGAGGTCTTCGGCGATCCAATTGTTGAAATCGCTGCGCTTCACCATCTTGCGCCCGGCCTTGCCCAATGGTGCGAAGTTGAATTCCGCTTCTTCCGCCGAGGAGAGCGCCATCTTGGTGGCGGAAATCGCCTGATAGAGCGGGTAACCCTCGTCATGTTCGAC
The DNA here is from genome assembly GCF_053522485.1 of Agrobacterium sp. 22-209-1. NCBI lineage: Bacteria > Pseudomonadati > Pseudomonadota > Alphaproteobacteria > Hyphomicrobiales > Rhizobiaceae > Agrobacterium > Agrobacterium sp. 22-209-1. Next base: position 485,731 of record NZ_JBNWCH010000002.1, read on the forward strand.
GAGATCGATGAAGAGTTCGAGCTTTTCCGGCTCCAGTGCCGAGCGCACCAGCGATTTGAGGTCTGTGAATTCCTTTGAGGTCTTGAAGATCGACAGCTGGTTCCAGCGGCCGAAATTCACGTAATAGCCGGAGGGCACATCCAGCACCTTGTCGAAGCTCTTGAACTTGCTGCCCTTGCCGATCTCAGGCGAGACCAGATTGTCGATCATGCGGAAGTCGAAATGATCGCCCGCGACGCCAACGCCGGAATGGCCGATGGGGGTGGCGGAAAGCTTGCCGGCATGGGTTTCGAAGCGGATTAGCGAATAGTCCGTCGTGCCTCCGCCGAAATCCGCCACCAGCACATTGGCATCCTTCTTCAGGCTCTGGGCGAAATAATAGGCGGCCGCCACCGGTTCGTAGACATAGTGGATTTCCGGGAAACCGGCGCGGGTGAGCGCCTCGTTGTAACGGGCGAGCGCCAGCGCCTCATCCGGATTGCTGCCGGCGAAACGCACCGGCCGGCCGGCGATGACGGTGGAGACGTCTCCCGGCCATTCCTCGCCCGCATAGGTCTTCAGCTTGCGCAGGAACACGTCCATCAGGTCTTCGAAGCTCTGGCGCTTGGCGAAGATCAGCGTACCCTGAAACAGCGGCGAGGCCGCAAATGTCTTGATCGACTGCAGGAAACGGCAATCGCCGGCATTGTCGATGAATTGCCGGATGGCGGCATGGCCGGCTTCCACATGCAGGGCGGCCGCACCGAGGCCGGCATCCTTCATGAAGGAGAGCGCCGTGCGCATGCTGTCATCCGTGCCCGCGCTGCTGGTGAAGCGCATGGAACGGCTGGCGCCGCCCGTGTCGGAAAGAGCCATGACCGTGTTGGTCGTGCCGAAATCGAGGCCGAGAGCCCGCTTTTGCGTCATCGCCATATCCTTGTTGCCGATAGAAGAACCCACCCGGCCCTTGGGCGGCCCGGCGTGAGGATAAGGGATGCCTTTGGCACCCCGATGTCAGAGGAGGGCGGTTGATTGCACAAGGCCGACGGAATGGCAAGCGCCGCCTATTGTTTTTGAGCCATGCACCTCGTCGCATGAGCTCTCACATGCGGACAGCTACGGCGCATGGTGAACAGGATGTTTATGCCGGAATGAAAGAACGGTGTAGTTTTCGGAAATACTTTTAGGATTTTGCTGTTAGGTAGGGCTGGAGCGTAAAATGTACTTCAGTCGATACGACGTTATTTTGGAATATGAATATTTTATCAAAAAAATTGGTGTCGTACCATTGCCGTCCGTATGGTTCCATCTTGTCGTAGTCTTGGAAATTCGATGTCTCACCAGATCAGCCAACACGCCGTGAATGACGCGCTACCCGGGCATATCGGTTTCATTCAAGGTGATATGGACGTTTTCATCCAACAGCTCATGAGCCTCATAGAAGCATCGCAGCAGGGCTATGCGCTGTTTGACGGGCATGACGAGATGCGTTTTGCCAACAGTGCCTTCCGCACCGCGCTCGGTGTCGGCCCGAATGCGTTTCCGAGCTGGGTGGACCTGATGCGCAGCGGTTACCAGACCGCAACCGGCACGGCCATAGAGACGTCGGATTTCGAATTATGGCTGCGCTCGGCAAAGACGCGGCGTGGCAAACTGCCTTTTCGGACCATCGAAACCAGCCTCAAGGACGGCCGGTGGATGCTGACGACCGAAACGACGTTGTCGGGCGGCTGGATGCTTTGCGTCATAACCGATGTATCCGAACTCGGCGTCGAATTGCGCGATCTGCGCCAGGAGCGGGACCGGGCGCTGAAATCCGCCTTGAGCGATGAGCTGACCGGCCTCGGCAACCGCCGTTACGTCATGGACACTCTCAACCACCTGCTCGGCCCAAACAAGGCGCAGGCGCTCGCCGTCATCATCATGGATATCGACCATTTCAAGAGCGTCAACGACCGCTTCGGCCATGCCTGTGGCGATCTCGTGCTGAAGGATTTCGCGGCGCGGCTGTCTTCAACTGCCGGCCGTGACGACCTTCTCGGGAGAATCGGTGGCGAAGAGTTTCTGCTGGTGCTCAGCGGCGCGCGCATGCACAGCGCCGAAACGCTGATGCGCCAGCTTCAGTTGTCTCTGGCCGATGCCGCGCCGCTGCCCGACAGGCCCGAATTTCGCTACAGCTGTTCGGCCGGCATTGCCTATGCCAGTCCCGGTGAAAGCGCCAGCGATGTGCTGCGCCACGCCGATACAGCACTTTATGAGGCGAAGAATACCGGACGGAACCGTTACGTCGTTTATGGAACGGCTCCGTAATGCCGCTTGAGGCTGCCGGCGTTCAGTTCGACTTCGCCGCGCCGCCATCCACCCGCAGCATCGTGCCGGTAATATAGCTTGCCGGTGCCGAGCACAGGAAAGCGCCGGCGGCGGCGAATTCTTCCACCGTGCCGAGACGGCCGGCGGGAATGCCCTTGACGGAAGCCTCGCGGATTTCCTCGATGCTCTTGCCGAGACGCTTGGCATTGGCGCCATCCAGCTCGTCGATGCGGTCGGTGTGGATGCGGCCGGGTAGCAGCAGGTTGGAGGTGATGCCGAAGGAGGCGACTTCCGAGGACAGAGTCTTGCTCCAGCCGACGAGCGCGCCGCGCAGCGTGTTGGAAAGGGCGAGATTGGGGATCGGTTCGAACACGCCTGACGAGGCGACGGTGAGGATGCGGCCGAACCCCTGTTCTTTCATCTGCGGCAACAGCGCATTGGTCAGCGTGATGACCCGCAGCACCATGGACTGGAAAAAAGTGTCGAGCTTGTCGACCGTCATGTCCTGTGCGAGGCCGGGCGTTGGACCACCGGTATTGTTGACGAGAATATCGATGCCGCCGAGCTTGTCGTTGACGGCCTGAACCATGGCTTCGACGAAATTATCCTCGGCAAGATCGCCCCACACCCAGTCGGCCTTGCCCTTGCCGAGCGCATTGATCGCCTTGCAATTTTCCGCCAGCTTTTCACCGCTTCGGCCAACCAGAAGGACGTTTGCGCCTTCTTTTGCCAGCGCGGTCGCAATGCCCAGCCCAAGGCCGCGAGAGGAGGCGAGAACGAGGGCGCGTTTGCCGGAAATGCCGAAATCCATGGAGTTTGTCCTGTCTTGTGAGTGCCGTATGTGGTGTTTATAGAGCATTTCCAGGAAAAGTGGACCCCGGTTTTCCGTCCGGAAATGCAACAAAACAAAGAGTTAGAGATTTTTCGCCACTCGCAGAAAAGCGAAAACCTCTATAAGGCGGCGTCCGCCTTTGAAGGTCGAATACACGTCATGACAGAACAATCCCTGCTGAAATTCTCCATTGTCGTCACGGTTCTGCTGGCGCTGTTCGGCATTGGCGCGGGCATGTTTTCCGGCTCTTTCGCGGTTGTTTTCGACGGCGTTTATGCGCTGACCGATGCTTTCATGACGGTGCTGGCGCTGCTTGTCGCGCGGCTGATCGCCGCTTCCGCCGCGCCCAAACCCGGCGGCCGGCTGGTGGAGCGTTTCACCATGGGCTTCTGGCATCTGGAGCCGATGGTGCTCGGGCTTAACGGCACGCTCCTGATGGGGGCGGCGATCTACGCCCTCATCAACGCCGTCGACAGCCTGATGGATGGCGGCAGATCGATCGAGTTCGACTACGCCATCGTCGTCACCTTCGTCAGCTTCGCCGTCTCACTTGCCATGGCATGGTTCGTCAAACGGCAGAACCGCCGGCTGAAATCCGCATTCGTGGCGCTGGATGCCAAAAGCTGGCTGATGAGCGCGCTTCTAAGCATGGCGCTCTTCGTCGCCTTCGCCGTGGGTTACGGGCTCACGGGAACGGCGCAGGCATGGCTTGCACCCTATATCGACCCGGCCGTGCTGGCGCTGGTCTGCCTCGTCATCATCCCCATGCCGCTCGGCAATGTGAAACAGGCGCTGGCTGACATCCTTCTGGTGACCCCGCTGGAATTCAAGCAGCATGTGGACCGGGTGGCGGTCGAGACGGTGGAGAAATTCGGTTTCTCCTCCCACTATTCCTATGTCGCCCGTGTCGGCCGCGGCCGTCAGATCGAACTCTTTTTCATCGTGCCGAAAAACTGGCCTCCCCGGCGTCTGGAGGAGTGGGACGCGATCCGCGACGAGATCGGCGATGCGCTGGGCGGCGAGGGGAGCGACCGCTGGCTGACGATCGTGTTCACGACGGATGAAGAGTGGGCGGTTTGAGTCGGCAGGTCATCTTCAGTAAGGACGCGTTTTACGAATCGAAGAACACCTAGGGGGCTGGGTTCGCCATTCGGTAAGCGAGACGCAGCAGGTCGTTCTGGCTATGCGTCCCTGTCTTTGCGTATAGACTTTTGAGCTGTGTGCGTATCGTCTCGCGCGACACGGATGCGTCCTGCGCTATCTGCGTGATTGTCTTACCATTTATGACGCCGAGAAATGCGCGCCGCTCTCCCATCGTCAACCGATGAAATTCAGAGAACTGGTCGATTCCGGGTGTTCCGCCAGGCGCGCCGGAAGGCTGGATCAGGAGTGCAACGGTGGGTCCCTCGAAGTACAACGAGAGGCGTTCTTTCTTCATTGCGACAAGCGTGAACCTGATGCCGTGAGAGAGAAAATCCGCTGTTCTGGGACCGGCATAATTTCGCATCAACATGGCGTTCAGCACGGTCTGAGCGTCCTCGCCGCGCAGGCGTAACTTTCCGAGCGGTGAAACCGATATGAGCGTCCCTTTGTCCAGAAACTTCTGCCCGATCGGGGAAGTTGTATTTATTTGTGCGTTCTCTCCGACAATGACGATACCCGTACCAACGGCGTCAAACAGCGACGTATTGAGGTCGAAGGCCGCCCATCGCGCCGAGCTGTTCCTGTAAAAACGCGCGGCACGCCTCAGATGGGGGGCGATACGAGTAAGCTGGTCGGAAAAAGCGCTGTTTTCATCGGGATCGTCGCGGCTGGTAACGGTGGATACGATCAGGGGGCTGTCTCCATTCTTGTCAATAGTGACGCCGATGGAGGACGAAATGTTGTTGGGCGCCAACCAGTCATTGAAGAACTCGGTTCTAACCAGCTGCGTTCTGGGGACGATCTGATCCGAGAAAACGCCCAGGCCTACGCTTCGCCTGCCGCAATGCTCCAACCATGGGTTGGTGTTGATATAATATGCCGCATAGCTTTCAAGCTCCGACAGATCGAATTTTGAGGTCATGCCAACGTAATCGTCGGGTTCGCGCGTATTCATGGAGAACAAGATCGTTCGGCCATCAGGTGCATTCCCAGAAAGCCTGTCGAGAAATTGCTGCCACGACGCCTCGCCGAGCAGCGCCGCATAAATGAGGTCTATCAGGTCGTCGTCCGAGTGCCTTAAGCCACGAATGCTCATGCCTCAATCCCTGCCCCGAGTAGCCCTCAACAAAAGAGTCAGTTCCTCTAACCTCGACTAATTCACCCGATCGGGTGATTGAGGATGATAGGTGAAGCTCTAAAAATCGTCCAGTCTTGAACTAGCGCGTGTAAAAGGATGCGGTGCAAGTTCTCGTTTATTTTTTAAGATGTGCCGACCTATTAATGGAGAGAAATTATGAAGTCATATATTTCACTGACCTGCGTATCGGTTGCTGTCCTTGCTCTTTCGGGTTGCGTCAGCGCCGGCAGTGCGGACAAGACGGTGGAACTTTCGGTTGGTCAGACGCGCCACCTCACGGCTTACAGAGCGGATAGCTGCGGTGCGACTCCTTTGAGTTTTGCGGCGCTGGCGCCCAAGCTGCCGAAATCCAAGATCATCTCTTATTCAGATGGCGGCATTTCCAGTCGTTTAAGCAAGCAGTGCGGCCGCAACGTTCCGACACGTGCGGTGAATGCGACGGGTATAGCCAAGGGAACTGAAACGCACCGCTATCAGGATGTCATTTCCATCGTTGTGAAGTGAGCCTGACGGGTTAGTGTCGTAAGAGCGCCGCCGGCGCTTACGAGCAAAAAAGCGGAGTCCGATCCTCCTGTCGCGAAGTTTGCTGTCTGCTGGCGGTTCATTTTCTCACGTCTGTACTTTATGGGGGCGCCTTTCCAGCCCGGGTCCATGGGCTTTAAAGGCGCTCCCACCATGCAGACGCCTGTCGTCTGGCAATTGTGGCGTCATCATCCCCATGCCGCTCGGCAATGTGAAACAGGCGCTGGCTGAGATCCTTCTGGTGACCCCGCTGGAATTCAAGCAGCATGTGGACCGGGTGGCGGTCGAGACGGTGGAGAAATTTGGTTTCTCCTCCCACTATTCCTATGTCGCCCGTGTCGGCCGCGGCCGTCAGATCGAACTCTTTTTCATCGTGCCGAAAAACTGGCCGCCCAGGCGTCTGGAGGAGTGGGACGCGATCCGCGACGAGATCGGCGATGCGCTGGGCGGCGAGGGGAGCGACCGCTGGCTGACGATCATGTTCACGACGGATGAAGAGTGGGCGGTTTGAGTGTGGGCGGAGCCGCCAGTTCCGGTAAGATTGTGTGTCATGGTGCTGTCGCGGCTCTGCGACCTCCCGCCAGATACCAAGCGACAGCAGACAGCACGATAGCGCCTCCCGTCAGAACGAGGGGCGACATTTCTTCGTTATAAAAGAGCCAGACCCACACTGGCCCGAGGATGACATCCAGCATGGAAACCAGTCCGGCCTCCCCGGAGTTCATACGCCGGGACCCTTGGAGCAGAAGTATATAGCCGAGTGCTGTGGTCAGGACGCCGTAGAGGGCGCAGGCGATGATCTGCATCGGAGCTGGAATCGCAAACTGCATCAGCGGCAGCGCGATACACAGACAGGTCAGAGCGCCAAGAGCGGTCATCAGGGTGGCGTCCATGTCAGGGAAGCGCTTTGCGATGACGATTTGCGTGGCGCATCCCGTGGTCATGATGAAGGCGGCAAAGATGCCGAGCATGTCCTTTTGTGATACCGCCGCGCCGACCGAAATGAATACGCCGACGAAAGCCGCACAGCCAGCGATGACGAAACGATGGGTAACCCGATCCCGCAGGCATATAAAAGCGATTCCGGTCACAACAAAAGGTAGTGTCGCATAGATTGTCATGACGTTGGCGACGGTCGTCCATCGCAAGGACGCGATATATGTGATCGCCGCAATTGCAGATACCAAGCATGCAGCAACGCCGGGCAGACCGAATGACATCGACGACCGTTGCCTGACGATCTTGTTTCGAAGCAGAAGAAACGCCCCGAGAGTCAAGAAGGTGAAGGCGGAGCGCCACGCCACCATCGACCATACGTCCATATCCGCCATGCGGACGAACAGCCCCGCTGTACTCCATAAAACTGCGGAAGCTGCCACAAGATATATGCCTGTATAACGGTCGTGTGCTAAACTCATATCGGCATCGCTCCCAGGAGGTAAGTATGTGTAATCAGCAATGTAGACGATCGGTCTAGTTATGAGTGGTCAATCTGCGACGCGCACGCGTCTCATTTCGGAGGGAATGCGCCAGCTGCTCGCTCATGGCTATGAGGGGGTGGGAATCGGTCCGGTTCTGAAGGAAGTGAATGTCCCAAAAGGGTCATTCTATTACTTCTTTGCGAGCAAGGACGACTTCGTGGTGGCGGTTATCGATGCCTATGAGCAGAAATATGCGCGGATCAGGGAAAGACTTTTTTCTGATACCTCTCTGCGCGCTTTGCAGCGCCTATCGGTATATTTTGAAACGCTCGAACTGGAGCTTAAGCAAGACGGGCCTTATGCAGGCTGCCTTTACGGGGTCATTGCGCAAACTGCTGCGGGTCGCAGCGCTCTGGTTCGGGACGCGCTTGTCACTTCATTTCGGCGATGGGAGACGAGTATGCGCGAACTGCTCATGCAAGCCCAATATGAAGGCGACATCGCCGGCGATGAGGACATCTCGGATCTATGCGCATGCATCATCGAGGCGTATGAGGGCGCACTCATTCGCGTGAAAGCCACGGGCGATGTTGGCGCTCTCACGCGGTTTCGCACCAGGGGGTTGAAAAGGCTGATGGCGCAGATCCAGTGCGATGACCGCTTGTTGTCCGGCAGGGACGCCTGATTGACCGCGCTGAGGGTGGCGCCGAAGTCCAGGGTTAAAGTTCTGCCTTTGCGACCTCTCGTTTCGAGAGGTTAAACCGATCACGCTTGACGGCTGGAAGGGCAATGCTTATCCTTTTTATTACGTGAACGTAAAGGTAATAAATCAATCATCAGGTTGTCTGACAATTGACTGGCTTGCGACATGTTTTGCCGCTATAGAAGCTCGACAAAGGCGTCCTGCTTTGCGAAGACAGGCGTTGGCGGGTGCGGTGTCGCGGATGGCTTTTTGACCGGCGCAGTCGATGCGCCAGGAATGCCGATAAGCGGATATAACAACAGCCGGATGGGACCGGCGATGCGGAGAGGATGGACATGACGGAAGCGATGGAACTGCCGGAACGCGAAGCGATGGAATTCGACGTTGTGATCGTTGGCGCTGGTCCTGCGGGCCTTGCCGCGGCGATCCGGCTGAAGCAGGTAGAGCCGGAGCTTTCGGTCGTCGTTCTCGAAAAGGGTGCCGAAGTCGGCGCGCATATTCTTTCCGGTGCCGTGGTCGATCCGATTGGCATCGACAGGCTGCTGCCGGGCTGGCGCGAAGAGGAGGGGCATCCCTTCAAGACCGAGGTCAAGGATGACCAGTTCCTGTTTCTCGGACCGGCCGGCTCCATCCGCCTGCCGAATTTCATGATGCCGCCTTTGATGAACAATCACGGCAATTACATCGTCTCGCTTGGGCTGGTCTGTCGCTGGTTGGCGGAAAAGGCGGAAGGACTCGGCGTCGAGATCTATCCGGGCTTTGCCGCAACCGAAGTGCTTTATAATGAGCAGGGCGCCGTCATCGGCGTCGCCACCGGCGATATGGGCATCGAGAAGAATGGCGAGCCGGGTCCGAACTTCACCCGCGGCATGGAGCTGCATGGCAAATATGTGCTGATCGGCGAAGGTGTGCGCGGTTCGCTCGCCAAGCAGCTGATTTCCAAATTCGACTTGTCCAGAGATCGCGAGCCGCAGAAATTCGGCATTGGCATCAAGGAACTCTGGCAGGTCAAGCCGGAGAAGCACAAACAGGGCCTCGTGCAGCATTCTTTCGGCTGGCCGCTGGGTTTCAAGACCGGCGGCGGTTCGTTCCTTTATCATCTGGAAGACAACCTCGTTGCCGTCGGCTTCGTGGTGCATCTCAATTACAAGAACCCCTATCTTTATCCTTTCGAGGAATTTCAGCGCTTCAAGACGCATCCGGCCATCCGCGAGACCTTCGAGGGCGGCAAGCGCATCTCCTATGGTGCGCGCGCCATCACCGAGGGCGGCTATCAGTCGGTGCCGAAGCTCACTTTCCCGGGCGGTGCGCTGATCGGCTGTTCCGCCGGTTTCGTCAACGTGCCGCGCATCAAGGGCAGCCATAATGCGGTGCTGTCGGGCATGCTGGCGGCGGAAAAGATCGCCGCGGCCCTTTCCGCCGGCCGCGCCCATGACGAGGTTTCCGAGATCGAGGCCGAATGGCGTGAAGGCGATATCGGCAAGGACCTTAAGCGGGTCAGGAACGTCAAACCACTTTGGTCGAAATTCGGCACGCTTGTCGGCGTCGGCCTTGGCGGGCTGGACATGTGGACCAACCAGCTGTTCGGTTTCTCCTTCTTCGGTACGCTGAAGCACGGCAAGACGGACGCGCAGAGCCTCGAACCGGCCTCGAAGCACAAGAAGATCGATTATCCAAGGCCTGACGGCGTGCTCACCTTCGACCGCCTGTCCTCGGTGTTCCTCTCCTCCACCAACCATGAGGAAGACCAGCCGGTGCATCTTCAGGTAAAGGACATGGAGCTGCAGAAGCGCTCCGAGCATGACGTCTTTGCCGGTCCCTCGACCCGTTATTGCCCCGCCGGCGTTTATGAATGGGTGGAAAAGGACGGTGAGGAGGTCTACGTCATCAACGCCCAAAACTGCGTTCACTGCAAGACCTGCGATATCAAGGATCCCAACCAGAACATCAACTGGGTGCCGCCGCAGGGCGGCGAGGGGCCGGTCTACGCCAATATGTGATGGCGATTACGGCCGAAGCCTTCTCTTCCGTCATGCTCGGGCTTGTCCCGAGCATCTGCAACGGATTGATTTGACGAGACGTGGATGGATCCTCGGGACAGGCCCGAGGATGACGTCGAGCGTGTTGGGACCGGTTGCGAGGTCGGGTCCCGTCCGGCATGATCGGCGTCTACGGCCCGCTCCCCCTCAGTATTTGTGGATTGCCCTTCGATTTCTTACATATAGGATGTTGGGGTGTTGTAGCATCGCGTCGCCCGTGGATTGCGGGCGGTGAATGCGGTAACGCCTTGAATGTGCATATGGTCCTTGGGCTGGCTCAGGAGCTGTTGCGTTTGCGCCGTCGCCCGACGACAGGGAGTGAAAGAATGTCCGGCTTTCAAAGGCTGAATATCGTGCGGAAGACAGGGTTCGGCGCCGGTTTGGCGACGCTTGCGATGATTGCCGTTTCTTTCAGCGGCGGTCCGCTGGTGGCCGCAAGCTGCCGCACCGACGCCATGGCCGGCATCGACTGGCGCGAATGCAACAAGCGTCTGTTGATGCTGGGCGACAGCAATCTCGATTCGGCAATGCTCTACGGCACGGATTTCACCTATACCGACCTGCGCGGCTCGTCGCTCAAGGGCGCCAATCTCGAAAAGGCGAAGCTTATTCGCACGGCCCTCGGCGGTGCGAACCTGCAGGGCGCCAATCTGACCAAGGTGGAAGCCTATCGTAGCGACTTTTCCGCCGCCGACGCCACCAATGCCAAATTCATCAATGCTGAAATGCAGCGAACCAAATTCGAAAAAGCCAAGCTGGACGGCACGGACTTCACCAAGGCCGAACTTGGCCGGGCCGATTTCGAGGGCGCCTCGCTGAACCGCTCGAAATTCTCGCTGACCAACCTGTCACGGGCCCGTTTCGGCGGCGCCAAGCTCGGTGGCCCGGTGGATTTCACCAGCGCCTTCCTGCTGCTGACCCGGATTGAAGGGGTCGATCTTTCCATGGCCACCGGCCTTGATCAGAAGCAGATCGACATTGCCTGCGGTGACGCCAAGACCAAATTGCCGAACGGTCTGACTGCGCCGGCCTCCTGGCCGTGCCCGGAAGAGCCAGACGACGACGATTGACAGGAAAAGCCGCGGGACCTCAATATATCACTATAAGCGGAAGAGAAGCGCCCGCAATGCGGACGCTTCATTGGTCGTCAGAAGCCGGAAAGCACGATCTTGCCCTTGGCCTTGTTGCTCTCGACCAGCGCATGCGCCTTGATGAGATTTGCGGCATTGATGGTGCCGAAAACCTCGGTCAGCGTCGTCTTGATTTTGCCGGCATCGACAAGCCCGGCCACATGGTTCAGCAGTCTGTGCTGTTCGATCATGTCAGGCGTCTGGAAGACGGCGCGGGCGAACATCATTTCCCAATGGATGGACACGCATTTACGCTTGAAGGCCATGACGTCGAAACCGCCGGCCGGATCGTCGATCAGCGCGAAACGGCCCTGCGGCGCGATGGTCGCCACGCTGTCGGCGGCATGAATGTCGCTATGGGTGGTGGAGAAGACAAAGCCCGGCGCACCTAGCCCGAGCGCCTCCACCTGCGGGGCAATCGGCTTGCTGTGATCGATGACGTGATGCGCGCCGAGTTCCTTCACCCACTCCATGGTTTCCGGCCGCGATGCCGTGGCGATGACGGTGATATCCGTAAGTGCACGTAGAAGCTGGATGGCAATCGAACCGACGCCGCCGGCGCCGCCGATCACCAGAATGGCATTGGCAGCGCCCGGAACCGGCTCCTTCACCCGCAGCCGGTCGAACAGCGTCTCGTAAGCGGTGATCGCTGTCAGCGGCAGGGCGGCGGCCTCTTCGAAATTCAATGATTTCGGCTTTGCGCCGACGATGCGTTCATCGACCAGATGGAATTCGCTGTTGGAGCCGGGGCGGTTGATGACACCGGCGTAGAACACCTCGTCGCCGGGCTTGAACAGCGAGACCTTGTCACCGACGGCTTTCACCACACCCGCCGCATCGAAGCCGAGCACGCGCGGTTCATCGTTTTCCGGCGACTGGTTGCGGCGCACTTTGGTATCGACAGGGTTTACCGAAACGGCCTTCACCTCCACCAGAATATCATGCCCATTCGCTTCCGGCTGGGGCAGGTCGATATCGACGAGGGCGTCTTTCGCCGTGATGGGCTGGTTCGTCCTGTAACCGATGGCGCGCATGAACAGTCTCCTTTGCTTGTTTGCGTGCCTCTTACTTGATACATATGAACATCGATCGCAAGAATGCACATTTTGTGATGATACATACAAAAAGGATACTGTGATGTCGCGACCGCGCGCCAAGCTCACCGGCAACTTTCCCGGCTGCCCGGTGGAATCGACCTTGAGTTTTCTCGATGGCAAATGGAAAGGCGTGATCCTCTATCACCTCATCAATGAGGGCACCCTGCGCTTCAACGAGCTGCGCCGCCATATTCCCAGCGTCACCCAGCGCATGCTCACCAAACAGCTGCGCGAGCTGGAAGAGGCCGGCCTGATTTCCCGCACCGTTTTTCCGGTGGTGCCGCCGCGTGTGGACTATGCGCTGACGCCGCTTGGCGAGACCATGAGGCCGGTGATCTCGGCCCTGAAAAGCTGGGGCGATGCCCATATCGTCTGCAAGAACGGCGCGAAATATACCCGTCTTCCCGAGATGAAGGAAAAGGCCGCCTGAAAAATCACGGGTAAAAGCGCACCCCGCCGCGCGCCTTTTTTATGGTGCGATGCAACATGTATTTGCCCTGATTGATGCATAATGCTGCGATCTCGATTCGCAGCAGGGACATCAGCACACATGAGCATCGGTTGGTTGGAGGCCGCATTTCTCGGCCTTTTGCAAGGGCTTACGGAATTTCTTCCGATTTCTTCAAGCGCGCATCTACGCATCGCCGGGGAGTTCCTGCCCTCCGGCGCGGATCCGGGAGCCGCCTTCACCGCGATTACACAGATCGGCACGGAAATGGCGGTGCTGGTCTATTTCTGGTCCGATATCATGCGGATCGCTGCCGCCTGGCTCAGGCAAAATCTTCGCCTTGGGCCATATGACAAGGCTGATGCCCGGCTCGGCTGGTTGATTATCGTCGGCTCGGTGCCGATCGTGTTTCTGGGGCTGTTCTTTAAGGACGCGATCGAACATTCGCTGCGCAACCTTTACATCACCGCCGTGATGCTGATCGTCTTCGGCATTGTCCTTGGCCTCGCCGACAGGATCGGCAAAAAGCGCTACAAACTGAACCAGCTGATCTGGCGCGACGGCATTCTCTTCGGTTTCGCGCAGGCCATGGCGCTCATTCCCGGCGTCTCGCGCTCGGGCGGCACCATCAGTGCCGGCCTGCTTTTAGGCTATACCCGCGAGGCGGCGGCCCGCTATTCCTTCCTGCTCGCCGTTCCCGCCGTCTTCGGCTCCGGCTTTTACCAGCTTTTCAAAAGCATCGGCGAGGACAATCCGGTCGGCTGGGGTCCGACGGGGCTGGCGACATTGATCGCCTTCGTGGTCGGTTATGCCGTGATCGTCGTCTTCCTCAAGCTGGTCTCCACCAGGAGCTACATGCCCTTCGTCTGGTACCGCGTGGTCATAGGCTTTATTCTGCTTGGACTGTTGGCAACGGGCGTCATCAATGCCGGCGGTTGATCAGTGCTGACGCGTGCGTATACCCAAATGAGTAGGCCCGCTCCTCCGAGCGGGCCTTTCGTCTTTTAGAGCAACGTGCCGCTGAGGATCACCAGCGCTACCGAGAAGTAGATGACGAGGCCGCTGACATCCACCAGCGTCGCGACAAAGGGGGCGGACGCGCTGGCGGGGTCGAGCCGCAGGCGTTGCAGCACGAAGGGCAGCATCGAGCCGGCCAGCGAGCCGAAGGTCACGATGCCGACGAGGGCTGCGAAAACGGTGGCGCCGACCAGCAGCCAGTGCTCGCCATAATCGTAAAACCCGGCCTGCTGCCAGAGGCTCAGGCGCAGGAAGCCGATGGCGCCCAGAATGCAGCCGAGCGTCAGGCCCGTCGGGATTTCCCGGAGCAACACCCGCCACCAGTCAGAAAGCTTCAACTCGCCGAGCGCCAGCGCCCGGATGATGAGCGATGTGGCCTGCGAACCGGAGTTGCCGCCCGAGGACATGATCAGCGGAATGAACAGCGTCAGCACCACGGCCTTTTCCAGCTCGCCTTCGAAATGCTGCATGGCGCTGGCCGTCAGCATTTCACCAAGGAACAGGGCTGCGAGCCAGCCGGCGCGCTTGCGGATCATGTCCGGAAAGCCGATCGTCATATAGGGCTTGCCCAGCGCTTCCATGCCGCCGAACTTGTGGGCGTCTTCCGTCGTGTCGGCGATCATGGTGTCGATCACGTCATCGACGGTGACGATGCCGAGGATGTGCGAGCGGTCATCGACGACGGGCAGCGCCAGCAGGTCGTGCTTGCGGATCAGCCGGGCGACATCCTCCTGCGACATTAGCGGGCTTGCATAGGCAATGCCTTCTTTCGACGCGACGGAAAGGATGGAAGCGCCGGCTTGGCCGGTCAGCAGGCGGCGCAGCGTCACGACGGTGGAGAGCGTTCCGTCCTCAGCCAACACATAGATGGCATAGACCGTTTCACGCGAGCGCTCGACGACGCGGATGTGCGAAAGGGTCTGTTCCACCGTCCAATTGTCCGGCACGCTGACGAATTCCGTGGTCATGATCGAGCCGGCGGTACGCGGCGGATAACCCATCAGGTGCTGGATGGAGAGCGCTGTCGTGCGGTCCAGCCGGGAAAACAGCTTTGCCCGCGGCTCTTCGGCCATTTCCGCCATAACGTCGGCCACACGGTCGTCGGACATCAGGTTGACGAGGCGGGCGGCCTGTTCGACCGGAAGATCGGCGATGATGGCGGCGGCGCCATGCAGTTCCGGCCGGTCGAGAATGGCGACGGCCTTTGCCTGCGGCATGGCGAGGATGGCGGTTACGGCCTCGGCGACATCCAGCGTATTAAGGTGCTCGACGCGTTCGGCAATGGTGGTGGAGCCGGAGTTTCCGCTACGAAGAAGACGTGCGGCCTTGCTGGCCCTCTGGGAGAGGTTGTGGAAGTTCATGATTGCTCACCTTTCCGTCGATTCGCCGATCACGGCGAACGCGGTGGTGAGCCGACAGCGGTCGGATCAGTTCACGTTCGCCGGTCTCGGCAAAGGCAATCGACTGCTACTGTCGCTAGACATCCAATGATGCTCCGTTGAAATCCGCGCAGTGCCTGATCGGCATGCGCGTAAGGCCGTGTTGCGCCTGAAACCGAAAAGAGTCAAGCGCCTGATTGTGAAATTTCCGCAAGGGTCCGTACCGCGGCAGGAGGCGGTGGTGCCGGCTGTTAAAAAGGCGATCTCAAGCCGCCTTTTCACGCCGCTCGACAGTGACCGAAACAAGGAAAACGCCAAGCCCGAGCAGGGAAAGAACCGCGCCCACATAACCGGTGGAGGCGTAGCCGAAACCCATGGCGATGACGAGGCCGCCGAGCCAGGCGCCGAGCGCATTAGCGATGTTGAAGGCGGAGTGGTTGGAGGCGGCGGCCAGCGTCTGCGCATCCTGCGCCACATCCATCAGCCGCGTCTGCACGGCGGGACAGGCGGCGAAACCGCAGCCGATCAGGAAGACGCAGAGACAGAGCATGAAAGGATTGTCCGCTGTCATGCCGAACACCGTCATGACAAGCACGTTGAAGGCAAGCATGCCGCCAATCGTGCCGTTAAGCGAAATATCGGCCAGCCGCGAGCCGACCACATTGCCGACATTCATGCCGATGCCGAACAGCGCCAGCACCATGGAGACGGTGGAAACCGGCATCATCGCCACATCGGTGGTGGTCTTGGCGATATAGCTGAAGACCGAGAACATGCCGCCGAAGCCGACGGCGGCGATGGCGAGCGTCAGCCACACCTGCACACGGCGGAAAGCGCCGAGTTCGCGCCAGACGCTGGCGCCTTCCTCCACCCGATCACGCGGCTGGAAGAACCAGAGCAGCGCCACCGTCAGAAGTGCGATGCCGCCGACCAGCATGAGGGCCGCACGCCAGGAAAGCAGCTGGCCGAAGAAAGTGGCGAGCGGCGTGCCGAGCAGGGTGGCGATGGTGAGACCGAGCATGACGCGGCCAACGGCGCGGGCGCGCTTGTGGATCGGTGCCATGGAGGCCGCCACCAATGCCGCAACCCCGAAATAAGCGCCGTGCGGCAGGCCGGTGATGAAGCGCAGAACGGTGAAGCTCAGGAAATCCGGTGCTACGGCGCTCAAGATATTACCGGCCGCAAAAAGCCCCATCAGGCCGAGAAGCAGGGTGCGGCGCGTCATGCGCGCGGCGAGAACCGCGATGATCGGCGCGCCGATGACGACGCCGAGCGCATAGGCCGTGATGACATAACCCGCCTGCGGAACGGTGACGCCATAGGTGGCGGCGACGTCGGGAAGCAGGCCCATGATGGCGAATTCGCCGGTGCCGATGCCAAAGCCGCCGGCGGCAAGCGCCAGTTCGATGAGCGCGATGGCAAGCGGGGAGAGGGCCACGGCAGGGGCGGCCGTGTAAACGGCTTCATTCTCCGCGCCAAGGCGGGCTTCAGAGAAATTCGAGTGGCTCATCGTGACCTGAAAAGCGGGAAGGGCCCACAGAAAAAAGGGCAAGACCGTATGGGAGCGGTCTGCCCTGACTGGAGATGCGCGGTCATGAAAATGACCTTAAGTGATCCCTAACATGAAATGATGCGTTGCGGTAGAGCGATTCTCGGCAAAAGAGCATCTTCACGCGATGGTGTTCGGAACCCTATATAAGGTCAGGCATTTACGCGCGGCTGCCTTGTTGGATCGGGTTGGAAACATGAAGCTCATTGCAATTTTCAATCGTGACGGTGGCACGTTTCGCACCACAGGCATGGAGGCCTATTGCGACCACGCCCGCGAGGTTTTCAGCCGCGCCGGCCACGCCATCGAGTGCCGCCTGGTCTCCGGAAAGGATATCGTCGAGGAAATGGAGCGCGCCGCCGATGAGCCGGGCATTGAAGGCATCATCGCCGGCGGCGGTGACGGCACGATTTCCGCAGCGGCGGCCATCGCCTGGAAACACGGCATCGCGCTCGGTATCGTGCCGGCCGGCACCATGAACCTCTTTGCCCGCTCTTTGAAGCTGCCGCTCGATATTCGCCAGGTGCTGGAGACGTTGGCGCATGGCGAAGTTGCCAGTGTGGATATCGCCAGCGCCAATGGCCGCCTCTTCGTTCACCAGTTTTCGGCTGGCCTGCATTCGCGCATGGTGCGCTACCGCAACAATCTCGCTTTTGCCTCCCGTCTCGGCAAGATCAAGGCAAGCATCCGCGCCGCCATCAGCGTTATCCTCAATCCGCCGGTGTTCGAGGTGGAATATACCGTGAATGGTGAAACCCAGTACCGTAAAGTCTCGGCCATCTCCGTCTCCAACAACGAGTTCGGCCAGAACTCGCTCCTGGTGGCGGACAATGTTTCCGGCGGCCATCTCGGCTTTTACCTCACCGATCCGCTACGCCCTTCGGGCGTTGCAAAACTCGCCTTTGACATTTTGCGCGGCAAGCTCAAGGAGAACGACGCCGTGACGGCCATGACCTCGACTGATGTGGAGCTTCATTTTCCGAAGAAACGCCACGACGTGCGATGCGTGATCGATGGCGAATTGTTGCCGATGGAACGGGATGTGGCTCTCAAAGTTCATGCGGGCGAATTGAGGGTTCTGGTGGGGCGGTCGTTTTTCGCATAGCGCGGCCGACTGTGAATCGAGCGATCGCCGCTTGTCCAAGCCGCCTCGCTAAAAAACGCCAGCCTTGCCAAATCGAAGCCGCCCGGCCATGTTCGGCGGGCGTGACGGCGTGAGCGCCGTTGCCTTTATGGGAGTGCAATCTGTCATGACTGAAATCTCCAAGCCGATGTCCAATCTCGCCGCCATCGATGCCGCCCATCACCTCCACCCCTTTTCCGACATGGGCAAGCTCAACGCCGCCGGCACCCGCATCATCGAGCGCGCCGAAGGGGTGTTCATCTATGACAGCACCGGCAAAAAATATCTCGACGCCTTTGCCGGCCTTTGGTGCGTGAATATCGGTTACGGACGCCGCGAGATCGCCGATGTCGTACAGCGGCAGATGAATGAACTGCCCTACTACAACGCGTTTTTCGGCACCACCACGCCGCCCGCCACACTTCTGGCGCAGAAGATCGCTTCGCGCGCCGGACCGAAAATGAACCATGTGTTCTTTACCAATTCCGGTTCGGAAGCCACCGACACCTGGTTCCGCATGGCGCGGATCTACTGGAAGGCGCTCGGCCATCCGACGAAGACCAGGGTAATCGCGAGACGCAACGGCTATCACGGCTCGACCGTGGCAGGCGCTTCGCTCGGCGGCATGAAATGGATGCACGAGCAAGGCGATCTGCCGATCGAGGGCGTGGCCCATATCGGTCAGCCCTATTGGTATGTCGAGGGCGGCGATCTTTCGCCGGCCGAATTCGGCCTGAAGGCGGCGCGCGAACTGGAGGCGAAGATCGATGAACTCGGCGAGGACAATGTCGCCGCTTTCGTGGCCGAACCCATTCAGGGCGCCGGCGGCGTCATCGTGCCGCCGGAAACCTACTGGCCGGAAATCGCCCGCATCTGCAAGGCGCGCAACATTCTTCTCGTCTCCGACGAGGTGATCTGCGGTTTCGGCCGTCTCGGTTCCTGGTTCGGTTACCAGCATTTTGGCGTGGAACCGGATCTCGCGCCTGTCGCGAAGGGGCTATCATCAGGTTATCTGCCGATCGGTGGCGTCATCGTCTCCGACCGGGTGGCGGAGGTGATGCTTTCCGAGGTCGGTGACTTCAATCACGGTTTCACCTATTCCGGCCATCCCGTCTGCGCCGCCGCCGCCCTGGAAAACCTCCGCATCATCGAGGATGAAGGGCTGGTGGAGCGGGTGCGAAACGATATCGGCCCTTATTTCTCCGAAGGCTGGAAAAGCCTGACGGATCACGAACTGGTGGGCGAGGCGGTGAATGTCGGCCTGATGGGCGGCCTGCAGATAACGGCCGACAAGGCGACGCGCCGGCGTTTCGCCAAGCCGGACGATATCGGAACCGCGGTGCGCAACCATTGCCTGGCCAACGGCTTGGTCATGCGCGCCACCGGCGACCGTATGCTGGCCTCACCGGCCTTGACCATCAGCCGCTCGGAAGTGGATGAAATCATCGAAACACTGCGCAAGGGGCTCGACCACCTGCGCGATACGAGGGAGCATTTCCAGTAAAAGGGCGTAGCGGTTTTACGTCCGGAAAATGCGACGAAAAACTCTTAGGGAGGACTAACATGGCAGGACAGGAACATCATTACGCCGTTCAGGTGAAATGGACGGGCAATCGCGGCAAGGGAACGTCGGGCTATCGCGACTATGAACGCGACTATACGATTTCCACTTCGGGAAAAGCTGACATCGCCGGCTCCTCCGATCCCGCCTTCCGGGGTGACGCCTCCCGCTGGAACCCGGAAGACCTGCTCGTCGCCTCGCTCTCGGCGTGCCACAAGCTCTGGTACCTGCATTTCTGCTCCGTCAACGGCATCATCGTCGAAGACTATGTCGACAATGCCGAAGGCACGCTTGTCATGGAAAAGGATGGTGCCGGGCAGTTCAGCGAAGTGGTGCTGAAACCGGTCATTACCATCTCGAAGGGTGATCCCGCCCGGGCGGATGAGCTGCACCATGATGCGCATGACAAATGCTTCATCGCGCGCTCGGTGAATTTTCCCATCCGCGTGGAGGGGATGGTGAAGATGGTTTGAGGCTCACGCCAGTCGCAGACCGAGATGATCGGCCATCGGCTGAAAGTCTCGGTCATTTTGCAACAGCTTGTGCCCGTGCTCGATACAGTAGGTACCGATAATGAGGTCGTTGCTTTTTCTGATCGTATAGCCGCGCTCCCGCAGGAAGCGGTAATTGGCGGCGGCCTTGATGGCGAGCTGGGGCGACATCATCGCGACGCAGGGAAATTCGCCCAGCATCTGCTCAAGTCGGCGCGCATGATGACCGTCACGCGCGCCTCTAAGCACCTCAAGAAGAATGATGTCGCCGATCAGAATTTCGCCCTGCGCCATTAAGGCGCGAAACTTGGCGGAGAGGGTAGGCGCGTCTTTTCGAATAAATGAAATCCAGGCAGAGCTATCTGCTACGATCATTTGGTGTTCTTCACGTCCCAGTCCGTCTCAGCATCCCAATCCGTCCGCATCTCGTCCAGATCACCTTCCCAGCCCATGCCCTCCAACGCGTCGAGGGCACGCATCTGACGATGAATGCGCACCAGATCGCGCAACGCCTTTTCCACCGTTGCCTTTTTTGTCGAAAGGCCGGTGATTTCCATCGCCTCGGCGAGCAAGGCGTCGTCAAGCTCAATATTCGTGCGCATGGAAAAATCCTTGGTGTATCGATTTTTGAAATCATACACCAAGGCAGGCTTTCGCGACAGCTGTTTTTACTGGAACGCCGTCTCGTAAAAACTTCTGAGCTTGCGCGAATGCAGCGTTTCCGTTGGCATGGCCGCAAGCTTCTGCACGGCGCGGATGCCGATCTGCAGATGCTGGGCGACCTGCGTGCGGTAGAACTCCGTCGCCATGCCCGGCAGTTTCAGTTCGCCATGCAACGGCTTGTCGGAAACGCAGAGCAGGGTGCCGTAGGGCACGCGGAAGCGGAAACCGTTGGCGGCGATGGTGGCCGATTCCATGTCGAGCGCAATGGCGCGCGACTGCGACAGGCGCTTGACGGGGCCGGCCTGATCGCGAAGCTCCCAGTTGCGGTTATCGATGGTGGCGACGGTACCGGTGCGCATGATGCGCTTCAGCTCGAAGCCCTCGTAGCCGGTAACTTCTGCCACAGCGCCTTCCAGAGCCAGTTGCACTTCGGCGAGAGCCGGGATGGGCACCCAGACCGGCAGGTCGTCGTCGAGAACATGATCTTCGCGCACATAGGCATGCGCCAGAACATAGTCTCCCAGCCGCTGGCTGTTGCGCAGGCCGGCGCAATGGCCGACCATCAGCCAGGCATGCGGGCGCAGCACGGCGATGTGGTCGGTGATCGTCTTGGCGTTGGAAGGGCCGACGCCGATATTGACGAGCGTAATGCCGGCATGACCCTTTTTCTTCAGGTGATAGGCGGGCATTTGCGGCAGCCGCGCCAGTGTCATATCGGTTGTCGGCCTGTCGGAACCGGCAAGCGTGACGATATTGCCCGGCTCCACGAATTCCGTATAACCTTCACCGCCGTCGGCCATCAATTTCCGCGCCCAGGCGGCGAATTCATCGATATAGAACTGATAGTTGGTGAACAGCACGAAGTTCTGGAAATGGCTGGCGCTCGTCGCCGTATAGTGGCTGAGGCGGGCCAGCGAATAATCGATGCGCTGTGCGGTAAAGGGCGCAAGCGGCGCCGGTTCGCCGGGCACCTGATCATATTCGCCATTGGCGATGAGATCGTCGGTATTGTTGAGATCGGGCGTATCGAAAAGATCGCGCAGCGGCACGTCGGAGAGCGAAGACGCCGCCGCCGCCTCGACATAGGCGCCTTCGCCGAAGGCGAAATGCAGCGGAATGGGTGTGGCCGATTCCGACACCGTTACCGGAACGCCGTGGTTCTTGATCAGAAGCCCCAGCTGCTCTTTCAGGTAGTGGCGGAAAAGCTCAGGGCGGGTGATCGTCGTCGTATAGACGCCGGGGGCGGTGACATGGCCGTAGGAGAGACGCGAATCGACATGGCCGAAGGTTGCGGTCTCAAGGCTGACCTGCGGGTAGCAGGCGCGGTAACGGCCGGTAATCGGCGCACCCTTGGCGAGTTCGGTAAAGGATTTGATGAGGAACGCGGTATTGCGTTCATAAAGCGCGGTCAAAGCCGCCACGGCTTCTTTCGGATCCGTGAATGTCTGCGGCGCGAAAGGCTCGGGGCTGATGAAGGTGAGGGGCGGAATCGTTCGTTTTGCTATTGTCATGGCCCATTATAAGAGGCCAATTTCGACAGGCAAGCGACAGAAATACGAAGAAGCTGAAAAGAAACGCGAAAATGCAGTTCGAATAACTGTGGGGCGGCAGAAATTTCAGCCGAGCGCGCCGCGCTGCAGGCTCATCAGGAGTACGAATCCGGCGCCCTTCGAGGCCGGGCGGGGATCGGCCTTGTAAACCGCAAGTCCGGCCACCGGGCCGAGAAAGATCGAGGCCATCAGCATCAGCCGCAGGGCGGAAAACAGGCCGTTGGAGAAGCTTGTCGTCATCATCAAATCCCTTCTTACAGTACGACGGGGCAATTGGCGGCGGGCGCCGGGCTGTGCTGGCAGGCAATTGCCGCACCGGCATTCACCCGCTGGAAACTGCGGTTGGGATTAACGACGAGCGAGGCGAAGGACATGGCGAAGATCGCCATGAGAAACGCGAAGATTGCCAGTCGGCTGATCAGCTTTGTCATGCCCATTCCCCTTTATTGGAGTTGATGGACAGAGTTTTGCCACACTCGGACTGAACGGACCCTGAGGTCCCGGTTCATATGGTGTTCAGGGATGTTAACGGGTGGTGACATGGTGGATTGATGCCACAGTGGCGCTGGAGAACCCGCTTTTCGATCAGGGCAGAGGGGCTTCCGCACGCGCCGCAAGATCGGTCAGCAGGGTCTCGAATGCCCGAGGCTGGGTCACATTGACAACCGGCACACGGTGCTCCTGCGCGGATGCCAGCATGTCCGTGTTTTCCCGCAACGAACGCTCGATGAAGGCGTCGATGATCCGCCGCTTCTCAGCCGCTGCATCTTGATAGCGGGCGTGAGAGCGCATTCTCTCGAGAAGAAAATCATTGCCGGCATGGAGAAAGACACCGGCGACCTCGTCGCCGAGCAGGGGCGAAATCAATTCCGGCCGCAGGGCCGCGCCCTCGAAGATTGCGGGCGTGCCGGTGCCTGACCTGCTGTCGATCATCGTGCGGATCGATGGCCATATGTTCTGATGATGTATCTTGAGAAACCAGTGGATCGTTTCCGCCGAGAGCTGCGAGTAATATTCCTCCACGGGCACCGGAACGCGCGGCCATGGCCTTCCCGGATGGCGGGCGAGACTGTCGGTCGATATTGCCTCGCAACGCAGCCTATCGCTCAACAGGCCCGCAAGGGTGCTTTTGCCGACATGCGAAGTGCCTGCGATCAGGATTGTCGAAAGGATGGGGCGCATGCGTCGCTCTCGTTGGTGTCGGGCGCAACAATACATCAACGGATATATGGCTTCCATGCGGCCTGCGCCCGCAGGTTCGGGCGAAGTCCTTGGGCGGCGCACCGCACCGTCAGCCGTAGAGTCGCAAGCGGCAGGACAGAAAGCCCACCCGCCGCCTTGTCGATTACAGCCGCGTCCAGGTCTGCGATTTGCACAGAACCTTCAATACGCAACCCTTCATGCTCAGCGAGTTGCCGGAAACGGTGCCGGAGCCGCTATAGGTCTTGTCATTGGCAGGATCGGTGATCTCGCCGGAATAGCTGTTTCCCTTGCCGGAAAGCTTGCCAATCTGTTTTCCGGCATGCTTGCCGGTCTTCAGCGTCACGCAGAAAGCGCCGCCGCAGGGGCCGATCACGGCGGTTTCGCCGCTGGCCGTCTTCCAGTTGCCCTCAATGGCTTCTGCGGCAAAGGCAAGGTTGCTGCCCATCAGCAGGGCAGCGGTCATCATCATCACACGCTTCATGGAAACTCCTCCGTTCACGTCGCGCTGGTCTTTGCCCGTTCATCCTCCGCACGGGCAGGCGGATAGTATTTGACGTTAACGTAAAAGGAAATAGAAATTTGCGTCCATTGCACGGCATTTGCGACGTTTGAAAGCGAAGAAAAGAGGAAAACAGAAAATCGGTGTTTGGATCGTGGTGAACGAAGGGTTTAAATCCAATTCTAAACTTTTCGTAAAATTCGCCGCAAAGTCCTTAATTTCCGCACCTCGTGATATTTAACGAAAACCCAATTTTACCAATCGTTTGCAGTTTGTTTGCGGCCCATTAATCATGCCTTTTAAGCGACCGTTGAAGGCCCGGTGGCATAGTGAACTCATCAAAAGCGCAGGGAAAACCTGCCGGACGGAAGGGCAAAAAAGCCGCAAAAGACGGCGGGTCCGGACGATAGCCTCGGCAAGAAGGCAATGATGAAACAGGCGAGAGCATTCCAGCAAAAGTGCGAAGCGTTTTTGCGTCGGGAAATGCGAAAAAAAAACAAAGAGACAGAGCGCTTCGCTTTTTGACGAAAAGCGGAAAGCTCTGAACGACAGGGATAAAAACGATGGCACGCTTTGAAATCCGCGATATCGAAATGGCTGCCGGTGGCGAAACCCGCGCCGACACTCTTTGCAATCTCGGCCTGGTCTATGCGACCGGCCGGGGCTGCAAGGTGGACCTGATCGCAGCCCATAAATGGCTCAACATCGCCGCGATCCGCGGATCGGAAAGAGCCGCTTCGCTGCGCGCCGATCTCGCCCGCAACATGACGAAATCGGAACTGGCCGAAGCGCTGCGCGCTGCCCGCGACTGGATGACGATGCACTGATTGACCCACGCCATCATTGAGATTTCCGGTCCGGTTCCCTCCAGTCCCGATGACCGGCGCAAAGGAAAGTAAACCCGAAGGGGAACGCGGCGAGGGCTTTGAAAACAGGCTTTTGCGCTGACACATCAAACCGCGACCGGCAGGAACAAGGCCGGCGCGGTTTTCTTATGTTTGGCGATGTCCGTTGCCGGAAAATGATTCGCGGGCAGGAGCTTGCGGGAGGTTGTTGGTTCGATGCGTGCAATGCGGCGCATTCTCCAACCTCATTCCTGTAACAGCCACAGAAACGAGAGTGGGGGGAGTTTACCCGATCGTCTTGAGAACCTTCGGCAGCGCTTGCTCGAAAAGATCGAGCTTGTCACCCGGCCCCACGCTCACGCGAATGCAGCGGTTGAGCGGCGCAACGCCCGGCATGCGGATGAAGACGCCATGTTCCATCAGCCCATCGACGATGGCGCGGGCATAAGCGCCGTCGCGATGGCAATCGATGGTGACGAAATTGGTGGCGGAGGGGAGCGGTGATAGGCCGTTATCTCGGGCAATTGCCGAAATGCGCTCACGGGCGTCAGAAATTTTACCAACGACTTCATGCAGATAGGCTTGATCTTTCAGTGCCGCCAAAGCGCCGGCGATCGAAATGCGTGCCATGCCGAAATGGTTGCGGATCTTGTCGAAGGCTTCGACATTGCCGAGCGTGCCGATGGCATAACCCACGCGCGCGCCGGCCAGCCCATAGGCTTTCGAGAAGGTGCGCATGCGCAGGATGTTCGGCTGGCCGATCAGCGCGTCGATGGCCGGCACGGCGCTGGCCGGCGCGGTTTCGCAATAGGCTTCATCCAGAATGAGCAGGCAGGTTTCCGGCAATGCGCGGGCGAAGGCGACGACTTCGCTCGCTTCCCACCAGCTTCCCATCGGATTATCAGGGTTGGCGAAATAAACGAGTGGCGCATTTTCCCGGATGACGAGATCGAGCAGCCCGTCAAGATCTTCGTGATCGTCGACATAGGGCGTGGTTATGAGTTTCCCGCCAAAACCGTTCACATGGTAATTGAAGGTGGGGTAACCGCCGAAAGAGGTGACGACAGGCGTGCCCGGCTCGACGATCAGCCTGGCGATTTCTCCCAGCAATCCATCGACGCCGCCGCCGATGGCAATATTGCCGCGCGAGACGCCATGGTGGATGGCGAGCGCTTCCTTCAGCTCGAAATTTTCCGGATCGCTGTACATCCATGTCTCTGCTGCCGCATCGCGCATGGCCACAAGCACGGAAGGAGCAGGGCCGAAGCCGCTTTCGTTTGCGCCGATACGCGCTTCAACCTTCAAGCCGCGGTTCCGCTCGATGGCCTCCGGGCCAACGAAGGGAACGGTGGAGGGTAGCGAGACGGCGAGGGGGGTAAGGCGTGAAAAAGCGGACATTGGCTTCAGAGTTTCCGGTATCTGTGTTTAAAACCCGGCTCACAATAGGTCCAAAAAAACCGGACGCAAGGCGCAGCCGGTTGCGGCATGACTGTTTTGGAACAGAATTTTACGTCCCGGTGAGGGGGCGGAAAAGCCATCGGCCTATCGTGCCGGGGTCACGCGTTGGTCTCGAAGCTCAGGCGTCGCACATGGTGCAGGAACTCCGCATCGATCAGCATATTGAAGCCGATCGTCACTTTTTCCTCTTCGCGCCGGATCAGCGTGCAGCCGATCTCATCGCGGATACCGAGAATTTCCAGATAAAAATTGGCCGGCATTTCCAGGTCGGGACTGACATCCAGTTCCGCGCCGTAAAGGGAAATGGTCCGCACCAGGCAGCGCATGGTGTCCTTGGCGCTGAGATGATGCCCGATGAAGGTGATCTTGCCGGGCCGGTCGATCTGAAATTTCTCGTACATCTCGTCCTGGGGGACGTTCTGACGGGGATCCATATGCAAAGCCATGACAACCTCCCGGATTGCCTCTTTTGATGCCGATTTTAACGCCGCTTCCTTGCCAGGGCATGAAGGAAATCCGCGCAATTGTCTGTTCTGTGTCTCGATCTCGACCAATCTTCCCTTCGGAAGCCGATGTTTCCGCTATGGAAATGCGTTCGGCCCCATCCGGTTGCAGCCTGTGCTTATACTGCGTCACGCTTGCACGGGGCTGGTGTTGACTGGGGCCGTACTTGGCGTTACGCCTGAGCCTTGCAATATCGCTTCGCGAGGCCCGGCAGGACCGGCGCTTCGTGATTCTTCTGGGAGTGGACTGTGACGGGAAGGCTGGTAATCGTCGGGGCGGGGCAGGCCGCTTTCGCGCTGGCGTCGAAGCTTCGGGCGCTGAAGGATGAGCGCCCCATCACCATCGTCGGTTCCGAGGATGCCTATCCCTACCAGCGGCCGCCGCTCTCCAAAAAATACCTCCTCGGCGAGATGAGCTTCGACCGGCTGATGTTCCGGCCGGAGGAATGGTACGCCGAAAACAATGTCGATATCCGGCTTTCCACCTGGGTCGAGGAGATAGACCGCTCAGCCAAATCCCTGCGCATGCAGGACGGCAGCACGCTTTCCTATGACCGGCTGGTGCTGGCGACCGGGGCGGCTCCCCGGCTGCTGCCCGCCAGCATTGGCGGCGATCTGGAAGGCGTCCTGACCGTTCGCGACAAGCGCGATGCCGACCGTCTGATGGAGGAGATGAAGCCGGGCCGCAGGCTGCTGGTGATCGGCGGCGGTTATATCGGCCTCGAAGCAGCGGCCGTCGCCCGCAAGCTCGGCCTCGAAGTGACCTTGATCGAAATGGCCGACCGTATTCTCCAGCGCGTGGCGGCGAAAGAAACCGCCGATATCATGCGCGGCATCCACCACGCTCACGGCGTTTCCATTCGCGAAAAGACCGGCCTTGTGCGCCTTGTCGGCATGGATGGCCGGGTGGCCGCTGCCGAACTCTCCGACGGCTCGACGCTGGATGTGGACTTCGTGATTGTCGGCATCGGCGTAACACCGAATGACCGCCTCGCTCGCGAATCGGGCCTCGACGTCGGCAATGGCATCGTGGTGGACGACCATACCCGCACCTCCGACAGCGCCATTCATGCGGTGGGCGATTGCGCGCTGCTGCCTTGGCGCGGTCAGCATGTGCGTCTCGAATCGGTACAGAACGCAGTCGATCAGGCTGAGGCGGCCGCTGCCGTGCTCACCGGGGCTGCAACCGCCTATGATCCCAAGCCATGGTTCTGGTCGGATCAATATGACGCCAAACTGCAGATCGCCGGCTTTAATCTTGGTTACGACGAGACGATGCTGAGGCAAGGCGCGCGCGAGGGCAGCTGGTCCGTCTGGTATTTCCGCGATGGCCGATTCGTGGCGGTGGATGCCGTCAACGACGCCAAGGCCTATGTCGCGGGCAAGAAACTGCTCGATACCGGCGCGGAGCCGGATCGCGCCATCCTGGCGGATGCTTCCGCCGATCTGAAATTACTGCTTTCCTGAGGACATCATGCCCGCTCCCGAAAACCATTTCAAAACCGCCATCCATGCCGGCAAGCCGCAGATTGGCCTCTGGCTCGATATGGGCGAGGCCATCACGGCGGAAATCGCCGGCACTGCGGGTTTTGACTGGCTGGTGATTGACGGAGAACACGGGCCGAACGATCTGCGCAGCATCATCGATCAGCTTCGCGCGCTTGCCACATCGCCCGCCGAGCCGGTGGTGCGCGTGCCGGTCGGCGAAAGCTGGATGATAAAGCAGCTTCTGGACGCGGGTGCGCGCACGCTTCTCGTGCCTATGGTCGATTCGGCCGATCAGGCGAAAGATCTGGTCAGTGCCATGCATTATCCGCCGCGCGGCATTCGCGGCATGGGGGCTGCCGTCGCCCGCGCTTCCGCCTTCAACACGATAACCGACTACGCCGACAGCGCCTCGGACGGCGTCTGCCTGCTGGTGCAGGCCGAAACGCGTGCGGCGATCGACGATCTCGACAATATTCTTGCGGTGGAAGGCGTGGACGGCGTCTTCATCGGCCCGGCGGATCTGGCGGCGGATATGGGTTATCTCGGCAGGATAGACGAGCCGGAGGTGCAGACGGTGATCGAGGCGGCCATTGTCAAGATCGTCAAGGCGGGCAAGGCCGCCGGCATTCTCACCTTCAACGAAACCTACAATCGCCGTTATCTCGAACTCGGCGCTTCCTTCGTGGCCGTCGGCGCCGATGTAACGGAATTCGCCAGCACCCTGCGTGCGCTATCGGCCCGTTACAAGGGCGGGGCAGCACCTGCGCCATCGCGGTCGGGATATTGATTCAGTCGTCGTTGCTGGCGTTCAGCTTTTCCGGCGGAATGCCTTCTTCGCCGGAGGCGAGATAACCGCCATTGATAAGGGCGGCGCGAACGATGCGCTGGATGGCTTCATCCCTGTCGATGCCGTGATCCCTCGCAAAATCCGACAAAGCCGTTTCAAGATCGTCGCTGAACCGCATATTCGCCCCCATTCATCCCATTTCAAATCAATACGAAAAGGCAAGGCGGGATTGACCCGCCTTGCCTGAATTTTAAGCCCGTGCGGCCATCAGCGCCAGCGATAAAGGCTTCCGTTCGACGAATTCTGCTGCGTGCTTGTGCCGACCGCATAACCGATTGCAAAACCGAGTGCGCCAACGATCGTCAGCAGGGAGGTTGCCGTGCCGGGGTTCTCCTTGACCGCTTCGACGACATGCTGGCCCTGGGCGCGCACATTGTGGGCCGCCTTGCGAACGCGCCCGCGCGCCTCATCCAGAAATTCGGATGCATCTTCGCCCACGCCTTCCGCGCGGGCCGAGACGGATTTGGAGAGGGATGCGATCTGCGAACGCAGCTCCGCAATCTGGTTTTCGATCGTGTCTTCGACAACATTCAGTTTGGTCTGAGCCATTAGAACACCTCTTTTGTTACCGAAGCCAGAACGTGCCGGCGTGCAAGAAGTTCCCGAAAGGCCCGCAAAGTTTCGCAGGAGGATGTTCAGCCAACAGGTTTTTGTGCTTCTTGGCGAAAAAGCCTTGCAATCATTTTTTTTACGCAATAATCAGGCCGCACCGGAGAGGTGGCCGAGTGGTCGAAGGCGCTCCCCTGCTAAGGGAGTATACGTCAAAAGCGTATCGTGGGTTCGAATCCCATCCTCTCCGCCATTTCGGCGCAAGACCGGAAATTCCAGCCCGCCCGCTCCTTCACTTCAAGACTGCTGCCGGAGCGCTTTGTCGACTGTCGCCGCTTGTCACCTGTTCTTCCGTCCGTTTCGAATTGGCGCGCGCAACAAATCGGCTGCTGCCGATCATAAAAGCCAATTGTCGAATGCGACGCCGCCTCATCACATCAGATATCCCGAGCGAATAGACGCGATCGATACGACGTCGGTCCCTCGAATCGTTGCGTGGGGAAACGGTGTCAAACGGCTTGGCTTTTCCCTAGTCTCTCCACGCGCGCCGTGAGGGTGTGTTAGATGCAGGGGTGTAAGGATGCGACGGTTTCCACCTCTCTTGCCCGACGAGGCAAGGTTTCTCCGAAAAAGCCGGCAGTTTGTAAATATCTCGTTAATCTAACTAACTAACGGATTTTCAAGCAATTTCTTAACGCATGGTAAACCCGCCTGCGGGGTGGCTGCGCATGGTGTGTTGTTTCCGCAACAAATCGAAATGAAGCATATACGTAAATGCTATTTATCGGATGTTGGCGATTGCATGCGGCGAAACCTTTTGTATTTTCACCACCAGAAGCGAGGCGGTGGATCGTTTGGCTTCTAAGAACACGGGAATGGGGCAGGGAATGCTGTCCTTCAGCGAAAGTACCCAGACCCACTTAAAAACTTTGACTGGAGGTCAACCATGAACATCAAGAGCCTTCTCATCGGCTCCGCTGCGGCTCTCGCAGCAGTATCCGGCGCACAGGCCGCTGACGCTATCGTCGCTGCTGAGCCTGAGCCCATGGAATACGTTCGCGTTTGCGACGCATTCGGCACCGGCTTCTTCTACATCCCCGGCACCGAAACCTGCCTGAAGTTCCAGGGCTACATTCGTTTCCAGACCGACTTCGGTCGTGACAAGTCCGGCACCTCTGACTGGGATTCGTTCACGCGCGCTCAGTTCGAAGTTGACACCCGCACCGACACCGAACTCGGCGCTCTGCGCGGCTTCATCGGCCTGCGTGGCGATGCCGACCAGGACTCCAGCCGTGGCGTCAACGTTGACCAGGCTTTCATCGAACTCGGCGGCCTGAAGGTCGGTAAGTTCTACAACTGGTGGGATGACGGTCTCTCTGGCGAAACCGACGCGCTCTCCACGAACACCAACTTCAACTCCATTCGTTACACCTACGACGCAGGTTCCTTCTGGGCTGGCGTTTCGGTTGACGAACTCGAAGGCCTTGGCTCGAAGTTCGTGACGATCAACGCTGCTGGTACGGCCGCTCGCGCTCTGGAAGCTGACAACAACGTCGGTATCTCCGCTGGTATCGGTGCGAAGCTCGGCGCTGCATCGCTGCAGTTCATCGGTGGCTACGACGTAGACCAGGAAGAAGGCGCTCTCCGCCTCATCGCTACGGCTGACATCGGCCCCGGCACGCTTGGTCTTGCTGGTGTTTGGGCTTCTGGCGTAAACGCTTACTACGCTGAATCCGAGTGGGCAGTTGCTGCTGAATACGCAATCAAGGCAACTGATCGCCTGACGATCACCCCCGGCTTCCAGTACTCTGGCAACATTGCCGGTAAGGGCACTGGTGCAGCGTTCACCGCAGCAGGTGTGCCTGTTACCGGCGGTACGTCCACAACCAGCTACTACATCGTTAACGACTGGTCGAACGATGATGCTTGGAAGGCTGGCGTAACCGTCGATTACAAGATCACCCAGGGCCTGACCACCAAGGTTGCAGTTAACTACTACGACCCGGACAACGGCAACGAGCAGTGGACCGGTTTCGTCCGCCTGCAGCGCGCGTTCTAATCTGATCTGACATTGTCAGTGATGGAAACCCCGGCAGAAATGCCGGGGTTTTTCTTTTTTCAAGGAATGGCGAATCGGGTGGAGCATATCGGGGCCGGCCCATAGATGTGCTATTCCCTCTCTGTTTGCGGTGCATGCTGGAGTTTCTCGGGCAAAAACGAGCCGCATTCCCACGGGGAGGGCTGAGTCGGCCGGTTGCCGAACATCAGGGCGCAGAAAGCAGAAAATGATGTTTCATCCCGATTCACCTCGGCCCAAAGAGTTCCTCTCCGTCCGTACAGTCGCCTTTTGGACAATCTTTCGTGGCGCGAAAATGCTGAGTTTTCGGCAACTAGGTGCGTTCCTAGTCTTTCGACTTTTTTGGTTTTCGCTTAAGTGGCTGAAAATGAATATTTATTAATGATTTTTTAACGAACGGGGTCCCGTCTGTTAGAATTGTAGCTATTTCGCAACAATGAAAAACTAAGGACACCTTACTGTCTTCCTTTTGTCACGATTGCGATTGCCTGTGCGGGAGGTTTTGGCTCTAATCATCTCCATAAGCGGCACGCATCTTTGAAGTGCTTCCCACCCGCTGCTTAGAAGATTAAGCGTTTGACTGGAGGTCAACCATGAACATCAAGAGCCTTCTCATCGGCTCCGCTGCGGCGCTCGCAGCAGTATCCGGCGCACAGGCCGCTGACGCTATCGTCGCTGCTGAGCCTGAGCCCATGGAATACGTTCGCGTTTGCGACGCATTCGGCACCGGCTTCTTCTACATCCCCGGCACCGAAACCTGCCTGAAGTTCCAGGGCTACATTCGTTTCCAGACCGACTTCGGTCGCGACAAGTCCGGCACCTCTGACTGGGATTCGTTCACGCGCGCTCAGTTCGAAGTTGACACCCGCACCGACACCGAACTTGGCGCTCTGCGCGGCTTCATCGGCCTGCGTGGCGATGCCGATCAGGACTCCAGCCGTGGCGTCAATGTTGACCAGGCTTTCATCGAACTCGGCGGCCTGAAGGTCGGTAAGTTCTACAACTGGTGGGATGACGATCTCTCTGGCGAAACCGACACGCTCTCTACGAACACCAACTTCAACTCCATTCGTTACACCTACGACGCAGGTTCCTTCTGGGCTGGCGTTTCGGTTGACGAACTCGAAGGCCTTGGCTCGAAGTTCGTAACGATCAACGCTGCTGGTACGGCCGCTCGCGCTCTGGAAGCTGACAACAACGTCGGTATCTCCGCTGGTATCGGTGCGAAGCTCGGCGCTGCATCGCTGCAGTTCATCGGTGGCTACGACGTAGACCAGGAAGAAGGCGCTCTCCGCCTCATCGCTACGGCTGACATCGGCCCCGGCACGCTTGGTCTTGCTGGTGTTTGGGCTTCTGGCGTAAACGCTTACTACGCTGAATCCGAGTGGGCAGTTGCTGCTGAATACGCAATCAAGGCAACTGAAAAACTGACGATTACGCCTGCATTCCAATATTCTGGTAATGTTGCTGCGAAGGGCTCTTCTGCTGCATTCGCTGCCGCTGGCGCCCCCATTGTTGGCGGTGCTGCTGGTACGACGTACTACGTTGTTAACGACTGGTCGAACGATGATGCTTGGACTGCAGGTGTTACCGTTGATTACCAGATCACACAGGGTCTGGCCGCGAAAGTTACTGCCAATTACACCGACACCGACAACGCACCGGAAGAATGGACCGGTTTCGTTCGCCTTCAGCGTTCGTTCTAATCTGATCTGACATTGTCAGTGATGGAAACCCCGGCAGAAATGCCGGGGTTTTTTGTTTGAGTGCGGTCAGTCCATTAAACAAAAAAGCACCGGGCCTGCCGGTGCTTCGATAGTTTGACAGCGATCAACCGATGAGCGGGTTTCTATCCCGCCCGCCCATGGCGCAGGTCGTCAACGATATCGGCCTGTTGCCCGAGCCTCGTCTTGTAGACCTGATAATTCTCCATCACCCGCTGCACGTAATTGCGGGTTTCGGGGAAGGGGATGCGCTCGATCCAGTCAATCACCTCGTCGATTGGCTTGCCGCGCGGGTCGCCATAGCGGGCGATCCATTCCGGCACGCGCTTGGGCCCGGCATTATAGGCGATGAAGGTGAGGATATAGGAGCCGCCGAAACTGTCGATCTGCTCGCCGAGATAATGCGCGCCGAGCGTAGCGTTATAACCCGCGTCGGTGGTCAGTCGCGCCTGGATGTAGGGCAGGCCATGGCGTCCAGCCACGCCTTTGGCTGTTCCGGGCAGCAGTTGCAAGAGGCCGCGTGCATTGGCGGCGGAGACGGCGGCCGGGTTGAAGGCGCTTTCCTGCCGGGCGATGGCATAGGCAAGCGCCTTGCCGGAGCCGGCAATATTGGCGCTGGCGGGAATGACGCCGAGCGGATAGGCGAGTGCGGCCGCATCGATGCCGCGGCTGAAGGCGGTCTTGCCGATCTGTAGCGAAACCTGATGGTTGCCGTTGCCTTCCGCCCGAGCTGCAAGAATGGCAAGTTCGCCGGGACTGTCGATCTGTTCCGCCAGCGACCGGTAAAGGCTGTCGGCCCGCCAGCCGTAACCCGCCGCTTCCAGCCGGTCGATGGCGCGCACGGCTTCGCGGCCGGCGAAACGTTCGCGGTCGCCGCTGCTGGGGCTTGGATAGGTGACGTTCAGTGTCTTCGTACCTATCCGCGCGGCGGCGAGCTGGCCGTAAAACGTGCCGGGATGCGCGGCGGCTTTTTCGAAATAGTCACGGGCATTCCCCGGTCCGCCCGCTTCCGCCGCCCGTCCGAGCCAATAATAGGCGCGCGAGGCCGAAAGCGGCCGGTTCGACGTCTGCAACAACGTATTGAAATGGCGAGAGGCTGCCGCCGGATCGCGCAGCGCCCTCAGCGCATACCAGCCGGCATGGAATTCTGCATCGGCAATATCGACGGCTGAAGTGGCCGAATGATTGGCGACGATGCGATAGGCTTCGGCAAAATCACCCAGATCGGCAAGGCCGCGGGCGACGATACGGCGTTCGTTCCACCATTCGCCGGGGTTGACGAGCCTGGCCGTTTCCTTCGGCGCCTGCCGCAGAAGCACGGCGGCTTCCGGATATTTCTGCTGGTTGCGTAGGTTCTCGATGCGCGCGAAGAGATAGGTCGGATCGTTGCGCCAGGAGGCGTCGACCTTGCCCAGCAACGCCGTGGCATTGGCGGATCGCTGTAGCACCGCCACCCAGGCATTATAAAGCGACTGCGCCTTGCCGAGATCGCCGAAACGTTTCGCCTGGCCGATGCGGCTGCGATACATCAGATAATCCATGCGCGCCTTGTGATCGGCCGGCGTCAGATAGGTGGGAAACTCGGCAAGCACACGGTCTTCCATGTCCTTGTCCATGCCTTCGCTGACCCAGAGCTGGCGAATGAGGCGCTGCGATTCGTCTGTTTTACCGGAGGAGGCGAGCGCCTTGGCAAGCACGACTGCGCCTTCCGCGGTT
This sequence comes from Agrobacterium sp. 22-209-1, assembly GCF_053522485.1. Taxonomy (NCBI): domain Bacteria; kingdom Pseudomonadati; phylum Pseudomonadota; class Alphaproteobacteria; order Hyphomicrobiales; family Rhizobiaceae; genus Agrobacterium; species Agrobacterium sp. 22-209-1. Next base: position 520,735 of record NZ_JBNWCH010000002.1, read on the forward strand.
TCCGGCCGGCTGCTACCGAAGGCTGAAAGCACCTGCGCGGCCGGCGGATCTTCCCGGTAAAGCGCCTTTTCGGAATTGGCCCGCAGGGTGGCGGCACCGGGCCAGCCAGCCAGTTCGCGCTGGGCAGTGGCAATCTCGGCTGATGGCACGTCCTTCTGGCCGGAGACGGCAATCGCCCAGGAGAGAATATGCCGGTCGAGGCTGCCGCTCGGCATGGTGTTGCGCAGCGCGATTGCCCTGGCCGCATCGCGGCTGGACAGCGCGTCGAGGCCGGCCTTCAGCTGGCTGGTATCATCGGGGCGGGTAAGGCGCGGTATGGCGCCGGTGATCTCGGGCGAGGCCGGCATGAAGGCCGGAACAGCAGGCGCATTCGGCTTGACATAGGGAAGCGGCACCGCACCTTCCGGCGGCGGCCCGGCCAGTGCGTTCCAAACGGTTGCGGCAAGACCCGCCGCCATCAATCCCCAGACTGTCTTTTTCATGCCGTTCTTCATTGTGTAAAGGAGTTGCCGATTTTCCTGTAATATCGCTTCATTGCAGCAGGATTGCCGAAAACGGTCTGATGTCCCACACCGGAATCTTGAGATTTCAGCCTTAATGAAATCTTAATAACCGCCCCGCAATTCAATCAACTTTTATTCACCGGCCCGCGAGCGATGTCTCTTTTCGGCGCCGGCTTTTTGCACTTGCCGGTCATGGTCCGGAGACTGTCACACTTCCGACAATTTCGGACAAAATACGGTGCCTTTGCGCTTGTCGGCGTCAAGGGCTGGCTCTAATGTGTGCCGGTTTTAACCATCGAATGCGGCCGAAGCATGAACCGGCTCGGCGCCAGGAGCTTTGCATGTTCAAGGGATCAATTCCCGCCCTCATTACCCCGTTCACGGACAATGGCGCCGTGGACGAACAGGCATTTGCCGCCCATGTGGAATGGCAGATCGCCGAAGGCAGCAGCGGACTTGTGCCCGTGGGCACGACAGGGGAATCTCCAACCCTCTCCCACGACGAACACAAACGGGTCGTCGAGCTGTGCATCGAGGTGGCGGCGAAACGGGTTCCGGTCATTGCGGGTGCTGGCTCCAACAATACCGATGAAGCAATCGAGCTTGCGCTGCACGCGCAGGAGGCCGGTGCGGACGCGCTGCTGGTCGTCACACCCTATTATAACAAGCCGACGCAAAAGGGCCTGTTCGCGCATTTTTCCGCTGTCGCCGAAGCGGTGAAACTGCCGATCGTCATCTACAATATCCCGCCGCGCTCGGTGGTCGACATGTCGCCGGAAACCATGGGTGCGCTGGTCAAGGCGCATAAGAATATCATTGGCGTCAAGGACGCGACCGGCAAGATCGACCGCGTTTCCGAGCAGCGCATTTCCTGCGGCAAGGACTTCATCCAGCTTTCGGGCGAGGATGGCACGGCGCTCGGCTTCAACGCCCATGGCGGCGTTGGTTGCATTTCGGTCTCCGCCAATGTCGCGCCGCGCCTCTGTTCGGAATTCCAGGCGGCAATGCTCGCCGGCGATTATGCCAAGGCGCTGGAATATCAGGATCGCCTGATGCCGCTGCACAAGGCGATCTTCATGGAGCCCGGCGTCTGCGGCACCAAATATGCGCTGTCGAAGACGCGCGGCGGCAATCGCCGGGTCCGCTCGCCCTTGATGAGCACGCTGGAACCGGCAACGGAAGCGGCCATCGATGCGGCGCTGAAGCATGCCGGCCTGATGAACTGAGGCAGGCCCGAAAGCGTTTAAGGCGCGCCATGAACCGCTTCGCGACAGAAGCCGTTCGGCGCGCCTTTTCTTTTCGCGACGACAACATTAAATAGAGGTTCGAAAACCGCTCTCGGCGGTAAGCCGAAGGCGCAATAAGAAAAACAAGGGATTGAAATATCATGGCCCCCAAAGGCAGCCAGCGCGTGGTGAACAAGATCGTTGCGGAAAACCGCAAGGCTCGTTTCAACTATGAAATCATCGATACCTATGAGGCAGGGCTGGTGCTGACCGGCACCGAGGTCAAGTCGCTGCGCGAAGGCAAGGCGAATATCGCCGAATCCTACGCTTCGGACGAGGGCGATGAAATCTGGCTCATCAATTCCCACCTGCCGGAATATCTGCAGGCCAACCGCTTCAACCACGAGCCGCGCCGCCGCCGCAAGCTGCTTTTGAGCAAGCGCGAGATCAACCGTCTGCGCGCCGGCATCAACCGTGAAGGCATGACGCTGGTACCGTTGAAGGTCTATTTCAACGACAAGGGTCGCGCCAAGCTGGAACTGGCGCTCGCCAAGGGCAAGAAGCTGCACGACAAGCGCGAGACCGAAAAGGAACGCGACTGGAACCGGCAGAAGTCGCGGTTGCTGAAGGGCGGCAACGCCTGAACCGGTTTGGCCGGGCAGGGGATTTGCCGCCTTTCGCGACATGTACCCCCGTCATGCCGGGCTAGATCCGGCATCCAGCCACGGCGCTTCTGTGCCGTGAAAGAGTCTCTGGCGATCAAGGACTTGATCACGCTGGCCCCCGGATCAGCTCCGGGGTGACGGAGTAAAGATCACTCCGGTCATGTCTCAAGCAGCCCGATACGTCCGCTCCACATGCGCCCGCGTTGCAGAAACGCTGAACCGGCTGACAAGCGCCGCCAGATTGGCGCTGACATCGCTCAGATTATGCGTCGCCGCATTCGTCTCTTCCACCATGGCCGCATTCTTCTGGGTCAGGTTGTCCATGCTGTTGATGGCGGCGTTGATTTCCTGAATGCCGACGGACTGCTCCTGCGCCGCCTTTGTCAGCGAGACGATATGTTCCTGAATATGATCGACCTTGTTGCCGATCGTATTCAAGGATTCGCCCGTCTTGTTGACCAGCGAAACGCCCTGCATCACATCGTCGGAAGATTTGGCGATCAGCGTCTTGATTTCCTTGGCGGCGTTGGCGGAGCGTTGTGCGAGTTCGCGCACCTCCTGGGCGACAACGGCGAAGCCCTTGCCGGCCTCACCGGCGCGTGCAGCCTCCACGCCGGCATTCAGCGCTAGAAGATTGGTCTGGAACGAAATCTCGTCGATGACGGAAATGATCTGGGTGATCTTTTGCGACGATTCCTCGATGGCGCCCATCGCCTTCACCGCTTCCGTCACCACATCGCGCGAGCGCGCGGCTTCAACGGCCGAGCTTTCAACGATGGCCTTGGCCTCTTCGGAACGCTGCGCCGACAATTTGGAAATGGTGGTGATTTCCTCGACGGCAGCGGCGGTTTCCTCAAGGGCGGCGGCCTGCTGCTCCGTGCGGCGGGCCATGTCGTCGGTCGCGGAAGTCAGTTCACGGGTATTGCTGGAAATCTTGTTTGCTTCCTCGACGATCTGCGCAAAGGCGCCGGAGAGATTGCCGACCGCGGCGTTGAAGTTGGCGATCAGCCCCTCGAACTGGGGTGCGGTCTTTTCGCCGATGCTGGAAGTGAGGTCGCCGTTTGCCAGCTTGTTGAGGGCATTGTTGAGCAGTTCGAGAACGTGATCCTGCTCCCTCTTCATCTGCGCCTGTTCGGCTTCCACCTTCTGCCGCTCGGCGGCCAGCACGTCGAGATAGACGGAGATCGAATAATCCATGTCGAGAAGGGCGGCCTTGATGGTGGCCGACAAGGCGTCCTTCACCTTTTTGGCCTTCTTCTCCATGAAAAGGCCCTTCAATTCGGACTCGATCACCGCCTTGACGATGCCATCCAGCATCAGCGCGTAACCGCCGATGTACCATCTCGGCTCCAGCCCCAGTCTTGCATGGGTGCGGCCGATGGCGGTTACGGCATCGGTATAATCCGCATTGAATGTACCGGAGGCTATCCTCTCCCAGTGCTTGAGCTGCATGCCCTTGGCGTGCTGGATATGGGCCTCGCTGGAGAAGAACTTCGCCGTCTCCGGCACCGAGCGCGCCTTGGCGTAAAAGCGATCGAGGGACGCATCGAGGGAGCCGGTAATGACGCCCTTCATGTCTGAAAGATTTTGCCGCTCACCGTGGCCAAGCCCCAGAAAATTCAGTCGTTCATCAAGTTGTCGGTCGGTTTTTGCTTGGCCGTGCATGTCTAGTCATCCTGCTTTGACACCCCAAATCACGTAACTGGTGTCTTTGCGTGATTTAGACACGTCTAAAATTAACCAAGATATAATTTCGACTGACCGGATTTGATGTTTGTTAAGTTTAAAAGGAATTTTACCTTGGGCGATCAGCGCAAAACAAAAAAGGCGCCCGTTTTTCAACGGACGCCTTTAAAAGTCTGCGGTGTCTAAACCAGGGTCAAACCGTCTCCGGACCCTCTGCGTGCCGGGCGGGGCGCTCGTTCGGGTCGCGCCCGATCTCGGCCTTCAGCGTCATCAGATCGATGAAGTGATCGGCCTGTCGGCGCAAGTCGTCGGCGATCATCGCAGGCTGCGTGGCCATGGTGGAAACCACCGAAACCTTGCGGCCCTTGCGCTGCAGCGCATCCACCAGAGTGGTGAAATCGCCGTCGCCGGAGAAGAGCACCAGGTGATCGACCGTCTCGGACTGTTCCATGGCATCGACTGCCAGTTCGATGTCCATGTTGCCCTTGATCTTGCGGCGGCCGAGTGCGTCGGTGAATTCCTTCGCCGGCTTTGTCACGACCTTGTAGCCGTTATAATCCAGCCAGTCGATCAGCGGGCGGATCGAGGAATATTCCTGATCCTCGATGAGCGCCGTATAATAATAGGCACGCAGCAGGTATCCGCGCTTTTGAAACGCCTTCAGGAGCTTGCGGTAGTCGATATCGAATCCCAGGCTTTTCGATGCTGCATAAAGATTGGCCCCGTCTATGAAGAGCGCAATTTTCTCCCGTGGATCGAACATTCCATCCCATTCCTTTTCTTGGAAAGGCCATTATCTGGCTTTTATATCCGGTCGATGACGCAAAAAAACATGTCGTATCAACGCGCTTTGCGTGTCGCCGTTGCGTTTTAAGTAAGCTACCTTCCCCCTTATTCCAAGACAATTCTTCTAGACATTTTGCTCATCAGACGCCAAACATGGGCGATATGGTGCCAAAAGACGCCAAAGACAGGAAAAACTTGAATTCCGCGGCCAATGGCTGTATCGGAGGCTGGAAAGCGTCGTCGCGAGAAATCTTGAATGTTTTTCGCAAGGCACGAAGCGCAGATTCAATAGGTTAGAGTACCCCTTGTGCACCCCGAACATCGCACGGCGCTCTGATCCACGACATTACGACCCGCAAAGGACAGGCAATGGCCCGCGTCACAGTTGAAGATTGCATTGATAAAGTAGACAACCGTTTCGAGCTGGTGCTTCTCGCCAGCCATCGTGCGCGCCAGATTTCTCAAGGGTCTTCCATCACGGTTGACCGCGACAACGACAAGAACCCGGTTGTGGCGCTGCGCGAAATCGCTGACGAGACACTGTCTCCCGACGATCTGAAGGAAGACCTGATCCACTCACTGCAGAAGCACGTGGAAGTGGACGAGCCCGAGCCCGATCCGGTCACGCTCGCCGCCTCCGCTGCCGAGGGCGAAGACGACGACCAGCCGGAAACCGTCACTTTCGACCAGATGTCGGAAGAAGAACTGCTGGCCGGTATCGAAGGCCTTGTGCCGCCGGAAAAAAACGACGATTATTGATCCGGTTTTATGATGCCTTTGGCAGGCGGCGGTTACTGTCTGTCAATAGTTGCCGTCATAATCTGATCCCTATTGATGCAGCATTGTGCGCCGACCCCAAGGTTGGCGCGCTTTCTTTTTGTGGAATATCGCATGATGCGGCAATACGAACTCGTCGAGCGGGTTCAAAAATATAAACCGGATGCGAATGAGGCCCTGCTCAACAAGGCCTATGTTTACGCGATGCAGAAACATGGCCAGCAGAAGCGGGCCAATGGCGACCCCTATATTTCGCATCCGCTGGAAGTTGCCGCAATCCTCACTGAAATGCATCTCGACGAATCGACCATCGCGGTGGCGCTGCTGCACGATACGATCGAGGACACCACCGCCACCCGCGCAGAAATCGACGAGCTTTTCGGCGAGGATATCGGCCGGCTGGTGGAGGGGCTGACCAAGCTCAAGAAGCTCGATCTCGTTACCCGCAAGGCGAAACAGGCCGAAAACCTGCGCAAGCTGCTGCTCGCCATTTCCGACGACGTGCGCGTTCTTCTGGTGAAGCTTGCCGACCGTCTGCATAATATGCGCACCATGGAATATATGCCGGCCGACAAGCGCAGCCGCATTTCCGAAGAAACCATGGAAATCTATGCGCCGCTCGCCGGCCGCATGGGCATGCAGGATATGCGCGACGAGCTGGAGGACCTGTCCTTCCGTTACCTTAACCCTGAAGCCTATGAGACGGTGACCAACCGTCTTCAGGAGCTGGAAACGCGCAATGAAGGGCTGATCAAGAAGATCGAGGACGAGTTGCGCGAGCTTCTCGTGGCAAACGGGCTGGTTGGGGCAGGCGTGAAGGGGCGTCAGAAGAAGCCCTATTCGGTGTTTCGCAAGATGCAGTCGAAGTCGCTCTCCTTCGAGCAGCTTTCCGATGTCTACGGTTTCCGCATTCTGGTGGATGACATTCCCTCTTGCTACCGGGCGTTGGGCATCGTGCATACGCGCTGGCGCGTGGTGCCGGGCCGGTTCAAGGACTATATCTCCACACCGAAGCAGAACGACTACCGTTCCATCCACACCACCATCGTCGGTCCTTCGCGCCAGCGTATCGAGCTGCAGATCCGCACCAAGCGCATGCATGAGATCGCCGAATTCGGCATCGCGGCCCATGCGCTTTACAAGGATGGCGAAAACGGGGAGGGCGATCTGCTCTCGCCGGAATCGAACGCCTATTCCTGGCTGCGCCACACCATCGAATCGCTGGCCGAAGGCGACAGCCCGGAAGAATTCCTCGAGCACACGAAGCTCGAGCTGTTCCAGGATCAGGTCTTCTGCTTCACGCCCAAGGGTAAGCTGATCGCCCTGCCGCGCGGCGCCACCCCCATCGATTTCGCCTATGCGGTGCACACCAATATCGGCGACACCACGGTCGGCGCCAAGATCAACGGGCGGATCATGCCGCTCGTCACCCGCTTGAACAATGGTGACGAGGTGGAGATCATCCGCTCCGGCGTGCAGGTGCCGCCCGCCGCCTGGGAAGAGGTCGTGGTGACAGGCAAGGCGCGTTCTGCCATTCGCCGCGCCACCCGCATGGCCATCCGCAAGCAATATTCCGGCCTCGGTTATCGCATTCTGGAACGCACCTTCGAACGCGCCGGCAAGGCCTTTTCGCGTGAAGCTTTGAAACCCGTGCTGCATCGTCTGGCGCAGAAGGATGTCGAAGATGCCATCGCCGCCGTCGGCCGTGGTGAAGTCTCGTCGCTCGATGTGCTGCGTGCGGTCTATCCGGATTATCAGGATGAGCGTGTGACGGTGAAGATGACCGGCGACGATGGCTGGTTCAACATGCGCAGCGCCTCCGGCATGGTCTTCAAGATACCCGGCAAGTCGCGCTCCGTACTTGAGGACGATGGTGCCGCCGAGATGCTGGATGGGCCGGACCCGCTGCCCATCCGTGGCCTTTCCGGCAATGTCGACGTGCATTTCGGTTCCGCCGGCGCCGTACCGGGTGATCGCATCGTCGGCATCATGGAAAATGGCAAGGGCATCACCATCTATCCCATTCAGGCTCCGGCGCTGCAACGCTTCGACGATGAGCCGGAGCGCTGGATCGATGTGCGCTGGGACCTCGATGAGGCGAACAAGTCGCGCTTCATGGCGCGGGTGATGATCAATGCGCTGAACGAACCGGGCACGCTCGCCTCCGTGGCGCAGTCGATCGCCACGCTGGACGTCAATATTCGCGGCCTCAACATGGTGCGCATCGGCACGGATTTCTCCGAGCTGGCGCTGGATGTCGAAGTCTGGGATCTCAGGCAGCTGAACCAGCTTCTGTCGCAGCTCAAGGATCTCGATTGCGTTTCGACCGTAACGCGTGCCTTCGATTGAGGCATTTTTGATCTTTTGTAAGCACTGCGAGGCCGTTGTTATGCGTTGAACGCATGGCAGCGGCCTTTTCCTGTCTCTGGTGGCGGAGGCGGTTTGCGACTATTTTCATCTCAGAAATTGAAGAGAAGGAAATGCGGCGTGCCGGTGGATGAACACCGATGAGAAACGCCAGTTCCAAACCGAAAGGACCGAAAATCATGTTTACTCCGCTTCGCAAGATCGCCCGCGCCGTTCGTGGCAAGACCACCCAGGAACGCGAATTCGAATATCTCAGCGGTTCGGTATCGAATGTCGACCTCGAATTCCGCCAGCGCGAAATCGACCGCGGCCTGTTCCGCCGGTAATGCGCACAGCGCATGGCAGCCCTTCGCCATGCGTTTGGGTCAGCGGGGGCAGCCATATTGGTTGACGTGAAGGCTGACCTTTAGAGACAAGAAGGTGCGCGCGAGAAGCGCGGGCATCGCGGGCTGTGTGGCCATTCCCGCATGGATAGTCGGCGCCGCATGTCCCTGCCGCTTTTGGCGCGCTTCTGAATATGGCCTTGTGCCTCTTGGCTCGGCCCGGGCGATGAAATAAACTGCACCCCATGCCGTTTCGCCGCCGTGAACCCGTTGGTTTTTCAGACAAGATTCGCGACCTGTTTTGGCCGCGCACGGGTTTTTCCCGTTCGCTGCGCTATATGAAGCTGCGTCTGCTGCGGCTTTCCGCGTCTCCGCATTCCGTCGCCGCCGGTGTCGCCATCGGTGTGGCCGTGGCCTGGACACCCTTTCTCGGTGTCCATATCATCATTGCCATGGCGCTCGGTTTTCTGATGCGTGTCAATCTCGTCGCTGCCGCGCTCGGCACCACCTTTGCCAATCCACTGACATTTCCGTTCATCTGGGCATCTACCTGGGAACTGGGGCACTTCATCCTCGGGCGGCAGAAGATCGAAAGCGCAGCGGATGTGGATTTCGTGGCGCTGTTCAGCCATCTCGAATTCCGTCAGATATGGACGCCGGTGCTGGAACCCATGACAATCGGCGCGTTTTTTCCCGCCCTTGTCAGCGCGGTCGTCGCCTATATCGCCGTTTATGGTCTCATCAGCGGTTTCCAGCGGCGCAAGATGGAAAATCTCGCGCATCGCGCCGCCAACAAGAATGCTTCTCTGGAGATGTTGAAATGATCATTGGATTGGGCAGCGACCTGATCGACATCCGCCGCGTTGAAAAATCGATCGAACGTTTCGGCGAGCGCTTCACCCATCGCTGTTTCACCGATATCGAGCGCGCCAAATCCGATGGCCGCAAGAACCGCGCCGCTTCCTATGCCAAGCGTTTCGCCGCCAAGGAAGCCTGTTCCAAGGCGCTGGGCACCGGCCTTGCGAACGGCGTTTTCTGGAAGGATATGGGCGTCGTCAATCTGCCGGGCGGCAAGCCGACCATGGTGTTGACCAATGGGGCAGCGGAAAGGCTGACGGCGCTGCTGCCCGCCGGCCACCGCGCCAATATTCACCTGACGATCACGGATGATTTTCCCTATGCTCAGGCATTTGTGATTATCGAGGCGCTTCCCGTGAACGGGTAAGACCCGGTGAAGCCGCATTGGCGTCCTATTTGCGGACGTGTCACAGAAGCGCTTCCCTTCGGGCTGGAAAGGTTCTAGAGAAGTCGCAGAAATATGAAAGCCTTGCCGGCCGCGTGAGACAGCATCACCCGCCGCAGGCGCGATAAGCAACGGCCCGGGAGCTTCTGAAATCGAAGAAGCCGGGAAACAATCAGGCAGGTCTTTAAGTGTCGGAAAAAGCTGAAAAGAAGCAGAACGCCCTCTGGGAGAACGTCAAGGTCATCATTCAGGCGCTGCTGCTGGCGATGGTCATCCGCACCGTGCTGTTTCAGCCCTTCACGATCCCGTCCGGCTCTATGATGCCGACGCTGCTGGTGGGCGACTATCTTTTCGTCAACAAGTTCTCCTACGGCTATTCGAAATATTCGCTGCCCTTTTCGCCGAACCTGTTTTCGGGCCGCATTCTCGAATTCAGCAAGCCGAAGCGCGGCGATGTCGTGGTCTTCCGCCTGCCGCCCAATCCTGAAGTCGATTACATCAAGCGCCTGGTCGGCTTACCCGGTGATCGCATCCAGGTGACGAACGGCGTGCTGTTCATCAACGGTCAGCCGGTTCCCAAGCAGCCCGATGGCACCTTCACCTCCGATTACCGCGCCGATCCGGGCGCCAATGTGCCTGTCTTCCGCGAAACGCTCGACAATGGCGTCACCTACGATACGCTCGACCAGTCGCCCGACTCGCGCGGCGACAACACCCGCGAATTCGTGGTGCCGGAAGGCCATTATTTCATGATGGGCGACAACAGAGACAATTCGCTCGACAGCCGTTTCGACGTCGGTTTCGTGCCGGAAGAAAACCTGATCGGCCGCGCCAGCGTCATCTTCTTCTCGCTGGGCAATGACACGCCGTTCAGCCGCATTTGGGATTGGCCCGCCAACATGCGTTGGGACCGCCTCTTCAAGGTTGTGGAATGAGCAAGACCAAGCCGCTTTCGGCGGACGAGATTTCCCGTCTGGAAGCGTTGATCGGATATGAGTTCAAGGAAAAGGCCCGGCTCGACCGGGCCTTGACCCATGCCAGCGCCCGCTCCGCCGCGGCCGGCAATTACGAGCGGCTGGAATTTTTAGGCGACCGCGTTCTCGGTCTCTGCGTTGCCGAACTGCTGTTCTCCATCTTCCGCAATGCCAGTGAAGGCGAGCTTTCGGTTCGTCTGAACCAGCTCGTCAGCGCCGAATCCTGCGCCGCGATCGGCGACGAGATGGGCCTGCACAATTTCATCCGCACCGGTTCGGATGTGAAGAAGCTGACTGGCAAGGCGATGCTCAACGTGCGCGCCGATGTTGTCGAAAGCCTGATTGCCACCATCTATCTGGATGGCGGGCTGGAAGCGTCGCGCAAATTCATTCTGAAATACTGGCAAGGCCGGGCCACGAGCGTGGATGCCGGGCGTCGTGATGCAAAGACCGAATTGCAGGAATGGGCGCATGCCAGATTTGCGACCACGCCCTCTTACCGTATTGACGATCGCTCCGGACCGGATCACGATCCACGCTTCACGGTGACGGTGGAAATTCCCGGCGTGAAACCGGAAACCGGTGTCGAGCGCTCCAAGCGCGCAGCCGAACAAGTGGCGGCAACCAGGTTGCTGGAACGCGAAGGCGTCTGGCAGAAAAGCCCCACCGGAAACTGAGCACCCGACGACAGGGTGCTGCAATCGAGCGCATGGCGGACCCTATGGCCGCATGTTGAATACCTCTGACCTTGATGGATATCATGACCGATCACGAAAACCCCGCCGTAACGGGCGAAGACAATGCCCTTCCGACCCGTTCCGGTTTCGTCGCCCTCATCGGGCCGACCAACGCCGGCAAATCGACGCTGGTGAACCGGCTGGTGGGCGCAAAAGTCTCGATCGTCAGCCACAAGGTGCAGACGACACGCGCCGTGATGCGCGGCATCGCCATCCACAAGAATGCGCAGATCGTTTTCATGGACACGCCCGGCATCTTCAAGCCGCGCCGCAGGCTCGACCGTGCCATGGTAACCTCCGCCTGGGGTGGCGCGAAGGATGCGGATCTCATTCTGCTGCTGATCGACAGCGAGCGCGGCCTGAAGGGTGATGCCGAGGCCATTCTGGAAGGGCTGAAGGATGTTCCTCAGAAGAAGATCCTGTGCCTCAACAAGATTGATCAGGTGAAGCGCGAAGACCTGTTGAAGCTCGCCGCCGCCGCCAATGAAGCGGTCGCGTTCGACCGCACCTTCATGATTTCCGCCACCAACGGTTCGGGCTGTGAAGACCTGATGGACTATCTGGTAGAGACCCTGCCGGAAGGCCCGTGGTATTACCCGGAAGACCAGATTTCCGACCTGCCGATGCGCCAGCTCGCCGCCGAAATCACCCGCGAAAAGCTGTTCCTGCGCCTGCATCAGGAACTTCCCTATGCCTCGCATGTCGAGACGGAAAAGTGGGAAGAGCGCAAGGACGGCTCCGTGCGCATCGAGCAGGTGATCTATGTCGAGCGCGACAGCCAGAAGAAGATTGCGCTGGGCAAGAACGGCGATGCGATCAAGGCCATCTCCACCGCGTCGCGCAAGGAACTGTCTGAGATTCTCGAGCAGCCGGTGCATCTCTTCCTGTTCGTGAAGGTGCGCGAGAACTGGGGCGATGACCCCGAGCGCTTCCGTGAAATGGGTCTGGAATTTCCGCGGGGCTAAGGCCGAAAGGCATCCTCCCTCAACCCTGTGCCTGTCACAGGGTTCCAGCCGATGCGGCTCGCGCGCGGCGAGTAGAGCGTTTTCAGCCCAATGACTTGGGCTGACCAATTTCCTGTGACGAGCACAGGAATAAAGGGCGCAAGGGCTTTGAATATCTTCAATATTTATCGGGAACCGAATACGTTCGGGCGTGTTGTTCCAAAACGATTGGGCGCAACCTTTTTTGATGATGGATATTCATGTCGCCGAAAAAACCGAACGGAATTTCCACCACCCCCTGCCAGCAATGTCCCCTGCGCGACCTGCCGCATTTTCGGGACTTTTCCTCCCCTGAACTCGATTTCGTCTCCCGTTTCAAGACAGGAGAACTTGCGGTTGAAAGCGGCTCCGTCATCCTGATGGAAGGCTCGCACAGCGCCCATCTTTATACCGTCCTGCAAGGCTGGGCTTTCCGATACAAGACACTGGAAGACGGGCGCCGGCAGATCCTCAATTATGTCATGCCGGGTGACCTCGTCGGCCTTCAGGGCACGGTGATGGGGGAAATGGAGCATTCGGTGGAGGCCCTGTCGCCGGTGACGCTCTGCGTTTTCGAGCGATCGCGGCTCAACAATCTCTTCACCGATCACCCGACTCTTGCCTTTGATCTCACCTGGATCGCGGCAAGCGAGGAGCGCATGCTCGACAACCACCTCCTCAGCATCGGCCGACGCACCGCGCTGGAGCGCGCGGCCTATCTCATCGCCTTCCTGTATAGTAAGGCGAAGGCGGTTGATCTCATCCGCAACGAAACACCTATTCCCGTCACCCAGCAGCATGTGGCAGATACGCTCGGCCTTTCCATTGTGCACACCAACAAGACCTTGAGAAAGCTGGTCGATCGCGGCCTCATACGCTGGACGGACAAGGGTTGTCTGGTGCTTGATAATGCCGGGCTGGCCAATGTTGCCGGCTGGGAAAGCGACCAAAAGCGCCAAAGGCCCTTCATTTGATCTTCTTCCGACATGTCTTTTTTAAATGACGCTGGAGCCGTAATTTGCGACTTCTGTGGTGATATCTCGCTTGAGATCACGTCGCAGACTGCGACTTTGAGCCATGGGCTCTCTATTTAGGAAGAAGAAAAGATATGGTGCCACAACGGGTTATCATCGTTGAGGATGAATATCTGGTGGCCCTTGATGTCGAAGCGGTTCTCCAGTCCATGGGTGTGGAAACGATCGTAATCGCAACGACGCTTGGGCAGGCAAAGCAGGCCGTCGAACAGGATGGTGCCGATTGCGTTCTTCTCGATGTCAGCCTGACGGACGGCAAAAGTTACGCTTTCGCGCGCGATTTGCGGGAAGTGGGCATTCCCTTCGGTTTCGTCAGCGGTTATGGCGACACGACGGGTTTTCCGGAAGATCTCATGCACGCGCCGTTGCTCGGCAAGCCTTTCGGGGAAAACGAAATTGTCGATTTCGTTCTCAATCTCGTCGGCACGGTCGGCGACGCCGTAAAAGAATAACGTTTTGCCGCCAGATCGGGTATGCTCGGACCTGAATCGAAATCCGGACGCGTTTCATGCAGTGGCAGGAAGAGGCAATCATTCTCGGCGTCAAACGCCATGGCGAGACGAGTGTCATCGCCGAGGTGATGACCCCTTCGCGTGGCCGCCATCTGGGGCTGGTGCGTTCCGGCCGTTCCCGCAGCATGCAGCCGGTGTTGCAGGCCGGAAACCGGGTGGATGTCATCTGGCGGGCGCGCCTTCACGATCATCTGGGCGAGTTCCGCATCGAGCCGCTGCAATTGCGCGCAGCACAGCTGATGGAAACGGCGACCGCCGTTTATGGCGTGCAGGCCATGGGCGCGTTGCTCAGGCTTCTGCCGGAGCGCGATCCGCACCCGCATCTCTATCAGGCGCTGGATATCATTCTCGATAATCTGCATGACCCCGTCGATGCCGGGGAATTGTTCGTGCGTTTCGAACTGGCGGTGCTGAACGAGCTCGGTTTCGGGCTCGATCTTACCGAATGTGCGGCGACGGGGCTGCGCACCGATCTCATCTATGTATCGCCGAAAACGGGCAGGGCGGTTTGCCGCACGGCAGGTGCGCCCTATGCGGAGCGGATGCTGTCGCTTCCGGCTTTCTTGAGCGAAGGCCAGTCGAAGGCGGCCGATCCTGACAGCCTTGCGGCGGCTTTCCGCCTCACCGCTCATTTCCTCAACCGGCATGTCTACGATCCGCGTGGCCTCAACGAAAACGCCGCCCGCGACGGTTTCGTGCAGGCGGCGCTGAAGGCGCTGGAAGGCCGAGTGGCGGCGCCTGCGCTCAACAGGGCCGTGCAGGCTTAGATCAGGCCATTGCAGGCCTCGGAGCCGGCCGCTCCTGAATGGGCCAATGCACGATGGCCGCAAAAATCCCCATGCCGACGCCCAGCCACCAGACGAGATCATAGGAACCGAACCTGTCATAAAGGAAACCGCCCAGCCAGACGCCGAGGAATGAGCCGAGTTGATGGGTCAGGAAAACCACACCGCCCAGCATGCCGAGATGACGTGTGCCGAACATGATCGCCACCAGCGCATTGGTGGGCGGTACGGTGGAAAGCCACAGAATGCCCATGACGGAGGCGAAGAGGATGACCGAAAGCGGCGATTGCGGCAGCAGCAGGAAGGCCGTGACCACGACCGAGCGGGCAATATAGATATAGGCCAGCAGATAGGGTTTGGAATAACGCTGGGCGATGACGCCGGCAGCAAGCGAGCCGATGATGTTGAAGAAGCCGATCAGCGCCATGGCGATGACGGCGTACCGTGGTTCGATGCCGATATCGCCGAGATAGGCCGGAAAATGCGCGGTGATAAAGGCCACCTGAAAACCGCAGACGAAGAAACCGGTGGTCAAAAGCAGGTAGCTTTTATGGCCGAGCGCCTCCTTCAGGGCTTCGCCCGCCGTCTGCTGGAACTGCGCCTGCGACTGGCTGCCGGAGGATGAATTGCCGCGCATGAAAAAGGCGAGCAGCGGCACGAGCATCATCATCGCGGCGAGCCAGACGAGGCTGTCCGACCAGCCATAGGCGGAAATCAGCCCCTGGCTGATCGGCGCAAACAGGAACATGCCGGCCGAACCCGCCGCCGTGCCAATGCCGAAGGCGAGCGAACGTTGCTGCGGCGTCACATGGCGCGCAAAGGCCGAAAGGATGACGCTGAAGGAGCCGGCGGCAATGCCGAGCCCGACGAGAACGCCGCCGCCGAAATGCAGCCAGAACGTCGAGGTCCCGAAAGACATGCAGATGAGGCCGGCAGCATAAAGCAGGCCGGAAAGAACGAGCACGCGACCCGTGCCGTATTTATCGGCGATGGCGCCGAAGAAGGGCTGGCCAAGGCCCCAGAACAGGTTCTGCAAAGCCATGGCAAGACCGAAGGTAGAGCGATCCCAGCCGGTATCGGCAAGCATCGGCAACTGGAAGAAACCCATTGCCGAGCGGGGACCGAAGGTCATGACCGCAATCAGCGACCCGGCGACGATAATCACCCAGGGCATGGTCTGGCGTGTGGCTTGCGACATGAATATTCCCCCATCGCGGCGCCTCGCCTCAGGGAAAAGGCGCATGGCTTGCCGCAGAATCCGCTACGATGGAACGAATATTATCTTTTGTCAGCCGGTCCCACTAGCGACTTTTCTTGACGACCACTATTCATGGCATTGATGGAATACGGCCGGAGTGACGTCGATGAAACAGAATATCTACGACGACGCAGGGTTTTTCGAGCGCTACAGCGCCATGCCGCGCTCCGTGGAGGGTCTGCGTCAGGCCGGCGAGTGGCATGAATTGCGCGCCATGTTGCCGGACCTGAAAGGCAGGTCTTTCCTCGATCTCGGTTGCGGTTTCGGTTGGCATTGCCGTTATGCGGCGGAGCAGGGTGCTGCCCATATCGTTGGCGTCGATCTCTCCGAAAACATGCTGCGCCGCGCCGTCGAGATCAATGGCGGTCCGGGCATAGACTATCGCCGCGCCGCCATCGAAGACATCGATTTTCCGCAGGAAAGTTTCGATGTGGTGCTGAGTTCTCTCGCCCTGCATTACGTTCGCGATCTTGACGTGGCATTCGCGAAGATTTTTGCCGTGCTGAAATCCGGTGGCGATTTCATCTTTTCCATCGAACATCCTGTTTTCACGGCGCTGGAAAAACAGGACTGGTTCTATGACGAAGAGGGCGAAATCCTCCACTGGCCGCTCGACAATTATCAGAACGAAGGCGTGCGCCACTCCAACTGGATGGCGGATGACGTGGTTAAATATCACCGCACGTTGTCAGGCATTCTCAACAGCCTGCTTTCTGCCGGTTTTACCCTGACGCGTCTGGCCGAGCCCAGGCCAGATCCGGCTTTGATGGCTGAGCGCCCGGAATTGAGACACGAGGATCGCCGCCCGATCTTTCTGATTGTCGGGGCGAAAAAGCCGTGACTTCAGACTGCGCGTCGCATTTGCGAGTGTGAAACAATGATGGAGATCGGCGCGTCCAGCTCTGAGCCGGTTGTTGAGCGATGACCGTAGCGCGCTCCTCCTCATCCCTGGGCTCGTCACAGGGATCCAGCCAGCCCAAGTCCTTGGGCTGAAAAGAGTCTCTCCGCCGCGCCGACGCGCGTCGGCTGAATTCCTGTGACGAGAACAGGAGTGAGGGAGAGAAGGTGTGCCCGGTCAGAACCAAGCCGCCGGCCTACCGCCGCTTGATCGCCCAGCCTTCCGGCCTTTCCTCGATCACCCTGGCAACATCGCCGACGGATAGCCGGCCTTCGCCGCGCGGCGTGACGTTCCAGCCGAAGAGCGGGCCGGGCACGCGTCGGTCGCCGGACATGCGGATGCGGCCCATCGCCTTCATGGGGGAGGGCACATCGCGGGAGCCGGTCATCTGGTCCTGTGTGGTCATGATGCAGCGGGCGCAGGGCTTGACGAGATCGAAACGAATGCCGCCCATCTCGATGGCCGCCCAGCGGTCTTCGGCCCATGCTTCCTCCGTGTCGAGCACGATATTCGGCCGGAAACGCTCCATGCCAACGGCCTCCTCGCCATTTTCGCGCATATTGTCGTTGAGTGCGGCAAGCGAGGCGGTGGTGGTGACGAGAATCTGGTAACCGTCGGCAAAGGTGACGGGGGTTTCATTGCCCGTCCATTCGAGGCTCGCAATGCGTTTAGAGGCATCATCGAAGAACGCCAACTTCACCTCGCGTCCGAGCCAGGCCGAAAGCGTGTCATTGGTCTCGTCATCGGCGATATTGGCGCTGACGATCGATTTCCACACCGCCACATCCATGCGCTGGCCTGATGGCTGTGCGACTACCTCGCCGTCTTCGCCCCTTGAAAGCAGCATGCCCTCGTCCTCATGGCGAGCCAGAACCGTGGCAATAGCAGGCAATTCACGCTGGGTGATGAAGTGGCCCGATGGGTCGACAAGCATGGCGCGGCGGTCACCCGGCAGGCCTTCGGCCGAAACGGCACTTTCGGAGAGGGGAATGCCGCGCGCGCTTTTCAGCGGATAGATGTTCAGTTCGGTCACACGCATCTCGGGTCTCCTCAGATTTCGTCGAGAAACAGGTCCAGCACCTGTTTCAGCCTTTCATGGCGGGCTTTGGCCATCTGCCGGCCTGTTTCGGTGCGAAAACCGTCGGCCAGCTTGAACAGCTTGGTTTCGAAATGGTCGATGGCAAAGGCGCGGTCGTCAAGCGGCCGTTCTTTCGCCAGCGGGTCAACCGGATCGTAAAGTGCCGAGCCCAGGCGCCCGGCAATATAAAAGCAGCGCGCCGCGCCCACCATGCCGATGGCATCCAGCCGGTCGGCATCCTGAAGGATTCTCGCCTCCAGTGTCTGCGGCTCGATATTGGCGGAAAAGCTGTGGGCGGTAATGGCGTGGGCGGCGGCGTCGATATCCGCCTGTTTCCAGCCGAGCCCCATTAGAATGCCCGCCGCCTTTTCCGCCGCCAGCCGCGATGCCTGCGCCCGCAAGGGCGAGTTCTTCTCCACCGCCACGCAATCATGCAGCAGCACGCTTGCCGCCAGCACGGTGCCATCCCCGCCTTCACCGGCATGGATGCGCATGGCGTTGCGAAACACGCGGTGAATATGGGCAAGATCATGCGAGCCGTCGCCCGCATCGGCGGCGTGTGGTATCAGTTCCTGCGCAAGCGCCGCATAGGGCGTGAAAGCCTCAGCCGCGATCATGCCTGCGGCTTCCGGGTCAGGATTTTCTGGTAGAACAGGCCGATGCCGATCAGCACCGCGCCGAGCCCGATGAAGGACAGCGCCCTTAGCACACCTTCAAGGTTGCTCATGTCGATGAGGAAGGCCTTGGCAACCGAGATCAGCACGAAGGCAGCCGATGCCAGACGCAGGCTGCGGGCATTGAAGCGCGAACCGAGCACAAGCAGCAACACGCCAATCAGCAGCCAGACCACCGAATAGCTGTAGGTCTCACCCTGCATAAAACCCTTCCAGTCTGCGATATTCTCGCCCTGCCAGAAACGGCGCGCCGAAAGTGTCGCCCAGGCAAAGCCGAGTGCTGCACCCGCCACCGCCAGCATGCTGACATAGGCTGGCGGACGTTTTCCCCGCGCATAATAGGCAAGGCCGCCATAAGCGAGCGCCGGCAGAAGGTAACCGATCAGCAGGAGGTTGAGGACCGGGATGCGGCCGGTATTCTCGCCGGTGAAATAGGGATTGAGCGTGAAGAAGTGCATCGTCAGCACGTTAATGACGGCAATCACGCCGGCAATCATCGAGCCGTAACGGAAGACCGGGCTGGGGCTCTTGAGATCGAGCGTCATCAGCACGCCCGAGAAGCCAATGGTCAGCAGCGTGTAGATCGACTGTTCGCCGAGCGTCGGTACGCTGTTGTCAAGCGTGCCGCCATTCATCGCATGGCGGATGAGGATGGCGACGGCGAGAAGCCCCATGACACTGGCAATCGCCTGCAGGAAGTTCTTCGCCCTGACCCCCGGCCAGTCGCGCAGCAGCCAGGCCGAGGCAACGGCCAGCAGTGCGGGAATGCCGTAACCCGGAAGAAGCGCGTTGAAGACCGGCGTGAGCCCAAGATTTTGCGGCCCGACAATGGTGGGTTCCCAGGCGATGCGGCCGAGAACGGCGACGCTCGCCACGGCCATCACCCAGGGCAGAACCTCCCAGTTGCGATGACGTGTCGCCAGCACATAGACAAAACCAATGACGGAGAGCAGCACGGTTGTCGCAAGCCCCTGCGTCAGCGTGTGCAGGCAGAGCGCGAAGGCGGCGAATGAGCCGAGCACGAGGATGTTCAGCGGCTTGCGATAGGCCTCGTTGTTCTGCCGGTGCAGCCACTCGGCGCCTGCAAGCAACACCAGTCCAAGGCCGAGGCCATAGGCGGCGTGCAGCCAGTCACGGCCGAGATTGCCGTATTCGACGAAGCTTGCGGTGGCGAGCCAGACCGGGAAAAGCGCGGCGATACCGGCCCAGAGCTGGGCAAAATCCGAATCGTCAGCGCCCTTGCGTTTCAGGAAGGAGAAGGCGCAGAGCACGAAGACAGCCCCGAGGCCAAGCGCCATGGCAATTTCCGCCGTGTAGCCGACTGACACGGACGGAAGGGAGACGGACGTATCGTTGATAAGGCCGATAAAATCGATGCCCCGCCGCGACATCAGCGACACGGCAGCCTGCGCACCGAGCGCTGCGATAATGGCTGGCCAGGCCGCATAATGGCGGGCGGCGCCAAGCGCTGCAAGGGCGGCGATGAGCGCTGAAACGATGATCGCCGGATGAGTATCGACGCCGCCATCGGCAAAGAGGAAGCCGATGGCCGGCAGGATCACGGCCATCGAGACGGTGAGATTGAGGGCGAGCGACGGGCGCAGCAGAAGCCGCATGGCGCGGATGGCGCGCCGCGCGGCAACGGCGGGTTCACCGGTTTCGGCAGGCGGCGTGTCGAATGTCTTGCTGGGCCAGAGGAATATGGTTCCCGCCAGCATGACGAGCAGGGCAAGCGTTGGTGGTTCGGCACTGATCGTTTCGGAAAAGCCGATATAGCCGAGCGCCCAGAGGCCAAGCCCGGCATTGGCGAGAGAGGGAACCACGGTCCAGCCCTGCCTGCGCGCCGCGGCCGCTGTTGCCAGCCAGGCGATAGTCAGGAACGTGAAGAGCGCCCAGATATTCGGCGTTTCGGTGGAAATCAGTGCTGGCGTCAGCATTGAACCGAGAAGGCCGAGACCGGCCAGCGCTTGCCCGTGCAGCAGCGAAAGCCCGATGGTGGCGAAGGCGACGAGCCCAAGCAGGCCAAAAGCCGTTCCGGGGCCGATATAGCCGTAAATGCCATAGGCGGCATAGACGACGCCGAACAGCGTCAAGGCGCCGGCCGCCGTCAGCACGCCCGGTATCATGGCGTTGGAATAGGTGGAGGCGATGCCCGGCACCGCCTTGCGGCGGATCGCTTCGCCGGCAACGCCGAGAACGAGGCCGAAAATGGCAGCGAGCGACAGCCTGACCGCCGGGCTCAAGAGCCCCGATTCGATCGAATATTTGACGAGGAAAATACCGCCAAGCGCGAGCGCCAGCCCGCCGGCCCAGACGGCCCAGCGCGCGCCGAGCAGGCTTTCGAAGCTTTCCTTCGTCGCCGGTGCGGATGCCGCCTCGCTGGCGGGAGCTGCGGGTGCTTCCTCGCGGACGGCGTCTTCCGCTTGCGCCATGGCGGCGGCTTCCTGCGGCTCGGATGCGTATTCAGCTTGGAAGGCTGCGTCTTCCGCAGGCGTCCTGCTTTCCTCTTCCGCCTCGAAATCCGGTTTTGCCGTGGATTCCGCGCTCTCCGCCTGCGCCGCCACGGGAGAGGTCACGCCCGCAGCCATCAGCCGTTTGAGGCTGAGAACCTCCCGTTCCAGCGACTTGATTCGACTTGAATTGCGGATGCTCGCGACCAGCGTGTAGATGAAGGCCGCGACGAGGGCGAGGATAAACAGCGGGATTTCCAAACGGATTCTCCAATTACGAAGCTGTTTTTAAAGCCCTTTTGGTGAATTTATGCAAGGCCCGGTTGACGGATGATATGGGTGGCGAAGGAGCGGGCGTGTGCCACTTGTTTCTTCTCCCCGCCGGGGAGACGTCCGCGGCAGCGGGATGAGGGGGTGAGGGTGGATATATTCGGTGAGCTTGCCCCCTCATCCGACCCTTCGGGCCACCTTCTCCCCGGCGGGGAGAAGAAATAGGTGGCACGCGCTCGGCCTCGTGTCAGGAAACATCCGCCAGCCAGTGCCGTGCCGCTTCGATATCGGCAAGCCCGAGTTCATGCCCGTCCTCAACCGTTTCCAGCTCGGCACTTGCGCCGCTCGCGGCGAGCCGGCCCTGCAGTTCGTGCGCCTTGTCGAGATATTTGTCGCGTTCTCCCGCCACAAGCAGGAGATTGCGGCCGGAAAGATCGGTCTGCGGCCATGTTTCGAGAACCGGCATCGGGCGATAGAGCAGGGCGTCGCCGACAAGGTCGGGATAGAGCGCTGCAAAGGCCGCGTAGAAGTTCGCGCCATTGGAATGGCCGATAAACCGCAGTTTCGAACGGTCTAGGCCATAGGACCGTATCGCCCCCTCCACGAAGGCGGCGAAGGCTTCCGCTTCCGAGGCGATATCCTTCTGGTCGAAGCTGAAATCGGGATTGCGACGGAACCAGCGGGCGATCTCTTCCTCCGTGCTGCGGCCGCGCACGCCGAGAAGCGTTGCGCGCGGTGCTGCCCGGTGCGCCAGCGGCATCAAGCTGGTTTCGCTGCCGCCGGAACCGTGCAGCAGGATGATGGTGCTGCCATCCGGCTCCTGCGGCGTGTAGAACCGGTGCACGAAGGGAAGGTCGCGATAGACGATGCGTTCTTCGCCCGGCATTGAAAATTGCGGCAGGGCAACGCGTACATCCGCCTCGTCCTTCATGAAGAGCGGCGGGATGAACAGTTTTTCCCCGAGCGATTCCAGCGGTTCGTCCACCGTCATGCCCGGCCCGTCGGTTGCCATTTCGATCAGCACGCCGCCCGGTTCGCGGACATAAAGCGAGTGGAAATATTTCCGGTCATGGGCGTTGGTGGTGCTGGAATTCAGCGATTTCAGCCCGGTTAGAACCGTGTTCAGCTCATCCATATCCTTCGCGCGGAAGGCGATGTGATCGACGGTGCCGGTGCCCGGCGCGCTGGACCAGAAGCCGGTGGCGTCGCGCACGTCGATAATGTCGCCGCTGTCGGAAACGAGCCGGCGGATTGCGCCTGCCTGGCTTTCCTGCCGGTAACCGAAATGTTTCTCCAGAAACGCCACGGTTTCTTCCGGCACTTCGCTTAGCACCGTCGCGCCATAGATACGGCGAATGGCGTCCGCGGCGGAAATATCGTCCGTCACATGCGGCGTGGCATCGGCAAAGTCGTGGGTGCCGACCAGCTTGACGATCAGGCCGTCAGGATCTTTCAGCCGGATGACCGGGGCACCGAACTCATCGGAGGGGCCTTCCGCCCGGATACCAAATCTCAGCGCCCGCGTCAGCCAGAAGCCGATGGCGGCGGGATCGATGGCCACGGAAACTTCCAGCGTCTGGCCGTACCCGACACGGCCCTGGCCGCCATCTTCCCAGACGAGAAAGGTGAGAAGCGAGCCGGGCGAGGCGATATCGTCGCCATAAAGCAAATGCAGCTGCATGGCGTCTTCGAAACCGGCCGTGCGCTTGGCCAGCCTCAGGCCCAGAAAGCCGGCGTAAAAATCCACATTCGCCTGCACCTTCCGGGTAATCATGGTGATGTGGTGTATACCAAGTGCAGAATTCATCTTGCCGTCCCGCGTTTGCCTGCTGTTCGTGGCCCTATTTGTCGCACGCTGCCCCTGATCCGCAACCCCGGCAAATGAGAACGCTGTGTTCTCTGCGTGAACGATCCCGCTTTCGCTTCGTTGCATGCGCGATGAGCAGATTGCCGGCTTTTTGCCTGTCTTGCGACTGATTGTGCATATAAAATAAGCATACAAAATAACGGCTATTTTGTATGCAATTTTATCTTGCCTTGAGAGTTGGAATTGGGTCTTATGCAACCAATCCAACAAAACCATCAGGGGGAACAGATGATTTTAACGCGCAGGTTGTTGTCCAGAACGCTGGCCATTGCCGCCATCGGTGTCACCGCCGGATTTTCATTACCGGCGGTAGAGGTGCGGGCCGAAACGCCGGTGAAATTCACACTCGACTGGAAGTTCGAAGGCCCCGCCGCGGGTTTCCTGCTGGCGCTCGACAAGGGTTACTTCAAGGCTGAAGGGCTCGATGTCACCATCGATAGCGGCAACGGCTCGGTGGAGGCGATCCCGCGTGTTGCGACCGGTGCCTATCAGATGGGTTTTGGCGACATCAACTCGGTGATGAAGTTCCTCGACGAGGATCCAAGCCAGAAGATCAAGGCCGTTTATATGGTCTATGAGCGCCCGACATTCGCCGTGGTCGGTCGCAAGTCGCTCGGTGTTACCGGTGATCCGAAGTCGCTGGAAGGCAAGAAGCTCGGCGCACCGCCGCCGGATGGTGCTTTTGCGCAATGGCCTGCTTTCAAGCAGGTCGCAGGTCTCGATGACAGCAAGATCAAGATCGAATCGATAGGTTTCCCGGTGCGTGAACCTATGCTCGCCAAGGGCGACGTCGATGCCGTTTTCGGCTTTGCCTTTTCGGTGATCCTCAATCTCAAGAAACAGGGCATAGCCGATGACGATATCTCGACCATCCTGATGGCCGAGCATGGCTTGAATCTCTATGGCAATGCGGTGCTGGTAAACACTGATTTCGCTGAGGAAAACCCTGAAGCGGTGAAGGGTTTCCTGAAAGCGCTGGCCAAGGGTTTCGCTGATTCCGTCAAGAACCCGGAAGAGGGCGTGGCGGCCGTCCTCAAGCGCAACGAGACGCTGGACAGCGCCATCGAGCTGGAGCGCCTGAACATGGCCAACAGCATGAACATCAAGACGCCCTATGTGGTGGAAAACGGTATGGGCGGGGTCGATCCGGCCCGGCTTGCCGCTTCACTGGAAACGCTCAAGGTGTCCATGGGCCTGAAGGGCAACGTCAAGGCGGAGCAGGTGTTCGACGCGACCTACCTGCCGGCCAAGGCAGAACGCATGCTTCCCTGATGGGTGAAATGAGCGGGTGCGGCCCGATTCTTCTCTCCGCCGGGGAGAAGTCCGCGGCAGCGGGATGAGGGGGCAAGCTCTCCGTATATCTCTACGCTTGCCCCCTCATCCGACCCTTCGGGCCACCTTCTCCCCCTCGGGGAGAAGAAACAAGCGGCAACGCTGCGGGGTTCAAAAGCCCGATCAGCAACTGAAAACGGAACTGCGATGTCACGTCTCGTGGAAATAGATAATGTCGACATGCGTTACGGCGGTTCCGCCGGAACGCTGGCCGTATCCGGTTTGAACCTGACGGTCGACAAGGGGGAATTCGCGGCTGTAGTCGGCCCGTCCGGCTGCGGCAAGTCCACGCTGATGAAGCTGGTGACGGGGCTGCATATTCCGCAAAGGGGCAATGTCATCGTCGCCGGGCGGCAGGTCACCGAACCGGTCTCCATCGTCGGCATGGCCTTTCAGAACCCGACGATGCTGCCCTGGCGCACGACGCTTGAGAACATCCTGCTGCCGCTGGAGATCGTCGAGAAACACCGTCGTCGCCTGCGCGCCCACAAGGCGGAATATGTCGCGAAAGCCGAGCGTCTTCTGGAGATCGTCGGTCTGAAGGGCTTTGGCTCCAAATATCCGTGGCAGCTTTCCGGCGGCATGCAGCAGCGCGCCAATCTCTGCCGGGCGCTGATCCATGAGCCGGAACTGCTGATGCTCGACGAGCCATTCGGCGCGCTCGACGCCTTCACCCGCGAGGAGTTGTGGTGCGTCATCCGCGATCTGCACGCCGCGCAGCGCGTCACCATCATCCTCGTGACCCATGATCTGCGCGAGGCGACATTTCTGGCCGACAAGATTTTTGTGATGAGTGCAAGGCCGGGCCGGGTGCTGGCGGAACATCGCGTGCCTTTCGCCCGCCCGCGCCAGCTCGATATCATGTATGACAAGGGTTTCAACGACATGGTGCAGGCACTGCATGGCGAAATCGCGCAGGCGAGGGTGGCGGCATGAGCGCGATCATGGAAACCACCGTCACGACTGAGCCGCGCAAACCGCTGATTGCCCGCGTCAACTGGGTGAAAGCCGCCCCATGGCTTTATACGCTGGCGCTTTTCGTATTGTGGGAACTGCTTGTCTACGCGCTGAAAATGCCGCCCACCATCCTGCCGTCGCCGGTCAGGGTCGGGCAGGCCATCGTGCAATATTGGTCGCCGATCTGGAAGAATTCGCTGCAAACGCTGTATACCACGACGCTGGGCTTCGCCATTGCTGTGGCCGCCGGTCTCGCTATCGGCCTGTTCATCGGCTGGTCGAAAACCATCTATGCCGGGCTTTATCCGCTGATGATCGGCTTCAACGCCATTCCGAAGGTGGCGCTGGTGCCTATCCTCGTCATCTGGTTCGGCATCGGCACGGTTCCCGCCGTTCTGACCGCTTTCCTGATTTCCTTCTTTCCCATCGTCGTCAATGTCGCCACCGGCCTTGCCACCATCGAGCCGGAAACCGAAGATGTGCTACGGGCGCTCGGCGCCAAGAAGATGGACATCATGCTGAAGGTCGGTATTCCGCGGTCCATACCCTATTTCTTCGGCTCGCTCAAAATCGCCATCACGCTCGCCTTCGTCGGCTCGGTCGTGTCGGAGACCGTCGCTTCCAATTACGGCCTCGGCAACATGATGAGTTCGGCGCAGAGCCAGTTCAACGTGCCTCTGGTCTTTGCTGGCCTGCTGATGCTCGCGGTGGAAGGCATCGTCATGTACGCCATCATGGCATGGCTTGAAAAGCGCATGACCGGCTGGGCGCATCGCTCCACCATGGGGCAATAAGGAATGCAGCACGGGCATGAAGAATATGCCCGTGCCGGAATGTCATGCGAAGTTAATGCGCCGCCATTTCTTCCACGATATCGCCGCCGTCCATCAGGAACGGGTAGTAGGTCGGCCAATTGGTCACTTCGTCCAGCAATGCCTTGCGGTCGTTGCCCCAGTAGAGATGGTAATGGCCCGCCTTGACCGGGGCGATGGAGTGATCGCTGAACTGGATGAATTGCGGCGCGGCCTCGTCGCCGGCGGTTTTCTTGAAGATATAGCGTACGCCGCGATTGCCCTTCTTGTAGGTCAGGATTTCATGGCCGTCGCTGACATAGGTGCCTTCAGCGGGCTTGCCGTCCTTGTAGAATGCCACGCTGTCGGCCTTGATGACGATGCGGTTCACGTCGGTCTTGTAGCCGATCTCGTAATAGGCGCGGTACTCCGCCGCGGTCTTGTCGCCATGCGCCGCCTTTTCGGCCATGACGGAATCGAGCGAGCCGTTCAGCAGATAGGGGTAGACCGATTGCCAGTCGCCTTCCCAGTCGGAAAGCGCGCGCGGTTTCACCTGGGCATCTTCGAAGTAGCCCTTGTAAATCTGCTTTTCCGCCTCGGTCATCTGGTGGCCATGATCGTGCCCATGGTCGTGGCTGTGGGCAGCGGATTTGTCGCCGCCGGCGGCCATCGCCGCGGTCGTCGCCAGCAGCATGGAACCAAGTGCGACAGCGCCGGTGACGCGGGTGAGTATCTTCTGCATTTGTTTCGGCCCTCTTATCTTCATAATGGCAAGTTACGTAATAACATTACATCATGATCCATAAAGGCCGCGTTCGAGGGATGCAAGTGGCGTCCCGGCTCGGTGCAACGAAAAAGCGCGATGGCTTTGCAGCCGTCGCGCTTGAGAAGAGGGTAAGGTGCAACGCCTCAGGCGGGTTGCGCGCTTATGTCCGCCTTGCGCTCGTCAAAGGCGAGTTTTATGGCCTTCGTCACGTCGCGGGTCGTTGTAAAGTAACTGTCGCTGCGCACCCAGTAGCGTAATTTCACCGTGGCACTGTCCGCACTGACTGAATCGACAAAGGTCACGGGGGCTGGATCCAGCAGCACGCGGCTTTCGGATCGCGCCACCCGCATCAGCATGTCCTGTGCAGCGGCGAGGTCCTCGTCATTCTTGACCGTCAGGCTCACTTCATGACGGCGCGACGGAAAGCGGCTGTAATTGGTGATCGGCACGTTCCACAGGGTCGAGTTAGGTGCAAGGCGATAAAGCCCGTCGCTCGTCTTGAGCTCGGTAGCGAACAGCCCAATCTCGATGATGGTTCCTTTGACGGTGGTCGTCTCGATATATTCGCCGACGCGGAAGGGACGCAGCACCACGAGCATGATGCCCGCGGCGATGTTCTGCAACGTGCCCTGCAACGCAAGGCCGATGGCAAGGCCGGCGGCGCCGAGAACTGCAAGAATGGACGCTGTTTGTACACCGAACTGGCTAAGCACCATGACCAGAACCAGAATTAGCACGACATAACGGACCGCCCCGGCAAAAAAACCGGCTAGCGTCGCATCGAAGCCGCGAACGCGCGACAGGCCCTGAAATGCCCAGCGTTGCAGGAATGTTGCGGCCAACCAGCCGATGATCAGAAGAAGAAGCGCGCCAATGACCGAAAAGGAATATTGCACTGCCAGGGCGCTGGCCTGCCGAACGGCTGCCTGCGATGCGACGAAGATATCCGCTGCCTGCTGTTCCATGAATTGTCCCGTAATCTTTATTGCTGTTCAGCGTTGGTAACGAACGGGCGCCTTGGCGGTTCCGCCAAAATTCGGGCTTCAGCCGCCAAGCGGCAGCACGAAAGGCACGTTGCCGTCGGTATCCGCACCCCTGCCGATCGCCTTTATCGCGCTGACAAGTCGCCCGTCGCGCCTCAGAAGCCGGTCGCCAATGGCGATGATACGGGCATTCGGCGTGGCGTAAGGGGAAACCGCCCGCAATCGCCCGGCGAGTTCGTTCTCGTCTTGGTCCGGATAGAGGCTGAGGGCTGCGATGACGGCGGCGGCGGGTGAGCGCGAAACACCCATCCAGCAATGGATGAGCAGTGGTGCCGACTGGTCCCATTGCCGGGCGAAATCGATTAGCTTCAGCACATGCGCATCGTCCGGCGCGATGAGATCGGCGGTGCCCTTGAATGCAATGTCGTTCATGGCAAGCGTCAGGTGCCGGTCTGCGGCAATGACGGCAGGGCGGTGAAAGGACTGCTCTTTGGCGATCAGCGTCACCATTTCGCGGGCCTTGTGCTTCACGGCCATCTCCGCGATCCGCGACAGCGGCGATACGACAATGGCGGTCATGTCGCACTTCCCGTCTTGACCATACGCAGCTCTTCAATTGCCTCAAAACGCTCAATGAAAAGCTTTTGCGCTTCAGTCGAGGGCAGGGGCGTCATGTCGAACATATCGCGGGTGATGCCGCGCGGCAGGCCGAAGAACTTCTGCGCCTCGGCGGTGGAAAAACCGGCAAGTTCCGTCGCTTCGAAAAAGGCGGCGACCGTATCGGCCCTCTTGATGCGGTCCTTCAATTCGCGCGATGCATGCGGCGGCAGGCCGAAACGCAGATGCACCGCGGCTTCCAGGCGTTTTTCCACGGTCTTGTAACCACCGCCGACCACCGATTTGAACGGCGAGATCATGTCGCCGATGACATATTCCGGCGCATCGTGCAGAAGCGCCATCTGCATCTCGTCAGGCGTGGCACCGGTGCACATGCGGCAGAAGATGGTCTCGACGATGAGGCAATGCTGGGCCACGGAAAAGGCATGGTCGCCGCGCGTCTGGCCGTTCCAGCGGGCCACACGGGCAAGGCCATGGGCAATATCGACGATTTCCACATCGAGCGGCGAAGGGTCGAGCAGATCGAGCCGCCGACCGGACAGCATGCGCTGCCAGGCACGCGGGCTTTTTGCGGGTGTCACTCTCAGTCCTCCGCCCGCGCTGCCGGATCGGCCGTCGGCAAGGAAAGGCCGCTCCACGCCGGCAGGGCCACCGTCACGGGAACATTCCCGGCAAGAAGCGGCGTACCCGAAGCAAGCGCATCGGCAATACGGTCGATCCGCACAATGGCGAGCGCCCTGTTACCGGAAACGGTTCCGAGCGCGCCGACCGGCTTTCCATCGGCAGTAATCTCCGTTCCGCTGGCGGGAAGCGCGACTTCGGCCGAAACGCTGACGACGCGGCGTCTTGCCGTGCCGCGATGTTTCATGCGCGAGACGACTTCCTGACCGACAAAACAACCCTTATTGAAGGAAACGCCGCCATTCACATCCATCAGCACATCGTGCGGAAAAGCATCCTGAAGCGCATAATCCCGACCGGATTCGGCAATGCCCTGCTCGATACGGAGCGCATCATAGGCCGCGATGTCGCCGGATGCGGAGGCGCCCGGTATACGGTAGAGATCGATGCCGGCTTTGGCGAAACGGCCATCCCTGACGCCAGCCGCTGCGGCAGTCTCGTTCCAGAAAACGCTCACGCCTTCCACCGTCTCGGCTTTGAGGTCGACCGGTGCACGCAGCTTGTACATGGTCAGGCGGCGCAACAGCGCGTCCTGTTCGGCCGCGCCCGTCTCGATCAGATAGTCCCCGCCATCGCGCCAGATCAGAAAATCGAACAGAATCTTGCCCTGCGGCGTTAGAAGGGCTGCGGCCCTTGCTTCGCCTTGCGGCAGGTTTTCAACATCTGCGGTGATGAGGTTGTTCAAAAATTCCTCGGCGCCGGCGCCGGAAACCCGGATCAGACGGCGGTCGGCAAGAAAGGCGGAAGGCATGGCGTCACCGTTCGGTTCGTCGAGACTATGCGGATAGCAGGCAAGATGCAGATGCATTTGCCGGAATGCTCATTCCGCACAGTTAGGATTTTTGCAAAAGAACGGCAAGCGCTGCGATGCGATCAATCGCCGGCTGTGAAGAACTTCCACTTGCCGTCAGGCGAAATGCCGACGCGATAAAAGCTGTAATTGCCAAATTCCTGCATGTCAGCCAGATCGCCCGCCGTAATGATTCGCAGAAGCTCCACCTTTTCCGGCGCAGTCAGCGTATTCAGCGGTTTTCCGGAAAAATAGGGGAAAACATAGGCCTCGTCAGGCGTGCCGGCGTCCACATGGGCATAACCGGTCGACAGCAGGTCGATGATGATCGCCAGCACTTCCAGCCCGTCAGGATCGCCGGAATAAGTTTTCAGCGCCGCAATCGGGTCTTCGCCGTCATTGCCGTCGATGCGGAATTCGTTCTGGCCGGCAGCGATGAAGGGTCGCAGCTTTTCTATATCGCCGGAGGCGGCGGCATCGATGATCTGCTGGCGCAGCTTGCGCACGGGTTCCGGCGCCTTGGAAATGTCGTGCTCGATCACGACAGACATTTCAGGCGTGTTGTCGGACGTGGAGGATTGCTGGTTGGCCTGATTGGCGGAACGGTCCACCAGAGGGTCGGGCAGGGGAATACCTTCCGAATCGCCTTCGATTTCGTCCGGCTCCGCGGGCTGGGCCTGCTGCGGCTCACCGCCATTCTCAGCCTTCGGCTCGCTTTCGGTGTTCTGCGCCGGCTTCAGCTCGGAAAGGGCAAAGGCGCGGCCTGGCATGCCAATCGGGCTGGCGGCGAGCGCAAGCAGGATGGACAGCAGGGCGGAAGAGCGCAAAAGCCCCTTGCTCAGGCAAGACATGATAGACCCCGGCTTTACTGTATTACCCGCTGCGGCGAAAATTCGCCCTGAAGCATGCGCTGGCGCAGCGATTCCAGCATTGCTTCAGCGCCGGCCTCGCCATGGATACGGATGGTTTCGCGCATGGCCAGAGCGATCGCGGCATCGGCGATGATCTCAGGCTCGATGCCGTCGGCCATGCCGTCAGCCCATGCCTCGTTCTGGTGTTCCAGAGCGACCTGCATTTTTTCATGCACGATCATATCGTCGATTTCGTTACGGCTTGTCTGCATTTTTCATCCTCGACAGGGCGGGCAAGTCCTTACCACCCTGTTAACAACACTAGCAGCCTTTTATCAAAACGGCACGGCCTGCGGCGAAAAGAGGTTAATAATCCTCTAATTTCCGAACCGGGACGCGATTTCCTGCGCGAGTGTTGCCCCTTCGTTACGGTAGTTCTCTTCTGCCATGATGGCGGCGCGTGTGCAACTGGTGTGGATGGCTGCAAAGGAGCGGTATCCACGGTTGAATGCGGCCGTCATGCGCTGGCGGCGTTCGGGTTCGTTGGCCGTATCAGCGGCCAGAAGGTCGCTCATCGATTTGCGCCAGTCCTCCG
Source organism: Agrobacterium sp. 22-209-1 (assembly GCF_053522485.1). Taxonomy (NCBI): domain Bacteria; kingdom Pseudomonadati; phylum Pseudomonadota; class Alphaproteobacteria; order Hyphomicrobiales; family Rhizobiaceae; genus Agrobacterium; species Agrobacterium sp. 22-209-1. The sequence continues at coordinate 552,195 of NZ_JBNWCH010000002.1, forward strand.
GTCCGGAGGAGGGGCACAACGTTCTCAGATACTGCACCGCGCCCAATATTTCCGAAAGCCGCGCCAGCTTGTCGTCGTAAGGAGCGGGTTTGGGCGGTGTCGCTTCCGCAGGACGCGCCGTCGAAACGGATTTTGAAGGCTGCGCATAAGCGATGCCCTCTTGCCCTGATACGGCAAGCATTGTCACAAAAAGAGACAGGAAGATGGTTGGTCGTATCAAAATTCTATTCTGCCCCACACATACGCGTGAACTGTTGGCTCGTGACCATCCGGCGGGCGGATCGATCCTAGATAATAGCGATTCTGGCTGGCTGGCAATCATGCAAGCAGGCGTTCGGCGCATTCGACGACGCTTTCGGGCGCGGGCAGCAGGCGAATTTCCGCCAATGTGTACCAGCCCGCATCCGCCGCATCGTCGCCGACAGTCACGAGGGGGTCGGCATCGGTTTCCACGGTGAAAACCGACAGGAAATAATGGCTCGTCAGCAGGCCTGCCGCATCTTGCGAGGTAAGATCGTATGTCGCGAAAAGCTGCGGCCGGCGGGCGACGATGCCGGTTTCTTCCTGCAATTCGCGCAGTGCAGTCTCGGCCGGGGTTTCGCCGTCTTCGCCGCGACCGCCCGGAAAGGCGAACATGTCCTTGGAGGGTGGGTTGATGCGGCGCACGAGAAGCAGCCGGTCTCCATTCCTGACGATGGCGGAGGAGGCGGCACGGGGCTTGATACGAAGGGTCATGAAGGGTTTCGCTTGTTTCGGCCGTTTCCGACCTGTCTATCGTGGTATCGTGGCTCGGAAAAATCGATTCCGGTTTCCGCGCCGATGGTTATAGTCCGGAACGGAAGAGATTGTGCACACTAAAGACGGTGGAATGAAGGTCTATCTTATCTACGTTCTGGCGGCTCTTGCCGAAATCGCCGGCTGTTTTTCCTTCTGGGCCTGGCTGAAACTCGGTAAGACCGGTTGGATATTGTTGCCCGGCATGGTGGCGCTGGCGGCTTTTGCCTGGCTTCTGACGCTGGTGCCGACAGAGGCGGCGGGCAGGGCCTATGCCGCCTATGGCGGGATCTATATTGCCGCCTCGCTGTTCTGGCTCTGGGGCGTGGAAGGCCATGCGCCAGACAGGTGGGATATCGCCGGCGGCATCGTCTGCCTTGCCGGCACCGCCATCATCCTGTTCGGACCAAGGGCATAAGGAGAAGGCGATGTGCGGACGTTTCGTGCTGAAGGCGACGCCCGAAGAGATTGCCGATTATCTCGATCTGATCGGCCTTGAGGACTTTCCCGCCCGTTTCAACATCGCGCCGACCCAACCCATTCTGGTCGTCATGGAAGGCGAGCGGCAGGAGCGCGGCAGCAACCTGCCCAATCGCCGCGCCCTGCTGGTGCGCTGGGGTTTCATGCCGGGCTGGGTGAAGGATCCGAAGGACTTTCCGCTGCTCATCAATGCCCGTTCCGAAACCGCAATCGGAAAGGCCTCCTTCCGCGCCGCCATGCGCCATCGCCGCGTGCTCGTCCCGGCAACGGGTTTTTACGAATGGCGGCGCCCGCCAAAGGAGGAGGGCGGCAAACCGCAACCCTATTTCATCCGCCCGAAAAGCGGCGGCATCGTCGCTTTCGCCGGTCTCATGGAAACCTGGTCGTCTGCCGATGGTTCGGAAGTCGATACCGGCGCAATCCTCACCACGGCCGCCAATGCCGCGATTGGCCGTATTCACGACCGCATGCCCGTGGTCATTGCGCCGGAAGATTTCAGCCGCTGGCTCAACTGCAAGACCCAGGAGCCACGCGAGGTCGCCGACCTGATGCGGCCGGTTCAGGATGATTTTTTCGAGATGATTCCCGTCTCGGACAAGGTCAACAAGGTCGCTAATGTCGGCGCCGACCTCATCGAGCCGGTGCCGGAAAGCGCGCCGCCGGCAAAGATCAAACCGCCGAAGGACGAGGGGCAGATGTCGTTGTTTTGAGGTGTTTCGCAAGGCCAATGACGACGGCTGAGCGAGCCGCCTCTTTCTTCTCCCCGCCGGGGAGAAGATGGCCCGAAGGGTCAGATGAGAGGGCTACGGTAGAGATATGCGGAGAGCTTGCCCCCTCATCCCGCTGCCGCGGACTTCTCCCCGGCGGGGAGAAGAAACAAGTGGCACTTGCTCGGTCCCATAGAAGACTTCAGAGACAATCAGCCGTTCAGCCCGATCTTTTGCAGGCCTTCCTGGATCATGATGTCGGAATAGACGCGGTTGCGGCCATTCGCCTTTGCGAGATAGAGCAACTGATCCGCCGCATTCAGCTGGTTGTCGAAGGGCTCGCCCTTTTCGATCTCCACGACGCCGAGCGAAATGGTCAGCGCCAGGCTGCTGCCGCTCAGCTGGCGGCCGTTCCTTTCCACCTGTTCGCGCAGTTCCTCGCAGAAGGCATAGGCAGCCCGGGCATCCAGTCCGCGCAGGAACACGGCAAATTCCTCGCCGCCGAGGCGGGCGGGAATATGGCGTTGCTCGTCGCACATGTCATGCAGCAGTTCGGCCAGCTTCTTCAGCGCCCTGTCGCCGGCATCGTGCCCCAGCGTGTCGTTGATCTTCTTGAAATGATCGATGTCGAGAATGGCGACGGCGCCGCTCTCGTCATTGCCATTGATGACATCCATCAGCGCCCGCGTGCGCTCGAAGAAGGAGCGACGATTGGGCAGGCCGGTGAGGTGATCTCGCTCTGCCAGTTCGCGCAGGCGTTTGAGCTGTTTCAACGTCTCGATATTGTTGTCGATGCGGCATTGCAATTCTTCCGGCACGAAGGGGCGGTAGACGAAATCCGACGCGCCGGCCTTGAGAAAACTTGCCGAAAGGAGACGATCCGTTGAAGAGGAGATGCCGATGACCCGCAAATCTTCGGAGGACCGGCTGTCGCGGATACGGCGTGTGAGCTCGTAGCCGTCCATGTCGGGCATATGATAATCGGTTATGACAAGCTGGATCGTCGGATCTTGCGACAGTATCTCCAGCGCCTGCTTGCCCGAATGGGCCTCGCTGACCCTGAAATTCTGCCGCTCCAGAATTTCCACCAGGCCGGAACGGGCTGTGCGCACATCATCGACGACCAGAACGGAGAAGAGCTTGTTGCTCAAAATCCGCTGGACCGTTCTGACGACCGCATCGACGGTTCGATGGCCGTCCTTGACGATATAGTCGATGATCTTCTTTTCGGCGTAGCGCTTGCGCGCCTCGTCATCCACCGTGGCGGTGAAAACGATGGCTGGCACCTTGCGCTCGGATAAAAGTGCGAGAATCTCGCCCTTCGGCGCATCGGGCAGGTTGAGGCCCGTCAGCGCCAGCGTGAAATCATGGGCCTGCATGAGGGTATCGGCCGCGGCCATGCTGTCGCAATGGACGACTTCGGCTTCCGTTTCTTCCGAAAGCCGCGTCTTCAGCAGCATGGAAAGAGCAACGGAATCTTCAATCAGAAGGATTTTATCCTGCATGGCCGTCCCAAGCCCCCCTGGCCTGTCTTCACAATCTTCCCTCAACGCCGAACATCCGCCATCCGCGTGTCTGCGGATTCGAGAGCCGGCTTATGCATTGTTGTGGAAAAAAATGCGGAATAGAAAAGTTCTTTTGTATTCACTAATCTATACGTCGGTGTTCGTATAGCCTTCTTGTGGAAGGCGAGCCTTTTACTACACTTTCGTTGCAGCTTCGTTACAGAAGGCTGCCGATTGCGTGAATGACTGACGCTTTGCAGTATCGCGGCGGTGCCTGAAACAAAAAAACGGCGCCCGAAAAAGGCGCCGCGTGATTGTCGATTTTCCGTCGGCAACGTTCCGTTTTCTGGAAGATTCGCAAAATCCAAAAAAATCAAAAAAGCTAATATTTTCAGGCGGTTTTGGCGGCGGGCTTGCGCTTCAGCATCAGGGTTGCGGCCGCTACGGCCTTCAGTCCGAGCGGGCGGTAGTGGCTGTTGAGGTCGGGCTTCGCCGGCGGCTGCGCCTTCGTCTCGTTCGTCATTTCTCTCTCTCCACAATTCACGTCAATCGCCGTTGCGATGCGTGTGAGCCACTTCTTTCGCGGCTAATCTTGACGGATTCGAGGCGAAGAAAAACGAAGCCGGCTTTCCAGACTGCGACATTTTGCGTCACATCCTGCGCCGGCTTGTGTGAGAAAAAATAAACCTGCGGTTTTAAATGCCGCGATCGAGGCCGTTGCCGCCATTGGCGTCGTCATGTGCGTCTTCCTCGATGGTCAGCGTGCCGTAGCGGCGGTGCCAGAGGCGGGCGCTGATGGGAATGAAGACGAGATAGGCGGCAACCGTCAGAACCAGCACTTCCCAGGTGAAGCTCATCAGCATTGCGACATAGAGCACGACGACGAGGATCATCGGCAGGACCAGATCGCGACGGATGCGGCTGGTGCCGGATTTTCCCGACCAGACCGGCAGGCGGCTGATGAGGAGATAACCGATCAGCACGGTATAGGCGGCGGCCACATAGGCGAAGGGCTTGTCCGGCTCGACGCCGAGGAAGCCGAGATAGACAGGCAGCAGCACCAGCATGGCGCCCATCGGGGCGGGGACGCCCACGAAGAACTCATTCTGCCACGGCGCCTTGACCGGCCGCTCGATCATGACGTTGAAACGCGCCAGACGCAGGCCGGCGGCGATGACATAGATGAGGGCGGCGATCCAGCCGATGGAGCGCGCCTGGTCGAGAAGGTAGGCATAGACCACGAGGGCAGGGGCGACACCGAAATTGACGATATCGGCCAGCGAATCCATCTGCTCGCCGAATTTGGACGTCGCTTTCATCATGCGGGCGATGCGCCCGTCTATGCCGTCAAGGAAGGCGGCAAGCAGCACCATGCCGACGGCCAGCTCGAAGCGGCCCTCTATGGCGAGACGCACGCCGCTCAGGCCCGCACAGATGGCCAGAACGGTGATGAGATTGGGAACGACGAGGCGAAAGGGAATTTCCCTCAGCCGTGGTCCACGGCCGCTGTCGCTGCGGCCCTCTGGTTTGCCGTTCTGTTGCGGCTCGGCGATCGGCGTTTCCATGCGCATGCCCTTCCTGTTTCCGTCAGCCGCGGCGGCTGACGACCGGACCCTTGGCGGAGCCGAATTCGGCGAGCACGGTTTCACCGGCAATCGCCGTCTGGCCGACCGATACGCGCGGCTCGAAACCTGCGGGAAGGAAGATATCGAGACGCGAGCCGAAACGGATAAGACCGAAACGCTCGCCGGCGTCGACTGGTTCATTCGGCTTTACCCAGCAGACGATGCGGCGGGCAACCATGCCGGCGATCTGCACCACGCCGACCTTGCCGTGCGACGTCTCGATGACGAGGCCGTTGCGCTCATTGTCTTCGGAAGCCTTGTCCACTTCGGCATTGAGGAAGAGGCCGGGACGGTAAGCGACATTGACGATGCGGCCACGCACGGGCGCGCGGTTCACATGGCAGTTGAACACGTTCATAAACACCGAAATGCGAACCATCGGCTCCCTGCCGAGTTCCAGTTCCAGCGGCGGAACGACGCTCTGCACGGCGGAAACCTTGCCATCGGCCGGGCTGATGATGAGGTCGTCATCCTGCGGCGTGACACGCTCGGGATCGCGGAAGAAATAGGCGCACCAGGCCGTCAGCACGAGACCGACCCAGAACAGCGGTTCGGCGATCCAGCCGAGCACCAGCGAAGCGACGAAGAAGGCCGCCACGAAGACATAACCTTCCTTGTGGATCGGTACGATGGTGTTGCGAATGGTGTCGAACAGATTCATATGGTTCCTTGCTCCGGTTTTTGTCTGCGCCTCCATATGTGGTCTTCATACGACACGATCCATACGGGCATGCGACAAACTTCGCCTTGCTGGTTACAGCCAAACGTCCCGCCCGGCAATGGCCCGGCGGGTCTCCCACCCCGGTTCCCCCGGAGTTTATGCCTTCAATGCGCCGGTTCGCCGCGGTTCACGACGCCGAGATCGTCGCTTTCGCGAACATGGCGCAGCATTTCTTCGGCGCGGATCGCCTCGCGCTGGCGGCTCCACATCGAGGCGTAGAGGCCATCATGCGCCATCAGCGAGGCATGCGTTCCCCGCTCGGCGATCAGCCCTTCCTTCAGCACGATGATCTCATCCGCGTGGATGACCGTGGAAAGACGGTGAGCGATGACCAGCGTCGTGCGGTTTTTCGAGACGATGTCGAGCGCGCTCTGGATTTCCTGCTCGGTATGCGTATCGAGCGCCGAGGTCGCTTCGTCGAGGATCAGGATCGGTGGCGCCTTGAGAATGGTCCGGGCAATCGCCACGCGCTGCTTTTCACCGCCTGAAAGTTTCAAACCGCGTTCGCCGACCATCGTCGAATATCCATCCGGCAGCTTGCCGATAAAGGCGCTGATCTGCGCCGCATCCGCCGCTGCCCTCAATTCCTCGTCTGTCGCGGAGGGCCGGCCGTAGCGGATGTTATAGGCCAGCGTATCGTTGAACAGCACCGTATCCTGCGGCACCATGCCGATCACCGAGCGCAGGCTCTTTTGCGTCACATCGCGAATATCCTGCCCGTCAATGGTAACCGCGCCCTCCTGAATATCGTAGAAACGATAAAGCAGCCGCGAGATCGTCGATTTTCCCGCACCGGAAGGGCCGACGATCGCCACCGTTTTGCCCGCCGGCACATCGAAGGAAATGCCCTTGAGGATCGGTCTTTCAGGATCATAGGCAAAATGCACGTCGCGGAAGGAGATCGCGCCGGGACCGGCCGCAAGCGGCTTCGCATCCGGCCTGTCGGTAACTTCGGCTTCCACTTCCAGAAGATCGAACATCTGTTCGATATCGGTCAGGCCCTGGCGGATTTCGCGATAAACGAAGCCGATGAAATTCAGCGGCACGGAAAGCTGCAGCAGCAGCGCATTGACGAACACGAAATCGCCGATGGTCTGCTCGCCGCGCTGTACGGCCAGCGCCGACATCACCATCATGACCGTGGAGCCAATGCCGAAAATCACGCCCTGGCCGAAGTTCAGCCAACCGAGCGAGGTCCAGATCGAGATGGCCGATTTTTCGTAACGTTCCATGGCGATATCGAAACGTCGCGCCTCCATCTCCTCATTGCCGAAATATTTGACGGTCTCGAAATTCAGGAGCGAGTCGATCGCCTTGGTATTGGCGTCGGTATCGCTGTCATTCATGGCGCGGCGGATGCCGATACGCCAGTTGCTGGCCCTGACGGTGAACCAGATATAGGCCCAGACGGTAATGACGGTGACCAGCACATAGGAAAAACCATAGGACGCCCAGAAGATGATGGCCGTCAGCAGAAATTCGATGAAGGTCGGTGCGGTGTTGAGAATGGTGAAACGGACGATAGTTTCGATGCCCTTCGTGCCCCGCTCGATCACCCGCGATAGCCCGCCGGTCTTGCGCTCCAGATGGAAACGCAGCGAAAGTCGGTGCATATGCACGAAGGTGCGATAGGCGAGTTGGCGCACCGCATGCTGACCGACGCTGGCAAACAGCGAATCGCGCAGCTGGTTGAGCCCAACCTGGATCAACCGCGTCAGATTATAGGCGATGACCAGCGCTACCGCGCCGAGCAGGAAGGCCGGAACCAGACCCGCCATGTCGAGCTTACCGTTCAGCGCATCCGTTGCCCATTTGAAGAAATAGGGAACGGCGATCAGCACCAGCTTGGCGACGATGAGGAACACGGTTGCCCAGATCACCCGCATCTTCAGGTCCCATCGGCCCTCCGGCCACATATAGGGCCACAGATTGATCAGGGTCTGGGTCGGATTGCTGGAATCCGCCGAAATGGTTTTTTTCTTCGTGGCCATCATTCTCTCCGGTCACTGCCGGAAGCCGACAGCAGGACGGCGGCTTTGCTCAAGCCGCCGCGCGTGTCACAGATAGGGACGTTGCAGGTTCACCGCAACGTCTTCACATCGTCAGGAGCCACTCTTCAGCCGCTTGCGGTGGAGTTCTTCGGCATTGGGCAGCGCCTCTTTCGGCACGCCGAAAATCTGGCCGGGCTCGATCAGGTCAGGATTTTTGATCTGGTCCTCATTGGCGAGGTAGATCGTGGTGTAACGCACGCCCTGTCCGTAAACGCGCCGGGAAATCTGCCACAACGTGTCGCCGCGGCGGATGATGACGCTGTTCTGGCTTTCGGCAAGCGGCGCCTGCTCGAAGGTCTGCGGGCCGGCAGGGGCCTGCGGCGCGGGAGCAGGCGGAGCGATGATGTGCAGTTCGGCGAGGCGGCTTGCCAGCGAGGCGATGCCCTTGCCGATGGCCGCCACATCGTTCGGCCAGGCTTCGACCGTTGCAAGCAGCTGACGCGCCTTGGCCGTGATATCGCCGGCAAAAGCGGTGAAGCCAGGCTCGGTGGCGGCGGCGGTGCGGAACTCGGAGAGCGATTTCAACGCGATCACCACGGCGGAGCGGCCGGCAATGGCCTGATCGAGCGCCGGCGTCGCCTGATCCTTGTAGAGACCGGACAGGATGCCGAAGGCCTTGGCGACATCGGTGCGCAGCTTTTCAACTGCGGCGCGATCGCTTGCCGTGCTCTGGTTTTCAGCCGGTGCCGCGGTCGTGTTAGCCGAAGATGAGGTGGATGGGGCCTGCATGGCGACGGTTGCCTGATCGGTCTGCGGCCGCTCGAAGGGAACGCGCACGCGCACCTTCGCCGTGCCGTCGGCATTCAGTTCCTCGACGGTAATGATATGGTTGCCGACGGCGAGCTCGACATCGCCTTCGATGACGAAATGCCCGGAGGCTTCAGTCGTGCTCTTGCCGATTTCCTTGTCATCGACAAGCGCGCGAACGGTCGAACCGGCGGGCGCGGAACCGGCGACGAAGATCTTCGATCCCTCGAATTCGACGGCGGTGACCTGAACGCTCGACGTAAGCGGGGCACCGGCGGCGTTGGGGGCGGCCGTGGCGGAGGAGGGGGCCGGCGCGGTGTTGGCTGTGGTTTCGGAAGATGCCGCAGGCTGTTGCGACGGCGTTGCCTGCTGCGGCTGGAGCGCCGGCGGTGCTGCCTCCGGCATGGCCAGCACACGGCTTGCCTTGCCGGGTTTGGAAACCATGGCCAAAAGCTCGCCCGACTTGGTCTCCGGCACGGAAACCGTGGCGACTTCTTCGGATTGCGTTGCCTTGCCGTTGGCATCGGTCGAACGCAGCACCAGCTCATGATCGCCGGGTGGCAGCGGATTGTCGAACACGGCGGCGAAATCGCCGCTGCCGTCGATGGTCGTCTGGGCGACCACTTTGCCGTTGCTCAAGATTTCGAGCTTCGCACCGGGCTGCGCCTTGCCGGCGATCACGGCCGAACCGTCCGGCTCGACGCGCAGCACGTCGAAAGTCGGCGTGGCGGATGATGATTGCGCCGCATCGGCGGGTGCTGCGGCCGGTTTTTCCGGTTCTGGTGCACCATCGTCGGTGCCGGCGAAGACGCCAGCCAGACGACGCACCTGGGCCGCCGCCGCCGCCGCATTGTCAGGCAGGCCGCGCAGGAACGCCGTGGTGCGCTCGGCGGCCGCGCGCGCCGTAGTGATGAGCCGCGACGTCGTTTCGTCCAGCGACTCGGGAATTTCGATATTCGTCAGTTCCTTCAGCGAGGTTTCGACCTTCTTGCGCGCCGCTGCGAAATCGGCGTCGGAGGGAACCTTGCTGTCGGCGAAAAGCGTCGTCAGATCCTTGATCGACTGGGTGGCGGAAGCCGCCCGCCGCCCGACCTTGTCGGCGATGTTAGCGGTTTCCTCGGCCGCGTCGGACAGAATGTCGCCCGCCTTGTCGGCGCCCATTTCAACGCTGTTCTTCACGGCGTCGCCGGCCTCGTTGATAGCGTCGCCGATCGGTTTGCCGTCGTTTGAAATCCGCGGCAGGACGAAAAAGATCATGAGCAGGGACGCAATCCCCAGCACGACCAGCGCCAGCAAACCGGCTTTATTATTTTTCATCCTGGAATCTCCGGGTATTTCAAGCTTTTCACACAAGTTGAGATTGCTAGCGCCTTACCTTGCGCCAGACAAGCGGCGAGTGGCTAAAAGGCCATATTTGCAAGGGATTTCCCAAATTTTCTTGACGTGCCGCATCGCACATAGTTCCTTCCCTTCATGACGGACAAAAATACATCGATTCGATCCATCTGCGTTTATTGCGGCTCCCAGCCCGGACGTGATCCGGCTTATATGGAAGCAGGCCGCGCGCTTGGGAAATGCTTTGCCGAAAGCGGCATTCGCCTCATTTATGGCGGCGGCACCAAGGGCATCATGGGCGCGGTCGCCAGCGGCGTTCTTTCCAATGGCGGCGAAGTAACCGGCATCATACCGGAATTTCTGGTCGATATGGAGGCGACGCGCCATTCTCTCGGACAATTGAACGAGCTTGTCATAACCAAGGACATGCACGAGCGCAAACATATGATGTTCGAGCGGTCCGATGCCTTCGTGACATTGCCGGGCGGTGTCGGCACGCTGGAGGAGATCGTCGAGATCATGACCTGGGCGCAGCTTGGCCGCCATTCCAAACCGATGGTCTTTGCCAATATCAACGGCTTCTGGAACCCGATGCTCGAGTTGGTGCAACACATGCGCGACCAGGGCTTCGTTCACCGCGCGCATCTTCTCAACCCGCTCGTCATCGACGAGGTGAAGGATATCGTGCCCGCCATCATCGACCGGGCGCTGGCGCAGCAGAACCCGGAAGGCGACCCTTCGGTGATTTCCCGCCTCTAGCTTTGCCCTTTGTTAACGGCCGCCTGGGCGGCTCGTTACAATTTTAAATGTATATTAATACAGATTTAACGGCGGCATCTCTCCGCCCGCTCTTTTCATGGCCCCGCGGCTTATCTTGTGCCAGCCTCAATAAGGCGTTGGTTGTCGCGGAATTCGTTTCGCCGCCATGAGAGTGGGTGTCATCGGGAAATGATTGCTTTTGTGGTGCGGCTCAAAAGCCGGGCGCATTTTATTATTCAGAGAAATTCCGCGCAGGGCAGGGAGGCGCTCCTCGGTTCCGCCGCTCGCCGCAGGGTCGATGCGCGCATGAGGCTCGGCATCCTGATCGCTGCCTTCGCTGTCATCTATGCTGTCGTCGCCGCACGTCTCGTCCAATATGGCCTTGCCGAACCGGTGGCGACCGCATGGATCAATACCGGTGCCAATGCCGTCGCCTCCCGGCCGGATATTGTCGATCGCAACGGCACGCTTCTGGCAACCGATCTTAACATGGTCTCGCTCTATGCGGATCCGCGCCGGATCGTTGATCCGGACGAGGTGGTGGAGAAACTCGCGACCGTTATTCCCAATCTCGACTGGCGTGAAACACACCGCCGGTTGCGCTCGGATACCGGCTTTCAATGGCTGCGACGCCAGCTGACGCCCCGGCAGCAGGCGGATATTCTCAACCTCGGCATACCGGGCATCGGCTTCCGGCCGGAAAAGCGAAGGTTTTATCCGGGCGGCCCCACCGCTTCGCATATTATCGGCCACGTCAATGTCGACAATCAGGGGCTTGCCGGCATGGAGCGCTACCTCGACCAGCAGGGGCTGGCCGATCTGCGCGCCGTGGGTCTTGCCAGCGGCGCGCCGATGGAGCCGGTGCGGCTCTCCATCGATCTCAGGGTACAAAACATCGTCCGCGATGTGGTCGTGAAGGCGAAAAGCGCCTATCAGGCCGAAGCCGCCGGTTCGGTGATCCTTGATGTGGAGACGGGCGAAGTGCTGGCCATGGCCTCGGTGCCTGACTACGATCCGAACGAACCGTCCCGCACCCTCGCCGATGGCAGCATCGACAGGGAGTATGAAAAGGGCTGGTTCAACCGGATGAGCAACGCCACCTTCGAGATGGGCTCCACATTCAAGAGCTTCACGCTCGCCATGGGGCTGGATGCCGGGGCGATCACGCTGGGTTCGGTGGTGGATGCGTCGCGGCCGATCCGCATGGGCGGTTTCACCATCAAGGATTTCAAGGGCAGGAACCGGCCGCTCTCCATTCCGGAAGTGTTTCAATATTCATCGAATATCGGCACGGCGGCGGTGGCCGACAAGGTCGGGGTCGAAGGCCATCAGCAATTTCTGACGAAACTCGGGCTTCTTACCAGGATGGACACGGAAATGCCCGGTGTGGCCACGCCTACCCAGCCGAGAACATGGAAGAAGATCAATTCCGTCACCATCTCCTTCGGCCATGGCGTCGCCACCACCCCGTTGCAGACGGCGGTGGCCGCTGCCGCGCTGATCAATGGCGGCAACCTGATTTCGCCGACCTTCCTGCCGCGTTCGAAAGAAGCTGCCACATCGCTCGCGCGCACCGTCATCAACGACAGGACGAGCGCCGATATGCGCTACCTGTTCAATTGGAACGGCATCAAGGGTTCCGGCCGTGGCGCGCAGGTGGAGGGATTTCATGTGGGCGGCAAGACTGGAACCGCCGACAAGGTGATCAATGGCCGTTACGCCAAGGATATCAATTTCAACGCCTTCGTGGCAGGTTTTCCCATGCACAAACCGAAATATATCGTGTTGACGATGATCGACGCCCCGAAGACCGGCGTGAACGGCGGGCGCACGGCGGCCTCAACCGCGGCCCCGATGACCCGCGAGATAATTACCCAAACGGCAGGCGTTCTCGGCGTCAAACCGCATTTCGGTTACGACGCCAACCCGCAATTGCTGGTGGACTATTGACGCTACCTCTCTTCATTCCCGTGATGAGCAAAGGAATGAGGGATGCCGCCCGGACTACCGCTTGAGCCGCAGCAGGCTGGAGCCGGTATAGATCGCCAGCGCCACCCAGATCATCGCAAAGGCGGCCATGCGCACCATGTCGAACGGCTCCTTGAAGATGAAGATGGCAATGAGGAAGATCATCGTCGGTGCGATATATTGCATGATGCCGATGGTCGACAGCCGCAGCAGTTTTGCGCCATTGCCATAAAGGATGAGCGGAACGGCGGTGATAAGCCCGCTTGCCGCCAGAAGCCAGGTATCGGCGGAGTTGCCGCCCATGAAATGCGCCTGTCCGCTGAAGGCGAGCCAGATCATCACCAGCACGGCAGGGATGGATAAAAGCATGACTTCCAGCAGGAAACCCTGCGTTGCGCCAATCGGCAAAGTCTTGCGGAAAAAGGCGTAAAAACCCCAGGACACGGTGAGCGCGATGGACACCCAGGGCAGGCTACCCGCATGCCAGGTGAGGATCGCCACCGCCAGCGCCACGAGGCAGATAGCGGCGATCTGCGCCGGATAAAGCTTTTCCTTGAGAAGCACCGCGCCGAGGAAAATGCTGAACAGCGGATTGATGAAATAGCCAAGCGCGGCATCGAGCGCGCGGCCTGCGCCGATCGCCCAGATATAGACGCCCCAGTTGATGCTGATGAGGATGGCCGTCAGGCTCGCCATAGCCAGCATCTTCGGGGTTCTGAGCGCGGTTCTGATTTCCGCCGTGCGCCCGAGCGCAATCAGCACGACCGCCGCAATCGGCACCGACCAGACGACGCGATGGACAATGACCTCGATCGGCGAAATATGCGCAACCGCTTTCATGTAGAAGGGAAGAAACCCCCAGAGCAGATAAGCGGAAAGCGCGAAAGCAAAACCGCGCGCGCTGTCGCCGCCCTCCTGGGCCGGGAGCGATTTGTCGAGTGCCATGGGGAGTACCGCCAATTGTTCGGATGCCGTTTTATAACGGATCGCCACAGTGGCGGCCAATTCATTTCCGTGAAGGGTTCATGAGAAAAACTGCATGAATAAAAGGCGCGCTGCCCTTGAAATGGGCTGCCCCGCGACGGGAGGAAATGATCCGCGCAGGACGCCCTGCGTGAATCATTCTCTTATCCGTCCGTTGCAAGGTGATGAAAGGACTGGTTATTTCCCGGCAAAACGGTCGTTGGCGCGGATCAGTTGATCAAGAATGCCCGGCTCGCTCATCGCGTGTCCGGCCGCCTCGACGATATGGAAATCCGCCTTCGACCAGGCTTTGGCCAGCTGCCAGGCATATTTCAGCGGGCAGGGCATGTCATAACGCCCATGCACGATGACGCCGGGAATATCGTTAAGTTTGCCGGCGTCGCGCAGCAATTGGCCTTCTTCCAGCCAGCCGCCATTGACGAAAAAGTGGTTTTCGATGCGGGCGAAAGCGATGGCGTATTTGTCCTCGCCGAAATCCGCGACCCGGTCGGGATCGCTGACGAGCGAGATGGTTGCCCCTTCCCACTGGCTCCATGCCTTGGCGCATTCGAGTTTCTTCGCTTCGTCGGTACCGGTGAGATAGCGGTTATAGGCCTGCATCATCTCGCCGCGTTCGGCTTGCGGGATGGGTGCTATGAATTTTTCCCACTGATCCGGATACATTTCGGAAACGCCGAACTGGTAATACCAGTCCAGTTCCGGCCTGGTGACGGTGTAAATGCCGCGCAGAACCAGCTCACTGACGCGGTCGGGATGGGTCTCGGCATAGGCGAGCGCCAGCGTCGAGCCCCAGGAACCGCCGAAAACCAGCCATTTCTCGAAGCCGCAAAGCACGCGCAGCCTTTCGATATCGGCAACGAGATGCCATGTGGTATTGGCTTCCAGTTCCGCATGCGGCGTGGAGCGGCCGCAGCCGCGCTGGTCGAACAGGATGACGTCGTAAAGGGCCGGATCGAAAACGCGGCGATGCGTGGGATTCACCCCGCCGCCGGGACCGCCATGCAGGAAAACCGCCGGTTTTGCACCGCGCGTGCCCACCCGTTCCCAATAGATCGTGTGGCCGTCGCCGACATCGAGCATGCCGGTCTCGAAAGGTTCGATCTCGGGGTAAAAGCCGCGCAATTCTTCGGTCATGGGTCATCATCCTTCGCTGGCCATTCGGCCGTATCATGGTCCGGGTGCTGGCAATTGTTCACCCGAGGGGAAGGGCTATCCGTTGCAGGCTCCGGCTCGATCGGCAAGCCATCGAGTGCGCCGAACCACTGCATTTTGCCAGCGAGATTGGATTGCGCCTCGGGTTTGATCCGCTGGGGTTCGTCCAGCGAACCGAGGGCGATATTGATGAAATCGGCGCCCGGCATGTCGTAGAACAGCGGCGTGCCGCACCGGCCGCAGAAACCGCGACGCACGTGATCGGAGGACTGGAACCACGTTGCTTCGCCACGGGTGATTTCAAACTGCGTAAGCGTACTTGCGGCAAGCGGCATGAAATAATTGCCCGATGCCTTCTGGCACATGCGGCAATGGCACAGATGCGGATAACGAAGACCGCCCTCTATCCGATAACGCACCGCGCCGCACTGACATCCACCGCTGAAACCCTCGGCTCCGCTCATGCGCGCTCGTCTTCCGGCGGCCAGACCTGTGTGTCGTGATCCGGGTGCTGATAGGAGGTGATCTCCGCCTCGTCCACGCCTTGTTCCACGGTCGGCTTGCCGAAGAGCTGCTCTATCCACGGCATGCGCTTGTGGACATTGACCTGCACCTGCGGCTCGATCCGCTCGGGCTCATCGAAAGCGCCGATGGCGATCTCGACGCCGCCGGGATAATGGTAGGTCAGCGGCGTGCCGCACTTGTTGCAGAAACCGCGATGGATTTTCTGCGACGAACGAAAGAGGGCAGGCTGGCCGCGCGTCCAGGTCAGATGCGCCTGATCGGCTGTGACGAGGGCGCCGAAGAAATTGCCGAAATGTTTCTGGCACATGCGGCAATGGCAGATGGAGGCCCGGCCAAGCTTGCCCGCATGGAAACGCACCGCGCCACACTGGCAACCGCCGGAAAAACCACTTTCGCTCATTGTCTGTTCTCCAGCGGCCATTGTGCCGTATCATGGTCGGGGTGCTGATAGGAGACGAGATTGGTGAGATAGTCCACCGAGGTCAGGTCGTCTTCCGTCGGAACGGCAGGCAGCGTGTGAAGCGTGTCGACGAAATCGATCTTGCGCTCCACGCCCCACTGAATGGTTGGCGGCAGCGCTGCGGGATCGTCAAATGCCCCGGCAGCCACCGCCACGCCGTCCGGCGCTTCATAGGTCAGCGGCGTTCCGCATTCCGGGCAGAAACCACGCTTGACGACGCTGGAGGACTGGAAACGTTTCGGCTCTCCCCGGGTCCATGCAAACTCCACGCCGCGCACCGAGACCAGCGGCGCGTAATAGGCCCCGAAAGCCTTCTGGCACATACGGCAATGGCAGATGGAACTGTCTTTCAGGTCGCCCGTGGCGCGAAAACGGACCGCGCCGCATTGGCATCCGCCGGTATATGTCGTCATGGTCGTTCCTCCTTCACCGTTCGGATAATGTGGAGACAGATATTGTCGATGTCTCCGAGGATATCCTCGTTCCAGAAACGGAGGCCTGTCCAGCCAAGTTCCTCAAACGTGCGTGTTCTCTCTCGGTCATAGGCTGCCGCAGCGTCGTCCGCGTGCTGAAACCCGTCCAGTTCGACAATGATCTTATGCGAGGGGCAAGCGAAATCAACGATATATCCGGCGACCGGCAGCTGGCGTCTGAAAGACAGGCCGTCTAGGCGGTGAGCGCGGACGGCGTTCCAGAACTTCAGTTCTGCGTCGGTCATGGCCTTTCGCATCTGCCGGGCGTGTGACCGATGTTGAGGATTGACCTTGGCGTGGGGCACGGGATGCTCGCGGCTTGATGGGTGCTGCGAGATTGGAGTATGGCGTGGTCGAAAGCAAGGGCGTGTCGTGGGACTTACCCCCCTCTGCCCTGCCGGGCATCTCCCCCTCAAGGGGGGAGATCAGCAGGAGGCGCTACCTCAACTTCACTCTTAAGCGTTGAGATGGGCGAGACCGCGCCACAGATCGATCTCCCCCCTTGAGGGGGAGATGCCCGGCAGGGCAGAGGGGGGTAAACCCCAAGCCGCAGCAGTAAATTACCGCTTAATCTCCCACGTCGTCGTCCGCTCCCCGGTCTCCTTGTCCTTCCCATCCTTCAACTGAATGCCCTTTTCCAAAAGCTCGTCGCGAACACGATCCGCCTCCGCAAAGTTTTTCGCCTTCAGCATTTCAAGACGCAATTCCACCAACGCATCGACAGCCGAAACGATGGCCTCATCCACCTCCGTCTTCTTCGGCAGAACACCCAGCAGGGCGGCGCTGGCGGCGAAGGCGGGTAGTCTGGACGGGTCGGTATTGGCCGCATGGGCCAGCGCATGCAGCGCCTGCACGGCGGCAACCGTGTTGAGGTCGTCGGCAAGCGCATCTAGGACGGTGTCATCCGGCGCGGCGTCGGAGTTTTCGGCCGCCGGCCATTTGGCCAGCAGGCGTTCGGCCTCTTCCAGACGCTTCACCGAAAAATCGATCGGCTCGCGATAATGCGTCATCAGCATAGCGAGACGCAGTACTTCGCCCGGCCATTGCCGTTCGCCGAATTTTTCCGTGTGCAGCAATTCGTAGATCGTCACGAAGTTGCCTTCGGACTTCGACATCTTGCGGCCTTCCACCTGCACGAAGCCGTTATGCATCCACACATTGGCCATGACATGCGTGCCGTGGGCGCAGCGCGATTGCGCGATTTCGTTTTCATGATGCGGGAAGATGAGATCGAGCCCGCCGCCGTGAATGTCGAAGACTTCGCCAAGGTAACGGCCAGCCATGGCCGAGCACTCGATGTGCCAGCCCGGGCGGCCGAGACCCCAGGGGCTCTCCCAGCCGGGTTCGTTATGGGACGACAGTTTCCACAGCACAAAATCACCGGGGTTCTTTTTGTGGGCTTCCACCGCCACGCGCGCGCCGGCCTGCTGCTCGTCCAGCGGGCGTTTGGAAAGCTGGCCGTAATCGGCCATCGACCGCGTGTCGAACAGAACCTCGCCGCCCGCCGTATAGGCGTGGCCGCGGTCGATGAGCCTCTCGATGAGGTGGATCATCTCGGCAATATAGTCGGTGGCGCGGGGTTCCACGGTCGGCGGAAGGCAGCCGAGGGCGGCGACGTCATCATGGAACTGGTCGGCCGTCTTTTTCGTCACCGCGTGGATGGCGTCGTTCAGCGGCAGATGCGGATAGTCGCGCAGTGCCCGCGCGTTGATCTTGTCGTCGAGATCGGTGATGTTGCGGGCATAGGTAACATGGTTTTCGCCGTAGACGTGGCGCAGCAGGCGATAGAGAACATCGAACACGATGACCGGGCGCGCATTGCCGATATGGGCGAAATCATAGACCGTTGGCCCGCACACATACATGCGCACATTGTCAGGATCGATCGGCGCAAATTCCGCCTTTTCGCGTGTCAGGGTATTGTAGAGTTTCAGGCGCAAGGACATGCGGGTGTTCCCTAGAGGCAGTCAATTGTCCTGACCGGACCGTTTGTCTGTTGGACCTTGCGGGAAGACGAAAACGATCTGGCCGGTGGCGAACCAGCAAAATTTATTCAGCAGCAGGTGCAGATCGTTGTTTTCATACCTTGCCTTATGGCGCGGCGGTTCTGTGTGGTCAAGCGTTTCTCGCCGGTGCCGCAATGACGCGGGCCAAAAGCTTATTCCGGCTGGCGATATTCCACGAATTTCCTCTCACGCACGACGAAGAGCTTGCCGGTTTCGGTAAGATCGGGCAAGGCGAGTGGAAGGATGGCGGCGGCAACTTCGGACGGATGCGGCACGGTGGCCGGATCCTCGCCGGGCATAGCCTGGGCGCGCATCGCCGTGCGCGTGGCGCCGGGATTGATGCTGTTGATGCGTAGCGGGGACTTCTGCGTTTCCGCGGCCCAGGTGCGGGCGAGCGCTTCAACAGCCGCCTTGGAGGTGGCGTAGACGCCCCAGAAGGGACGACAGCTATGGGCCGCACCCGAAGACAGGATGAGCGCGCGGCCGGCATCCGATTTCAACAGCAGCGGCTCGACCGAGCGGATCAGCCGCCAGGTGGCGGTGACGTTGATGTTCATGACCCTTTCGAAGACCTTCGCCTCGATATGGCCGACCGGGGAAATCACGCCGAGAACACCGGCATTGGCGACCAGAATATCGAGCTTGCCCCAGCGCTCGTATATATTGGCGCCCAGCGCATCGATGGCTTTCATGTCGGCGAGATCGAAGGGGACCAGCGTCGCCGTGCCGCCGACGGCCTTGATGGCGTCGTCCAGTTCCTCAAGGCCGCCGACCGTGCGGGCGCAGGCGATGACATGCGCGCCCGCTTTGGCCAGCTCCAGCGCGGTGAAATAGCCGATGCCGCGCGATGCGCCGGTAACGAGAGCGATGCGCCCCTTGAGATCGATAGTCATGGTCTCTCCCGAAATGATTGCGCCTTCTTCTACGAAGCCGCGGACGCCCGCTGCAAGCAATTAAATTGTCGCAGCTGACGTGCGGAATAAAAGGCAAGAAAAAAGCGGCCGCCGGAGACCGGTGGCCGCTTGTTCTGTCGCACCTATCAGCCGTTACTGGCCAGCATGGAAATCTTGCTGCCCATGGCCTCGCCATTCTTGTCGAGAAGGCGGGTCGGATAATCGCCGGTGAAATAATGGTCCGTGAACTGCGGCCGCGCCGGGTTGCGGTTTTCGCCACCCACCGCACGGTAAAGCCCGTCGATGGACAGGAAGGCCAGCGAATCTGCGCCGATATATTTCGCCATCGCTTCGACGTCCGCATATTGGTTGGCGAGCAGCTTGTCTGCGTCAGGTGTATCGATGCCGTAAAAATCCGGATGGAAAATCATCGGGCTGGCAACGCGGATATGCACTTCCTTGGCGCCGGCTTCTCGGATCATCTGCACGATCTTGACCGAGGTCGTGCCGCGCACGATGGAATCGTCCACCAGCACCACGCGCTTGCCTTCGATCATCGCCCGGTTGGCAGAATGCTTGAGCTTGACGCCGAAAGCGCGGATCTGCTGCGTCGGCTCGATGAAGGTGCGGCCGACATAATGGTTGCGGATGATGCCATATTCGAAGGGAATGCCGCTTTCCTGCGCAAAACCGAGCGCTGCCGGCGTGCCGCCATCGGGAACCGGTACCACGACGTCAGCTTCCAGCGGTGCTTCCTTGGCAAGGTTCATGCCCATGTTCTTGCGCGTCGTGTAGACGTTGCGGCCACCGACGACGGAATCGGGGCGGGCGAAATAGACATATTCGAACAGGCAGAGACGCTCCGGCTGTGGCTTCGAGGGCTTGCGCGCGTCGATGGTGATCGAACCGTCAGGCTGGATTTCGCAGATGATGACTTCGCCGTTTTCGACGTCGCGCACGAATTTCGCGCCGATGATATCGAGAGCGCAGGTTTCCGAGCAGAAGATCGGCTTGCCGTCCAGCTCGCCCATGACGAGCGGGCGGATGCCGATAGGGTCGCGCGCGGCGATCAGCTTGGTGCGGGTCATCGCCAGCATCGAATAACCGCCTTCCATCTGGCGGATCGCGTCAATGAAACGATCGGCGGTGGAAGAGTGGCGTGAGCGGGCGATGAGGTGAAGGACGACTTCGGTATCCGACGTCGACTGACAGATGGCGCCTGTCGCGATGATCTGGCGGCGCAGCGTCAGGCCGTTGGTGAAATTGCCGTTATGGGCAATGGAAATGCCGCCTTCTTCCAGCTCGGCAAACAGCGGCTGCACGTTGCGCATCGCCACTTCGCCCGTGGTGGAATAACGGGTGTGGCCAATGGCGATGGAGCCTGGCAGGCGGGCGAGCGTTGCGGGATCGGTATAATGATCGCCAACGAGGCCCATATGGCGTTCCTGATGGAAGCGCTTGCCATCGAAGGAGACGATGCCGGCCGCTTCCTGGCCGCGATGCTGAAGCGCATGCAGGCCGAGAGCGGTCAGCGCCGAGGCATCGGCATGGCCGAGAATGCCGAACACGCCGCATTCTTCATGCAGCGTATCGCCGTCGATCTCTTCCTTGAAAGTGGTCCCATGGAATGTGGAATGCGAAAGCGGCTCAATCATCCGGCTTGCCCTTGCTCTCTACCGAGAAAAAAGAAAGACCTCTCCGGTGAGTATCTCTCCCGGTCGGTCCGTCTGTGTCGTGCTTGATATTTAGCACAAATAGCGCGCCTTGCATGCATTGCAAGGCGCGACACTGTGTCAATTATTCGTTGCCGGTTGATTTGTCGCCGGCACATCTTCCGCAGGCGCCTGCGCTGCTGTCGGTTCCTGCGGTTTTCCAAGGATACGGGCGCGGATCTGCGGCTCGATATCGTCAGGAAGAACCGCCTCCAGCTTGCCGACCAGCCCGTCGAGGAAAGGTTTGGACTTGGCCTGGGTCATCCATTCCGGCTGCGTCTTCACATCCACCAGCCAGTTCCAGAAGGCGACAGCGACGACGAGCAGCAGGATGCCGCGCGCCGCGCCGAACAGGAAGCCGAGCGTACGGTCCAGTGCGCCGATGCGGCTGTCGATGATGAAATCGGCAATACGCGAGGTGATGAAGGAAATCACGATCAGCGAGACGAGGAAGACCACACCGGCGGAACCGGCGATGGCGATCTTGTCGTCATCGGTATAGTTGCGCGCATAGGGCAAGAGGACCGGATAAAGATAATAGGCGGCGGCGACAGAGCCGCCCCAGCTCGCAATCGACAAAATCTCGCGTGAGAAACCGCGCACCATTGCAAGAAGGGCAGAGAAAAGAACAACGGCGATGACGATGCCGTCGAAAATTGTAATGGGCATATACCAACTCCGGAGGTGCGACGCCTTGTCAGACGCTGCCTTGCCAATTTTGCGATCCTCTTACACCACTGTTTCCCTTGGCGAAAGGATCAATATTCGTCGTCCTCAACCTGTTTGAACCGGTTGCCGGAGCCGGCGATGCGGGCCACGAGGTCCGGAAGGCTTTCAATTTCCGCCCACCGACCCTTGCCCGCTTTGGGCAATTCAGCCGAACCAGACGGCAGAAGTGCGGCGGAAAAGCCGAGTTTTTCAGCTTCTTTCAACCGTTGGCCCGTATGCGAAACCGGGCGCACCGCACCCGACAGGCTGATTTCGCCGAAATAGACGCAATCGGCGGGCAGGGCAAGACCGGCAAGCGAGGAAACAAGCGCCGAGGCAATCGCCATATCGGCCGCCGGTTCTGAAATTCGGTATCCGCCCGCGACATTCAGATAAACATCATGCTGGCCAAGCTTCACCCCGCAATGGGCCTCCAGCACGGCGAGAATCATGGCGAGTCGCGAGCTGTCCCAGCCGACGACCGCGCGGCGCGGCGTGCCGAGCGACGTGGCAGCGACCAGCGCCTGCACCTCGACAAGTATGGGACGTGTGCCTTCGATGCCGGCGAAAACCGCTGCACCCGGCGATTTTTCGTTGCGCTCGCCCAGAAACAGCTCCGACGGATTGGACACTTCCCTGAGGCCACGATCCGACATTTCGAAAACGCCGATTTCATCGGTCGGCCCGAAGCGGTTCTTGACCGTGCGCAGAATGCGGTAATGGTGACCACGATCCCCTTCAAAATAAAGCACGGCATCGACCATGTGTTCCACCACGCGCGGACCGGCGATCTGGCCTTCCTTTGTCACATGGCCGACAAGCACCATGGTCGCGCCTGTCTGCTTGGCGAAACGGATCATCGCCTGCACGCCGGTGCGCACCTGCGTCACCGTGCCGGGGGCGGAATCGGCCGTGTCGCTCCACAGCGTCTGAATGGAATCGATGATGACGAGATCGGGCCGCTTGCCCTCGGAAATCGTTGCCAGAATATCCTCGACATTGGTTTCCGCCGCCAAGAGCACGTCCGTATCCGCAGCGCCGAGACGTTGCGCCCGCAGACGCACCTGCGCCACCGCCTCTTCGCCCGAGACATAGACGATGCGATGGCCGCGCCGCGACAGGGCAGCCGCCGCCTGCATCAGCAGCGTCGATTTGCCGATACCCGGGTCGCCGCCGATCAGAACGGCCGAACCGCGCACGAAGCCGCCGCCAGTCGCCCGGTCCAACTCGCTGATGCCGGTCGGAATACGCGGCGCTTCCTCGATCTCGCCGGAAAGCGAGGTGAGCGTGACAGGTCTGCCCTTCTTCGGCACCTTGCCCGGCCCGGAGCCGATACCGCCCATCGGGTCTTCTTCGACGATGGTATTCCACTCGCCGCAGCCTTCGCATTTTCCTGCCCAGCGGGTATGAACCGTGCCGCAGTTCTGGCACACAAATTGGGTCTTGGCTTTGGCCATGTTTTGTCAGTTTTCTTCTTGTTTGAAATCGTTGGCGGAAATGTCTTGATGGCCGTGCAGTACGCGCAAAACGGTAAGCTCATTCTCGTCGACACGAAAGAAAATGACGCGCTCACGATAAGCGATGCTGCGAAGCCCGGCTCCATATCCGCTTCTTGAGACACCGGATAAGCCCAGTGCCGCTATCGATTCGATTTTATTGAAGATATCGAGGGCGAAGCGATCAGCAGCAAGGGGATTTTCGGCCTCGATATAGGCGTGGTCTTCGGCAAGGTCGCGCCTTGCGCGCGTGGTGAAGGTTGGAGTCCGGATTTTAATGGCCGGACCCCGTTTTTTGCTGCGCGGAAACTCGTTTGATATCGCTCAGAAACTCGTCCTGTGAGGTATAACGGTGGACCCGGCCCGCCTCGGCGTCGTCGATGCCCTCCTGGATCAGCAACTGAAGCGCGGCTCGTTTACCTTCGTCACTGCTCAGCAATTGCAGGCTCGCATGAATGACGGCGTCCGCGTCGCTGTAAATACCAGCCGCCACCTGCTCCTCAATGAACTTCTCGTCCTGCTCGCTCAAATGGATTTCGGGCATTTCGATCTCCTTTTGTTCTCTTTTAGCACAGGTCACATCGGCTTTCCAAGAGCTAAAGGCAGCCCTCAGTCGTCGGCCATCAGATATTGCCGTTCGTAACGCAGGCCGAGCCCTGTGAACATCTCATAGCCGATGGTGCCGGCCGCCCGTGCAGTCTCGTCGACCGGAACGTTGGGGCCAAAAAGCTCGATATAGTCGCCGCTGCGAATGGCATTAACAGGTACATCCGTCACGTCGAAAATGGTGAGATCCATGGTCACGCGTCCCGCCACGGGCACCTTATGGCCGTTGACGACACCGTAAGCGCCGCCATGGCCCATTTCACGCAGCGGAATGCCGGAACCGGAAAGCGAACGCTGATATCCATCAGCATAACCTACGGAGGCGATGGCGAGCCGGCTGGCGCGCTTCAGCAGGAAGCTGCCGCCGTAACTGACGGTCTGGCCTTCACCTGCCTCGCGTATCTGGATGATCCGCGCCTCGGCCTTCGCCACGGGCCGCATCGGGTTGGCCATGCCGTTGACGGCTTCGCCGCCATAAAGCGCAATGCCGGGGCGGGTGAGGTCGAAATGATAATCGCGACCGAGAAAGATGCCGGCGGAAGCCGAAAGGCTTGATTCGATACCTTCGAAAGCGGCGCTAACCTTCCGGAATGATTCGAGCTGCGCCCTGTTCATCGGTGAGGAGGGCGTGTCGGCGCAGGCGAGATGCGACAGCACCAGAACCGGGTCGAAACTCGCCGGTCGTGTCACGTCGTCGGCCAGAAACAGGGCGTCTTCGAGCGGCAGGCCGAGGCGATTGAAGCCGGTATCCACATGCAGCGCGCAGGGGTGGTCTCCGCGCTCGGCAACCGTCGCCATCCAGAACGACAGCTGCTCTTCTGACGCCAGCACCGGCACAAGATCGTTGTCGAAGACCTGCCGTTCCTGCCCCTGCCAGATGCCTGACAGGACGAAGATGCGCGCTTCCGGGGCATAGGATCGCAACGTTGCGCCCTCAGCCACCGTCGCCACGAAGAAGTCCCGCGCGCCGGCATGGTAAAGCGTCGCGCCGCAATCCTCGATACCGAGACCATAGGCATCGGCCTTGACGACAGCCGCCGTGCGGGCGCTTCCGGACCGCTTCTTCATGTCCCGCCAATTGTCGGCGAGCGCGCCGAGATCGACGGTCAGCCGCAGCGGCGCGTGCTCGAAAGCATCATTTTCGTTTTCGGGAAAGCCGTCTTCGAAGTCGTCTGTCATGCCATGCGTCCGGTTGATTTTGGAACCGGCCAGACCCTAGCACTTTTGTTCAAGACGGTAAGGACGGAATGCTCTAAACTTCGCTCATGCACAATGTTTCGCAGGAACAGGCCCTTGATTTTATGCCCGTTGCCACGACGGAAACCACGCGTTTCTGGCGGGACGGACGTTTTGGCGGCATGGAATGCCTCAGCGCGACGTTTCTCACCCATGAATACTCACCGCATGCACATGACACGTTTTCCATCGGTGCCATCGAAAGCGGCTCGCAGATTTCCACCATTCAGGGCACCACCGAACAGACGGGGCCGGGGCATCTTTATCTCATCAATCCAGACGAGATTCACGACGGCGCGCCGGGCGGCGGCGGTTATCGCTACCGGATGATCTATCCCGACACGGAACTGCTGCGCGACATCATCGAGGACGTAACGGGCAGGGCATTTCACGGCACGCCGTGCTTTCCCAAATTCCTGCCGCACGATCCGCAGATGGCGGCCGCCTTTCAGATGGCCCACCGGCGGCTGGAGACGAAATCCGGCGCGCTGGAGGCGGATGAGGGCATGTTCTCGGTTCTGGCGGCGCTGTTCGGCAGGCATGGCAGCGCCATCATCCTGCCGGTTGAAACCCGCGAGAAAAGGGCGGTTCATACCGCCCGCGATTATCTCACCGATAATTACGAGAGCGATATAGGCCTTGAAGAACTCGCCTCTATCGCCGGTCTCAGCCGGGCGCATCTCATCCGCGCTTTTCGCAAGGAGTTTCACATCACCCCGCATGCCTATCTGACGGATGTGCGCATCCGCAGGGCGCGTCGGCTTCTGCGTGCAGGGGAGATGCCGGCCGAGGTGGCGGTTCTGTGTGGTTTCGCCGATCAGGCGCATTTCACCCGGCATTTCAAAGCGCGTACTGGCGTAACACCAGGACAATTTCGGACGGGTTGACTTGCCGCAGACCTTACCGTCACGCGGCGTCACTTTTGTTCAAGACGACTGTATTTCTCAGGCGTAATCCCTTTCCTTCGAAAGGGAGAATGCGATGTTCATATCGGAGAAACGCGCGGAATTTATCGCGGGGTTGCGGGCCGCCGCCCCATTGCTGGTCGCCATGGTGCCGATCGGCGCGGTGTTCGGTGCTGTCGCCATCGGCAAAGGCCTGTCGCCGCTCGAGGCCTCGCTGATGTCGCTGCTGGTCTTTGCCGGCGGCTCACAATTCGTTGCCATGGATCTATGGACGCATCCCGCAAGCTGGACAGCGCTCGGTTTTGCGGCGCTTCTCGTCAATCTGCGCCATGTGTTGATGAGCGCCTCCATCGCGGGCAAGCTGGAGGATTTCAGGGGTTGGCGGAAATATGCCGCCATGCTGGTGCTGACCGACGAATCCTGGGCATTGTCCGAATTCCGCGTCATCGCCGACAGGCTGACGGCGGCCTTCTTCACCGGTGCCGCGTTCTCGATCTATCTCGTCTGGAACCTTGCAACCCTTGCCGGCGCGCTGCTCGGTTCGGTGGTGGGAGACATGTCGGTCATCGGTCTGGATTTCGCCTTTCCCGCCGTCTTCATCGTGCTGCTCATGGGGTTCTGGAAGGGCAGGGAAACCGGCTTCGTGCTTCTGGCAAGCGCATCCGCCGCCTGTCTCACCCACACGCTGGTTCCAGGCGCGTGGTATATCGCCGCCGGCGCGCTGGCGGGGCTTGCCGTCGCCGCCTTCGGGCATGAAGAACAGGTGGAGCAGCCGGCATGACGCTCGACCCGAATACGCTGCTGACAATCCTTGCCATGATGGCGGCAACCGTCGCCACCCGCCTTGGCGGCCTGTTGCTGGTCACTCATTTTTCGCTGACACCGCGCCTGAAAAAGGCGCTCGGCGTGGTGCCGCCCGCCGTCTTGATGGCCGTGGTGACGCCGACGGCGCTCGCCAGTGGCTTGGCGGAAACCATCGCCTGTGCAATCACCGCGGTTGCGGCGCTGCGCCTCAGCCTTCTGCCGGCCGCAACGCTCGGTGTTGCGGCCGTGGCGCTGCTGCGCGGAATCGGATTGTGAGAAAATTCCGCCAAGACCCTGAAAAGATTCCAGCCTTGTTTACGCAATGTGAGACATGGTTGAGACGGTAAACATACCCTCTTTGCCATTGTTGCCGGATCAATGCTCTTCGTACTGGCTGAAACTCGGATCGGCCAGATCCGTAAAGCGGGTGAACTCGGACTGGAAGGCAAGCTTCACCGTGCCGGTCGGTCCGTGACGCTGCTTGGCGATGATGACGTCAGCCGTGCCTTTCACTTTGTCGAACAGGGCTTCCCATTCGGCATATTTGGGATCGGATATATCGCGCGGCTCCATGTTCTTGACGTAATATTCCTCGCGGAACACGAACAGCACCACGTCCGCGTCCTGCTCGATGGAGCCGGATTCACGCAGGTCGGAAAGCTGCGGACGCTTGTCTTCGCGGCTTTCCACCGCACGGGATAGCTGTGACAGCGCGATGATCGGAACGTTGAGTTCCTTGCCGAGCGCTTTCAGACCCGTGGTGATCTGGGTGATTTCCTGCACGCGGTTTTCGCCGCTCTTGCCGGAGCCGGTCATCAGCTGAACGTAGTCGACCACCAGAACATCGAGGCCGCGCTGGCGCTTCAAGCGGCGGGCGCGGGCGGAAAGCTGGGCAATCGAGATGCCACCGGTCTGGTCGATGTAAAGCGGCACCTTCTGCATCATCTGGGAGCAGGCGACGAGCTTTTCAAAATCGGCCTCGGTGATGTCGCCGCGGCGGATTTTCGAGGAAGACACTTCCGTCTGCTCGGAAATGATACGGGTAGCGAGCTGTTCGGACGACATTTCGAGCGAGTAGAAGCCGACGACGCCACCGTTTTTCGCCTTGTACGACCCGTCCGGCTGCACTTCCTGCTCATAGGATGCGGCGATGTTGTAGGCGATGTTGGTCGCAAGCGAGGTCTTGCCCATACCCGGGCGGCCGGCAAGCACGATAAGGTCGGAACGCTGCAACCCGCCCATGCGGGCGTCGAGCGAATGAATACCGGTGGAAATACCGGAGAGATTGCCGTCGCGTTCGAAGGCGGCGCCGGCCATGTCGATCGCCAGCGCCACGGCGTCGTTAAACGACTGGAAACCGCCGTCGTAACGGCCGGTTTCCGCCAGTTCGAACAGGCGGCGTTCGGTGTCTTCGATCTGCGCCTGCGGCGGCATGTCGAGCGGCGCGTCATAGGCGATGTTGACGACATCCTCGCCGATCTGGATCAGTGCGCGGCGCAGCGCCAGATCGTAGATCGCCCGGCCGTAATCTTCCGCGTTGATGATCGAGACGGCTTCCGCCGCCAGACGCGCGAGATACTGCGCCACCGTCAGATCGCCGATCTTGTCGTCGGCAGGCAGGAAGGTCTTGATCGTCACCGGATTGGCGGTCTTGCCCATGCGGATGATATCGCCCGCCACCTCGAAAATCTTACGGTGCAGCGGTTCGTAAAGATGCACGGGCTTCAGGAAGTCCGACACGCGATAATAGGCGTCGTTATTGACGAGGATGGCGCCTAGCAGCGCCTGTTCCGCTTCGATGTTGTTCGGCGCTTCGCGGTAATGCGGTTCCGCCGGTTGCGCGGGGGTGATCTTTCTCACAGCGTCGTTCATGGTTTGCGTGATCTCCCTTTGCCTTTTCTTACACCTCAGGCTTTGGCTTCCTGGGGCATGGCAGTCAATGATATTGTTGCAACACTCCATGGCAGGGTGACGTCTGCCCCGTTGCGCTCGATCACATCTTCAGTTGTCCCCAGCAATCCACAGGGGGCGCAGACAAGAGGCGGGAAAAATTACCGGCCCGGAATTCGCGGCAACGTGATTCGCTGCCATGAGTTTACCGCATGGCAGACCCGGCGTGAAAGAAACTTGAAATTCGTCAGTCTTACGAATAAATAGGTAGAAAATAAGTAGTGTGCTAATTATAAGGCTTACTGACATGTCCCGCGAGACCGACAAGGAACAGCTTCTGGATGAAGTCTCCGCTTTTACCCGCAAACTGCGCGCGTTTTTCGATGCGCGGGTGGGGGAAAGCGGCCTGACGCTGGCCCGCGCGCGGGCGCTTTTCGCCCTTTCTCGCCGAGGTCCGCTGACGCAGACGGAACTTGCCGAGGAAATGGAAATCGAGACGCCGACCCTGGTGCGCGTGCTCGACGGCATGGAGAAGCAAAACCTCATCGAACGCCGTTCCGATGAGAACGACCGCCGCGCCAAACGCATCCACATGACGGCGGAAGGCGAGAAAACGTCGGAGACGGTGCAGGCGATGGCAAAGTCGCTGCGTTCCGAGATTACCGCCGATATTTCCTCGCAAGATCTGGCGATGGCATTGGATGTCATGCGCCGCCTGTCGGCCAACCTGCAAAATCTCGCTTCGGGAAGGGGGCAGGCATGAGCTCTGTGGTATCGCAGAATGATCACGATGTGAGGCTTAACCAGGAACCGGATGCGGCGGAGAAGCAGGCGAATGTGACGCCTGCGGTCGTTTCTGCGACAGCTGCGGAACCGGAACCAACGCTTGCCGCGCCCGTTCAGCCGGAACGGCCGCTGTGGCTGCGGCTCTGCTTCATTTTCGCTGGGCTGTGTTTTTTCATCACGCAGGGTCTCGGCATGAACCTCGTCATGGCCAATCTCTATCAGCTGCAGGGCGAGTTTTCCGCAACCGTGGCTGAGGTGGCCTGGCTTTCGGCGGCCTATATGGCGCCCTATGCCACCTTCTCCATCGCTTTGTTCAAGGTCAGGGCGCAATATGGCCTGCGACCCTTCGCCGAGCTTTCGATCGTCGCCTTTGTCATCGCCAACTGCCTCAATCTTTTCGTCACCGATCTGCATTCGGCGATCGTCATCCGCTTCATCAGCGGCATGGCCGCCGCACCGATTTCCTCGCTCGGCTTCCTCTACATACTAGAAGCTTTTCCGCCCGCGCGAAAATTCTCGCTCGGCTTCAGCATTGCGCTGACGGGAACCCTGCTGTCCGCGCCGATTGCGCGCATGGTCTCACCCTCGCTGCTGGCGATTGACGGCTGGAACGCCCTCTATTCAATGGAAGTCGGCTTTGCGCTGATCTCGCTTGCCATGATCTATGTCCTCAAGGTCACGCCGCCGCCGCGCGCGAAAGTCATCGAGCGCATGGATATTCTAAGCTATCTCCTGTTTGCTGGCGGTCTCGGTTGCCTCGCGGTGATGCTGACGCTCGGCCGGTTCTATTGGTGGTTCGAGACCTGGTGGCTCGGTGCGCTGCTGGCGACATCCATTGCTCTTCTGACACTGATGGCTTTCATTGAATTGCCGCGCCAGAACCCGCTTCTCGACCTGCGCTGGATTTTCTCCAAAACCAACCTGCACGCCATCGCGGTCCTGCTGGTCTATAGAGCGGTATCGTCTGAACAATCCTCGACGGCCGTCAGCTTTTACCAGCAGCTCGGCCTGCTCAATGATCAGACAATTCCGCTTTATGCGCTGGTGCTGCTGGCGACCCTCCTGGGCGGGGCGGCCTGCGCCTGGTTGATGTTGACGAAATATGTCGATACGGCCCATGTCATTGCGCTGACGCTGATTGCCGCCGGGTCCTTTATGGACAGTCAGTCCACCAATCTGACCCGCCCCGAGCAAATGTATCTCAGCCAGATGATGATTGCGTTCGGCGCCGCCATGTTCCTGCCGCCTGTCATGGCGAAGGGTTTTGGCGCAGCGATTGCAAGGGGCACACCCTATCTGGTGAATTTCATCACCATCTTCCTGTTTACGCAGATTACCGGATCGATGTTGATGACGGGCCTGCTCGGCAGTTTCGTGACGCTGCGGGAAAAATTCCACTCCAATATTCTGGTGGAAAATATCCTGCTCACCAATCCCGCAGTCGCCCAGCGCGTCTCGCAACTTTCCGGCGCTTACAGTCATGTCATCACCGATCCGGCATTGCTGAAGGCCGAGGGGCTGTCGCTGCTCGGTCAGCAGGTCAGCAGGGAAGCCTATGTGCTTGCTTATAACGATACGTTCCTGCTGATCGCCGTTGTCTCGGCGCTGGCGCTTGCCTTCCTTTTAATCCATCTTGCCTGGCGACGCATCTGGCCACTCCTTTCGGGAAATGCCGGTGCTGCGCCAGCGACACAGTCTTGAACATCCAAGAGTGACATCATGCTGAAGAAGTTTTTTACCCCCGTTTCCATTCTCGTGCTGCTCGGCGGCATCGCCGGTGTGGCGCTGGTGCTTTACGCCTGGCGGCTGCCGCCGTTCCTTTCCACCGTCGAAATGACCGACAATGCCTTCGTGCGGGGTTATGTCACGACGATGAGCCCGCAGGTGAGTGGCTATGTGGTGAATGTTCCGGTGAAGGACTATCAGGAAGTCAAGCAGGGCACCCTGCTGGCGAAGATCGACGACCGCATCTATCGCCAGAAACAGGCCCAGGCGGAAGCAACGCTCGATACGCATAAGGCGGCACTCGACAATTCCCGCCAGCAGGAAAATGCGGCCAATGCCAATATTCGCTCCAGCGAGGCGGCGGTTGACAGCGCGCAGGCCTCGCTGAAACAGGCGCAGCTCGCCTCCGACCGGCAGGACAATCTCATCAAAAGCGGGGTAGGAACCTCAAGCCTCCAGGAAGAAGCTCATGCCGCGCTGGAAAAGGCGAGGGCATCGCTGTCGCAGGCAAAAGCGGCGCTGGAAGTGTCGCGACAGGATTTGCAGACGATCATCGTCAACCGCAGCTCGCTGCAGGCAGCCGTCGCCAATGCCGAAGCCGCCGTCGAACTGGCCCGGATCGATCTTGCCAATACCGAAATCCACGCGCCGGTCGATGGCAGGCTCGGCGAAATCGGCGTGCGCACTGGCCAATATGTCACCGCCGGCACGCAGCTGATGGCCGTTGTGCCGCATGATGTCTGGGTTATCGCCAATTTCAAGGAAACCCAGCTCGCCGGCATGCAGGTCGGCCAGCCGGTGACGATCTCGGTGGACGCGCTGCATCGCCGCAAGCTTACCGGCCATGTGGAACGGTTCTCGCCGGCGACGGGTTCGGAATTCGCCGTTATCAAGCCTGACAATGCGACGGGTAATTTCGTAAAGATCGCCCAGCGCCTCGGCGTACGGATCGCGATCGATGCCGATCAGCCCCTGACGGCGGAGCTTTCTCCGGGCATGTCGGTGGTGGTGCATGTGGACAAGAGCAAGGCGCCTGAGCGCACGGAGACGGCGGCGAGGTAGTGGGCGTTGAGTTTGCGGAGGGATACCCCCCTCTACAAACACAACAAACAAAAAACCCCGGATGTCGCCATCCGGGGTTTTCCTTTGACCGTTAGGCCAGATCTTATTCGTCGTCGCCGTCGCGGTCAGCTTCCGGGTCGAAGAAATCTTCCGGACGCAGCGCGTCTTCGTCAACGCCGTAAATGGCGTCAGCGGAGGTGAGGCTTTCGCCCTTGGCCTGACGCTCTGCTTCTTCAGCCGAACGGGCAACGTTCAGCTCGACCTGCAGCTCGACTTCGGCGTGCAGGTGCAGGGTAACGTTGTGCAGACCGATGGTCTTGATCGGCGTGTTCAGCTCAACCTGGTTGCGGCCGATGTTGAAGCCTTCGGCGCCGAGGATTTCGACGACGTCGCGAGCAGCGACAGAACCGTAGAGCTGGCCGGTTTCGCCAGCCGAACGGACGACGATGAAGGACTTGCCTTCGAGGGCTTCGGCAACCTTCTGGGCTTCCGACTTGCGCTCGAGGTTACGGGCTTCGAGCGTTGCGCGCTCGGTTTCGAAACGGGTCTTGTTGGCAGCATTGGCGCGCAGCGCCTTGCCCTGCGGCAGCAGGAAGTTACGGGCATAGCCGTCGCGAACCTTGACGGTTTCGCCCATCTGGCCGAGCTTGTTGATGCGTTCGAGAAGAATAACGTCCATCTTCTTGATCCTTTCTAGTTGTTGGTTTCGTTCGTATTGTCGGTTTTCCGCGTCGGAGTAAGAGAGATCGTGCTGCGCACGTCGCTCAGGCCGAACACGAGAATGATGAACAGCGGAAAGACAAAGACCGCCGAGAGATATGCGAGAATGAGAACCGGCAGACGCCAGTCCTTTCCACGCGCGCGCTTGTGCAGCGAGGCGTAACCCGCCATCAGGAAGCCCGCGCCGAAGGTGCCGCAGATGACCGCTCCGACCATGGCCGCGACGCCGCCAAGGAACATGGCGACGATGCCAGCGAGGAAAATGAAGATGGCGTTGCGGTGCATGCGCAGTGCCGAAGCGATGTCCTCGCGCGGGCGAAGACCCTTGCCGAAGGTGCCGACCACTCGCGTCGCGAAATAATAGGCGGCAAACAAAAGGATGACCCAGAGGCCGCCCTGAACGATCGGCAGCATCAGCACCAACAGGGTCTTTGTTTGCGCCAGCGCCTCGACATTGGGCTCGAACAGGGGTTCGCGGCTCTGAACCGAGGTCATCATCACATCGACCATGCGCGCGACGAGATCGGGACCGTAACCGATCATCCAGCCGAGAATGATGACGGCGACGGAAACCAGAATGCACAGATGCAGCACGATGCCGGACAGCGGATACCAGGCAAGCAGATCATCCGGGCCGCCGAGTTCGGAGGCCGGGCGCGCCAGATTGGCGAGATGCGAAAGCCAGCCCGCCGGAATCAGCGTGAAGATGGCAATCGTCAGCGCGAAAAGCGGCGACATGACCAAAGCACCGATGATGGCCGTGGTGATGATTGCGATAATGGCGGCGCGGTTGCCCCAGCCCATGCCGGCGATGAAAATCGGCATGGCGGAACCGGCATAAAGCAGGAAAGAAAGCGACGACTGTGCCGTTGCGCCAAGCGTCAAAAACGCGGCGCATATGCCGGCGAGAACGCCGGAGATCAGCACTGTCTGATTCAACTTCTGCACTTCGCTGTCCTGCTGAAACTTAAGCAGTTAGAGGATCGCTCCTTGGAGTCTCATCCCCAACATGGGTTTTTTGGTATCGATCCGCGCCCAACGCGGAAGGATTGAGATAAAGCGAGGCCGCACCAAAACGCAGCCTCGCTTCAATTCATTATGCTACGACGTAAGGCAGCAGGCCGAGGAAACGGGCGCGCTTGATCGCCTGGGCGAGTTCGCGCTGCTTCTTCTGGGAAACGGCCGTGATGCGGGAAGGAACGATCTTGCCGCGCTCCGAAATGTAGCGCTGCAGGAGACGAACGTCCTTGTAGTCGATCTTCGGAGCGTTGGCGCCGGAGAAGGGGCACGTCTTGCGACGGCGGTGGAACGGGCGGCGTGCCTGGGAAGAGGATGCGTCAGCCATAGGTCAATTCTCCTTATGCACGGTCTTCGCGCGGACGGCGCGGACGGTCTTCGCGGTCGCCGAAGCCACCTTCGCGCGGTGCGCGGGGACCACGATCTTCACGCGGGCCACGGTCCGGACGGTCGCCGTCACGGCGCGGACGGTCGTCGCGATCGCGCTTCTGCATCATCGCGGACGGGCCTTCTTCGTGGGCTTCGACGGCGATGGTCATGTAGCGAAGAACGTCTTCGTTGATGCGCATCTGGCGCTCGACTTCATGGATGGCGGCCGCCGGAGCGTCGATGTCCATGAGAGCGTAGTGAGCCTTGCGGTTCTTCTTGATGCGGTAGGTGAGGGACTTCAGACCCCAGTTCTCGACGCGTCCGACTTTACCGCCGAACGATTCGATAACGCCCTTGTACTGCTCGACAAGTGCGTCAACCTGCTGGGCAGAAATATCCTGCCGGGCAAGGAAGATGTGTTCGTAAAGAGCCATTTAAGCTTTGCCTTTCTTGCGTTTCGTCCTTCACCCGGCAACGGCGCTAAGCCTCAACGACTGCTCCTGAAAAGGCGTGAGCCTTAAAGCAAGAAAAGCGTTGTTCGAGACGGTCGAGAGCGGAGACACGGGAGGCCGGAAAAACCTTATGGTTCCTGCTGTTCCGTTACCGGAACCAGCCCTCCGTTCAGCCACCAGCCAATTGGACCGGGTGTTGTGAACAGCGCGCTTATACGGATTTTTGCCCGGAATGCAAGGGCGAGTGCGAAAAAGCGCGCTGTTGCATCGTCAGATCGGCATTGGATATTGCCGGTGGATCGCCGCTACACCCTTCAGTACCTCGTCCGACAGCGTCACATCCGCAGCCGCAATATCAACCTTCAACTGTTCCATCGTCGTCGCGCCGATGATGACGGAGGCCATGAAGGGGCGCGTCAGGCAGAAGGCAATGGCGAGCTTTGCTGGATCGATGCCATGAGCGGCAGCAAGCTCCAGATAAGCCTTGACCGGCGCTTCCTGAAGCGGTTGCAGGCGACCGCCGAGGTCTTTGTTGATGCTGCCGCGCGAACCCGCCGGGCGGGCGCCGTTCTGGTATTTGCCGGTCAGCAGCCCTGCCGCCAGCGGCGAATATGCGAGCAGGCCGACGTCCTCGTGGTGCGCGACTTCCGCCATGTCGAGATCGAAGCTGCGGTACAGCAGGTTGTATTCATTCTGAATGGTGGCGACGCGCGGCAGGCCGTTAGCCTCCGCGATATCGATATATTTCTGCGTGCCCCAGGCGCTTTCGTTGGAGAGACCAATGGCGCGGATCTTGCCGGCCTTCACCAATTCGCCGAGCGTTTCGAGCTTTTCGGTGATTTCGGCGAGCGTGCGCTTGGTGTCCTGGCCGGAAGCGTCAAAGCTCCATGCGCCACGGAAATGATAGGTGCCGCGATTCGGCCAGTGGATTTGGTAGAGGTCGATATAGTCGGTCTTCAGGCGCTTGAGGCTGGTGTCCACCGCCTCGCGGATGGCTGCGGCGTCGATATCGCGACCGCCACGAATGTAGTCACGTCCAGAGCCTGCGACCTTGGTGGCGAGCACGACCTGATCGCGCTTTCCGGTCTTTTCAAACCAGGTGCCGATATAGTCTTCCGTCCGCCCCTGCGTTTCGGCGGAAACGGGGGTGGTAGGATAAAGTTCTGCCGTATCGAAGAAATTGACGCCGTTTTCGACGGCGTAATCCATCTGCGCGTGCGCGTCGGCTTCGGTGTTCTGCGTGCCCCACGTCATGGTGCCGAGGCAGATTTCAGACACGGAAATACCCGTGCGGCCCAATAGTCTTTGTTTCATGGAAATGTCCCGGTGCTTGGCCAGATAGTTTGGAAGGTGGGGTGAAAGTAATGGGGATTTGCCGCAGTGCAAGAAAAAATATGATGAAAAGAAAAGGGGAAAACAGGTCGGCAAAACCCCTGGCGAGCGCCCGCCATGGGGCTTCAAGCCTTGACTTCGCTGGCGGGAATGTGAATGGAAGTCGACAAGAATAAAGGCAACGCCAGACAAGAAGGACGACATCCCATGGGTATTGCATTCACTTTTCCCGGACAGGGAAGTCAGGCCGTCGGCATGGGCAAGGAGCTGGCGGATACCTATCCGGAAGCGCGCGCCGTGTTTCAGGAAGTCGACGAGGCGCTCGACCAGAAGCTCTCCGATATCATGTGGAACGGTCCTGAAGAGACGCTGACGCTGACCGCCAACGCCCAGCCGGCCCTCATGGCGGTGTCCATGGCGGTCATGCGGGTTCTCGAAGCGCGCGGTTTCAAACTGTCCGATACGGTTTCTTATGTCGCCGGCCACTCGCTCGGCGAATATTCGGCGCTCTGTGCCGCAGGCACCTTCTCGGTTGCCGATACCGCCCGTCTTCTGCGCATTCGTGGCAATGCCATGCAGGCCGCCGTGCCGGTGGGTGAGGGCGCCATGGCGGCGATTATCGGGCTTGAGCATGACGCCGTTTCGGCAATCTGCGAAGAAGCGGCCATTCTCGGCGTCTGCCAGATCGCCAACGACAATGGCGGTGGCCAGCTCGTCATCTCCGGCGGCAAGGCCGCCGTCGAGAAGGCTGCGGCGATCGCGTCCGACAAGGGCGCCAAGCGCGCCATTATGCTGCCGGTTTCCGCCCCCTTCCACTCCGCGCTGATGGCGCCGGCGGCGGAAGCGATGCGCGAGGCTCTGGCGAAAGTCGAGAAGCACAATCCGGTCGTGCCTGTTATCGCCAACGTGCGCGCCGCTCCCGTTTCCGACGCCAATGAGATCGCCGCCCTGCTGGTCGAGCAGGTGACGGGGCAGGTGCGCTGGCGCGAGACGGTAGAATGGTTCGCCGCCGACAATGTCACGCAGCTTTACGAGATCGGCTCCGGCAAGGTGCTGACGGGCCTTGCCCGCCGCATCGACAAGACGGTGAACGGCGTTGCCGTCAACGGCGCTGCCGATATCGACCAGCTTCTTGCCACGCTTATCGGTTGAGACGGATACTCCGGCTGCCGCATTCATCGGGCGCAACAGCGCTGAACATTTTCAGTCCGAAGCTCTAAAGAAGGAATAGGACATGTTTGATCTGACAGGCCGCAAGGCTCTCGTAACCGGCGCAACCGGTGGCATCGGCGAAGAAATCGCCCGCCTTCTGCACAGCCAGGGCGCAACCGTCGGCCTGCACGGCACCCGCGTTGAAAAGCTCGAGGCGCTGGCGGCAGAACTTGGCGAGCGCGTCAAGATTTTCCCGGCAAACCTCGCTGATCGCTCAGAAGTAAAGGCACTCGGCGAAAAAGCCGAAGCCGAACTGGAAGGTGTCGATATCCTCGTCAACAATGCCGGCATCACCAAGGACGGCCTCTTCGTGCGCATGAGCGACGAGGACTGGGACAACGTCATCGAAGTGAACCTGACGGCGATGTTCCGCCTGACGCGTGAGCTGACGCATCCGATGATGCGCCGCCGTTTCGGCCGCATCATCAACATCACCTCCATCGTCGGCGTCACCGGCAATCCCGGCCAGGCCAACTATTGCGCCTCCAAGGCCGGCATGATCGGTTTTTCGAAGTCGCTGGCCCAGGAAATCGCCACCCGCAACGTCACCGTCAACTGCGTGGCGCCGGGCTTCATCGAAAGCGCCATGACCGGCAAGCTGAACGACAAGCAGAAAGACGCCATCATGGGCGCCATTCCCATGAAGCGCATGGGAACCGGTGCTGAGGTCGCCTCGGCCGTTCTTTACCTCGCCTCCAACGAGGCGGGCTACATGACCGGCCAGACCCTGCACGTCAATGGCGGCATGGCTATGATCTGACGGCGCCTAAGGCTGTCATGAAAAGGATTGCGGCGCTGTTTAAGCACCTTCTTGGGTAGCTGGCGCCGCAAGGCTCCGCCGACTGGTTTTCGGCGAAATTGCCTGTCATACGCTGTGCTTAGCGCGTTTTCAGGCTTTTCGACCGATTGAAACCATGTTAAGCGGGCCAAGACTGTGAACAGTCGTCCCGGAGAGACAGGAAGCCGTTGCGATTTTGCGTGACGATGTCTAGCTTGGAACGGGTTGAACGGGTTTGCCAGCAGCGCCGGATTTGAACGGCGCATGAGGGCTTCTAACAGGGCAGGGTGCCGCAAGGCATTCCCTTCAAAATAAAGGTCGAGGAAACCGACATGAGCGATATCGCAGAACGCGTAAAGAAAATTGTAATTGATCATCTTGGCGTTGACGCCGACAAGGTTGTCGAAGGCGCCAGCTTCATTGACGATCTGGGCGCTGATTCGCTCGACACCGTTGAACTGGTCATGGCTTTCGAAGAAGAATTCGGCGTTGAAATCCCCGACGACGCAGCTGACTCGATCCTGACGGTCGGCGACGCCGTCAAGTTCATCGAGAAGGCCCAGGCCTGATCGACCTTCATCGGGAGGGTGACATATCTTCCCGTCTTGGCCCGGCTTGTCCGGGCCAATGTTTTATAGGCAGACGGTGGGTGCCGCAAAGGCACGCTTTCCCGTTGTCGTAAAGGTCACGGGCTGCAATAACGCTGCCTGTAACCTTCAAGCAAAGATTGAGACGTACTGCAGCCTGCCGAGAGTGCCATCTCATGGTGCCCGGTGTTGCAGGAAGACCGATGATTTGGATAAGGGCGGAGCGTTGGCGATGAGGCGTGTCGTTATCACCGGTACCGGCATGGTATCTCCTCTTGGATGCGGAACGGAAGTGACCTGGGAACGGCTTTTGGCCGGCCAGAACGGCGCCCGTCTCGTGACTGAATTCGAAGTCGAAGACTTGCCCGCAAAGATCGCCTGCCGTATTCCCGTCGGCGATGGTTCCAACGGCACTTTCAATGCCGATGACTGGATGGAACCCAAGGAACAGCGCAAGATCGATCCTTTCATCCTGTACGGCATGGCTGCCGCCGACATGGCGCTTGCCGACGCAAACTGGCATCCGGAAACGGACGAGGACCAGATCGCGACAGGCGTTCTGATCGGCTCCGGCATTGGCGGCCTGGAAGGCATTGTCGAGGCGGGCTATACGCTGCGCGACAAGGGCCCGCGGCGCATTTCCCCATTCTTCATTCCCGGCCGCCTGATCAACCTCGTATCCGGCCAGGTTTCCATCCGCCACAAGCTGCGCGGACCGAACCATGCCGTGGTGACGGCCTGCTCGACCGGCGCGCACGCCATTGGCGACGCCGCCCGTCTGATCGCGCTCGGCGATGCCGACGTCATGGTCGCCGGCGGCGCCGAATCGCCGGTCTGCCGCATCGCGCTCGCCGGCTTCGCCGCCTGCAAGGCGCTTTCCACACAACACAATGACGATCCGCAGAAGGCCTCGCGCCCTTATGACCGTGACCGCGATGGTTTCGTCATGGGTGAAGGTGCGGGCATCGTCGTTCTGGAAGAGCTGGAACACGCCAAGGCGCGCGGCGCGAAGATCTATGCGGAAGTCGTCGGTTACGGCCTCTCTGGCGATGCCTATCACATCACCGCACCGTCCGAGGACGGTGAAGGTGCCTATCGCTGCATGTCGATGGCGCTGAAGCGCGCAGGTCTCACGCCTGACGATATCGACTACATCAACGCTCACGGCACCTCCACCATGGCCGATACGATCGAGCTTGGCGCGGTCGAGCGGCTTGTCGGCGAATCGGCCTCGAAGATTTCCATGTCCTCCACCAAGTCGGCGACCGGCCATCTTCTCGGTGCGGCGGGCGCTATCGAGGCGATCTTCGCGACGCTTGCGATCCGCGACAACATCGTTCCGCCGACGCTGAACCTCGATAATCCCGATGTGGAGACGAAGATCGATCTCGTGCCGCACAAGGCGCGCAAGCGTAAGGTCGACGTGGCGCTCTCGAACTCCTTCGGATTCGGCGGCACCAACGCCTCCCTCGTGCTGCGTCGTTACGAAGCATAATCGCGGCGGCTCTGCCGTCGCTGGCGCCCTCCCACCGGGTGCTGACAAAGGACGTTCTTTCATTTGAAGAACGCATTGCGGCCTGTGAAAGCTATTCCGGTTTTCGCGCCGCTATTGTAGTCGTTTTATGGGAAGCGTTTGCCGGGTGCCGGCTGCTCCCTAAATCGGCTTTGTCCGAAACGATGTTCGTGAAGCGGAACAGCAGGCTTCACGATACCTCTATGTGGTGCGGGACGGCATTCCGAACCTGTTTTTGCCGCATTACCTGCGCAAAAAGCGCTGACAACGCCGAACTGAAAAGGACCGACGGTGAGCGACACGAACCAGAACAGCCAGGGACCATACGGACAAACCGGCGCGGGCGAAGGCAATCGCGGCCCGATCATTCCTAAATCCCCGACGGAGGCGCTGCGGCCGGAAAAAGTGCCGGCTCCGCCCAAGCGCTCCCGCAAGGCCCACGGCCAGCTTGTGATCTTCCTGAACTTTCTGATGACGCTGGCCGTCGCCGTCTGTGTGCTGGCCATTGCCGCTTTCTATTACATGATCAATGCGTTCCAGGAGCCCGGTCCGCTCCAGACGAATACCCATTTCACAGTGCGCAACGGCGCAGGCATCATCGAGATCGCCAATAATCTCGAACGCAATGACATCATCTCCAACGCCCGCGTTTTCCGCCTGATGACCGGCAGCTATCTGCAGAAGGACCAGACGCTGAAGACGGGTGAATACGAGATCAAGGCTGGCGCATCGATGAAGGACATCATGGTGCTGCTGGAGTCCGGCAAGTCGATCCTTTATTCCGTGTCGCTGCCGGAAGGCCTGACCGTGAAGCAGATGTTCGCACGTCTTGCTGCGGATGAAGTGCTGGACGGCGAGCTTCCCGCCACGCTGCCGCCGGAAGGCAGCCTGCGCCCGGATACCTATCGCTTCACCCGCGGCACCAAGCGCGAAGAGATCATCAACCAGATGAGTGCGGCGCAGGACAAGCTGATCGACATGATCTGGGAACGGCGCGATCCCGATCTGCCGATCAAGACCGTCGAGGAATTCGTGACGCTTGCCTCGATTGTCGAGAAAGAAACCGGCAAGGACGACGAACGCGCCCATGTCGCCTCCGTGTTCTACAACCGCCTGAAGAAGGGCATGCGCCTGCAATCCGACCCGACGATCATCTACGGCCTGTTCGGTGGTGACGGCAAACCGTCGGACCGCCCGATCTACCAGTCGGACCTGCAGAAGCAGACGCCGTTCAACACTTATGTCATCAAGGGCCTGCCGCCGTCTCCCATCGCCAATCCGGGCCGCGCGGCACTTGAGGCTGTCGCCAATCCATGGCGCACGGATGACCTTTATTTCGTTGCTGACGGCACCGGCGGCCACGTCTTTGCCAAGACGCTTGAAGAGCACAACGCCAATGTTCGCCGCTGGCGCAAGATCGAGGCTGAGAAGGCTGCTTCCGGCGCCAATCCCGATGTTGTCGTGGATGGCCAGCCAGGCGGAACCGAGGCGGAGAAACCCGCCAACAACTGATAATCTCGACCGGGCTCTGTGATCCACAGGGCCCGGTTTTGTAAGGCATGACGGGGGCTTTCAGATATGACATTGCAATCGATGACCGGCTTTGCGCGCAGCGAAGGAACCTCCGGCCGTTACCGCTGGGCGTGGGAATTGCGGTCCGTGAACGGCAAGGGGCTCGATGTGCGCCTGCGTCTGCCGACCGGTCTTGAAGCGCTGGAAACGGCCCTGCGCGAAATCGCAGGCGAGCATCTTTCCCGCGGTAATATCCAGGCGGGTCTGACGCTGGCGATTGCGGAAAACCGGCTGGAGGCGGTGGTCAACCGCGATGCTCTGGCGGCTGTTCTGACGCTGAAAAAGGAGCTTGGCGATGTCGTGGAAGACAAGCCGCTGAGCTTCGACACGCTGCTGACGCTGCGCGGGCTCGTCGATTTTCGCGAGGCGGAAGACGATGCGGAGGTGCAGGCCGCGCGCAACGATGATGTGCTTGCCGGCTTCGCCGCCGCGGTCGAGAAGCTGAAGGATATGCGCGAGCGCGAAGGGGCTTCGCTGTTTGCCATCCTGTCCGGTCACATCAACCGGATCGAGCAGCTCGCAGACATCATTGAAAACGATCCTTCCCGCCAGCCCGAGCAAATTGCGGCACGGCTCGCCCAGCAGATCGCCCTCATCGGCGACGGCTTGCACGGGCTCGATCGTGACCGGCTTCATGCAGAGGCGGCGCTGATCGCCACCAAGGCGGATCTGCGTGAAGAGATCGACCGGCTGCACGCCCATGTTCAGGCGTCGCGGGAGCTTTTGGCCAATGGCGGGCCGGTTGGCCGCAAGCTCGATTTTCTTGCACAGGAATTTAACCGCGAGTCGAATACAATCTGTTCCAAATCGAACGCCAGTGCGGTAACCGCAGCAGGCATAGAGCTGAAAGTGGTGATCGACCAGTTCCGCGAGCAGGTCCAAAATCTGGAGTAGACCCATGGCCCCGGTGAATAATTCTCCCGTCACGATTGCCCGCAGAGGGCTGATGCTGGTGATTTCTTCGCCATCGGGCGCGGGAAAATCCACGATTGCGCGCAACCTGCTCGACAAGGACAAGAATATCGGCCTGTCCGTCAGCGTCACGACACGTCCGCGCCGCCAGAGCGAGATTGACGGTATCCACTACCATTTCATTTCCAAGCGCGATTTCGAGCGCCTGCGCGACAGCGACGCGCTGCTGGAATGGGCCGAGGTTCATGGCAATTTCTACGGCACCCCGCGCGAGCCGGTGGAAGAAGCCATGGCCGCAGGCCGCGACATGCTGTTCGATATCGACTGGCAGGGCGCCGAGCAGCTTCAGGACAAGATGAAGGCCGACGTCGTTTCGATCTTCATCCTGCCGCCGACCATGACCGAACTTCAATCGCGCCTGCACCGCCGCGCTGAAGACACCGAAGAGGTCATCAAGACCCGGCTTCTCAATTCCCGTGCCGAGATCGAACACTGGCGCGACTATGACTATGTCATCCTCAATGACGACCTGCAGGCTGCCTTCGAGGCCGTCGAAGCAATCGTGAAGGCCGAACGCGTCCGCCGCGACCGCCGCCACGGCATGTTCGATTTCGTGCGGGCGTTGCTGGAGGAAGAGCCAAAGCTCTGACTTACGCGATGAGTCCG
This sequence comes from Agrobacterium sp. 22-209-1, assembly GCF_053522485.1. Classification (NCBI taxonomy): domain Bacteria; kingdom Pseudomonadati; phylum Pseudomonadota; class Alphaproteobacteria; order Hyphomicrobiales; family Rhizobiaceae; genus Agrobacterium; species Agrobacterium sp. 22-209-1. The sequence continues at coordinate 595,420 of NZ_JBNWCH010000002.1, forward strand.
CGCGCCAGCCATTGCCGTGACAATCGTTCGTCCGCCGCGTCTTCCGCCCAGCCATGACCCGTTTTGATCGTTTCAAGAACGACCTCCGCTCCGGCCGACGCCAGCTGCTCGGCCAAATCTGGAGCATCGGAAGGCTGCCGCCGGTCGTCACGCACGCCCGCCAGCAGGAGTATGGGATATCCTGCCAGGCTCGGAAAAGACTGGTCCTTTCTCGGAGATAGCGGGCGAAGCAGAATGGTGCCTTTCGATAGATGACGGTCCTGACATATCGTTTCAGCGGCGATGATCGCGCCGTTGGAATATCCGACGAGAAAGGGTCTTTGCCCCGTCTGCTTAAAGACCATGGTGAAAAACCGGCATAGTCTGGCGGCTTGATGTTTGAGGTCGTCAATATCAAGCTGTCTGTCGGGCTTTCGGCGGAAAAACGCGAAACCATTCTCCCAGGGAACAGCGCCCCTCGGCGCATATAAGACACCCTTGGGAAAGACGGCGCGGCCAAAAGAAATGAGATCGTCTTCCGTTCGCCCCGATCCATGCAGCAAGACAACCGCGCAGTCGGGCGTTTCAGCGGGAATGTCGAGCTTGTAATGAAAACCGGCACTCTCCACGCGCTTGTTCCTTTATTCGCAGTCTCCACGAACCCGTGTCCCGCTGCTCGGAATGGCACATTACACGACGGATTTACAGGCAGTTCGCCAAAGTGACGAATTCCTCCACCGACAGCGTTTCCGCCCGGCGCGTGGGATCGATGCCCGCTTTTTCCAGCAGCGTTTCCCCGCCAAGGCTTTTCACGCTCTGGCGGAGCATCTTGCGGCGCTGGCCGAAGGCGGCTTCCGTCACCTTTTCAAGCTTGGCGACATCGCAGGGCAGCGGCTTGTCCTTCGGCAACAGGTGCACGACGGTGGAGGTGACTTTTGGCGGCGGGCTGAAGGCTTGTGGCGGGACGTCGAAGGCCATTTCGGAAACCGTGCGCCAGCCGGCGAGAACGCCGAGACGGCCGTAGTGATTATCGCCTTCTTCGGCCACGATGCGCTGCCCAACTTCCTTCTGGAACATCAGCGTCATCGAAAGCCAGAAGGGCGGCCATTCCCTCGGCAGCAGCCAGTTGACCAGCAATTGCGTGCCGACATTATAGGGCAGGTTGGCGATGATCCGCACCGGTTCGCCGACGGCAACCAGAGCCTCGAAATCCGTCTGCAGCGCGTCGCCTTCGATGACTTCGAGCCGCCCGGGATAATGCGCTTCGATTTCCGCCAGCGCCGGCAGGCAGCGGCTGTCGCGTTCGACGGCGATGACCTTTTTTGCCCCGAGCGAAAGAATAGCGCGGGTGAGGCCGCCGGGACCGGGGCCGACTTCGATCACCGTCACGCCTTCGAGCGGCCCGGCGGTACGGGCGATCTTCTGGGTGAGGTTGAGGTCGAACAGGAAGTTCTGTCCGAGCGATTTCTTCGCGTCGAGCCCGTGGCGCTGGATGACATCGCGCAGCGGCGGCAGTCCGTCGATGGCCGCCATTATGTGTTGGCCCGGCTGCGGAGCGAAATGTCCGCCGCCATCTTCAGCGCCGCCACAAGGCTCGCCTCATTAGCGATGCCCTGGCCGGCAATGCCGAAGGCGGTGCCATGGTCGGGCGAGGTGCGGATGAAGGGCAGGCCAAGCGTGACATTGACGGAATCGTCAAAGCCGAGCGCCTTGGCCGGAATGAGCGCCTGATCGTGATACATGCACACCGCCACGTCATAACGCTTGCGGGCGGCATCGTGGAACATGGTGTCGGCGGGCAGGGGGCCAAAGGCATCGATCCCGTCCTTCCGCAACCGCATGGTCGCCGGGTGAACGATATCGCGATCCTCGCTGCCGAGTGCGCCATCTTCCCCCGCATGCGGGTTGAGGCCGGCAACCGCCAGACGCGGCGCCTCAATGCCGAATTTCCGCCGGAGATCGGCATCGATGATCCGGCAGGTCGTAACGATCAGCTCCTCGGTGAGAGCGGCCGGCACGTCTTTCACGGGGATATGGATCGTCACCGGGACGACACGGACCTTGGGACCGGCAATCATCATGACCGGTATGACTTGCTCCCCGGTCTGGCGCAGGGCGAGATCGGCCAGAAATTCCGTATGACCGGGGAAGCCGAAACCCGCCTCGTATAGCACCGATTTCGCGATCGGATTGGTGACGACGGCCGCAGCCTTGCTCTCGACCGTGAGGGAAACGGCGGTCTCGATGGCCTTGATTGTCGCGTGCGCCGCTCCGACATGCGGCTGACCCGCCTGCACTTCGAAGCCGACGGGAAGGGAAAGGATGGGGAAGGCTTGTTCGAACAGGTCGACGGCGCTTTCCGCACCGCAGGTCTCGATATTGACCGGCACGCCGATCAACGCCGCGCGGCTCGCTACCACATCGGGGTCGCCGATGAAGATGAAGGGCGGCATGCCGTTCTCCCGGCGCTTGGCCCAGGCGGTGATGGCGATATCAGGGCCGATACCGGCTGGATCTCCCTGTGTCAGGGCAAGCGGCAGGGATGCATATGTCACGGAAAGACCCGGCTCTTTAATCAATATCAGGTGTTGACGATCTGCGCCTTCTTGCGCAGCTCATCCATATATTTCTTTTCGTTCGGGTTTTCGCCGTCCTTGGCCTTCATCAGATCTTCGGACTTGAACACCATTTCCGCCGCGTAGTCGTCGGAAACCTGGCGCTGCTTGCAGATGGCCAGATATTCGACGCCCTTTTCGGTGACGCGCGTGCCGGTGGTGCCGCCTTCCTTGGTCTTCTCCACCAGCGCCTTCCAGTCTTCCGGCAGCTCCGGCGCCAGAATGCGGCCAAGGTCCTTGATCGCAACATCACGCATGGTCGCGGCGAAGCTCATGGCCTGGTCGCAGCCGGGATAACGCTTGCGCGAGGCTTCAGCCTCGGCCTTGCGCTTGCCGGTAATGGCCTTGCGCTTTGATTCCGGTATCACGAAGATAACCTGCTGCAGAAAATATTCCGTGGTGACGGGCTTGTCGCCACGTTCCTTCAGGCGGGTAACGAGATCCTGCGTCGACATCTTGCCGCGTGCACCGTAACGCGCGTTGACAAGACGCGGCCAACTCATCTGAACGGCGATGAAGGCCTTGAAATGGTCGGCGCCGACGCCCGCCTGCGCAAGCACCTTCGTCAATTGCTGCGGGCTCATCTTGTTGTTGCCGGCAAAGCGCGCGAAGGCCGCATCGACATCGTCGGTGCTGACCGACATCTTGACGCGGGCGATTTCCTCGCGCTTCAGCGCTTCATCGACAAGCTGCTCACGCGCCTTTTCATTGAGATTACCGGACTGGCGCTGCAGCTTGAGGAAGGCGACGCGCTTGGCAATATCGTCGTTGGTGATGGGTGTCTTGTTGACGACGATCTTGACGGTGCTATCGGCGAAGGCCTGGCCGGTATAGGGCACAACGGCCATGGGAACGGCGAATATCGCAAAGGCAAAAGCAGCGCCACGCAAAGCCGTCTTTCCGAAATTCATCATATCCTTCTCCCTTTCGTCGGGCAGGGTCCTGTTGCCCTGTCCCGCCAATCTGTTCTGCCTGATGGGGGAATATTGAACTTTCCCGCTTTCAGACCTGCACCTGTGCGTCCGCACCGCGAATTTGCCACGTATATATCATCGCGATCCGCAAGACGGCAATGTGTCGGTTTGTTGAAAGAAAACCCGATAGGTTCCATGTGCGGCCGACATTGGCGTGTTGTTGCGGCGAAACCGTGGCTTTACTGGCCAAATGGTAAAAAGGCAGGTCACGATGCTGCGTAACCTGCCTCTAAACTCAGTAGTTGTTTGGCTTCCAGCCGATATCCATGTCGTTCCAGTCCTCATTGGCTGAGCCGATGCTGATATCGCCGAGCGTGCGGAAGGCCAGACGCGCATTGATCGACCAGTCATTGGCGGCCTGACGGCTGGAATTGATATTGCCTTCGTCCGAATAGCTGACCGTCAGGATTGTGCACTCATCCTGATAGGCAATACCGATACGGCGTTCAGCGGCAAACTTCCCGTTCAGATCGTAATTGATCGATCCGAAAAGCGACCAGTTGTCGTCCATGCGCAGCGTGCCGGACGCCTGAATGATGTCGCGGTCTTCGTTATAGCCATATTTCGGCTGTGCCTTGACCTGCGTATAGCTGAGCTTGCCGGTAAGGCGACGGTCCGAATAGCTGATACCGGTTTCCGAGCGGTTGATGTCGAAATCGTCCTTGTCGAGACGCAGGCTCGACGAGAGCGAGAGTCCGATCGGCGCATCGAAAGCGGCCATGGCGACATAATCCGAACGGTCGGATTCGAGGCCGGAATTAGCGCCTGCATTGACGAGATCGTAAGACGCGAAGGAATTGTCGCCCGCCAGATGGAAGGATTGGCCGGCAATGGCACGAATGCCGTAACCATTGTCGAACGTGCCGTTATAGCGGAAGCCGAGATTGGCACGCGTACCGCCTTCGATACGGTCGAAGCCGGAGAACTTGTCGCGCTCGAAGAGGTTGGTGGCGTCGAACACAAAGGCTTGCGAGTCCTCGTTCGGGAAACGACCGGAATATTGCTCGTTCGGCCGAACGAAAATCTGCGCGATAGGCTCGATCACGTGGCTGCTGTTGAGGGCCGTGAACAGCCAGGGATAACGCACCTCAAGGCCACCGGTGACCATGCCACGCAGGGCAGCATCGTCATGGATCATGCCTTCATAGGCATAGGATGTACCGCCGGAGGTGAAGCTTGCCGCATTCATGTCGGTCCACAGCGCGTCGCCGCGCGCAGCAAGGATCGGCGTGATCTGAAGACCGCTATCCATCGTGATGGTGCGCTTCCATTCCGCTTCCGTGGTCCAGCGCGTATAAGAGCCTTCCAGACCGTTGAAGCGGGGGAAGCCGCCCATCGCGTAGGAATCCTGCGTCGAACGGCTGATGCTCGTGAAGTTCGTGGTCAGCGACAGTTCACCGCCATAGATCGGATCCGGCAGGAAGTAACGATAGTCTACGACCGGATGAACGATCGCCTGCTTGCGTTCCTTGAGCTCCGAATTATCCGTGTCCTGAACGTTGAAATAATAACCACGGGCCTCAAAGCTGTTACGCTCGCCAGTGCCCGACAGATAAATCTGGTTGGTCTGGACGTCGTTCTTGTAGCCCTTGAGGTTATAGGTGCGCGAGAAGTTGTTGTCGGACTGCACCATGGCGTCCCAGCCGAAAGCCCAGCGCGGGTTGATGCTGAAATCACCCTTGGTTGCCACCATGCCGCGCTGATCGTTCAACGCGTCACTCGTTCCGGCGTTGAAGGTGTCAGACGACTGCTGGCTGATGCCGGCAATCGTCAACGTATGCATGCCGCTTTCGAAACGGTTCCGCAATTCGCCCTGCAGCAACAGACCCTGCTTGGTGTAGTAGGTCGGCGTGATGGTCAAATCCGACGTGTCGGAAAGAACCTGGAAATAGGGAACGCCAAGGCCAAAACCAAGCTTGTTGGTCAAGCTCATCTGCGGGAACAGGAAGCCCGATTTACGCTTCACTGTGTTGTCCGGAACCGTGAGGAACGGCAGATAGGCGATCGAGTGGCCGAAAAGCTGAAGGCGGGCCTTTTCCAGCCGCACCGTATGGGTCTTGCCGTCCTGAATGACGCGCTCGGCCTTGACCTGCCACAGCGGCGCCTTTTCGGGCCGTTCGGCGCAGGGCAGACAGGCGGTGTAGACGCCGTTGTTGAGAACCATCCGGTCGCCTTCGAGACGCTCGGCGCTTTCACCCGCAATGCGAGTGTTATCCGTTGTCTCAACGCGCAGGGCATTGACGAAGCCCTGACCGAAGTCATCGGTCACGTCCATCTCGTCGGCATAAATCTTGTTGCCGCCCGGCTCGATCAGCTCGATGTTGCCATGGGCGATCACGCGACCGGTCTGCTGGTTGTATTCCACCTGCTGGGCCACCATGCGGTAGCCCGAATATTTCATGCGAACGACGCCCTTCGCAATCACGCGCTGGGAATCGCGATTATAGGTCAGTTCATTTGCTGTAAGCAGGAGTTTCGAATCGTCTTGGCTTGCCGACGCAAGCAAACCATCCTGGCCGAAAGCGACCGGGCTGGATGCCAAATACGCGCACACAGCGGCACCTGTCAGAAGGGCCGTCCAAAGCCGCCTGATATTCCCGCGGTCAATTACCGCCACTAGCCGTCCTCCTGATGAAGCAGAATGGTTGCCCCCAAAGCCAACGCCACGATGACTGGAACCCAGACCGCGACGGTGGGAGGGACAACACCACCACTCCCGAATGCCCTTACGAGCACGGTTACTACATAAAGCACGAAGCCGGAAACGATTCCACCCAGAATCACGGAGCGCGATTGGGCGAAGCGGCTGAACTTTAATGAAACGGTCGCGGCGATCAAGGTCATCGCGACCAGAAGCAGGGGCGTCGATAGCAGGAAATGATACTGCGTCTCAAGCGCCTTTGAAGATAGTCCAAAGGACTTTGCAACTTCGATCTTGTGAGAAAGGTCAAAGAAAGCAACGGTTTCCGTCTGCGTCATGCGTTCCTGGACGAATTCCCGTCTCAGATTGGTACTGATCCGCATACTCTCTTGCCGAACTGACACATGCCCGGCGCGCGTTTCCGAAACGCCGTTAAGAAGCCAGTAACCATCTTCCAATTTAGCCGACTTCGCATCCTTACGCGAGACGATGTTTCCGTCCTTGTCGATGTCGATCAGAACCACATCGAGAAGCAGCGTTCCGTTGTCCTCGAAGCTCTTGGCGCCGATGATCGTATCCTTGCCGCCGCTCGACTGGCGCATCCACGGAACGATCTCCTGCTGGCGGCCGCCGCCCGCTTCGTTGCGCAGGCCGGCTTCCATTGCCAGCGACTTGTTTTGGCCCCATGCCGCGATGGGGTTCAGGATCGTGACCGACAGGATGCCGATGAAAACCGCGCCGAGCACGAACGGAAGGATGAACTGCCAGGCGGAAATGCCGGCGGCGCGCGTCACCACCAGCTCATAGCGCCGGTTGAGCGAGATCAGCGTGGTCATGCCGACGAAAAGCGCGATGAAGGGCACGGTCTGCTGCAGGATCAGCGGCAGGCGAAGCGCCGTCAGGCCAAGGGCGGCCGGAACGGAATAGCCGGGCAGGCCGGACATGCGCCGTGCCGTTTCGCTGAAATCGGCAAGGTAAATGATCGAAGATACGCCGAGCACGAACCAGACGGCGGTGATCAGATATCGCTTCAGGAAATACCGGGAGAGCGTGTTGAAAATCATGCGCTGCCGCTCCCAGAGTTTTTGGCCATCCGGCTGGAGAACAGACGGCGCAGACGACCCACCGCATCGGCGAGGATTGTCGGCATTTTCGGCTTTCGGCCGGTCAGCAGAATGAAGGCGGCAGCGCCGCCGCTAAGGCCCGGCACGGCATAAACCAGGGGAATGAAGGCCGCGCTCTGCTTGACCTGATTGGTGACGTAAAAACCAAGCCAGCGCAGCATGAAGGCCGTCACCAGTGCGGCCACCATCGGATGCAGGCGCGCCTCGCGGTGCGAACGGGCGTCGGCGGCGATGACCAGCGAAATAAGCGCGAAGGAGAAGGCGAACATCCAGTCCGAGAGACGCTTGTGCAACTCGCTGCGGAAGTTTTCCGGTGAGCGCTTGTAGCTCGCATTGTTCTCGTCGGGCGCGAGAAGGAAACCGAGGCTGGCGTCGCCCGGAGAGAGCGACGGCTCGGAATCCTGCTTCTCCGACATGGTCGAAAGATCGAAGGCATAGGACAGGAACTTGACGATCGAGACCTTGCCGTCCGGCGTCTTCTGCTGCACTTCACCGTCGCGCATGGTGAGCGACGTGCCGCTTTCATCGATCATGCCTTCCTTGGCGTAATAAATGAGGTCGAAATTCGGATCGCGGCGGTCGGCGACGAACAGGCCTTTGAGAATACGGCCCTGCCGCTGGGCGATCTGCACGTAAAGGCCATCCTGAATGGTGCGGAAAGTCTTTTCCTCGATCACCGAGGACAGGAGGTCGGCATAGGCGGCGGCCACCATCTGCCGGGCGGAGCTGCGGGCGGGCGGCTCGATGAAATTGGTGATGGTGAAGGAAAAGGCGCTCAGAACGGCGGCCAGAATGAGAACCGGGCGATACATCACCGACCGCGGCGATCCGGCCGCATCAATGATGGCAAGCTCGGAATCGTTGTTCATCGTCGTGAAAATCTGGGTAATGCCGATGACAAGCGCAAAAGGCAGGACGACTGGGATCAGCGTCGGCAGGATCATGGTCGCGAGCGCCATGAAGGAACCCATCGACTGGCCCGTATCGGTGACGAGATTGATTCTCTGGAGAACCTGGATCGTCCAGATGATGGCCAGCACCGGCAGCAGCGCGACCAGAAACATCTGCGTTGTCCGCCGCAGGATATAGTTCTCGAGAAGCTTCATACGGCCCTGTTCGACATTGTTTTTACGTGCGATCGCTCGCCGAATTTTCGTCTATCTAATCGCATCGTTTGCAATTGGCTATTCCGGCGCGCTCACAAATATGTTTTGCGCGACGATTTTTCCGCTGCCTGTGTCTTTTTGTGAAACAAGCTGTCGGTTTCATGACGTGATTTCGCATTCCACAAAAATGCCTTTCCTTTAACGACTGTGGGGCTTTAAAGAATGCAAGGGTTGCGCCCGGGGCCGAAAAGGCCATGATCATGCGCATCGTGCAAGTCGTAGAAGAAGAGCAGGAAAACATGTCCGCCAAATTCGATATTTCTTTCGCCAATTCCGCCGTGCTGGAAAATGCGCTCGCCGTTGTGCTGCAGGCCTCGGGTGAGGCTCAGGCCGTCGCCGGCGCCTCCGAGGCCGATCCGGGCGGTGTGATCGAAAGGGCGGCGAAGATCGCAGGTTTTTCCGCAAAATCCATGGCGACGCTCGATGTGATCGCACCGCAGGGTTCCGCCGCCGATCGTTTGCTTGTCATCGGTCTTGGCAAACCATCCAAACTGGTTGCGCACGACTGGTTGCGTGCTGGCGGTACTGCGGCCGCCCATTTCAAGAAGGCGGAAAAGGTCGTTATCTATCTCGACGCACCGAGTGTCGAGGTTGGCGCACGGGCGGCAGGTGATTTCGCGCTTGGCCTGCTGCTGCGCGCCTATAGTTTCGATGCCTACAAGACCAAGAAGAAGTCGGACGACGAGAAGGCGCCGAAGAAGGTCGAGGTTGTCATTGTCACCGCCGCTCACAAGGAGGCCGAGAAGGCCTTTGCCGTGTCGCAAGCGGTCGCGGACGGTGTGATTCTCGCGCGCGATCTCGTCAACCTCCCGCCGAATATTCTCGGACCTGTCGAATTTGCCGAGAAGGCCGAAGAGCTGCGCAAGCTCGGCGTCGAGGTGGAAGTCCTCGGTGAGAAGGAACTGAAAAAGCTCGGCATGAACGCGCTTCTGGGCGTGGCGCAGGGGTCGGCCCGTCCGCCGCGGCTGGCGGTCATGCAATGGAACGGCGGTTCAAAGAAGGATGAGCCCATCGCCTTTGTCGGCAAGGGCGTCGTATTCGATACCGGTGGTATTTCGCTGAAGCCGGGCCTCAATATGGAAGATATGAAGGGCGACATGGGTGGTGCTGCGGCCGTTACCGGCCTGATGCACACGCTGGCGGCCCGCAAGGCCAGGGCGAATGTGATCGGCGTCATTGGCCTGGTCGAGAACATGCCCGATGGCAATGCCCAGCGCCCCGGCGATATCGTCACCTCCATGTCCGGCCAGACCATCGAGATCATCAATACCGATGCCGAAGGCCGGCTGGTTCTGGCCGATGCGCTCTGGTACACGAAGGATCGCTTCAACCCGAAATTCATGGTGAACCTCGCCACGCTGACGGGCGCGATCACGGTTGCGCTCGGCAATCTTCAGGCCGGTCTTTTCTCCAATGACGACGAACTTGCAGCGCGCCTCACGCAGGCGGGCGATGTGACGGCGGAAAAACTGTGGCGCATGCCGCTCGGCAAGGATTACGACAAGATCATCGATTCCAAATTCGCCGACATGAAGAACAGCTCGGGCCGCCTTGCGGGTTCCGTCACCGCTGCGCAGTTCCTCAAGCGTTTCGTGGGCGAAACATCCTGGGCGCACCTCGATATCGCCGGCACCGCCATGGGCTCGCCGCTGACCGAGATCAACCAGTCCTGGGGTTCGGGCTATGGTGTGCGTCTTCTGAACGAACTCGTTCGCGCCCATTACGAAGATTGAAGCGAGCGGAGCTGCGCGTCTGCGAATGACTGAAATTCTGTTCTACCACCTGACGGAATCGAAGCTGGAGGACGCGCTGCCGCCCTTGCTTGAGAAATCGCTGGAACGCGGCTGGAAGGTCGCGATCCAGACGGTGGGCGAGGAGCGCCGTGATTTTCTCGACACGCATCTTTGGACCTTTCGTGACGACAGCTTCCTGCCGCACGCCACCGATATTTCGCCCGCACCGCAAAATCAGCCGATTCTCCTGACGGCGTCGGGCGAGAACGCCAACGCGGCAAGTGTCCGCTTTCTCGTTGATGGCGCCGAGCCGCCGGCGGTGGAGGCTTATGAACGCGTCGTCTTCATGTTCGATGGATACGATGCCTACCAGCTGGAAATGGCACGTAACCATTGGAAGAGGCTGAAGACGGAGGGGCACTCCCTGACCTATTGGCAGCAATCGCCAGAAGGCCGCTGGCAGAAAAAAGCCTGATCCACCAGGGACCGTGCCTCCCCGACAGGCGGTTGATGCCCGTCTCGGCATTGGTGGTGCGCTTGCCCCTTCATGTGGATGCAGACCGCATGGGGCCGCTGCACAGCATCGAAGAGCGCTGTATGAGGCCAAAAATTCAGGGCGCGACCGTTTCGTCAGTCGCGCCCTTTGAATCAGCGTTCTTGGCAAGCGTTTCGGCTTCTCAGTCGTAGAAGGAATCCACGAATTTGTGGCGGCCGAGCAGGAAAGCGTCAGCCACATGGGTCAACGGCGCGAGGTCGACATCGGAACGGCCTGCCTTGATGATTTCCGAGAAACGCTCGTAAAGAGCCGGATATTCCCGCTCCGGCTGGGAGAGCTTTTCTTCGCCGTTGATCGAGAGCTTCGCACCGCCTTCCGAAAGCACCATCTGTCCCGCGGCCGTCTCGGCAACGATATCCCAGCTTTGCTTGCCGGTCTGACGCCAGTCGAATTCGGCATGGACGGGCATTTTCGTCACATCGGAAAAATGCAGGTCGGCGGCGATCGGGGCGTCGCGGTTTTCCGGGAATTCGAGTGTCGCCTTGGTCAGGAACAGCGCGCGCGGCAGGATATGGGTGATGATCGAAAGCGCATTGATGCCGGGGTCAAACACGCCGAGACCGCCCGCCTGCCAGATCCAGGCCTGGTTCGGGTGCCAGTGACGCACATCCTCTTTCCAGATGACATGCACGCTGTCGATTGTCGTCGAGGCCAAAAACGCCTTCGCAGCCTCGACCGCGGGCGCATAACGCGAATGCCAGCTCGCAAACAGTGAAAGGCCCTTCGAATCCGCCAGCCGAGCGAGATCCTGCACTTCCGAAAGGGTGGCGCCCGGCGGCTTTTCAAGGAAGACATGCTTGCCGGCATTCAGCGCTGCGTAAGCCGCCTCATAGCGATATTGCGGCGGCATGCACAGCGACACCGCATCGATATCAGGCACAGCCTCCAGCATGGCCTCGATGGTGCCATAGGAAGCGACGCCGTCCACGGTGCCGTGACGGCTTGCGGTGCAGATCAACTCAAAATCCGGATTGCCTGCAATGGCGGGAAGATGCTGGTCGCGAACGATTTTGCCGACGCCGACGATGGCAAGCTTGGTGGCTGACATGAAGTGGAACCCGTCTGAGTGCTGCGTGGGATAAAGTGTGATTTTTACAAGTTTCTAGCAGAAACGCTCCAAGGAGCAAGGTGATCGTTTCCATGCGGCGCGTCTTTTTTCAAGCCGTAATATCGCAACAAGTTTCGGTGTGTGTATCCGCAGATCAATTAATATTCGATTGTTTCAAATATTTTTCTGGATTATTGAGTGTTGTTTTTGAATTTTGATAGTTATAGTGTTAATTTTCTCCGGTGTATTGTGCAGTTATCCGTAATAATTTTAGATTTCACTTGAATATATTTTACGAAGCAGGTGTTTTGTGTTTTTGTTTGAAGATGATCGTTTGTCTGGCTTTCTTCGGAAAGTCAACGAAAGCAGTCGGAAATTCAATACATATGGATTGATTTTCGGTGTCATCCTTTACAATCTCTACGTGTTTGTGGACCTAAGTCTGGTGCCGGATATCATCTGGCTGGATCTGACGGTCCGTCTGCTTATCATCACGCCGCTTCTTTTTCTTTATTTTCCGGCACGATACTATGCGCTCAGGGAGCGGGCGGATGCGGTGGCGCATGAGGTCCTTCACGGGCTGGGCTGCATGTTGGTCGTCGCATCGATCATGTTCATCTACGCCAATGCTCGGACCTCGTCGGCGAGCGAATATTACATGGGTATCGTCACCGTTGTCCTCTATATGAACACGATACACCGAAAACCGTTTCCGGTTGCGGTCATGGGAACGGTCGGCTGCATGGCGGTTTTCATCGTCGGCATGGAATATGTCACCGTGACGAGTGAGGTGGCCAAGCTGCCGGCGATCATGTGTTCCGTCGGCATCAGCGCCGTCTCGCTGTTTGCGGCCTATCGTATCGAACAGGTGGAAAGGCGGGATTATCTGGCCTCGCTGCGTGAAAAGACTTTGCTGCAGAGGATCCAGAGGGCAAATCACGAGCTTCAGCAGCTTTCCAATACCGACCAGCTCACCGGCATTCGCAACCGCCGCAGCTTTGACGAAGCGGCGAGCCACGCCTCGGGCGGCAGCGGCCGGCCCCGGGCGCTCATCCTTCTCGATGTCGATTATTTCAAGAAATATAATGACTCAGAGGGGCATGTGGCCGGCGACGACTGCCTGCGCAGGGTCGCCGGCAGACTGCGCAACGCCCTTTGTAGGGACGATGGCGACAGAAGTTTTGTCGCGCGTTACGGTGGCGAGGAATTTGTGGTTCTGCTCGATAATTGCGTTGTTTCCGCCGCGCTCGCCATTGGCGAAAGGCTCAGATTGGCCGTGATCGACGAGGCCATACCCCATCTTAACCGCCCCGACGGACGAGAGATCGTAACGGTCAGCCTCGGCATTGCCGTTTCCGGTGACGGCAGGGAAATCATATACGAGATGGTGAACCGGGCCGATGTGGCGCTTTACGAGGCGAAGCGTCAAGGCCGCGATCGGCTGGTACTCGCCTCCGGGAATATTGGAACGATTGTCGAGCCAGCGGAGATTTACGACGTCGAATCCGCGATGTCGGCATAGGGCGGCGAAGGTCTGGCGATGTGTTGTAAAGTCTGCCCTGCCAGAAGCAGGATTTGTGAAGGCCAGGTGCCGGAATGCCGGCGCCAGAACAAAATATAACCGGGGAACGCAGATGATGGAATTGATCGCCGCACAAGCGGCAGCATCGGCTGCCGAGCTTCCATTCCTGCTGCTTCAGGCCGCCGCCGTGATTGGCATGGTGTCTGTGCTCATTCTTGTGCGGCGAAATATAGCACTCGAGGACCCGCGCTATAAAATCTATTACGGCATCATCTTTGGAATGGCGGGCTTTCTGCTGACGCTGCTGGTGTCCGAATTCATCAAGCTGCCCTCCAAACCCTATATCCGCTCCGACCTGCTGTTTCTGGCTGGGGTGCTTGGCTCCTGGCAGGGCGGGCTGATCAGCCTGTCCCTCGTGGCGGCCGGGCGTTTCGTGTTCGGTGGTCCCGTGCTGTTTTTTGCGGCCCTGCAGGACATGGTTGTCATTTCGGCCAGCGGCATCATCATGTATGGCTGGATGCGCAAGCGCCGCCTCGCCGATCTGGGAATTCGGGATATCCTCACCGTCTTCGCGGTCAGGTTCATTGCCGTGCTGCTTGCCGTCTCGGTCTCGTTCGTCCTTGGGCTGGTCGACCAGTCGCTGTTTTTAAGTGCAATAGGCCGCCGAACCTTGGGCGCCGTCGCCGTCGGCCTGCCGATGATCTTCTGCCTGTTCATCCTTCTGCGCAACGAGGCGCGAGCGCGGGAAGAGACAAGGCAACGCGAATCGGCGGCACGCACGGATTCGTTGACCGGCCTGCCCAACAGGCGCGCCCTAAGGGACCATATAGAAGCGATGATGCGGCAGGAGCCGGCGGTTTCGCATGCCCTCATTCTGATCGAGATCGTCAATATTGCCGATGTCGCCGCCTGCGCGGGCGAGGACTGGAGCGATCTTTTCTGGCCGAGGCTGGCGCGTGAAATCTGCGACAGGGAGGACGGCCTGCTATGCAGCTCCGATACGCCGTGCAGCTTCATGTTCGGCGATACGACGCTTGCGGTCGTCATGCGGGGGATTTCGCTGGAGAAGTCCGAAAGCACAAAACTCATGATGCATCTGCATGACGGGTTGAGCACGTTTTGCCGCTTGGCGGAGGCGGGGCCGGTGCCGCATCTCAAAATCGGTGCGGCGAATCTGGACAGGCTTTCCCGGCAGAACACGGCCTCGTTCCTCAGGCACCTCAGCCTCGCGCTGAAGGGAAGCGATCATCCGGTGCAGATTTTCCCCTTCTCCTTTGCCGAGAAAGCGACACGGGACGAGGCGGTGCGGCAGATGCTGGTCAACTGGATCAAATCCGGCACGCCGCCCATTTGTTATCAGCCGAAATTCGAACTGCGCAATCGCCGCATGATCGGCGCTGAAGCGCTCCTGCGCGCGGTCGATGCGCGGGGGCAGGCGCTATCGCCTTATTATGTGTTGGAGATCGCCGAACGCCATCGGCTGCTGGTGGAATTCGAATGGTCGACGATAGAAGCCGTCGTGCGTGACCTTCGAGACCTGCAGGGCCTTGAGGCGGATTTTCATCTGGCGGTGAATATCTCCGCATCGTCTTTTGCGAGCGCGCATTTCGCAGACCGGGTCGTGGCGCTGCTGCACGAAATGGCGGTGCCGGCGCATCGCCTCTCAATCGAAGTGACGGAGATGAGCAGAATACCGACCACCGACGTCGTACAGCAAAATTTCGACACGCTGATTGCCGCGGGCGTCCGGCTGGCGCTCGATGATTTCGGCACCGGTTATGCCGCACTCACTTTGCTCGCGCGGTTCCCTTTCGAAGAGGTGAAGATCGATCACTGGATGACGTCGAGGCTCGACCAGTCGCGGTTCAGGGAGGCCATCGCGCTCGCTTTCGAGAGCGCCGAGCGCTATGGTGCGAAGCTGGTGACGGAAGGCATAGAAACCGAGGAGCAGAGCCGACTCCTCATGCAGATGGGCATTCGCTTCGGGCAGGGTTATCTTTATTCCCCAGCCGTACCGCTTGCGCGATTGCAGCCGCGCAGGGCTTGCGCTTAGCGCGGAGGCCAATGGCGGTCAGGGGTGAATTCGGCGACCGCTGCATTGAATGTTTTCCCGGTCTGTGCTGAGAAACTCCTTCGGTCGCAACGGCGCAAACGCTGTCGAATGCGCGCGTGAAGGCCTCAATACGATCGACGCGAAGTAAGATCGACAATAGGTTCGGCGGCTTCCTCGGAGGTCGCCGGACGGAGAGGGGATGCACTGCAAACCCGGCCTCGTCAGCCCGCCATCGCATCCTCATATTCGCTGGAAAGCAGCAGCCATTGCTCTTCCGCATCGGAGAGCTTTGCAGCCGCCTCACCACGTTCCTTCACTTTCTGGGCAGCCTTCGCAGGGGCTTTTTCATAAAGGGCCGGGTCCGCCAGCTCCTTGTCGAGCGACTGAATCACTTTCTCAAGCTTTGCCGTCAGGGATTCGATTTCATTGATCTTTTTCTTGAGCGGCGCGAGCTGGGCGCGCTTTTCCGCGTTGGCCTTGCGTTGATCGGCCTTGGATGCCTGATCGGGGACGGCGTCGGTCTTGTCTTCCTTCTTCCTGCCAGAGGAAACGACGATATCGCGATATTCCTCCATGTCGCCTTCGAAGGTCTTGACCGTGCCGTCGGCCACCAGCCACAGCCGGTCGACCGTCGCCTCGATCAGGTGGCGGTCGTGCGAGATGAGGATGACTGCGCCGCTATAATCGTTCAGCGCCTCGATCAGCGCCCGACGGCTGTCAATGTCGAGGTGGTTGGTCGGTTCGTCGAGGATCAGCAGGTTCGGCGCATGGAAGGCCGCAAGCCCCATCAGCAGGCGGGCTTTTTCGCCACCGGACAAGTCCTTCGCCGCTGTCGCCATTTTCTCCGTCGCAAGCCCCATCTGGGCGACACGGGCGCGCACCTGCGCTTCGGGCGCCAGCGGCATCAGTTTGCGCACATGTTCGACCGGCGTTTCATCCGGCACGAGGTCATCCAGCTGGTGCTGCGCGAAGAAACCGATCTTGAGCCCGGGAGCAACACGAAGATCGCCCGCCTGGGGGGCAAGCCGGCCGGAGATGAATTTCGCGAAGGTGGATTTACCGTTGCCGTTCGAGCCGAGCAGCGCGATGCGGTCGTCATTGTCGATCCGCAGATTGAGCTGCTTCAGGATCGATTTGCCCGGCTCATAACCCACAGCACCGCCATTGATGGCGACGATGGGGGAGGCGGGCTGCTTTTCCGGCTCGGGAAATGTGATCGGCTGGACATGATCCTCGATCACGGCGGCCACGGTGCCCATGCGCTCCAGCGCCTTGATGCGGCTCTGCGCCTGGCGCGCCTTGGTGGCCTTGGCACGAAAACGATCGATGAAGCTTTGCAGATGCTTGCGCGCGGCGTCGTTCTTCGCCTTCGCTTTCATCTGCAATTCGTCGGCCTCGGCCTTCTGCCGCTCGAACTGGTCGTAACCGCCGCGATAGAAGGTCAGCTTCTTCTGGTCCAGATGCACGATGGAATTGACGGCATTGTTGAGAAGATCGCGGTCATGGCTGATGATGATGACGGTATGCGGATAACGCCGGATATAATCTTCCAGCCAGAGCGTGCCTTCGAGGTCGAGATAGTTGGTCGGCTCATCGAGCAGCAGCAGGTCGGGTTCGGCAAACAGCACGGAGGCGAGCGCCACGCGCATGCGCCAGCCGCCGGAGAAGGAGGAGGCGGGGCGAAGCTGCGCCTCATGATCGAAACCGAGGCCGGCAAGAATGCTGGAGGCGCGCGCTTCGGCCGAATGGGCGTCGATGTCGACAAGCCGCATCTGGATTTCGGCGATCCGGTGCGGATCGGTTGCGGTTTCCGCCTCGGCCAGAAGCGCGCTGCGCTCCTTGTCGGCGGAAAGCACGATGGAAATCAGCGAGTCTTCGGTGCCTGGAGCTTCCTGCGCCACCTGGCCGATGCGCGCCTGCTTCGGGATCGTCACCGAACCGCTTTCCGCCGAGAAGTCGCCGGTGATGACCCGGAACAGGGTGGATTTGCCGGCGCCGTTGCGGCCGACAAGGCCCGCCTTCACACCGGCGGGAAGCGTCACGCTGGCATGATCGAGAAGCAGACGCCCGGCGATGCGGGCGGAAAGATCGGTAATCGTAATCATGGCGCCGTTTTGGCCGAACTGTCTGGCCAAGGCAAGAGCGCCCGCGCCACATCGCGCGAGATTAAACGGTCAATCGCCGAGCTGCACCAGATAGCTGTTGCGGCTATGCTGCGCCACCTCCCGCGAATAACCGACGACGCAATTGCGTGCGCCGCAGCGGGCCGAAAGCAGAGCGAGTTCGGCATGGTCGAAAAATTCGGCGGGCGTGGCGGTGCCATCCACTTCTGCGACGCCGATCGACACCGTCAGATGTTCGCCATCGCCGCCAGCGGTCGCAAAGCGCAACGCCTCCACGCTCTGCCGCAGCCGCTCGGCAATGGCCTCGGCCGTGTTTTGCGATACGCCGGCAAACAGAAATGCGAATTCATCACCGCCGATACGGGCGACGAAATCGTCTTTCTTGATGGTTTTGCGAAACAGGGCGGCGAGACGTCGTAATGCCTTGTTGCCGGCGGACGAGCCGTATTTGCCGTTGATCTCCCGGAAATGATCGATATCCAGCAGCACGAGCGAGGTGGCGGATGCAGCCCGGTCCTTTGAAAAAAGAAGGTCCAGCTTTTCGAGAAAGGCGGCCCGGTTTGGTAGAGCCGTCAGCGCGTCGCGCAACGAGGCGACCTGAAGCTCGCCCCGGTTTCTTTCAACCTCGCGGATTTTCACCAGTCCCATGGCGATGAAATTCCGAAGGCTCGTCTGTTCTTCGTGGATATCGCCCAGCAAATCGACCAAGCGCTCCGCTGCGGACCGCTCGCCATCTTCATCCTGCTCAAGGCTGGCCAGGAAAGTCTCTGTGCGTCGAAGGCTTGCATCAAGCCGCACGGAAATCTGCGTCAGTGTATCGAGGGCCTCGCTTGCCATCTGTTCGGCTTCGATGCGCGAAAAGCCGGGCAGATTGTGCCGCTGGCCGATGAGGTCGATTTCATGCTGCTGCGGCGCATTGCCGAGCGCAAGAATGTCGCGACCCATGGCAGGATTGTGTCCGGACAATATTTCGTAGATCAATTCATAATTGCGCGGCAGAGGCGCAATGTTCATCTTGGCGATGAACTGCGTAATTTTGGTGACGACAAGAGAACTTCGCGCCTGATCACGTTTTTTATCGCCCGCCGATGTCGTCACTGACAGCCCCAATACCGAGAGATTATTATGAATAGACCGGCAATAACCGATTGTTGAATGGTGTTATTCTTACAAGCAACGCTTTAAAATTGATTGAATCAGGGAAAAATTGTTGCGCTGCGAAGTGAAAAATTTCACTTCGCACAGACTCACGGATCACATGCGCTTGTGATCGATTGAATGACAAATCCTGATTTGATTTCATCGTCCGGCCGTTCTTATATCGTTTTATCGATATTGCAGAAGAGGGCAGCCCATGACGACTTCCAGAACGCTTTATTCGCTATGCGGAAGCGATACTTCCCGGCCATTTTCTCCCCATTGCTGGAAAACCGTGCTTTCGCTGGCGCATAAGGGGCTGGATTTCGAGGAGCGGCCTTTACCCTTCACGGTGATCCCGACGGTGGAGGATGGTTTTTCGAAGACCGTGCCGATCCTGCGAGACGGTGACGAGCTGGTGAGTGACAGTTTTGAGATCGCGCTTTATCTGGACGAGGCTTACCCGGAGCGCCCGTCGCTGTTCAACGGCGAGGGCGGCAAGGCCATGGCCCGTTTCGTCGAAAGCTGGTCGCAGACGATGCTTCATCCGGCCATCGTCCGTATTGCCGTGCTCGATATCCACAATATGCTGGACGAGCCGGACCGCCGTTATTTCCGCGACAGCCGCACGAAAGCCCTCGGCCGCCCGCTTGAGGATGTGGTGGCGAACCGCGAGGCGGAAATCGCAGCCTTCCCGGCATTGCTTGCGCCGATCCGGCGTATGCTGAGCTTCCAGCCTTTCATTGGCGGCGCATCGCCGCTCTTTGCGGATTATATCGTCTTCGGCGCCCTGCAATGGGCGCGCATTACCACCGGGGCGGATTTGTTCGCCGAAAACGACCCCGTGAGGGACTGGTTCGAAGGTTGTCTCGATCTCTACGATGCGAGAGGCCGCAGTGTGACAGCGGCGTGAAATGTCTGGCATGATCGTCGCAATCTCGTCGATCCCCCTTGTTTTCGGGCCTTTGGGCGGGTAAAGACCGCCCACTTTCTCTGAAGGAAAAGGAAACGGACATATGGCGATTGAACGCACATTTTCGATGATCAAGCCGGACGCAACCAAGCGTAACCTGACGGGCGCGATCACCAAGGTATTTGAAGACAACGGCCTGCGCGTCGTCGCCTCCAAGCGCGTCTGGATGAGCAAGCGCGAAGCCGAAGGCTTCTACGCGGTTCACAAAGAGCGTCCCTTCTTCGGCGAACTCGTTGAAGGCATGACCTCCGGCCCGACCATCGTTCAGGTTCTGGAAGGCGAAAACGCTATCTTGAAGAACCGCGAGATCATGGGCGCCACCAACCCGGCCCAGGCCGCTGAAGGCACCATCCGCAAGACCTTTGCGCTCTCCATCGGCGAAAACTCCGTTCACGGCTCCGACGCTCCGGAAACCGCCGCTCAGGAAATCGCCTACTGGTTCGCCGAAACCGAAATCGTCGGCTGATTCAAAATCTCAACGGCTTGAATCGTCGTTGCAGGCGATTGCACGAAGCTGCTGAAAAGACTCGAAGAAGCGGGGCCGAGAGGCTCCGTTTTTTTTGTTTGGATAGGCGGTAAAGGACTAGGCTGCAGCCGCAGTCATTCCACCTTTCTCATTCCTGTGACGAGCACAGGAATGAGAGAGGAAAAGTCTTCACGTCATTCATTCCGTCTGGCCTACGATGCCGGGCATCCCTGAACTGGCCGCATATCCGTCGTGCCATCCGGTTTGAATACCTCCGGATTGGGCGTATAGAGCGGGCCGACCACTAGCGGCTTGGCGGGAAGAAGCGACTGGTCAGTGTCGGAGCGGATCGTGGTCTCGATGGTCTGCAGAATATTGCCTTCCGGCCCCTTGATGCGGATGGTGACCTTATAGGGCCGGTCCTGCTTCACACATTCCACCGGTGGGCTCTGAACCGTGATCTTTTCGTCTTTCGGAAAAATCTTCTCGCGGCTGGCGAGGTTTGGACCACCGCGCGGGTTTTCGAACGTCGCCTCAATGGTGCTGCCGTCACGAACGGGGGCGATGCGCTGAAGCGTCACCAGATAGGTGGCGATGGCGACGCGGTAGTTAAACACAAACATCCGGCCGGAGATCTTCGCCACCTCACGCGGTTCGTCCCGCTGGCAGCCGGAAAGGGCGAGCATCCCTGCAATCGTTAGCATTGGAAGGGCGATTCCTTTCATGTTTGCGCCTCCTTTTTCCGATGATAGTGCCGGCTGGCCTTCCGTCGGTTGCCGCACACCGCCATATCGCACCAGATACGGCTTCTGTTCTTGCTGCGGTCGATGAAAAGCCAGCCGCAATTGCCACAGATGCGCAGCCGTTCCCGTGTCTCGCCGGCAAGCAGCGAGAGGGCGGAATGGGCGGTGGCGTTGCCGAGGTTTTCGGCAAGCGGAAACGTCCGCAGCGCCGTGCCGCAGGCGAAGAGAAGCCCGGCCAGCCTGTCGTCACCATCGTCGTCGCCGGCAATGGCGGCGCGGAAATAATCGTCGACAGCCTCGCGAAGATCGAGAAAAACCGCGTGCTTTTCCGCCTCGGGCGCGATGAGTGTGGGAAACCTGTCACGTTCCGCGCCGAGCTTTGTGGCCGCTTCGGCAAAGGCCGCGATCTGCGCCGGCACGGCAAAACGGTCGACTGTTTTTGCCGCATCCGAGCGCAGGATCACGCTGTTGGCGACATCTAGCGCCAATGCGCCGCCTGCGAAACGATGTTCTGTCCAGCGAAAGGTCATGCCACGTATTATAACTGTCAAAATGAGTTTTAACAGTTATAATAATTGAGGGAGGAAGCGCTTGGCCTATTTCCTGCAACAATTGCTGAATGCCGTGCCGGTCGCCTCGCTTTATGCGGTTCTGGCCTTCGGTTATGCCGTCGCCTTTTCGGTGACCAAACGCGCCGATTTAACCTATGGCGCCATATTCGCCTTTGCCGGGCAGACCTGCCTGTTATTTGCGGATTTCGGCTGGAACCGGCTGTGGCTGATTCTGCCGGCAACATTGGCGCTCGGGGCGGGGGCAGGCCTGTTCGGCGGGCTGTGGGTGGCGGGTTTTGTCGGCAGGGCGGTGATGCGGCCGCTGGCGCAAGCCTCTCCCAATGCCGTGACCGTCGCCTCCGTCGGCGTGCTGATCGCGCTGACCGAAAGCGCAAGGCTCGCCGCCGATACAAGGCAATTATGGCTGCCGCCGCTGTTATCTCAGCCGGTGCGCTTCTGGGCCGATGGCGGCTTTGCCGTGACCCTGACACCGATGCAGATACTGAACACGGCGGCCTTCTGCCTGCTCATTCTCGCAGGGTCGTTTTATCTTGACCGTTCCGCTTTCGGCAGGCGTTGGAAGGCGGTCTCGGACGATGCTTTTGCCGCCGCTTTATGCGGGGTGAATGCGGGCAGGATATTTCTGCTGTCCTATTGCGCGGCGGGTCTGGTCGCCGCCATCGCCGGTGTGCTGGCCACATTTTATTACGGCACCATGGATTTCGGGGCCGGTCTGGTTTTTGGGCTGAAGGTGGTGCTGATTTCAGCGGCGGGCGGTTATGCCAGTCCGCTCATCTGCGGCCTTGGGGCCGCCGCCGTCGGCTTTGCGGAAACGTTCTGGGTCGGTTACGGACCGGCCGCCTGGCGCGATGCGGTGGTTCTGGCGATGCTGGTCGGCTGGCTGATTGTCATGCGCAGCAGGGTGGAAGCACCCTGAGTCTGGCCCCTAGAGCGCTTTCGCGTTTCTTCGAATCGCGAAAGCGCTCTAACTCTTTGTTTCGTCGCATTTCCGGACGGAAAACCCGGCTCCACTTTTCCTGGAAATGCTCTATCGCCACTTGTCCTTCGCCGTGTCATCGGTCGTCTTTGCCGCCACCCAGTCGCCCGCCGAGCCATCCTTGCCATGTTCCTTTTTCCAGAACGGGGCGGATGTCTTCAAATAGTCCATCACGAAATTCGCGCCATCGAAGGCCGCCTGTCGATGCGATGAAGCTGCGATGACGAGGACGATATTTTCGCCGGTAGCGATCTTGCCGTGGCGGTGGATGGCGGTGAGGCCGAGAAGGCCGAAGCGCTCCATGGCAATCTTGGCGATGCGGGTTATTTCCGCCTCTGCCATGCCGGGATAGTGTTCCAGTTCCAGCGCCGCAAGCGTGCCGCCATCATCCCGGCAGAGCCCGGTGAAGGCCACGACCGCGCCGATGCTCCTGTCCCCTTCCGTCAGCCGGCGGGTTTCTTCCGCAGCGTCGAAATCCTTTGCCTGCACGCGGACTGTCGGCTGCACCCGCTCATCCCCCCGTCATCGGCGGGAAGATGCCGATCTCGCGCGCGCCGACGATGCTCTCATCGTGCTCGACATGTTCCTGATTGACGGCGACGCGAATTACATTGGGGAATTCGAAGGCCGCTTCGTAATTTTCACCGCGCGTCGCAAGCCACGCGATCAGCTCGCCGGCGGTGGTGATGGAGGGGGAGATGTCCAGCTCCTCTTCATCCGTGCCGATCTTCTCGCGAACCCAGGCGAAATAAACGATCCGCGTCATCAGTCTTCGTCCACGATGTGTTTCAGGCCAGCCTTGAAGTAATCATAGCCGGTATACATGGTCAACGCCGCCGCGAGCCACAGCAGGGTAATGCCCATTTCGGTCGTGTAGGGCAGAACCTTGTCGCCGGCCGGACCGGCAAGAAGAAAGGCGATGGCGACCATCTGGATGGTCGTCTTCCATTTGGCGATGCGGGTGACGGGAACGCTGACCTTCAACGCCGCCAGATATTCGCGCAGGCCCGAGACCAGAATTTCGCGGCAGAGAATGGTGATAGCTGCCCAAAGCGACCAGCCCGCAATGGTGCCATCCGCCGCCATCAAAAGGAGCACGGAGGCGACCAGAAGCTTGTCGGCGATCGGGTCCAGCATGCGGCCGATATTGGAGGTCTGGTTCCAGATACGCGCCAGATAACCATCGAGGAAATCGGTCAGCGAAGCGATGATGAACAGCCACAGAGCCGTCCAGCGCGCGAAATCCGAGCTTTCCAGTTTCCCTTCGACGTAAAAACACAGGACAATGACAGGAACCGCGAAGATGCGGCCATAGGTGAGAAGGTTGGGAATGCTGTATGCGCGCGAAGCCATGGGAAACCTGTCAGTCTGAGATCAACTGTCTTGATGCCGCCGCCAAGGCATAGCGTCAACACGTGATTATGTTTTTTTAGCAGTTCGGTCCCACCGTTCTGCGTCAATCACTGCCGCTCTCGTGGAAGTGATTGTAAATTTGTCGCGCCACCGTCTCCGAAATGCCGGTAACAGCCATCAGATCGTTGAGGCCGGCGCGGGAAACCGCCTTTGCCGTGCCGAAATGCTGCAGCAGGGAGCGCTTCCGTCCCGGACCGATTCCCGAAATTTCATCCAGCGGATTGCGCACCATTTCCTTCTTGCGTCGTGCCCGGTGCGAGCCGATGGCGAAGCGGTGCGCCTCGTCGCGCATGCGCTGGATGAAATAAAGCACGGGGTCGCGCGGCGGCAGAGAGAAATCGGCGCGCCCATCCGCAAAGAAGCGTTCACGGCCCGCCTCGCGGTCAACGCCCTTTGCGACGCCGATGGCGGTCACGCAGTCGCGAATGCCGAGTTCATCGAGGATGGCCCGCACCGCAGTCATCTGGCCCTGGCCACCGTCGATCAGGATCACATCCGGCCAGGCGGGGAAGGGCAGGTCGGCGGCTTCTTCCGATGTCGGGACGCGTTCGCGATCCGGCTTGCCTTCTTCTTTCAGCAGGCGCGAGAAGCGACGGGTCATCACTTCGCGCATCATGCCGAAGTCGTCACCGGGGGTGATGTCGGTCGATTTGATGTTGAATTTGCGGTACTGGTTCTTCACGAAACCTTCCGGCCCCGCCACCACCATGCCGCCCACGGCATTGGTGCCCATGATGTGGGAGTTATCGTAAATCTCGATGCGGCGCGGCACATAGGGAAGGTTGAACGTCTCGGCCATGCCTTTCAGCAACCGCGCCTGAGACGAGGTTTCCGCCAGCTTGCGGCCATGCGCCTCACGGGCATTGGCCAGAACATGGTCGGTAATGTCCTTCTTCTCGCCGCGCTGGGGCACGTTGATCGTCACCTTGTGCCCGGCTTTTTCACCGAGGGCAGCCGCCAGGAGTTCCTGTTCTTCGACAGCCTCCGACAGCAGGATCTGCTTCGGCACAGGCTTGTCGTCGTAGAACTGCGCCAGAAAGGCGTTGAGGATCTCCGAGCCGGGCAGGGAAGGGTCGGCCTTGGGGAAATAGGCGCGGTTGCCCCAGTTCTGGCCGGTGCGGAAAAAGAAAACCTGAATGCAGGAGATGCCGCCTTCGTGATGGATGGCGAAGACATCCGCCTCCTCGATGCCGGCGGGATTGATGCCCTGATGGCTCTGGACATGGGAAAGTGCGGCCAGCCGGTCGCGATAGACGGCGGCGCGCTCGAAATCGAGATCCTCGGCCGCCTCGTTCATCTGCCGCGCAATCGCGGTCTTGACGCTCTGGCTCTTGCCGGACAGGAAATCCTTGGCTTCCTTGACGAGTTCTTCATACCCCTGATCGCTGATCTCATGCGTGCAGGGGCCGGAACAGCGCTTGATCTGGTAAAGAAGACACGGGCGCGTGCGGGTTTCGAACACGCTGTCCGTACAGGTTCGAATCAGGAAGGCGCGCTGCAGCGAATTGATCGTACGGCCGACAGCGCCGGCCGATGCGAACGGTCCGAAATAATCGCCCTTGCGCGCCCGCGCACCGCGATGCTTGAAGATCGCCGGGGCACGATTGTCGGCGGTGATGAGAATGTAAGGAAACGACTTGTCGTCGCGCAAAAGCACATTAAAGCGCGGCCGCAAGCGCTTGATCAGATTCGCTTCCAGAAGAAGCGCCTCTGTTTCCGTGCGGGTGGTGACGAATTCCATATGCGCGGTCAGCCGCACCATCTGGGCAATGCGGTTGGAATGCACGCGGCCCTGCGCGTAATTGCCGACACGCTTCTTCAGCGAGCGCGCCTTGCCGACATAAAGAACATCGTTCGCCTCGTTGAACATGCGATAGACGCCCGGCGCATTCGGCAGGTGTTTGACGAATTCGCCGATCAGATCCATGCCCTTCAGGCCGGATTCATTCTTCCAGCCCGCATTCCAGTCCATGCCGGCAACGTCGCTCGATGCCTCGGCCGCATCGGTCACGGCAAGGTTTGCATCGTCGTCTTCGTCGTCGGTTTCATCGAAGAGAATACCGCCGTCAGGCAGCTTCTTTCCGTTCATTCATTTATCTCCGCCACGTCAGGGGTTTCCCAGCCGAGGTGCTGGCCGCCATCGAGCGCGATCATTTGTCCGGTGACCGACGGCGTGTCGTAAAGAAAGCGAATCGTCCGCCCGAACTCGTCCGGCGCAGGACCACGCTTTAATATAAGGCCGTCGATCTGCGCCTGAAAGTCCTCGGGCGCCTGTCTTTCGCTTTTGAAGGTGGGACCCGGCCCGATGGCATTGACCCGCACCCGTGGCGCGAAGCTTTGTGCCATGGTTTGTGTTGCGGTCCAAAGGGCCGATTTCGAAAGCGTATAGGAATAAAAACGCGGGGTCAGCGCAAGCACGCGCTGGTCGATTATATTGACGATCAGCCCGGATGTATCCGCAGGCAATTGCTCGACGAAGGCGGCGGCGATGAGGGAAGGGGCCCGCACATGAACCGCAAAATGCGCATCAAAGACATCAGGATCGGGCGTTTCCGCCGAATCCTTCAGAAAAACCGAGGCATTGTTGACGACGACACCAATCGGCCCTAGGGCTGAGGCGGCCTTTTCGACAAGCATCATTGTTGACGCAGATTGTGTCAGGTCCGCCTGAACGGCTACGGCCTTGCCACCTTTCTGCCTTATTTCGTTAGCGAATTCCTCCGCCTGTGCCATCGATTCATTGGCGTGGACGGCAATCGCAAAGCCGTGGGCTGCGAGATCGGTGGCGATTGCCCGCCCCAGCCGGCGGGCGGCCCCCGTTATCAAGACTGTCTTCGGTATATGTTCTTTCACGACGGACCTGCATTTGCTCATATATTCCCTATGTGCTGGATATAGATGCAAATCGCAAGCTGTCACGCATCCCCAAAAGAATTGGGCGATTTTTTATTCGCAATGCAATTTCGGTTTAATTTGAATATAACTAAGTTTAAAGGCGATCTATTGCTGGTTAGGTTTCTGTTAGGGTTAATAAACTCCTTGTGGCAATTGGGCAACGTCTAATTCTAGTCACGCCGCTGCCCCAAACAATTCACATTTTGGCTCTTTGATCTCCGCATTCTCCTATCAAATTCAGTTTCCAGAGGGGCGATTAACCCGACGAGTTTACACCGCGTCTGAGAACAATGTTTTGAGTACAGACCGGTCCTGAAAGGAGAATAGCATGCGTATTTTCGTAGCAACCCTTATGGCTTCGACCATGGCAGTCGCCGGCTTTTCGGCTGCTCACGCCGCTGACGCCGTAAATGAAGTGCCACAGGCACCGGTGTCCTACGACCAGCCCGCACCGGTCAAGGATTGGTCCGGCGCCTACCTCGGTGGTACGGTCAACTATGACTGGGGCCGTTTCAGCTCCAGCAATGACGGCCGTGACGCCAAGGGCTTCGGCGGCGGCCTGTACGGCGGTTACAACATGCAGAACGGCCAGATCGTTTACGGTGGTGAAGCCGACATCAATCTCGGTGACGAGAAGGGCTCTGCCGGTACGGTTGCCGGTAACGCCATCGAAGGCAAGCAGGGCGTCAACGGCTCGCTGCGTGCCCGCGTCGGTTACGACATGAACCCGTTCCTGCTCTACGGCACGGCCGGTCTGGCAGTTTCCGATAACAAGGTGCGTGACGCGACCTCCAAGGACAGCGCCACCGCTCTCGGTTACACTGTTGGTGCCGGTGTGGAAGCCATGGTGACCGATAACATCACCGCCCGTCTGGAATATCGCTATAGCGACTACCAGAAAAAGGACTACGGTCTCGACTCCGGCGCCTTCTCGCGTGGTTTCGACGATCACTCCGTCAAGGCCGGTATCGGCGTCAAATTCTGATCCTTTTCGGATCGGTCAAAGAAAAGCCGGGGTTTACGCCTCGGCTTTTTTGTTTTTTGGCATAGGGCCAGAATAACGTCCGGCGATCAGGCCGGGCGTTGTTCGAGTCAAAGCCTCAAGCGGCGGCCTTCATTTCCGCATAGGCCTCGAAACGCTTGCCAAAGGTTTCAGGCCAAGCCGCCAGCGCATCGCGTCCTTCGGCCCATTCCCCGGCGAAACGCAGGTCGAGATAACCGATCATCGCGGCAAGGGCGAAATGGCCGCCATGCAGCTTCTTGCCGGTTTTCGGCAGGTTTGCATTGAGATAATCAAGTCCGCGAGCCACCTTGCTCCACTGCTTGTCGATCCATGGCTGGTGGATCTTATCTTCCGGGCGAAAACGACGCTCGTAAACGATGGCCAGCAGGCAATCCATGATGCCGTCGCACAGCGCTTCGAGAATTTCCACATCCGTACGCTTGCCGTTCTTTTTCGGGTAGAGCTTGCCGCCCGAAAGACGGTCGAGATAATGCATGATCGCCACACTGTCATAGACCGAGCCGCCTTCATCCAGAAGCAGGACCGGAATCTTGCCGAGCGGATTGTTGTCCATCAGCGTTGCCGGCTCGGCACTGGTATCGACACGCACGGAGGTAATGTCGATGCCAAGGTGGCGCGCGGCCATACGTACCTTGGCGGAGTAGGGGGAGGCGGGCGAGTAGAGCAGTTCCATGGTCGGGTCCTGTGGGTTGTCGTCTGTGGACTGGATTAGTCTATAAGACTGCATAGCGGTTTTATGTCTGGAAAGTATGTAGAAGAACGCAACAGGGAATATCCGATGCGCGCTAGCGAATGGGGATGATTTCCGTGGTGTTGGCGCGGCAGCCCTTGCGGTCAAGCTCGGGGCAGTCGCGGAATGTCATGTCTCTGTTAAGGCAGATGCGCACTTCCTCAAGGCGCCTGCCGTCGCAACTGATGGAGATGCCGCGTTTCGACAGGCCGGGATTGGCGTCGGTGAAGGCGGTTTCTATGGCGTCGGCGGAGAGAGTGGTGGCCTCGGCGCCCGAGGCGATCTTTTCCGGCAGCCGGATGGCTTCGAAGGCGGCTCGTGTCGCCGAAAAATAGTCTCGCTGCGACAGGCCGGAGCAGGAACCGTGCTTGCGCCACTGGTGGCCGATCAGGCCCATGGACGGCATGATGTCGAACAGCGGGCGGCCGATCGCGTCCGGAACACGGTCGGGTTCGCCGCTTCGACAGAATTCAGGGTAGCCGTTTTCGTTCTGTGGCCACAGCCCATGCACCACGAAACCGTAACGCCTGTCGCTGCCGCATTGCTGGCGGTTGCCCGAGCCTTCGGAGCTGGCGCAGAATGCCGGTGACCAGGAGAGCGACAGCACGTAAAAATCGAACCCGTCTCCGCGGGGCGCAGGGTTTTTACCTGTCGCCTGTTGGAAAACTTCGCGCCCTGGAGCGTCCGGCCGGGAATTGCCGGCGGTTTGCGATTGGGATTGTGTCTGCCGGTTGCTGGCGGGGCTGGTCGGCACCGGATTTCCCCGCGCGAACCATAACGCGGCGAGCGATAGAAGGCCCAGGGCGATGAAACCGGCATAACGCTTCATTCCGTGTACGTTCTCCGGAAAGTGGACGACCTCACATCGCCGGCGGGCGACGATCCGGTCTTACATCAACTTGTGAACGGGGCAAACCGCCAATCTTTGATGAAAAGGTTGAAAGCTTTGCCGCATAACGAATAAAGTCAAACGAATCTTCCGCAAAAGACGGAACGGGGCGGGGTGAAGCTGGGGGAAATTGGCGGGCATGACCGCATGAAATTCAAGAAATATATCTGGCCTGTCGTTGGCTTTGCGACGATCGGTTTTTCCGCATGGTTGCTTTTTCACGAACTGCGCGGGCTGTCGCTCGATGATCTCTGGGACAGCCTGAAAGCCATTCGCGTGCGGGACTGGCTGTGTTCGGGCCTTGCAACCTTGCTGGCCTATGCCGCGCTCGCCGGTTACGACCGTATCGCGTTGCAGCATCTTGGCCGCAAGGTGAACTGGTTCTTCATCACGCTTACCTCTTTCACCACCTATGCGCTTTCCCACAATGTCGGGGCCTCGGTATTCTCGGGTGCCGTGGTGCGATATCGGGCCTATACGTCCAAGGGGCTGAGTGTGGCGGAAGTGGGCGTGCTCGTCGGCCTCTGCTCGTTCACCTTTCTCATCGGCACGATCATGCTGATCGGGCTGGTGCTGCTTTACGAGCCTGACATCACCGAACGGTTCACCGGCATTTTGCCGGTCGAAGCCTCCACCACGACAGGCGTCGTGCTGCTGCTATTCGTCAGCCTTTATGTTCTCGGCAGCCTGCTCAGGCTGAAGCCTCTTAAAATCGGCTCCTTCGTGCTGCCTTACCCCGCACCGAAGCTTGTTGCGCAGCAGCTCGTCATTGGCCCGATCGAACTGATCGGCGCGGCCGGCATCATCTATTTCGCGCTGCCGGAAGCCGGAAATCCCGGTTATATGGTTATTCTCGGCATATTTCTGGTTTCCTTCTCGGCGGCGCTCATCTCGCACGCCCCGGGCGGACTGGGGGTGCTGGAACTGGTCTTCGTCACCGGCCTACCGGACATGAACCCCGCGGACGTCATCGCGGCGCTTCTGGTCTTCCGCCTGTTCTACCTCATTATTCCCTTCATCATGGCCCTGTTCGTGATCCTGTTCTTCGAACGGTCGCAGCTTGCGCAGGCGCAGAGGCGGGAAGGGCTGAGATAGCCCCTCAATTATCTTCCGATTTTTCCTCGCCGCGCAGCCAGAAGGCGCGCTGCGAAGCGAACCTGTCCTGCGCCAGCGTCGTCTTCAGGTAGGGCAGCAACGTGTGCAGCTCTTCCTTCAGCGTATAGGGCGGGTTGACGATGATGAGGCCGGAGCCGCTGAGGCCATCCAGCCGGTCGCTTTTGACGGAAAGTTCCGCGCACAGCATCTTGGGAATATCGAAGGATTGCAGCCGCTCGTGGAAATCCTTGATCGGCGCGCCTTTCTTTAAGGGATACCACAGGCAATAGGTGCCGGTGGAAAAACGCCGATAGGCCTTGTTCAGACCATCTGCCAGACGCTGATATTCATTCTCAAGCTCGAAGGGCGGATCGACGAGGATCAGGCCTCGCTTTTCCTTCGGCGGCAGATGCGCGCCGAGCGACAGCCAGCCATCCAGCTCGGTGACACGCACCTGATAGTCCCCCTCGAACAGGCGTGCGAGCGCCCGGCTGTCATCCGGGTGCAGTTCCATGGCCGAAAGCCGGTCCTGCGGGCGAAACAGAATACGTGCGAGTTTCGGCGAACCGGGATAAAATTTCACGCCGCCTTCCGGGTTCAATTCCTTCACGGCGGCAAGATAGGGTTCCAGCAATGCGGCGATGGGTGCGGGCAGGTCGGCTTCCATCAGCTTGCCGATGCCGGTCTGCCATTCGCCGGTTTTTTGTGCCTCTTCCGAGGTGAGGTCGTAAAGCCCGATGCCGGCATGGGTGTCCAGCACCCGAAACGCCTTGTCCTTGTTCTGGAGGTAACGCACGAGGCGGGCAAGAACGGCATGTTTGAGGACATCCGCGAAATTGCCGGCGTGATAGATGTGGCGGTAGTTCATGGATGTGTCTCGCTTGCCGTTTACCCGGACGGATGGCCAGGATGAATATTCTTGATGGACGTCACTTCGGCCTTTTTGCCGCATCGTTGATGCAATATACAAAAGACATGAACGTTGCGACCCCGATTTCCGCTGAAAAAGCCGCCCCGAAGGCCGAAGTCCGTATCGGACACACGGTCTGCCCGCATGACTGTCCGAGCGCCTGCGCGTTGGAGGTCGATATCAATGCCGATGGCCGCATCGGCCGTGTGCGCGGCGCCAATGCCAATACATATACCGCCGGCGTCATCTGCGCCAAGGTGGCGCGTTATTCCGAGCGCATCTACCATCCCGGCCGTCTGCTGACGCCGAAGCGCCGCAAGGGTGCAAAAGGGGCCGGCGACTGGCAGGAGATTTCCTGGGAAGCGGCGCTGGACGAGGTGGCCGACGCTTTCGTCAAAGCCGAAGCCCGGCACGGTGCCGAGGCCATCTGGCCCTATTTTTACGCCGGCACGATGGGGCAGGTGCAGCGCGATTCCATCGAGCGCCTGCGCCACGCCAAGAAATATTCCGGCTTTTTCGGTTCGATCTGCACCAACATGGCCTGGACCGGCTATGTGATGGGCACCGGCGCCTTGCGCGGCCCCGATCCGCGCGAGATCGCCAAGGCCGATGTCGTCGTCATCTGGGGTACCAATGCGGTGGCCACGCAGGTCAACGTCATGACCCATGCGGTGAAAGCCCGAAAAGAACGCGGCGCGAAGATCGTCGTTGTCGATATCTATGACAATCCGACCATGAAACAGGCGGATATGCGCATCGTCGTGCGCCCCGGCACGGATGCCGCACTTGCCTGCGCCGTCATGCACATCGCCTTCCGCGACGGTTATGCCGACCGCGATTACATGACGCGTTTCGCCGACGATCCAGACGGGCTTGAAGCACATCTGAAGTCGAAGACGCCGCAATGGGCATCCGAGATCACGGGTCTTTCCGTTGATGAGATCGAGGCTTTCGCGCGGCTTGTCGGCACGACGAAGAAGACATTTTTCCGGCTGGGATATGGTTTTGCCCGCCAGCGCAACGGTGCGATCGCCATGCATGCGGCGCTTTCCATCGCCACGGTTCTCGGCTCCTGGCAATATGAGGGCGGCGGTGCGTTCCACAATAATGGTGATATCTTCCGTCTCAACAAGGCGGAGCTGATGGGAACGGCCTATGCTGACCCCGACGTGCGCCAGCTCGACCAGTCGCAGATCGGCCGCGTACTGACAGGGGACGCAGAAGCGCTGCGCCATGGCGGCCCGGTAACGGCGCTGCTCATCCAGAACACCAATCCCGTCAATGTCGCGCCCGAACAGCGGCTGGTGAAGCAGGGCTTTCTGCGTGACGATCTCTTCGTCGCGGTGCACGAGCAGTTCATGACGGAGACGGCCGATTTGGCCGATATCGTGCTTCCCGCCACCATGTTTCTCGAGCATGACGACATCTACCGCGCTGGCGGCCAGAACCATATCCTACTCGGCCCGAAGCTGGTGGAGCCGCCGGAAACGGTGCGCACCAATCTCTTCGTCATCGAAGAACTGGCAAAACGCCTCGGTGTCGACCATATGCCGGGCTTCGGCCTTTCGGCTCGCGACCATGTGGACCGTATGCTGAAAATCAGCGGCTGGGGCGATTTTGAAACTTTGGCCGAAGAGAAGTGGATCGATGCGCAGCCGCCTTTCGAGGTCGCGCATTATCTGGAGGGCTTTGGTTATGGCGACGGCAAATTCCGTTTCAGTCCCGACTGGGCAACGGGGCCTTCTCCCAACAAGCCCCCGAAAAACATCGGTGTCATGGGACCGGTGTCCGAGTTTCCGAAATTTCCGGATCAGGTCGATGTCATCGAGGTTGCGGATGCGGACTATCCCTTCCGGCTGGCGACGTCACCGGCGCGCAACTTCCTGAATTCCACTTTCGCGGAAACCAAAACTTCCGTGCAGAAGGAAGGTCGTCCGGAATTGATGGTCTGTCCCGAGGATGCGGCCCGCAACGATATTGCGGATGGCGATATCGTCCGCATCGGCAATACACGCGGCGAGGTCCGCCTCCATGCGAAGATCGTGGAGGGCGCAAGGCCGGGTGTGCTGATTGCCGAAGGGCTGTGGCCGAACAAGGCGCATCTGGACGGCGAGGGCATCAATGTTCTGACCGGCGCCGATGCCGTTGCACCTTATGGCGGCGCGGCATTCCACGACAACAAGGTTTGGCTCCACCGCGACGATGAGAGCCGCGAGGCTTGATATTGCGCCGCAACACGGGCAGGCTGAACTCCCACGACAGGCAAGGACATATCCGGTGACACAGACGCAGGCGAAAAACATTCCGGCAGACGCGGATGCCGGCAGAATCCGGCTGGTGGAAAAGGAAACCGTCTGGAAGGGCTTTGTGCACATGCAGAAGCTCGTTTTCGACCAGCGCATGCCGGATGGCAAAACCATCCGCATCGTCCGGGAAGTCCACGACCACGGCAGCGCGGCTGCCATTCTCCTTTATGACCCGAAGCGCGACAGCGTGGTGATGGTGCGCCAGTTCCGCCCTGCCGCTTTCGTGAACGGCGATCCGAGCTTCATGATCGAGGTGCCGGCAGGGCTTCTCGATGACGACGATGCCTCCGATGCCATTCGCCGCGAGGCGATGGAGGAATCCGGCTACGCTGTCGAAAAGGTCGATTATCTGTTTGATATGTATGCCAGCCCCGGCACGCTGACGGAGAAGGTCAGCCTCTTCGTCGCGCGCATCGACCTCGACGTGCAGGCCGGCAACGGCGGCGGGCTGGAGGACGAAGGCGAGGATCTGGAGGTTCTGACCTATGGGCTGGATGAAGCCTTCGGAATGATCGCATCGGGTGAAATCACCGACTCCAAGACGATCATTCTGCTGCAGTGGGCGATGTTAAATCGCGGCCTCCTAAACAAGAGCTGATCGGCGCCGACCCTTAAAGATGCGGACAAGTTAGCCTATTTAACGCTGTAAGTGTTGTTGAGGCTACCGGTCTTCGCGTCCAGAAATTTCAGTTCCGTTCCACTGCCCACGACGACTTTGTTGCATTCCTTGAATTTCATCGACTTGAATTCGGAACACAAGGTATCGTTCTTGAACGTCCAACTGAGGTCGCCCGAGGTTTTGCCTTCGATGGAAAACTTGCCCTTGCCATTGGCGTCATAAGTAGCCGTAAAAGTATCACCTTTCTTGGTCTTCGTTGTGAGCGTCTTTCCGGCGGTGGCTGTGATGAATTCAGCCTTGGTCGCAAATTTCTCGGTTGCAAATACCGGAGCCAGCATCGCGGAGGAGATGGAGAATGCTGTCACGTAAAAAGCGGAAACAATACAAATTGATTTCATCATAAATCGCCAAATTTTTTTAGTGAGAATAACTTGAATAATAATTTCTGAAAAAGATTACTTAGCAACTATAAAGTAACGCCGATGAAAATAAGAAGTCAATCATCGCCCGAACGCGGCTTTTCATGGGAGCGACGATACGGCGCGCGTCTCACCAATATGCGGTGATGTCGGCTGACCATCAGCGAGCGCTCTATGCTGCTCTTCCGTCTCAAAGTTACCGCATGCTAGAACCGTCCCTTGACGCCCATTCCCACGAAAAGCGACTGCATGTCGCCGCCGCCGGCATTGCTGTAAACCGTACCGCTGCCGCTTCCGAAGGATGTCGCGGTTTTGTCACCCCTGCCGAAGCTCGTATATTCGTAAGCGCCATCCAGATAGATTGAGGCATTCTCGGTCAGGTCATAAGCGATGCCAGCTTTTGCCCCGAACATGCCGCCAATATCGAATTTATCGGTGAAGCGGATGGAGCGCATCCAATGGTCGTCGGTTGCCTTGGCATAGACCATTGCGCCCCCTTCCACTCCGGCGTTCAGCGACCAGTTGCCGAATTTGCGTCCGCCGGTCAGGTTGCCGTAAAATACGGGGATTTGCTGCCGGTAGGTAATCGCCTTTTCACCGTTGCCAAAATCCCCGACGTAATTTCGAAAGCCGCGCGAGCTATAGATGTAACTCCCGCCATATGACGACCATTGTACGTCTGTGTAACGAAAGCCTATACCCGCGCTGAGATGTTGCAGCGGGTCCTCCAGGAGAGTTCTGTTCAGTTCGATGCTTCCGGCCAGGTAATGATCAAGTCGGGTGTCACCATGCTGCGAGCGGTGGCTCCATCCTTCCTTGGACGTATCTTTATAATAAGGATACAGCCAGTCATAATCGGTCATGTAGCCGTCACCGGCAAAGCCGATTCGCCCTTCCGTCTTGATCCGCCAGTCGGGCGAGAGCTCCAGGCCGAGCGATCCGCGCAGGGCCATAGCATTCGTCGTTTTCCAGTCGAGTTGACTGTTTTTATGGCTTCCGCTGTAGAGAGTCTCGGTGGCCTTGATGTTAAGAACGCCTGCATCCAGCGAGGCGGTAATGCCGCCCGGTTCCGCCATTGCTGGCACGGTCGTGCTGATGGCCAAGGCGGCCGAGAGCGGCAGTGAAAATCTCGAAAATGGCATAATCGCTCCTGAATGACCGGAGAGCCTGAAATGAAAGGCCGTTGATGCCATTAAAGATGATTATGGTAAATAATCGGTTTATTCGGCATAAATTACAATATTAAGAATTTTGTAATTTAGTAATAAATAAGTTACAAGACGGATATCAGGCTTTGAGGTTCGGATTTAATCTCGTCGTCAGCGAATATAGTCTTGCTGTCTTCCATTCGAACCTTGCCTTCGGCAAGCCGCTTCAACGCCAGTGGGTAGAGCTGGTGCTCGACGGTTAGAATGCGTGCCGCAAGCGTATCGGCCGTATCGTCGGAAAGCACCGGCACCGCGCCTTGCGCGATGGTCGGGCCTTCATCCATGCCTTCGGTGACGAAATGCACGGTGCAGCCGGAAATTTTCATACCACTGTCGATGGCACGCTGATGGGTGTGCAGGCCGGGGAAAAGCGGCAGCAGGGAAGGGTGGATATTGATGATGCGGCCTTCATAGGGGGCAATGAAATCCCCAGATATCAGCCGCATGTAACCGGCAAGGCAGATGATATCAGGCGCAATCTCGCCAAGTGCCGCCAGAATGGCGCCTTCGTGCTCGGCCTTGCTGGGATAAGTCTTGCGCTCGAAGACCAGCGTCGGAATACCGAGATCGCGTGCCTTTTGCAGCCCGCCCGCAGACGCCTTGTCCGAGATCACGCAGACTATTTCCGCCGGAAAATCCGCCGCCTGACAGGCCTTGGCCAGCGACACCATATTGGAGCCGCTGCCGGAAATGAAAACGACGACGCGTTTGCGGCCGGACGGGAAGGCGGCGCTCATCATAGGCCGAGAGCGCCCTTGTAGATGGTGCCATGCGCGCCTTCTTCGCGGGCGACCATGCGGCCGAGCGGGAAAACGATTTCGCCTTCGGCGGTCAGAACCTCCGTGACCTTTTCGGCATTTTCAGCCGAAACGACGACGATCATGCCGACGCCGCAATTGAAGGTACGCAGCATTTCATTGGCTTCAACACCGCCGGTTTTCGCGAGCCAGGAGAAGACAGCGGGAAGCTTGATCGCGCCGAGATCGATTTCGGCGGCGAGATGCTTTGGCAGAACGCGCGGAATATTCTCCGGAAAACCGCCGCCGGTAATATGTGCCAGCGCCTTCAGTGCGCCGGTTTCGCGGATCGCCTTCAAAAGCGGCTTCACATAGATGCGGGTCGGTGTCAGCAGCGCTTCGCCGAGCTTCTTGCCGTCGGCGAAGGGGGCAGGCGCGCTCCAGTCGAGACCGGAAATCGACACGATCTTGCGCACCAGCGAAAAGCCGTTGGAGTGAACGCCGGAAGAGGAGAGGCCGAGAATGACGTCGCCTTCGGAAATGTCGCCGGCCGGCAGAAGCTGGCCGCGTTCGGCTGCACCCACGGCAAAGCCGGCGAGATCGTAATCGCCATCGGAATACATGCCGGGCATTTCAGCGGTTTCACCGCCGATCAGCGCACAGCCGGATTCGCGGCAACCGGCGGCGATGCCGGAAACGATGGCGGCACCCTGGTCGGGATCGAGCTTGCCGGTGGCGAAATAATCGAGGAAGAACAGCGGCTCTGCGCCCTGGACGACAAGGTCGTTGACGCACATGGCGACGAGGTCGATACCGACGGTGTCGTGGTAGTCAGCATCGATGGCGATCTTCAGCTTGGTTCCGACGCCGTCATTGGCGGCCACCAGAACCGGATCGGTGAAGCCAGCCGCCTTCAGATCGAACAGGCCGCCGAAGCCGCCGATTTCGCCATCCGCACCGGGACGCCGCGTGGAGCGCACCGCCGGTTTGATCTTCTCGACCATCAGGTTGCCGGCGTCGATATCCACACCCGCATCGCTATAGGTAAGACCGTTCTTGCCCGACTGGCTCATGGCTCTCGTCTCCGCTGGTTCCTTTGGCGTCGCCATTCGCACGGGACGGGGCCTGATGCAAGGGTTTGAGTGGCAAAAGCTCCGGTTTTTAACGGCTTTGGCGGTGCTAGCCGGATTGGGTGCTCACGATGGCTGCTGCGCGACGCGACAGACGAGATTGAGCAGGCCGTCATTGGACGTATCGGAATTTTTCTCGATCTGTCGTCCGTTCTCGCCATAACGGGCGACCACCTCGAAGCCCGCATCCTGCAACTGGCGGGTCTGGGCGGCAAGGTCGATGAAATAAAACAAGCCGCTCCAGCGGTGCGCCTGATCCGCGAGAATGGCGTATTCCGGTGTTCGCCGTGTCGAAGGTTGCAGGCGCAGATAGTTGATCCAGCTTTGCGGATGCAGCGAATTCACCACCTCGCGCGGGTGCCAGGAACGTCGGTGCAGCGGCATGCCGCCGGCCCGCTTCCATTCGCGATTGTGAAACGAAAAGATGAAATATCCGCCGGGTGCGAGAATGCTTCGCACGGCATGGATGATGGCAAGCCGGTCCTCATGATCGAAGGCGCTTAAAATTGCGAGCGCGCCGAGCACGCAATCGAAACGCTCCGCGCCGAACTGGCCGATCGCCCGCACATCCATGTCGAGAAACGTGGCGGCGGGAAAATTGCGCCGCGCCAGCGCAAGCATCGGCTGCGAACGGTCAATGCCGATATAATCTTCCACCAGCGGCAGAAGCGGCTTCGTCGTTCGTCCGGTGCCGACGCCGAGGTCAAGCAGCCGCTTGCCCGCATAGGCATGGCGGAACTGATCGAGAATGATGCGTTCGGCCGGGTAAAGCTGCTGGTTGTCATACCATTCGGCAACTTCGGGATTATCGAAGAGACCGGCATTATATTCCGCGATGCCATTTTCGCTGCTGTTCTGCATCGTGCCCCCGGTCGCCGGATACGAAAGAGCGCCGCTGGCTCTCCCGGCAATATTTGATAGTTGTCTAATATTTACCGCCGGTCAACCTGCCGTTGCGAGGGATGGCCGGAAATGAGGGATTTTGCTGCTGTACGGGCAGTCTCCTTCAGTCGGCGCGTGAAAGCGCCGTCTTGACCATGTGCATATGCGCATCCTATCTCCATCATGGGCGGTGACGGTGCGGCGATAAAGGATGAACGGATGCAACCACATGTAAGCGGGACGAGCCTGCGCCGGCAGGTGTTTTTCTGGATCGGCGTACTTGCCGTATTTATCCTTTTCCTGATGGTCTTCAGTTCCATTCTCCTGCCTTTCGTGGCGGGCATGGCGCTCGCCTATTTCCTCGACCCGGTTGCCGACTGGCTGGAGCGGCGCGGCTTGAGCCGGCTGATGGCCACCGTCGTCATTCTCGTCTCCTTCGTGCTGATCTTCGCGCTGTCGCTCATCATCATCATTCCCCTGATCGCCGCCCAGGCCTCGGAATTCATCACGCGCATCCCGCAATATATCTCCTCGCTGCAGCAACTGATCGCCGGCGCCGACACCAATCTCCTGCCGGATTGGGTGAGCAGCCAGATTGACGCCGTGAAGGAGAATTTTTCAAAGCTTTTGACCGAAGGCGCGGGTTTCATCGGCACGCTTTTGACGCAGATATGGAATTCCGGCAAATCGCTGGTCGATGTCGTGTCGCTGCTGGTCGTCACGCCCGTGGTCGCCTTCTATCTGCTGCTCGACTGGGACCGGATGATCGATAAGGTCGATAGCTGGATACCGCGCGATTATGTCCATACCGTCCGCCAGATCGCCCGCGACATGGATAAGACCATTGCCGGTTTCGTGCGCGGGCAGGGGTCGCTCTGCATCATTCTCGGCGTTTATTATGCCGTCGGCCTGTCGCTGGTGGGCTTGAATTTCGGCCTGCTGATCGGCCTTTTCTCCGGCCTCATCAGCTTCATTCCCTATATCGGCTCCATGGTCGGCCTCATCCTTGCCGTCGGCGTCGCCATCGTGCAGTTCTGGCCGGATTACATCTATGTGTTTCTGACGCTCGTCGTGTTCTTTTCCGGGCAGTTTATCGAAGGAAATATCCTGCAACCGAAGCTTGTCGGCAAAAGCGTTGGCCTGCATCCGGTCTGGCTCATGTTCGCCCTTTTCGCCTTCGGTGCGCTTTTCGGTTTCGTCGGGCTTCTCGTGGCGGTGCCGGCGGCGGCGGCGGTCGGTGTGCTTGTCCGCTTCGCCTTGTCGCGGTATCTTGAAAGCGATCTTTACCACGGGCATGCCGCCAACCTTCCCTGGGACACAAACCCCGCCCTTGAAGAAGGGGAAACGTCCTCCGGCAAGGTTGACTCTCAGAGCTGACGATGACTGACCAAATCAAAACCGACAACGCCCGGTCGAAGGCCGAGCAGCTGCCGCTCGCATTCTCGCACCAGTCCGCCTCCGGCAGGGATGATCTCCTCGTCTCCGCCTCGCTCGCGGCTGCCGTCAGCCTTATTGATGAATGGCCGAACTGGCGCTCGCCCGTCGTGGTGCTGGCCGGGCCGCCGGGTTCGGGCAAATCCCATCTTGCCAATATCTGGAAAAATATCAGCGACGCGCGCGACATTCACCCTGAAGCTGGCTCTGATGCCGCGCGTGCTGCCGAAACGGGACCGGTTCTTTTCGAGGACGCCGACCGGCGCGGTTTTAACGAGACCGAACTTTTCCATGTCATCAACAGCGTTCGCCAGCACGGCACGACGCTTTTGATGACCAGCCGGCAATGGCCCGCCGCATGGCCGGTGACGCTGCCGGATCTGCGCTCGCGCCTCAAAGCGGTAACGGTGGTGGAAACCGGCGAGCCGGACGAAGGGCTGCTGGCGCAGGTGCTGGTGAAACTCTTTGCCGACCGGCAGCTTTACATGGATGACAAACTCATAGGTTACATCGTCAATAGGATGGAGCGTTCGCTCGACACGGCGCAGACGATCGTGGATCGGATCGACCGTCTGGCGCTCGCGCGTGGAACGAGAATTACCCGTCCGCTGGTGGCGGAAGTCCTCAATGCGATGGACAACGCAACGGCGGGCAGCGGACTGGACGTCGATTGACTGTCACAGTTCCGTCGTCAAACTGTTATACGGGCAAGAAGGACGATCACGCGATGCAGCAGGATCACGGGACGGAAATCGGTCAGGGGACGGAACAGGGCATGGACGCTATCGCGCAGGAAGACTTCAACAAGGTTCAGCCTGTGGCTGAGGGCGAGAACCTCTGGGACAGCCCGGCGCGTTTCATCAACCGCGAATTCTCCTGGCTCCAGTTCAATCGCCGCGTTCTCGAGGAAACGCTGAACACGGATCATCCGCTGCTTGAGCGGCTGCGTTTCCTGTCCATCTCGGCCGCCAACCTCGATGAATTTTTCATGGTCCGCGTCGCCGGCCTTGAAGGGCAGGTACGCCAGAAGATCACCGTCAGGACGCCTGACGGCAAGACGCCGGCCGAGCAGCTCGAAGATATTCTGAAGGAAATCGATAATCTGCAGATGGAGCAGCAGGCATCGCTCGCTGTTTTGCAGCAATATCTCGCCAAAGAAGAAATTTTCATCGTGCGCCCCGCCGCACTTTCGGACGCCGACCGCATCTGGCTGGAAACGGAGTTCGAGGAACGCATGTTCCCCGTTCTGACGCCGCTCTCCATCGACCCGGCGCACCCGTTCCCCTTCATTCCCAATCTCGGCTTTTCCATGGGCCTGCAGCTTGACAGCGTCAACGGCCGCGAGCCGATGACGGCGCTCCTGCGTCTGCCGCCCGCGCTCGACCGTTTCGTGCGCCTGCCGGACGACAAGAACGCCATCCGCTACATCACGCTTGAAGATGTGGTCGGCCTGTTCATCCACCGGCTTTATCCCGGCTATAGCGTCCGGGGCTTTGGCACGTTCCGTATCATCCGTGACAGCGATATCGAGGTGGAGGAAGAGGCGGAAGATCTGGTCCGCTTTTTCGAAAGCGCGCTGAAGCGCCGCCGCCGCGGTTCCGTCATCCGCATCGAGACCGATAGCGAAATGCCGCAGTCGCTGCGCCAGTTCGTGGTGCATGAGCTTGGCGTACCGGATAACCGCGTCGCCGTTCTGCCCGGTCTTCTCGCGCTCAACACCATTTCGGAAATCGTGCGCGCGCCGCGCGACGACCTGAAATTCGAACCTTACAACGCGCGTTTCCCGGAGCGCGTGCGCGAACATGCCGGCGATTGCCTTGCCGCCATCCGCGAAAAGGACATGGTGGTTCACCATCCCTATGAGAGCTTCGACGTCGTCGTCCAGTTTCTGCTGCAAGCGGCGCGCGACCCCGAAGTGCTTGCCATCAAGCAGACGCTCTACCGCACCTCCAACGACAGCCCGATCGTTCGCGCGCTGATCGACGCGGCCGAAGCCGGCAAATCTGTCACTGCGCTGGTCGAGCTGAAGGCGCGTTTCGACGAAGAGGCGAATATCCGCTGGGCGCGCGATCTGGAGCGCGCCGGCGTGCAGGTCGTCTTCGGCTTCATCGAACTCAAGACCCACGCCAAGATGTCGATGGTTGTGCGCCGCGAGGACGGCAAGCTCAGAACCTATTGCCATCTCGGCACCGGCAATTATCACCCGATCACCGCCAAGATCTACACCGACCTGTCCTTCTTCACATGCAACCCGAAGATCGCCCATGACATGGCGAACATCTTCAACTTCATCACGGGTTACGGCGAACCGGAAGAGGGCATGAAGCTGGCCGTTTCGCCCTATACGCTGCGCGCCCGCATCGTGAAGCACATCAACGAAGAGATCGAGCATGCCAAGCGCGGCGCGCCGGCGGCGATCTGGATGAAGATGAATTCGCTGGTCGATCCTGAAATCATCGATGCGCTTTACCGCGCCAGCGCGGCTGGCGTGGAGATCGACCTCGTCGTGCGCGGCATCTGCTGCCTGCGCCCGCAGGTGTCGGGCCTGTCGGACAATATCCGCGTCAAATCCATCGTCGGCCGCTTCCTCGAGCACAGCCGCATTTTCTGCTTCGGCAATGGTTTTGGCCTGCCGTCCGACAAGGCGCTGGTCTATATCGGCTCGGCCGACATGATGCCG
The DNA here is from genome assembly GCF_053522485.1 of Agrobacterium sp. 22-209-1. Classification (NCBI taxonomy): domain Bacteria; kingdom Pseudomonadati; phylum Pseudomonadota; class Alphaproteobacteria; order Hyphomicrobiales; family Rhizobiaceae; genus Agrobacterium; species Agrobacterium sp. 22-209-1. Next base: position 638,192 of record NZ_JBNWCH010000002.1, read on the forward strand.
CGCAACCTTGACCGCCGTGTGGAAACGCTGGTTCCGCTCACCAACCCCACCGTGCATGAGCAGGTTCTTTCACAGATTATGCTGGGCAATCTCATTGACAACCAACAGAGCTACGAGATACTTGCGGACGGAACGTCGAGGCGCATCGAGGTGCGTAAAGGCGAAGAACCGTTCAACGCGCAGCACTATTTCATGACCAATCCCAGCCTTTCCGGACGTGGTGAAGCCTTGAAATCCAGTGCGCCCAAATTGATTGCCGGGTTGATTTCGTCCCGCAAGAAACAGGCTGAATGACTCGATCAGAAGCACAGGGGCGGCTGACCGGCCTCGCCCCCGTTTCCGTCATAGATATTGGTTCGAACTCCGTTCGTCTCGTCGTATATGAAGGTCTTTCCCGCGCGCCCGCCGTGCTGTTCAACGAAAAGGTCCTGTGCGGCCTTGGCAAAGGACTGGCGCTGACGGGGCGCATGCATGAGGAGGGCGTCACCCGCGCTTTGATGGCGCTGAGGCGCTTCCATGCGCTTTCCGAGCAGGCCCAGGCGCAACAGCTTTATGTGCTGGCGACGGCGGCCGCGCGTGAGGCGGAAAATGGTCCAGATTTTATCCGTGAGGCTGAAGCCATCCTCGGCTGCGAGATTGAGGTCCTGTCGGGTGAAAAGGAAGCGCTTTATTCCGCCTATGGCGTGATCAGCGGTTTCCATGATCCAGACGGTATCGCCGGCGACCTCGGCGGCGGTTCGCTCGAACTCATCGACATCAAGGGTAAGAACTGCGGCGAGGGCATCACCCTGCCGCTCGGCGGTCTGCGGCTGTCGGAGCAGTCGGACGGTTCGTTGGAAAAAGCGGCGACGATTGCCAGAAAACACGTCAAATCCTTCGCCAAACTTCTGGCGGCGGGTGAGGGGCGCACCTTTTACGCGGTGGGCGGCACATGGCGAAACATCGCCAAGCTGCACATGGAGATATCGGGCTATCCGCTGCACATGATGCAGGGATATGAATTGCCGCTGGCGGAAATGCTGAATTTTCTGGAAGAAGTCATCGTCTCCCGGGATAGCAAGGATCCGGCCTGGCAGGCGGTTTCCAAGAACCGCCGCTCGCTTCTTCCCTTCGGTGCCATCGCCATGCGGGAAGTTCTGAGAGCGATGAAGCCGGCCAAGATCGCCTTCTCAGCGCAGGGCGTGCGTGAAGGGTATCTTTATTCGCTGCTGACGGAAGAAGAGCGGAATTCTGATCCGCTGCTGGTTGCGGCGGATGAGCTTGCCATTCTGCGCGCCCGCTCGCCCGAACATGCACGCGAACTGGCGGATTGGAGCGGCCGGACCTTTCCTGTCTTCGGTATCGAAGAGACGGAAGAGGAAAGTCGCTACCGGCAGGCGGCCTGCCTGCTGGCCGATATCAGCTGGCGCGCCCATCCCGATTATCGCGGATTGCAGGCACTCAACATCATCGCCCATTCCTCCTTCGTGGCGATCACCCATCCCGGCCGCGCCTATATTGCGCTCGCCAATTATTATCGCTTCGAAGGTCTGAACGACAACGGCACCACGCAGCCGCTCGCAGCCATGGCGGGAGACCGGTTGCAGGAACTCGGCAAGCTGCTGGGCGGCCTGCTCCGCGTCGTTTACCTCTTCTCGGCCTCGATGCCGGGCGTCGTCGACCACCTGAAATTTCGCAAATCCGGCAACCCCGATCTCGATCTGGAATTCGTCGTGCCGCACGATTATTGCGATTTCGCCGGCGAGCGACTGGATGGCCGCCTGCAGCAATTGGCGAAGCTGACGGGCAAGCGGCTGGCCTTCGTGTTCGAGTAACGAACGGCGATGTTTCCGTTTTGTGACAGGAACGGTTCTTGTGTTCGCTATGACCAGCGCTCGCAAAATGCTTCTATGTCGCTCGACTGAAAGTCGGAAAGCCGCGCCATGATTGTTTCGAATGGCCAGTCCCACCATGCGATTGAAGACAGCTTTTCCGCGATGGATCGCGAAAATCGTTCGCGAATGATCTTCGCGGGAACGCCGCCGACGATGGTGTAGGGCGGCACATCTTTGGTGACGACCGCGCCGGCGGCGAGCACTGCGCCGTCTCCAACCGTGACACCTGGCAAGACGATAACGCCGTGACCGATCCAGACATCGTGACCGATGATGGCGCGATCCGCCTTGCGCCGCTCGAAAAAGGCGTCATCGCGCCCGGCATCCGCAGAATAATATTCAGGGCAATAGCTGAAACGGTGCATGGATGGCCTGTCCATGGGATGGTTCGGAGCGCCTATTCTGACCTCTGCGGCGATGGCGCAGAATTTTCCGATCGTTGCATCGCCTACCATGCAACGGGGTCCAAGGTAGGAGTAATTGCCGAGGTCGGCATTGTGCAGGGCGGTGTCAGCCAGAATTTCGCAGCATTCGCCGATATTGGAATCTCTTATGCTCGCCGTCGCATGGATGACGGTCTCTGCGATTTTCGGGCGCTTGATCTGTGCGGTCGAATCCATTCCAGCCTCCGAATTTGCGCCTGCTTAACCGGTGATGATGAAGGTGCTGTGACGTGGAATGGCAAAAGGTGTCCGGCCGGGCATCCTTCTGAAACGCAGATCGCGCGTGCCGCCGCGTGCCGCGAAGCCCTGTCTTACGCAGAGCGTATCACTTGCCAGGGACATCTGCCGCGGCAGGCGTTTTCTTCCAGTAGTGGTCGGATATGTTTTGCGCGTTCCGGATGAGGTGGCCGGCGATGTCGGGGTCGCCGCCCTCGAAGGTTTTCGGGTCGGCCCCGCATAACATCAGGAAGAGCTGCTGATGGGCGACAGCGGCAAAATAATCGTGGGGCGGCGGCTGCATGTCTGAACCAACGGCCCGGAACGCCTCAGTGACCTCTTTGCTGGCATGTTCGAGCGCTGCATGAACGGTTGCCATCATCGCTGCTTCCGTCCGCTCCAATATGTTCTGAACTTGCCGCTCAGCCGGTGTCAGAACCGGGCAACTCTCACTCATCGAATGTCTCTCCTGTCGGTGCAACCATTTTGCTGGCGATATTATCGCATGGATTGTGTCCGCTTTGCGGGAAAGATTGAAATCATGGTCCTGAAACGCAACACACTGGTTGACCACCGCGCCGCGATGCGCGGATCGAAACGGCAATGGGCTGGCGTTGCTTTGCAAACGGCTCAGCCGTGCCCGAGCGCCTTGCGGATGCAGGCGCTGAGATAGGCATATTGCAACGGCGTTATTGTCGCCATGGCTTCGGTGCGGCTGGCAAGCCTGTCCTGATAGCCGACCGGAACATCGAACTGGCTAAAGGTGAAATCCCAGCGCGTGCCTTCAACGATATTGTAAAAATGCTCGGTGCCGCTGATGGCGGTTTTGGCGAGTTCGCCGCCAAGAATATCCTGCACCACCAGCGCGGTGACGCTGCCTTGGCCCTTGGCGGGGTTTTCCCGCGACCAGAAGCCGCTCGTCTCGCCCGACCAACTTTTCTTCAGGGCGTAATAAAGTCTTTCTGCATGGTCCTGCATGAAACGTCTTCTTTTCCACACGTATGTTTCGGTTAAAGCATTTTCAGCAGAAGTGCGCTCGGTTTACTTCTGAAAATGCGCAAAAACAAAGAGTTAGAGCCATGGAGGTGAGCCGGCGTTCACCGGAGTTGCTCTAGCTCTGGAAAATAGCAACGGAGCACCAAGCAGACATTTGTGTCTGCCGGGCGCTCCGTCGGGATCATTCGCAGCCGTCAAAGCAAGTGACAGCAGCCTTCGTCTTACTTTGCGTCCAGCAGGTCCTTGACCTCCAGCAGGACGAATTCGTTGTCGTCAGCCTTGTCCAGAGCCCGACCGGCCGAGAAGGGCAGGTTGTTGTCGTTGCCGACGATGATATGGTTGGCATCGACACGGTCGACATTCTCGATAGTGACGAAAGGCATGTCGTAATAGCCGTTGCCGCCGCCCTGACGCTTCTTGTTGTCCGGGTCGGAGATCTTCATCAGGTCTATATAGCCGATCTTGCGGGCGGACTTGCCGACATTGGCGTCGTTGAATTCGATCTTGTAGATGCGCTTCAGCTTGGCAGGGCGGGCGAAGCAGTCCGCAGCCGGAGCCTTGGGGTCGGCGCAGGCCTTGTCGGCGGTGCCGGCGCCGTTGTCGCGCTCGATGACGAGGGCGGTCGCGTCATCCAGCATGTTGAAGTCGCCGATTGCCTCGCCGCCTTCCGCCAGGGGATAAAGCCAGCTGCGGCCGGTCCATTCCTTCTTGGCGGTGTCGAGTTCGACGATGCGCAGCGCGGTCGCGCCGTCTTCGGTTTTTTCCACCTGGCCGTCGGCTGTGTAAAGCGGGCCTTCCAGCAGGCCGTAGAGCTTCGAGCCGTCCTTGGAGAGCGCCATGCCCTCATAACCGCCTGAACGCTTCAGGTTGAAAGCGGGCATTTTCTGCGTCGGGTTGCCGGGCAGGGCAAGGGCGGGATGGTCGGGAGACTTCACCTCGATGTCGCCGGCCTTGGTAGAGATGACGTCGGTCAGCTTACCGTCGCGGGTGAATTTCAGGATGTAGGGACCGAATTCCTCGCCGACCCAGAAACCATCGGCAACCGGCTGAATGGATTCAACGTCGAAATCCGCGCCCGTTAGGTAACGCGTGCTCGAGCCTTCCAGAACGATGGGAAAGGGCGCCTTCATGTCAGGATCGGAAAGGAACACGGTTTCCAGCGCGTTGACCTTGCCGGCATCCCAGTCGAACTTCAGGTGGTGAAGCATCAGCATGGCGTCGCTGGAATTGAGCTTGGAACCGAAGCCATTGTCGGAGAGGCTCCAGAAGCTGCCGTCGGGCATCGCCTTGATGCCGGAGAAACCCTGCATCGGCTGGCCGTTGAACGGCATGGAAAGGCCGGTCAGGCGCACGCCGTCCTTGCCGGGTACGGTGCCGAGACCTTCCGCGCGCTTGCGGTCGGCGGTGGTGAACTTGGCGGAGGTCTTGAGGTGCTCAGGCGCGTCCGTGGGCGCCGGGATGATGGTGTTTGCCGGCAGGATGGCGTGAGAGACCAGCTTTGCCGGGAACTCCTGTTCGGCGGCTTGCGAGATGGAGGCGAGTGCAAGGATGGCGCAGGACGCAAAAAGAATGTGCTTCATGATGGAGACCCCTCTCAATACCTGTTGAAGACTGGATTGACGCGATAGGGTCGCCGCATGACAGGCAGGTGATTGCCGTTTGAAGCTTTGATGAAATTATACGGCGGGGGCCTGATATTGGCTGAGTGTGCAGACGCCGAGTGTCTGGCCACGGCCTTTTACCGCATGTTCGCCGAGATATTCGCTGCGCACGCCCTTGGGAAGCACCAGCTGGTGGGCGAGATCGGCAGAAATCAGCACGGGATGACCGAGCATCTTGCTCAGCGATTCGAGCCGCGAGGTCGTGTTCACCGTATCGCCGAAATAGGTGATCTTGTGGTGGTCGACGCCGATTTCCGCCGTGATGACAGGCCCGCCATGGATGGCAAAACGCAGGCGCGGCACTTCGCCGAAGCGGGAAAGCCATATGTCGCGTTTTTCCTCAATGGTCGCCTGAATGTCAAAAACGCAGCGCACACAGGCCGCCCTCCTGATCGCCATGTGATAGGGCCAGGTGATGATGGCGGCGTCGCCGATATAGTCGTCGATGACGCCGCCGTGTTTTCTGACCGGTGCGGCATAGCTTGCAAAGATTTCCCCGAGAAATTCCTGGGCCTTCAGGTCGCCATGGGTCTCGGCGAAGGAGGTGGAGCCGACGAGATCGATGAAGATGAAGACGCGGTCTTCGCTGACCGGCCGGCGATAACGCCCCAGGATGAGGTCGATGAAGATATCGCGGCCGAGAAGCTCGCGCACCCTCATGATGAAGACGATGATGCCGCAGACAATGAGGGTGAAGATCAGCGTCTGCAACTCGGCATGGACGGCGCGTTTCCAGGTACCTGGAAATATCCCGCTCAACCACAGGATCGTGCCACCGAGTCCGAAGCCGCAAAAGACGAGGATGGCATAAATGACGAGGCCGACGGCGATATAGGCCGGCGTCGGCAGGGCGCTAACCTGCCGCGACAGGCCTGGCATGATGTAACCGCGCTCGAAAGCGAGGATGGGTGCGCAGGCAAACAGCGCATAGGTCGCGCCGATCAATGCACCGCCGCCATATTCCAGAAAGGCGTATGCCACGCCGCTGCCGGCCACGGCAACGAAGAGCACCACGTAATCCAGAATGGGCAGCAATTTTCTCATGTCGGTTCTTGGGTCTCGGGAAGGGAAGGCTTTGGTCTTGGGAAAGAAGGGCAGGCCGCTCCCTTCGTGCGAAGCTTCTGTTGAGGTCATATGCGACATTAATGTGGAAAAAGCGCCGCAAAAAGTGAGCAATCGGTAAGGTTGCATGAAGGATTGGTACGGCTGTTGCGCCGTTGCCGCAAAATCGGCGTTGCCGCTCTTATACGCCTAATAGAATGTTCTGTGATAGGCGGTTTCAAGCGGGGATTGCGGTCAGTCATCCGGCGAGCGTTTCGACCATTTGACGGGGAAGGCGACGAAACGCAGCCGGTCGCCGTCGATCCAGGCCCGGTCGAACAGCGTTCTCCCGTGCGGGTGCAGGTGGCGCAGTCAATGGTGAAGGGACGTTCTCCTTCCAGCCTCTCCAGCCGCAGCCCATGCCTTTCGGGCCGCGATTATAGTGGTCGAGGAGGTCGTCGTCGGGGTGGAAAGCGGCGGGCCGTTATGGCTCGCTTGCCGTAACCTCCACCGCCTCGACCTTCTTGCCGGCAAAGCGCAGCGCGACTTCGCCATTGATGAGCTTCAGGGCCACATCGCCGAAGAGTTCCCGCCGCCAGCCGGTCAGCGCCGCCACGGTCGCTTTTTCGCCCTCGGCGGCGATCTTGTCCAGATCGTCGCTGTTGGCGATAACCTTGGCGGCGACGCCGTGCTTGTCCGCCGTCAGCTTCAGCAGAACCTTCAAAAGTTCCACGGCAGCGCCGGAGCCTTCCGGTGCGTGGCTGTGACGCGGCGCCTTCGGCATCTCTTCTTTCGGCAGTGCCAGCGCCGCATTCACCGTTTCGATGATGGCGGTGCCGGAGGCGGACCGTTCCCAACCCTTGGGAATGGTGCGAAGCCGCGACAGCGCCTCGGCGTCCTTCGGCTGTTGCTGGGCGATTTCGAAGATCGCATCGTCCTTGAGGACACGCGACCGCGGCACGTTGCGGGAGCGCGCCTCACGCTCGCGCCAGGCGGCGATGAATTTGAGGATCGCAAGTTCCGTCGGCTTTCGCAGACGCGACTTCAACCGCAGCCATGCATCGTCGGGGTGCATGTCATAGGTGTCGCGCGATTCCAGAATATCCATCTCTTCGGTCAGCCACAGCGAGCGGCCTTCGCGCTCCAGCTGGGCTTTCAGCGCCAGATAGACATCGCGCAGATGGGTCACGTCGGCCAGCGCATAATCCAGCTGCTTTTCGGTCAGCGGACGACGGCTCCAGTCGGTAAAGCGCGAGGATTTGTCAATCTGCACATTCTTGATTCTCTGGACCAGCTGATCGTAGGAAATCGAATCGCCGAAACCGCAGACCATGGCGGCGACCTGCGTATCGAAGATCGGATGCGGTATCAGCCCGCCCAGATGATAGATGATTTCGATATCCTGACGCGCCGCATGGAAAACCTTCACGACGTTTGGATTGGCCATCAGTTCGAACAACGGCGTAAGGTCAATGCCCTTGGCGAGTGGGTCGACCAGCACCTCAAGGGTAGGGCTCGCCATCTGGACGAGACAAAGCTCTGGCCAGAAGGTCGTTTCCCGCAAAAATTCGGTGTCGATGGTAATGAATTCCGATTTCGCCAGTTCCGTGCAGGCCTCGGCGAGGGCGGCAGTCGTTTCAATCATTGCAAATGGCCACTCGTGAAAATTATCCGTCTTACTTTCCCTTTGCCGCGCGCATGTCAATACAAAGCCCGCTTTTCAAGGCTCAAGGATCGTTTTTCTCAGGCGGATTGGGCTCCGGCCCATCCTTTTTGGGTGGGTTGGGGGCGGCGAGCTTCTGGAAATAGGCCGAGGTGCGCAACAGCGAGCTGAACCGCCAGTTCCGTTCCTCAAGTGGTACGCCTTCGCGCACCTGCAGCCGGTAAATCGTGTAAGCGATGAAAACAATCTGTATTGCGGCCGTATAGCTGAACAGCGCCTTCGGGCCGAAATGATCGATCAGGACGGAGGCAAGAAGCGGCCCGACCGTCGCTCCGACAGACCAGAAAAACAACAGTCCAGCCGACATCATCGCATGTTCGCCTTCCTTGGCGTGGTCGTTGCCGTGGGCGGAACTCAATGAATAAAGCGGCAGGGCGAAAGCGCCGAAGATGAAGACTCCGATGATGTTGCTCCATTCATTCGTGCCGGCGAAGAATGCGAGAAACAGGCCGACGATGACCGAGCCCGCCGTTGTGGCGAGAATGATGATGCGCCGGTCGTAACGGTCGGAATAAACGCCGAGCGGATATTGCAGCACGACCCCGCCGATAATGCCCGCACTCATGAAGGTGGCAATGGCGGTAACGGAAAAGCCGATCTGCTCGGCATAGATAGGCCCGATATTGCGGAAGGCTGCCATGCTGAGGCCAACCGCCACGCAACCGACGACCGCAAGCGGGGAGATGCGCCAGACGGCGAAAAGATCGAAGGGAATCTGTTTCGGCGGGGCAGGGTTGGACTTGTCGGCAAGCGAGATCGGCACCAGCGACAGCACCAGCGCTATCGCAATTAACGAAAACACCACCGGACCTTCGACACCCATCACGGCAATGACATATTGCGCCAGCGTCACGGAGCCGAGATCGACGAAACGATAGATGGAGAGCGTGCGCGCCCGATTTGAATTCGTGACCTGCGCGTTGATCCAGCTTTCGATAGCCGCAAAAAGACAGGCGACCGCAATGCCAATGACGAAACGCATCAGCATCCAGAATAGCGGGTGGATGATGAGCGGCATGGCGATGGAAGCGGCGGAGGCGACCGCGGCCATGGTCGCAAAGGTTCGGATATGCCCGATCTTGCGCAAAAGCCGCGTTACGGAAATGCAGCCGAGTGCAAATCCGATGCTATAGGCGGCGCTGATGAGGCCGATGGTGCTGGCGGAAAAACCTTCGGAGAGACCGCGCAGCGCTATATAGGTTCCCTGCAGGCCGTTGCCGCCGATGAGGATACCGGCAGTCACGAGAAGCGGGATAAGAGGTCTGATCTGGCTCATTGCGGGCCGACTCGGTTTGGCGGGCTGGATTAGTCCTATCTAAAGCGAAGGCAGAGGAAAGGACAGGCTGAAGGCGACATTGTTGCGCTTTGCCTTGACAAATCAGGCTGGCCATGCGCTTTTCCGGCAAATTTCGACAGTGCCGCCCATCTGGCCTCCAACGGGCGCACGACACGTTCCAGGATATAAAAATGCATCGTTACCGCAGCCACACCTGTGCCGCTCTCCGCAAGTCCGACGTCGGCGAAACCGTTCGCCTTTCCGGTTGGGTTCACCGCGTGCGAGATCATGGCGGCGTTCTCTTCATCGACCTTCGCGACCATTACGGCATTACCCAGGTGGTTGCCGATCCTGACAGCCCGGCCTTCAAGGTTGCCGAAACCGTGCGCGGCGAATGGGTCATCCGCATCGACGGCCTCGTCAAGGCGCGTTCGGAAGACACCGTCAACAAGGGCATGGCGACCGGCGAGATCGAGCTTTACGCCCAGGAGATCGAGGTTCTCGGCGTGGCCAAGGAATTGCCGCTGCCGGTCTTCGGTGAGCCTGACTACCCCGAAGACGTTCGCCTGAAATACCGCTTCCTCGACCTGCGCCGCGAAACGCTGCACAAGAACATCGTCAAGCGCACGCAGATCATCTCCGCCATGCGCACAGGCATGGCCGATGCCGGCTTTGCTGAATATACGACGCCGATCCTCACGGCCTCCTCGCCGGAAGGCGCGCGCGACTTCCTCGTGCCGTCGCGTATTCATGAAGGCAAGTTCTTCGCTCTGCCGCAGGCGCCGCAGCAGTACAAGCAGCTTCTGATGGTGGCCGGTTTCGACCGCTACTTCCAGATCGCGCCGTGCTTCCGCGACGAAGACCCGCGCGCCGACCGCCTGCCGGGCGAATTCTACCAGCTCGACGTCGAAATGAGCTTCGTGACCCAGGAAGATGTCTGGACCACGATGGAGCCGATGATGACGGCCGTCTTCGAAAAGTTTGCCGAAGGTAAGCCTGTCACCAAAGAATGGCCGCGCATTCCTTATGATGAAGCGATCCGCAAATACGGCTCTGACAAGCCGGACCTGCGCAACCCCATCGTCATGCAGGCCGTGACCGAGCACTTCGATGGTTCGGGTTTCAAGGTCTTCGCGAACATGATCGCCTCCAACCCGAAGGTTCAGGTCTGGGCAATTCCGGCCAAGACCGGCGGTTCGCGCGCATTCTGCGACCGCATGAACGCCTGGGCCCAGTCCCAGGGTCAGCCGGGCCTCGGTTACATCTTCTGGAAGGAAGAAGACGGCAAGGTCGGCGGCTCCGGCCCGCTCGCCAAGAACATTGGCGAGGAACGCACCGAGGCGCTTCGCCAGCAGCTCGGCCTTGAGGCGGGCGACGCCTGCTTCTTCGTCGCCGGTGATCCCGCCAAGTTCTACAAGTTCGCCGGTGAAGCGCGCACCCGCGCCGCCGACGAACTGAACCTGATCGACCGCGACCGTTTCGAAATGTGCTGGATCGTCGACTTTCCCTTCTTCGAATACAACGAAGAAGAAAAGAAGATCGATTTCGCCCACAACCCCTTCTCGATGCCGCAGGGCGGAATGGAAGCGCTGGAAGGGCAGGACCCGCTCTCCATCAAGGCTTTCCAGTATGACGCGGTCTGCAACGGCTTCGAAATCGCCTCCGGTTCGATCCGTAACCAGTCGCCCGAGTTGATGGTCAAGGCCTTCGAAAAGGTTGGCCTCAGCCAAGCCGACGTGGAAGAGCGCTTCGGCGGCCTCTACCGCGCGTTCCAGTACGGCGCGCCTCCGCATGGCGGTTGCGCATTCGGCATCGACCGTGTCGTCATGCTGCTGGTCGGCGCGAAGAACCTGCGCGAAATCACGCTGTTCCCGATGAACCAGCAGGCGCAGGATCTCCTGATGAACGCGCCGTCGCCGGCAACGCCGACGCAGCTTCGCGAACTGGCGCTGCGCGTCGTTCCGTCCAAGAAAGACTGATCGTGTTGAAGACGCTGCTCGACCGGGTTCGCGCAGCCTTCACCCGTGCATTGGCGGCCGCACTTGCGGCCGCTTTTGCGTTCTGGGTGGCGCATCGGTGGCTTGGCCATCCACAACCCGTCTTTGCTGCGATCAGCGCGCTTATCTGCCTTGCTCCGGGAATTCCAAGCCATGTCCGTCAGGGACTTGGGCTGATGGTCGGTGTCACCATCGGCATTCTCGTCGGGGAGGTCGCGCTCCTTGTCCCACATGATTTCGCTGAAATCCGGCTGGCCTCGGCGACCTTCATTGCCATGATCCTCGCCTCCATGTTCGGCCTGCCGCCGGTCGTGCCGATACAGGCTGGCGCTTCAGCCATGCTGGTGCTCCTGATGGGGCCGCAGGTTGCCGGGCTTGTCCGTTTTGTCGATGTTATTGTGGGCGTCGCGACCGGTGTGGCCGTCGCGCTCGTCTTCTTTCGCGAGCGGCTGAAGCTCTAGCTCCGCTTGCGCTTATCACTTTCGCCCCAAAGCCAGCTACCACTCGCGATATGAACTATTGCTGGCACACCAATCCCGGCGTCGCCACAATTTTTCCGCGAGATTTACCGAATTCCGCGAATAAACGGCCGAAATCCAACCCCAGTATGGGGCTGTATCCAATTCGGGGATGCAAGCCACTTGATTTTAAGACTGGGACGGCGCCAGCCGAAATTTTTCCGGTTCTGGCGCGATCATATTTATGAGGATTTCAGAATGGTACACGAGACGAACAAAGAGCCGCCACCGCCGGTCGGGCCAATTCCTCCAGCCATGCCGCGCGGCAATTTTGCCGCCAGCCTGCGTTCACCCGGCGCGAAGTTTCTGATGATCGGTTTCATCTCTATGATCCTGCTGGTTCCACTCATGCTCGTCTGGGGACTGACGGAAGAGCGCGCCTCCCGGGCGAGGGAGGTTTCCGGACGGATCGCGAACGGGTGGGGCGGCGATCAGGTTGTGAACGGCCCTTATCTTGCCGTGCCCTTCGACGTGGAGCGCCGCCGCGAGGTTGATGGCCGAACCATCGTGGATCGCGTGACGGAGTGGGCGCTGGTCATGCCGGAAACGCTGCAGGTGACAGCGGACCTCAAAACCGAGGAAAAGAAGCTCTCGATCTACAGCTTGCCCGTCTATAACGGTGATCTCGTGCTGAAGGGGCGCTTCGGGCAGGGAGTCCTGACAGATCTCGCCCGTTTTGCCGGCACCCCGCGCCTCGACAACGCCATTCTCGTCCTCAGCATAGAGGATATTACCGGTATAAGGTCGAGCGCCGGGGTTCGCATAAACGGCGGCACTGTTTTGCCCTTCGATCCCGGTATGCGCGATATTTCTGTGATCCCAAGCCGCGCCGGTGAAAACAGCTCCATAAGATCAGATGCGGGCGTGCACAGGCCGATCGACAGAAACCTGATCGAGAGCGGCTTTGATTTCGATATCGCATTCTCGCTGAATGGGTCGGGTAGTTTCGCCGTCGCACCAGCCGGCCAGACGACGGGCTTTACGGCAAAAGCCGACTGGCCGCATCCGGGTTTTGAAGGGCTGTTCCTGCCGGAAATCAAAACGGTCACGGCTTCGGATTTCAACGCCAGCTGGACTATTCCCTATCTCGCAAGAGGCATAGACCGTGTTGTCGAGGGTTCGCGGCTGCCGCTCTCCAACAGCCTGATGACGATCAATCTCGTTGAGCCGGTGAAGTTCTATCAGGTCATCGCCCGAACTTTGAAATATTCCATCGGCTTCATCTCGCTTGTCTTCCTCGCCGTCTTCATTGTGGAACTCAAGGGCGGCAGCGTTGTGCACTGGATACAATATGTGCTGACGGGTCTGGCGCTCATCGTCTTCTATGTGCTGCTGCTCGCGCTCGCCGAACATACGGGTTTCACCGTTGCCTATGCGGCGGCCTCCTTCTCCACAGCGGCCCTGATTGCCTTTTATCTTGGCAGTGCCACCCGTAGTCGCAGCAACGGTCTTGCACTTTTCAGTGTTCTGGCGGTGGCCTATGGCGTGATGTATCTGGTCTTGAATGAGGACGAGTATGCGTTGCTTGCCGGCGCGGTCATATCGTTCATCGCCATCGCGGCGACCATGTTTGCAACACGCAAAGTGGACTGGTCTGGAGCGGCTGTTTCGATCGACGTCGCAAACAGCACACGGACCAACGCCACCTGAGGTGGGATAGCTTGATCTTAAAAGCGGGCGCACAACTTGCGGCCCGCTTTTTTGCCGTTTATAGATGGGGCATTCACCACGGACCCGGTGAAATTCCGGGTGGCTCTTCTGGCCGCCGATCCGCCAGACAACGCAAAGCACCGACAGTCCTTCTTAATCTACCGGACATGGCTCCGGCCGGTGCGTCATTCTTTGCGAAAAAAATTAAATGAACAGATTTCAGACTTACAGACGTGAGTGGTTTTCCAATATTCGCGGCGATCTCCTTTCCGGCATCGTCGTGGCGCTCGCCCTCATTCCCGAAGCCATCGGCTTTTCCGTCATTGCCGGTGTCGATCCGAAGGTGGGGCTGTTTGCCTCCTTCGCCATCGCCTGCGTTTCCGCCTTCACCGGCGGGCGGCCCGGCATGATTTCGGCGGCAACCGCTGCGACAGCCGTGCTTATGGTCACGCTCGTCAAGGAACATGGCCTGCAATATCTCTTCGCCGCCACCATCCTCATGGGTATGCTGCAAATCGCGGCGGGTTTTGCGAAACTCGGCCGGGTGATGCGCTTTGTGTCGCGCTCTGTGATGACCGGTTTCGTCAATGCACTGGCGATCCTGATCTTCATGGCGCAATTGCCCGAACTGATCGGCGTACCGGTTGAAACCTATGTCATGATCGCAGCCGGACTTGCGATCATCTATCTCTTTCCGCTGGTCACGAAGATCATCCCGTCACCGCTGGTCGCCATCGTCGCCCTGACCTGCGTGGCGGTTTTCTCCGGCATGGATATCCGCACGGTCGGCGATCTCGGCGAGTTGCCCTCGACGCTGCCGATATTGGCCCTGCCGCAGGTGCCGCTGACCTTCGAGACGTTGCAGATCATCTTTCCCTATTCGATTGCACTGGCTGCTGTCGGCCTGCTGGAATCGCTGCTGACGGCACAGATCGTCGACGACATGACGGATACGGGCAGCAACAAGAGCCAGGAATGCATCGGGCAGGGGACGAGCAACATAGCGTCTGCCCTCATCGGTGGTATGGGCGGTTGTGCCATGATCGGCCAGTCCGTCATCAATGTCAGTTCCGGCGGCAGGGGCCGTTTGTCCACTTTCGTCGCGGGCGCGTTCCTGCTGTTCCTCATCCTGGTGCTGGATGATCTTGTGCGCATCATTCCCATGGCCGCGCTGGTGGCTGTCATGATCATGGTCTCCATCGGCACATTCTCGTGGCGCTCCATTCTTGATCTGCGCCGCAATCCGCCATCCTCCAGCATCGTCATGCTGGTGACGGTCGGCACGGTGCTCGCAACGCATGACCTTGCAAAGGGCGTGCTGGCCGGCGTCCTTCTCTCCGGCGTGTTTTTTGCGGGCAAGGTTTCAAAACTCTTCCATGTCCGGCCGGAGCTTTCAGCCGATGGCCGGGAGCGGATCTATCGCGTCGACGGCCAGATTTTCTTCGCTTCGACGGAAAGCTTTATCGCCGCCTTCGATTTTGCCGAAGAGGTGGAGGCGGTGACGATTGATGTCACGGAGGCGCATCTGTGGGATATTTCGGCGGTCGGCGCGCTGGACAAGGTGGTCCTGAAGTTCCGCAGAGGCGGCAAGCGGGTCGAGGTGATCGGCGTCAATGAGGCGAGCGCCCATATGATCGACCGCTTCGCCCTGCACGACAAGCGGGAAGGCGCTGCCGCACCATTGCATTGAGTGAAAATGAAAGCCCCGGTTTTGAACCGGGGCTTTGTCGTCCTATTCGTTTGCCGTCACCGTCACGCCGAGCATTTTGGGCAGGGTATTCGGCGCGCCCATCGCAGCGCCCATGATCATCGGAAAGGGAACCGGCTTTTCCGGCTCCGCCGTAATCGAGAAGTTTTTCGGATTGTCGATGTAGGTGTTAATTGCCGCCGACACCATGTTCTGCAATTCCGGAACATTGAGCGAAGCCATCATGATCGGGGCCATGCCCTTGATGGTCTGGGCAAGCTGATCGCCCGTCATGCCCTGCTGGCTTGCGGCATAGTCGATGGCGCGCTTGGTGATGCTGGCGTCTTCGAAGCTGATCTCCGCGTTGATGAAGGACAACTGCTGCATCAGGCCCAGCATGGCGAGGCTCGCCGCCTGATCCGCCTGTTCCTTGTTCGGATTGGCGGCCTGCGCCTTCACCGTCTCCTGCATCGACTTGATGAAGGCGAGCGTGTAGCCGGAGAAACCGAACGACATGTTGAGACGGCCGACATCATCGAGGTCGATGGCGTATTCTTCAACATCGATGGTACCGGAGGCCACTTCCCAGCTGCCGCTCATGGTCATGTCGCCGGAGAGCGCCTGCAGCTTCAGCTTTTCGATCGCGTCCTTGGTCGCGGGATCAGTGACTTCGCTGAGATCGGCCTTGAAACCGGAAGCGTCAAGGTCGAAGCCAATGGAGTTCTTGTCATCGCTGACCGACATCGTCGCGCTGGTTTCCTCAAGCGAGAAAGCCTGTTTGCCGTCGACAGAAACGGAGATCGGGCCGCTATGCGCTTCGTCATAAAACATCAGCGCATCGATGGTGCCGGTGGTGGAGTCTGCGGGAATGACGAGACCGGAGATGTAGATGTCGCTCGCCTTGATCTCAACCTTGTCCTGCCGGTAGTCGATATCGTCAAAACGGGCGTTCTCGATCTTGTAGCCGCCGTTGTTTTCCTCGACGCCTTCGAGCGTGATATTGCCAACCGGGATTTTCTTGGCCGGATCGGCGACCGGGTTGAAGGTCACGCTGTTCAGGGTCACCGTCGAGCCGTTAACGGCGACGGAGCCGGCAGCGATCTCGCCGCCCTGTGCGGCATAGGCCGCATTGATCTTCTTCAGGACATCCCCGCCATCCAGCGCGAAAGCGGGCGCCGAAAGCGTAAGAAGCGCGGCGCTCGCGAAAAGAACCTGCCGGGTGGATTTCAGTCTCATGATGTTTCTTCCCTCAACGTACGGCTGTGCACCGTGTTCGAATTCGAATGCTGATACTTATATTCGCGATTATTCAAAGGTCTATAGGATTTAGATCGATTCCCATGACGGCGGCATTGCGGCATTTGCAACGCGGTTAACAAAAAATCGCATGAAAGGGTTGCGTTCATCCACAGCTGCGACCCCTGAATTTCTTGCCGGGAATCGGCATTTCCGCTAGTCAAGCACCATGGGAAAAAATCTTGTACCTCCGTCCGGCGGAGACGATAACATCCATCCGGTCGATTTGAAGGCAGCGCTTGAAGAGCGCTACCTCGCTTACGCCTTGTCCACGATCATGCATCGTGCGCTGCCGGATGTGCGCGACGGCCTGAAGCCGGTTCACCGGCGTATTGTCTACGCCATGAGCGAAATGGGTCTGCGGCCCAATTCCGCCTTCCGCAAATGCGCGAAGATTGTCGGCGAGGTGATGGGTAACTACCACCCCCATGGCGATCAGGCGATCTATGATGCGCTGGCGCGTCTGGCGCAGGATTTCTCGCTGCGTTATCCGTTGGTGGACGGCCAGGGTAATTTCGGCAATATCGATGGCGATAGCCCCGCCGCCATGCGTTACACCGAAAGTAAGATGACGGCGGTGGCCGAGCTTCTGCTCGAGGGTATCGGCGAGGATGCAGTTGATTTCCGCGACACCTATGACGAGTCAAATTCAGAGCCGGTTGTTCTGCCGGGCGCGTTCCCGAACCTGCTGGCGAACGGAGCATCCGGCATCGCTGTCGGCATGGCCACGTCAATCCCGCCGCACAATGCTCATGAATTATGCGATGCGGCGCTTTATCTTATCAAGCATCCCGATGCGTCGGTGGAGAAGCTGGTGGAATTCATTCCCGGCCCCGATCTTCCGACGGGCGGCGTGATTGTCGAAAGCCGCGAGAATATTCTCGATGCCTATAAGACCGGTCGTGGCGGTTTCCGCGTGCGCGCCAAATGGGAGACGGAAGATCTCGGCCGCGGCGGTTACCAGATCGTCATCACCGAAATACCCTTCCAGGTGCAGAAATCGCGCCTGATCGAGAAGATCGCCGAGCTGCTGATTTCCCGCAAGCTGCCGCTTCTTGAGGATATACGCGACGAATCCGCCGAAGACGTGCGAATCGTGCTGGTGCCGAAGAGCCGAACGGTCGATGCGACGCTCTTGATGGAATCGCTGTTCCGCCTGTCTGATCTCGAAAGCCGACTGCCGCTCAACATGAATGTGCTATCGCTCGGCAAGGTGCCGAAGGTGATGGCGCTGAACGAGGTGCTGAGCGAGTGGCTGGCGCACCGCAAGGACGTTCTTGTCCGCCGTTCCCGCCACCGCCTGGCGGCCATCGACCGCAGGCTGGAAATTCTGGGCGGCCTGCTTGTCGCCTACCTGAATATCGATGAAGTCATTCGCATCATCCGCGAGGAGGATGAGCCGAAACAGGTGATGATGGCGAAATGGTCGCTGACGGACCTGCAGGCCGAATCCATCCTCAACATGCGGCTGCGCAATCTGCGCAAGCTCGAGGAATTCGAAATCCGCAAGGAGTTCGACGACCTCAGCAATGAGAAGGCCGAAATCGAAGCGCTGATTGCCTCCGACGACAAGCAGTGGCAGACGGTCGCCTGGGAAATCGGCGAAGTCAAAAAGAAATACGCCAAGGCGACCGAGATTGGCCGCCGCCGCACGCAGTTCGCGGATGCGCCGGATGCCGATATCGAGGCCATCCAGCAGGCGATGATCGAGAAAGAACCGGTCACCATCGTCATCTCGCAGAAGGGCTGGATCCGGGCGCTGAAGGGGCACATGTCCGATACCTCGTCGCTCACCTTCAAGGAGGGTGATGGCCCGAAGCTCGCTTTCCCGGCACAGACGACCGACAAGCTGCTGCTGCTGACGACGGGCGGCAAGGCCTATACGCTCGGGGCCGACAAGCTGCCGGGCGGCCGCGGACATGGCGAGCCGATCCGCATCATGGTCGACATGGAGAACGATCAGGATATCCTGACCGCCTTCGTACATGATCCATCACGCAAACTGCTGCTCGTCTCCACCGCCGGCAACGGCTTCATCGTTGCGGAAAGCGAAATGGTCGCGAATACCCGCAAAGGCAAGCAGATCATGAACGTATCCATGCCTGACGAAGCCAAGCTCGCGGTTCCCGTTACCGGCGACCACGTCGCTGTCGTCGGCGAAAACCGCAAACTCCTGGCCTTCCCGCTGGCGCAGATACCGGAAATGTCGCGTGGCAAGGGCGTGCGCCTCCAGCGCTACAAGGATGGCGGCGTTGTCGACGTGAAATGTTTCGCGCTTGCCGAGGGCCTCAGCTGGTCCGACACGGCCGGGCGTCTCTTCAACAAGGTCGGTGAAGAGCTGCGCGAATGGCTGGCCGACCGCGCGACGGCGGGCCGCACTGTGCCGAAGGGCTTTCCACGTAGCGGGAAGTTTGGCGGGTAAAGCCGTCTGGTATTGACAGGTTATCGATGAAGCGCCGCGTATCGAAACTATATGCGGCGTTTCTGTTCAATGGAGCGGTATAGTGTGATCTTTGAGAAAACGGTATGCGCCGTCCTCATCGATCTCACCTGCAGCGACATCGAGAACAAAAGCCACGATGTCCGCTTGCTCGGCAACGACTTCAAGTCCGTTGATAAAAAGGAAAGTGTAGGCGGCAAGAAAAGCCGTGCGTTTGTTACCGTCGGAAAAGGGATGGTTGCGCGCTATACCGTAAAGATAAGCGGCGGCGAGTTTCAGCGGTTCCTCTTCTCCATAGGCTGCTTTGTGCAATCGACGCGCCAAAGCTGCCTCGAGTGCGTTTTCATCCTTGAGGCCCGGCAAGCCACCGTGTTCGGCTAATTGCTCTTGATGTATAACTTCGATGGCGACACGGGAGAGCCACTTTATATTGCTCACTTGGCGAGTTCTCTCAGAGCTGTATGGTATTTTTTCATACCACGCCGGGCGGCTTCAAGCTGTTCTCTCAGTTCCGCATGCTCGGGAACGAGTTCGATATTGCCGGCAGTTTCTCTGAGTTCCAGCGCGTCGCCGGCCTTGAGACCCATGCGATCCAGAACTTCCTTCGGAATGATGATGCCTTCGGAATTGCCGATTTTGCGGATCGTTATGTTCATGACGATAGCTCCTGTTATAACGGTGTTATAACAGGGCTAAGCTTCGCACACAATGTACGATTTCCGGAGGTTGGATGTGACACTTCCAAATGCCGATTACTTTTCTTCGGGCGTATAAACCTCCCACCCGCGCGGCGTCAGATGCTCCTGCGGATGGTAGCGGGTCTTGTAGCCCATCTTTTCCGAACCATCGACCCAGTAGCCGAGATAGACATGCGGCAGGCCGAGTGCGCGGGTGCGGGTGATGTGATCGATGATCATGAAGGTGCCGAGCGAGCGTTTTTCCAGCTCCGGATTGAAGAACGAATAGACCATCGACAGGCCGTCGCTCATCACGTCGCTGAGTGCCACGGCCAGCAGTTCGCCGCGCTTGCTGGAATCGATGCCGGAACCGGGTTCTCTCACGCGGTATTCGATGATGCGGGTGTTCACATGCGTGTCTTCCACCATGATCGCATAGTCCAGCGCCGACATGTCGGACATGCCGCCGGACTGGTGCCGGTGGTCGAGGTAGCGGCGGAAGAGGGCGAATTGTTCTGTGGAGGGTTCGGCGGCATGAACTGTTGCGACGACATCGCTGTTGGCGGCAAGAACGCGTCGCATCGATTTGGTCGGCTGGAACTGCTCGGAGAGGATACGCACGGACACGCAGGCGCGACAGGTTTCGCAGGCCGGGCGATAGGCGATGTTCTGCGAGCGCCTGAAACCGCCCTGGGTCAAAAGGTCGTTCATTTCCGCGGCGCGCGGGCCAACCAGATGGGTGAAGACCTTCCGCTCCATCTGGTTCGGCAGATAGGGGCAGGTGGCCGGCGCCGTAAGATAGAATTGGGGAGAGGGCGTCGCCTGCGTGTTCATCGAACCGTGATCGCCTCCTGCGTCTGTTATGAAAGCGCGCCGCGATTTCACGGGGCCGGCGGCGGCGCTTCAAGCGACATGCATAATGCCACAGAATGGCAAAATGACGGAAAACGTCAACTGCGGGATGAGGTATTGTAAGGGCTGAAAGCCGCGTTTACGCGGCTTTCCGCCATATTAGCGCGTTCTGACGATAACGGTGCCAAGCAGGAAGTCGTGAACGAGGCGCGAGCGCTCGGTAAACAGGCCTGCAAGCAGGATCAGCGGCGTCAAAACCGAGTTAATGACCCAGAAAAGCACGATGTGAACGGTCGACAGCAGGAAATCGATTCGCCGTCCGTCCATGCGCGCCATCGCAATCCCCATCGCCCGCATCCCCGGGGTGGCCTGCGACGGGCCGCCGAGTGTCATGCCGAAATAGAGCACCGCAACGATCACGAACAGCGCCGGATAAAGGAAGAAGCCGAGACCCAGCGTGATAATGCCGAGGAAGAAGACGATCACGGCAGCAGGGATGCACAAGAGGAGCACGATCGCGTAGTCGATCAGAAACGCGAAGACCCGCCGGCTCAGGACGCCGCTATAGGCGCGCCAGTCATCCGGTGCGGCATAGGTGGGGTTCTGGTCGAGGCTCATCGGTCGTTTTCTCCTGAGAGGGCATGACAGCGCGGCATGAGTGCCGTGTCAGCAGACAATATGGGAAGAAAACGACCGAATACAATAAGCGTGGGCTTTAGCCCTTTGCTAGTTTGCGTGCGGCCTCGATGGCGAAATAGGTGAGTACGCCATCGCAGCCCGCACGCTTGAAACAGAGAAGTGTTTCCATCATCACCCGCTCGCCGTCGATCCAGCCGTTCATGGCGGCCGCCTTGATCTGGGTATATTCGCCGGACACCTGATAGGCGAATGTCGGCAGGCCGAAATTCTCCTTCAGCCGCCAGCAGATATCGAGATAGGGCAGGCCGGGCTTGACCATCAGCATATCGGCGCCTTCCTCCACGTCGAGTGCTGCGTCGCGGATAGCCTCCATGCCATTGGCGGGGCTGATGTAATAGCTGTTCTTGTCGCCCTTCAGCAGGCCCGCCGTCGAGATGGCCTCGCGATAGGGGCCGTAATAGCCCGACGAGAATTTCGTCGCATAGGCCATGATGCCGACATTCTGGTGCCCGGCGGCGTCGAGACCACGGCGAATGGCGCCGATGCGGCCATCCATCATCTCGGAAGGGGAGATAATGTCCGAGCCTGCCTCCGCCTGAAGGATGGCCGCCCTGACGACCTGATCCACAGTCTCGTCGTTGACGATCTCGTCGCCACGCAAAATACCGTCATGCCCGTGGCTGGTAAAAGGGTCGAGCGCGACATCGGTGATCATGCCGATGTTGGGAACGGCTTTTTTAACTGCGATCGTTGCCTGATTGATGAGATTGTTGGCCTCGAGGGCATTGGAGCCGGTCTCGTCGCGCAGCTCCATCTCGATATTCGGGAAGGTGGCGATGGCGGGAATGCCGAGATCGGCGGCTTCCTTCGCTGCTTCCACCAGCCGGTCGACGCTCATGCGGTTGACACCGGGCATGGCGGGGATGGGTTCGACAATATTGCTGCCCGGCACGATGAAGACCGGCCAGATGAGATCGTCAACGGTCAGGCGATTTTCCTGCACCAGACGGCGCGTCCAATCCGCCTTGCGATTGCGCCGCATGCGGCGATGGCCGGTGATCTCGTCGACCAGATGCGTTTTGTCCTGCATGTCAGAATGTCCTTCGATCAAATTTCGAAAGCTGCATATCATGAAGCGTGGCCCATGCGAATGCGACAATCTTCCCTGATCAGCGTCCTGCGACGACGATGATGCTTTGACAAGGCGGGTGGCGAGATTCAATATGGGCTGGTCGCCCGTTCGTCGAGACCGTATCTTCCGGCCATGGAACCTGATTCTCAACCTCTGCCGAAACGCCCGCTCGCGGAAATCCTCTTTCTGGTCTTCATGAGGCTGGTTGCGGTTTCCTGTTTCTGGTTCGGCCTGCAATATTGGGCGATGCTGACAGGTTATTCGCTTGGCGGCCATGGGCGGTTCGATATGCTGAACCTGCCCTGGCGCGTGGCTGGCAGCGCGCTGGCCGTTATTTTCCCCGTCGCAGCACTCGGTCTATGGCTCGGAGCCTCCTGGGGTGCGGTCATGTGGGTCATGGGCGCGGGTGCGCAGATCGCCATGTATAAGGTGTGGCCGCATATCTTCGGTGCCAACACGCTGGTGCCCGTCATGCACGGTCTCGTGGCAACCATTTATATACTATTCCTGGTCGCTTTCTGGCTGGATCACCGCCAGAATGAAGAACGCGCAAGAATTGATTTACCATAAGAATAAAGCAATTCGGTCCGTTTTCACGCTAATTTTTCCCGTTAAGTCATTGATTTATAATGTTCACGCTCAGGGCGTTCCCGCTTCGCCACAAGTTTGGCCCTCCGGGGAAAATGCAGGTAAGCATTTGTTAATCGTAGCTTTTAAGTAGAATTTTATGCGCATTGATTAGGTTCTCACTCAAGGCGGGAGACAAACAAACACACCGCCAAACAAAACAGTGAGGCAGTCATGATCAATAGCAAAGTTAAGCCGCAGGCCGTTGTTGCCGATGCACATGAAGATACCATCCGCTCGCTCTACATGGAGTCGCTGCACCTGGTGGAACGCCTCCACCGCCGCCTCCTCGATGTCATCAAGGACGAGTTCGACCGTCAGGGTCGCGATGACGTCAACGCCGTTCAGGCCCTGCTGCTGTTCAACATCGGCAATTCCGAACTGACGGCCGGCGAGCTTCGTTCGCGTGGTTATTACCTCGGCTCGAATGTCTCCTATAACGTCAAGAAGCTGGTCGATCTCGGTCTCATCAACCACCAGCGTTCGCGCGTCGACCGCCGCTCGGTCCGCATCAGCCTGACCGAAAAGGGCCAGGAAATCGCCGAAACGGTCGCCCGCCTTTATGAACGCCACGTCGGCTCGATCGAAAAGGTCGGCGGCATCGGCACCGGCGAGTTCTCCGAGATGAACAAGCTGCTGCAGCGCCTCGATCGCTTCTGGAACGACTCGATCGCTTACCGCCTGTAACCGCAAGACGGTTCCACTGTTTAAGCCGGGAGCATTATTTTGCTTCCGGCTTGCGGATTCCGCGTTCCGCGGTTTTCTCTGTCACGCATAACCCTCGTTCGGGCCTTCTCGCTGTTTTTCAGGCGAACAAAGCTTCGTGAGGTGAGGCCCGTGACACGAATCGGCCATATTGATATGGGACCGGCAAAGGTGAAGGAGCCGGCTGTTTCTCCTGCTGTTGCGGCAAGTGCCGACTGTTCTGCCAGACAATAGCGCCCAATAGATGGGTGGTGAGTACTACCAGCCGGCAGACACGTTGTACGTGTTTGTTAATCATATTGATTTAGGCATTGTTGATAATGCCGAAGAGAGTGGCTGGTAGGTAGAATGACAAAAAAAACCGTTTCCGAATCCGTATCGCGCCGCACGCTTCTGCGTTCGGCCGTTTCCGTTGGTGTTGCAGCACTCGCTGCGCCGGCTCTTGCGCAGAACGCGCTGAACGATCTCATGGGCTCGTCGCGCCGTGGCAATTGGGATGATCAGTTCGATGCCAATTCCTCGCGTTCGGCCGTGGGTGTCGTTTCCAACAATCCGGTTCTTGGACGCGAAGCGCCTGTCTATATGCAGCAGGCGATCATGCAATATCAGCAGATAGTGCAGAATGGCGGCTGGCCGGAAGTGCCCGCGTCGCAGCAGCGTCTCCAGATCGGCGTCTCCGATCCTTCCGTGCAGGCGCTGCGTCAGCGACTGATGGTGTCCGGCGACCTGCCGCGCGAAGCCGGCATCTCCAGCGCCTTCGATTCCTATGTCGATGGCGCGCTGAAGCGTTTTCAGGCCCGTCACGGTCTTCCGGCGGATGGCGTCATCGGCGAATACACCACGAAGGCGCTCAATGTTTCCGCGCAGATTCGTCTGGCGCAGCTACAGACCAACCTTGTTCGCATCCAGTCCATGTCGGGCGATCTCGGCCAGCGTCACCTGATGGTGAATATCCCGGCCGCCGCCATCGAGGCAGTGGAGAATGAACGCGTCGTGTTGCGCAACACGGCCGTCGTCGGTCGCGCCAGCCGTCCGACCCATGTGATCAACTCCAAGATTTACGAAGTCATCCTGAACCCTTATTGGACCGCACCGCGCTCGATCGTCGAAAAGGACATCGTGCCGTTGATGCAGAAGGACCCGACCTATCTGGAGCGGAACAATATCCGCCTCATCGACGGCAAGGGACAGGAAGTGTCACCAACCGCAGTCGACTGGTTCGCGCCGAAGGCTCCGAACCTGATGTTCCGTCAGGACCCCGGCAAGATCAACGCCATGTCGTCCACGAAGATCAACTTCCACAATCCCAATAACGAATATATGCACGACACGCCGCAGCAGGGCCTGTTCAACAAGCTGATGCGTTTCGAATCCTCCGGCTGTGTGCGCGTGCAGAACGTGCGCGACCTGACGAGCTGGCTGCTGCGCGACACGCCCGGCTGGTCGCGTCAGGAGATGGAACGCGTCATCGCCACCCGCGTCAACACGCCGATAAAGCTCGCTCAGGAAGTTCCCGTTTATTTCGTCTATATCACCGCATGGTCGGCAAAGGACGGCGTGGTTCAGTTCCGCGACGATATCTACGGCAAGGACGGCAATGCCGAACTGGCGCTCAACACCACCGCGGGCATGGAGCAGCCGGCAGGTGCCGTGGACGACGATCTTCTGCCGCGCAATTGATCGGGCTTTTTGCCGTCAGCTTGGAATTGTGGGCGAGGGGAGAGGTGATCGCTGGAAAGCCGGCCAGTCCCTCCGCCGTCATCCTCGGGCTTGTCCCGAGGATCTAATCACCTATCGTAAAATAGAAGCGTTGCAGATCCTCGGGACAAGCCCGAGGATGACGCGAGTGTGTGGCTCGGCCGCGCATCATCGAAGCGCCGCCTTTATTTTCCGTCGTATCCTGTTTTTCATAAAAACATCTGTCACTTTTCGCCGCAACGTCGCAGTTTGACGGGCAAATCTCGCTGCCCGTATTGCTCTTGTTCGGGCAGGGCGCTAAGACGCCATCGCATTACTGTTTCAGGAGCCTTCATCATGTCGAACACAGATGCTTTCTTCTCCCGCCCGCTTGCCGAAGCCGATCCGGATATTTTCGGCGCGATCGAGAAGGAACTGGGTCGCCAGCGCCACGAGATCGAACTGATCGCATCGGAAAATATCGTTTCCCGCGCCGTGCTCGAAGCGCAGGGTTCGATCATGACCAACAAATATGCGGAAGGTTATCCGGGCAAGCGTTATTACGGCGGCTGCCAGTTCGTAGACATCGCTGAAGAGCTCGCCATCGAGCGCGCCAAGAAGCTGTTCGGCGTCAACTTCGCCAACGTCCAGCCGAACTCCGGTTCGCAGATGAACCAGGCCGTGTTCCTCGCACTCCTGCAGCCGGGCGATACCTTCATGGGCCTCGACCTGAATTCGGGCGGTCACCTGACGCATGGTTCGCCAGTCAACATGTCCGGCAAGTGGTTTAACGTCGTGTCCTACGGCGTGCGCGAAGGCGACAACCTTCTCGACATGGACGAGGTGGAGCGCAAGGCCAAGGAAACCCGGCCGAAGCTCATCCTCGCCGGTGGCACCGCCTATTCTCGCGTCTGGGACTGGAAGCGTTTCCGCGAGATCGCCGATGAAGTCGGCGCTTATCTGATGGTCGACATGGCCCACATCGCCGGTCTCGTTGCCGGTGGCCAGCATCCGTCGCCGTTCCCGCATTGCCATGTTGCCACCACCACCACGCACAAGTCTCTGCGTGGCCCACGTGGCGGCATGATCCTGACCAATGACGAGGATCTGGCCAAGAAGTTCAACTCGGCCGTCTTCCCCGGCCTGCAGGGCGGCCCGCTGATGCATGTCATCGCCGCCAAGGCCGTTGCCTTCGGTGAAGCTTTGCAGCCGGAGTTCAAGGATTATGCCGCACAGGTGGTAAAGAACGCCAAGGCGCTGGCCGAAACCCTGATCGAAGGCGGTCTGGACGTCGTCTCCGGCGGCACGGACAACCACCTGATGCTGGTTGACCTTCGCAAGAAGAACGCCACCGGCAAGCGCGCGGAAGCAGCTCTTGGCCGCGCTTACATCACCTGCAACAAGAACGGCATTCCTTTCGATCCGGAAAAGCCCTTCGTCACCTCGGGTGTCCGTCTCGGCACGCCGGCCGGCACGACGCGCGGTTTCAAGGAAGCGGAATTCCGAGAAATCGGCAAGCTGATCGTCGAGGTTCTCGATGGTCTGAAGGTTGCCAATTCGGACGAGGGCAACGCCGCCGTCGAGGCTGCGGTGCGTGAAAAGGTCGTCGGCCTGACCGACCGTTTCCCGATGTACCCGTACATGTAAGGAAAAAAGACGATGCGCTGCCCATTTTGCGGTTCCGAAGACACACAGGTCAAGGACTCGCGTCCGGCGGAGGACAATACCTCCATCCGCCGGCGGCGCATCTGCCCCGATTGCGGCGGCCGCTTCACGACCTATGAGCGCGTGCAACTGCGCGAGCTGATGGTCATCAAGAAAAGCGGCCGCAAGCTGCCCTTCGACCGGGAAAAGCTGGTGCGTTCCTTCGAGATCGCGCTGCGCAAACGCCCGGTCGATCGCGACCGGATCGAGCGGGCTGTGTCAGGCATTGCCCGTCGTCTCGAAAGCTCCGGCGAGACGGAAATTCCCTCGGAAGAAATCGGCCTCCAGGTCCTGGAAGCACTGAAGAGCCTCGATGACGTTGCCTTCGTGCGCTACGCCTCGGTCTATCGTGATTTCAGCCATGCCGAGGATTTTGAGAACGTGATTGCCGAAATCAACGCCAAGATCGCCCGCGATACGGACGCTGGAGTGTAGCCGTGACCACCCGTGCCGATGACGAAAGGTTCATGGCCCGCGCCATCGAGGTTTCGCTTCGCCATCAGGGCCAAACGCTCACCAATCCCTCCGTCGGCTGTGTTCTCGTCAAAGACGGGCAAATCATCGCCGAGGCCGTGACCGCCGTTGGCGGCCGCCCGCATGCCGAACGGCAGGCGCTGGAAATCGCCGGCGAGGCGGCGCGCGGCGCCACCGCCTATGTGACGCTCGAACCCTGTTCCCACTGGGGCAAAACCCCGCCCTGCGCCAATGCCTTGGTGGAATACGGCGTCGCCCGTGTCGTGGTGGCGGTGGATGATCCCGATGAGCGCGTTTCCGGCCGCGGTTATCAGATATTGCGCGATGCCGGCATTGTCGTGGAAACCGGCCTGTTGCGGGACGAAGGTAAAAGGGCGCTGGCAGGCTACCTTACGCGCCAGATGAAAAAACGCCCGCATGTGATTCTGAAGCTTGCAATTTCTGCCGATGGCATGATCGGCAGGAAAGGTGAGGGGCAGGTGGCGATCACCGGGCCCGAGGCTCGCCATGCCGTGCATGAGCTTAGGGCGCGTTGTGATTGCATCCTCGTCGGTATCAGGACGGCCATTGGGGATGATCCCGAACTGACGGTCCGAATAGCTGGTCTCGAGGATCGTTCGCCGGTTCGCATCGTGCTGGATCGGCAGTTTGAGTTACCGCTGACATCGAAGCTGGTGAAGACAGCGCGGGAGGTGCCGGTGATCGTTGCGGCGTTACCCCCCTCTGCCCTGCCGGGCATCTCCCCCTCAAGGGGGGAGATCGGCAAGGGGCTGGCCGCTCGCTCAAATTTCGACTCCACCTCTCATTCGTCAACCTTCAAGGTCTGGCAAGGCAGCGCCCCATCGATCTCCCCCCTTGAGGGGGAGATGCCCGGCAGGGCAGAGGGGGGTAGCCGCGACCACCGACGCCAACTTCTCACCGAAGCCGGCGTCCAGATTCTTGAAGCCCCAACGCTCGAAAACCTCCTCCAAACCCTTGCCCAAAGCGGCATGTCGGAACTTCTGGTCGAAGGCGGCGCTTTTGCAGCAAAATCATTCCTTGAAGCGGGGCTGGTGGACCGTATCATGCTGTTCGAAAGCCCGGTCGTGATCGGTGAGGGCGGCATTGAAACGCCGCTCAACCGTGCCGATATCACGGGCGACTATGCTCTGGTCAGCGAGACCGCCCATGGGCCGGATCGCTGCTTCTGTTATGAAAGGCCGATTTGATGTTTACCGGAATTGTCACCGATGTCGGAACCGTATCCGAGCTGGAAGCTCTGGCCGAAGGCGTGCGTCTGCGGGTGGCGACCAATTACGATCCTAAGACCATCGATATGGGCGCATCGATCTCCCATGGCGGCGTCTGCCTGACGGTGACGAGACTGCCGGAGGACGGCAGCAATGAGCGCTGGTACGAGGTCGAGGCCTGGGAAGAGGCGCTGCGCCTGACAACGATTGCCGGCTGGCAAAAGGGTACCCATGTCAATCTGGAACGGGCGCTGAAGATCGGCGATGAGCTTGGCGGCCACATCGTTTCCGGCCATGTCGATGGCAAGGCGGAAATACTTTCCGTGGAACCCGAAGGCGAGGCGGTGCGCATTCGCCTGCGCGCTCCGGAGCATCTGGCGAAATTCGTGGCGCCCAAGGGTTCCGTGGCGCTCGACGGCACCTCGCTGACCGTCAACGCCGTCGAAGGCACAGATTTCGACGTGCTGTTGATCCGCCATACGCTCGCCGTCACCACCTGGGGCGAACGCCAGCCGGGCGATTTCGTGAATTTCGAAGTCGACACCATGGCGCGTTACGCCGCAAGGCTTGCAGAATTTCCGCCGGCTTAAACTGAGGACGATGAGTCAGCGGACGTCGCGGCAGATCAATTCTTGTCCGACACCCTGCTTCCGATTGGAGCGTAAACGTTATAAAGACGTTTTGGGGCTCCAAACGGGGTAGGGGAAATACATCATGCCGTCCTTCGAAGTGCTGACAGCCTTTTTCATAACCACCGCCTTGTTCGCCTATATCCCCGGTCCCGCCATGCTTTATGCGGCGGCGCAAACCCTGGCGCGCGGCCGGTTTGCCGGGCTGATGGCGGTGCTTGGCATCCATGTCGGCTGCTATTTCCACATTTTCGCTTCTGCGGCAGGGCTTTCGGTGCTGTTTCAGGCCGTTCCCTGGCTTTATCTCGCCGTGAAGCTCTGCGGCGCGCTTTATCTCGTCTGGCTCGGTTTCTCGATGCTGCGCAGCAAGCTCGAGGGCGAGGCGGTCAATCTGACCATCGAGCCGAAATCGGCCCGCCGCGCCTTTATCGACAGCATCATCGTCGATGTGCTCAATCCGAAGACGGCGCTGTTCTTTCTGGCCTTCCTGCCGCAATTTGTCGATCCCGCGGCTGCCTTTCCGGTCTGGTTGCAGTTCCTGATCCTCGGCATCGCCGTCAATTTCATTTTTTCCTCGGCCGATCTCGTCGGTGTCCTTCTGGCGGGCGCCATGGTCGGACGTTTGAAGCGTTCCAGCGCGGTGCAGGTGCTTGCCCGCCGCGCTGCCGGGACGGTGCTGATGGGGCTTGGCGTCCATCTCGCCTTCCAGAAAACCTGATTGTCGCGGAGCCGCGCCGGAAGACGTGAAACCCGGCCAAATGCCCCGCAAACGCGGCCTCTCGCGCCGGTGACACATGAAATTACTTGCCAAAAACGGCCAGCCGTGGTTTGACCGCCGCAAAAGCCGGTATGATCCGGCGTCAAGCTTTTCAGGAAAATATCATGTCCCAACCCCATCTTCTTATCGTGGAAGCACGTTTTTACGACGATATGGCGGATGCGCTTCTCGAAGGCGC
This sequence comes from Agrobacterium sp. 22-209-1, assembly GCF_053522485.1. NCBI lineage: Bacteria > Pseudomonadati > Pseudomonadota > Alphaproteobacteria > Hyphomicrobiales > Rhizobiaceae > Agrobacterium > Agrobacterium sp. 22-209-1. The sequence continues at coordinate 668,311 of NZ_JBNWCH010000002.1, forward strand.
GAAGTTCGCGCTTGATGAAGCCGGCGCCACCTATGACGTCATCACCGTTCCCGGCGCGCTGGAAATCCCCGCGGCCATCGCGATGGCGCTCGATGGCGCAGACAATGACGGCACGGAGTATGACGGTTTCGTTGCGCTCGGCATGGTCATTCGTGGTGAGACCTATCACTTCGATATCGTCGCCAATGAATCCTCCCGCGCCCTGATGGATCTCGCCGTCAGCGAATCGCTGCCGATCGGCAATGGCATCCTCACCGTCGAAAATGACGAGCAGGCCTGGGCGCGCGTGCGCCGCTCCGACAAGGACAAGGGCGGCTTCGCGGCCCGTGCGGCTCTGACGATGATTGAGCTGAAGAAGAAACTGGGTGGCTGAACGCATGTCGGATGTTGAAAACGGCGGCGAACCGCGCCAGCCTTCGGTAAAGCCCGCCAACCAGCGTGGCGCGGCCCGTCTTGCGGCCGTGCAGGCGCTGTACCAGATGGATGTCGGCGGAACCGGTGTGATGGAAGTCGTTGCCGAATATGAGGCGCACCGTCTTGGCCAGGAAGTCGATGGCGATACCTATCTGAAGGCCGATCCTTCATGGTTCCGTTCGATTGTTTCCGGCGTCGTCCGCGATCAGACGAAGATCGATCCCTTGGTGCGCTCCGCCCTTCTGGAAGATTGGCCGCTGTCGCGCCTCGATGCCACCGTGCGCGCCATACTGCGTGCCGGCACCTTCGAGATTCTCGAGCGCAAGGACGTGCCGGTCGCCGTCATCGTCACGGAATATGTGGAAATCGCCCGCGCTTTCTTCGAGCATGACGAGCCCAAGCTGGTGAATGCGGTTCTGGATCGCATTGCCAAACAGGTTCGCGGCGAGGCAAAACGCTGAATGAGAGCATTTCGAGGAAAAACGGAATCCGCTTTTCCGTCCGGAAATGCGAAAATTCTCTAAAACAAATGAGGAAGAGATGAGCGCGGTTTCCGTCCCCGGACTTGAAGTTCAACTGGACGAGGCGAAGCGCAATGTCTTCCTCCTGACCATGGCGCAGGCGATCATGGGATCGGCCGCGCCCTTAAGCTTTTCGGTCGGCGCGCTTGCCGGCTATCAGTTGCTCGGGACGGACAAGTCGCTGGCGACCGCGCCTCTCACCGGCTTCAATATCGGCGTTGCGCTCGGCGCGATCTGCGTGGCGGCCGCATCCCGCTTCCTTGGCCGCAAGGCAGGCTTCATGGTCGGCGCGCTGATGTGCTCCATCGGCGGCGGCATTGCCGCGGTCGCGCTCTTCCGCTCCGATTTCTGGCTGTTTGCCCTCGGTCTGCTGCTGATCGGCATTTCCGGCGGCTTTACGCAAAAAATTCGCTTCGCTGCAGCTGACGCCTCGCCATCCTTCTACAAACCGAAAGCGATCTCCTGGATTCTGGCTGGCGGCATCATCTCGGCCATCGTCGGACCACAGCTCGCGATTTTCGGCAAGGACCTGCTTGCGCCGGTAACCTTTGCGGGGGCCTTTATCGCGCTCGTTCCGCTGGGGCTTTTATCCATTGTCATTTTGGCGTTCTTGAAACTTCCCGATCCCAAGGCTGCCGCCACGCACGCTGAGGCGCCAAGGCCGCTGTCGGAAATCGTCCGAACCCAGCGTTTCATCACGGGCATGATCTGCGGCATAGGCTCCTACGCCTTGATGACCTTCATGATGACCGGCGCACCGCTCGCCATGGTAGTCGGCTGCGGCTTCCCGACGGAACTCGCCACGCTTGGCATCCAGTGGCACGTTCTCGCCATGTTCGGCCCGAGCTTCTTCACCGGCATGCTGATTTCCCGATTCGGTTCGGAAAAAATCGTCGCGGCGGGCCTCATCGTGCTGATGGCCTGCGCCATCGTCGCCCATATGGGCGTCGAGTTGTGGAACTTCTGGGCGGCGCTCATCCTGCTCGGCCTCGGCTGGAATTTCGGTTTCATCGGCGCAACCGCCATCATCACGTCAAGTTACCGCCCGCATGAGGCGGACAAGGTGCAGGGCTTCCACGATATCGTGCTGTTCGGCACCGTGGCCCTGTCATCCTTCTCTTCCGGCAAGGTGTTTACGGCCTGGGGCTGGTCGGTAATGAACCTCGTTATTTGGCCGGTTGCCGGGCTTTGCCTTCTGCTTGTCCTGTCGCTCGTCCTGACAAGTCGCAAAAAAGCGGCCTGAGTCTCGCGCCACGCTCTACTCCTTTCAAGTTTCAGGCAAATTTGTGGGCTTGACGCGACACCTCGCGCCAACGCAATCTCCGCTGCGAGGACATTTTTCCTTGGGAGGGGAACAAATGCCCAAGACGGGATTTGGGACAGGCCGTCCGCATCTCCCTGCACAAGGTTTCGCCACGCCGGGGAGGGAGTGAGACCCGGCCTTTTGGGAGGTAAGTGCGCATGACCGTAATACCCATCGTAATTTTATGCGGTGTCCTGTCCGTGGTTTACGCGGTATGGGCGACCAAGAGCGTTCTCGACGCCGATCAGGGCAACGAGCGTATGCGTGAAATAGCAGGTTTTATCCGTGAAGGTGCGCAGGCTTATCTCACCCGTCAATATCTCACCATCGCCATCGTCGGGCTGATCGTCGCCGTTCTGGCCTGGTATCTTCTGTCATCCATGGCCGCCATAGGTTTCATCATCGGCGCGGTTCTGTCTGGTGTCGCCGGTTTTGTCGGCATGCATGTCTCCGTGCGCGCCAATCTGCGCACGGCGCAGGCTGCATCTCATAGCCTTGGTGCCGGCCTCGATATCGCCTTCAAATCGGGCGCCATCACCGGCATGCTGGTGGCGGGCCTCGCGCTGCTCGGCGTCTCGATCTATTATTTCGTTTTGACCTCGGTGATGGGCCATCCTGCAGGATCGCGTGAGGTGATCGACGCGCTGGTGTCGCTCGGTTTCGGCGCATCGCTGATCTCCATCTTCGCCCGCCTCGGCGGCGGCATCTTCACCAAGGGTGCGGATGTCGGCGGCGATCTCGTCGGCAAGGTGGAAGCCGGCATTCCCGAGGACGATCCGCGCAACCCGGCGACCATTGCCGATAATGTCGGCGATAACGTCGGTGATTGCGCCGGTATGGCGGCCGACCTGTTCGAAACCTATGCTGTCTCCGTGGTCGCGACCATGGTTCTTGCCGCGATCTTCTTTGCGGGAACGCCGATTCTGGAAAGCGCCATGGTCTATCCGCTGGCGATCTGCGGTGCCTGCATCCTGACCTCGATTGCCGGTACATTCTTCGTCAAGCTCGGCACCAACAATTCCATCATGGGCGCGCTCTACAAAGGGCTCATCGCAACCGGCATCTTCTCCGTCGTCGGCCTTGCCGTGGCAACCTATGCCACGGTCGGCTGGGGAGCGATCGGCACGGTGGCCGGCATGGAGATCACCGGCACCAACCTCTTCTTCTGCGGCTTGGTTGGCCTCGTCGTAACGGCGCTGATTGTCGTCATCACCGAATATTATACTGGCACCAACAAGCGCCCGGTCAACTCCATCGCCCAGGCATCCGTTACCGGCCACGGCACCAACGTCATCCAGGGCCTTGCGGTCTCGCTGGAATCGACGGCGCTGCCGGCCATCGTCATCGTCGGCGGCATCATCGGAACCTACCAGCTCGGCGGCCTGTTCGGCACCGGCATCGCCGTCACCGCCATGCTCGGGCTGGCGGGCATGATCGTCGCGCTCGACGCCTTCGGCCCGGTCACGGACAATGCGGGCGGTATCGCTGAAATGGCCGGTCTCGATCCCGACGTGCGCAAGGCGACCGATGCGCTGGACGCCGTCGGCAACACCACCAAGGCGGTGACCAAGGGTTACGCCATCGGTTCGGCTGGTCTCGGCGCATTGGTGCTATTTGCGGCCTATGCCAACGACCTCTCCTATTTCGCCGCCAATGGCGAGACCTATCCCTACTTCAAGGATATAGGCGAGATTTCCTTCAGCCTCGCCAATCCTTACGTGGTTGCCGGCCTGCTGTTCGGTGGTCTCATTCCCTATCTCTTCGGCGGCATCGCCATGACGGCGGTGGGCAAGGCGGCAAGCGCCATCGTTGAGGAGGTCCGCCGCCAGTTCCGCGAAAAACCCGGCATCATGGCCGGTACGGAAAAGCCGGACTACGGCAGGGCCGTGGACCTTTTGACCAAGGCGGCGATCAGGGAAATGGTCATTCCGTCGCTTCTGCCCGTTCTGGCGCCGCTCGTGGTTTATTTCGGCGTTCTGCTGATCTCTGGCTCCAAGGCATCAGCCTTTGCCGCGCTGGGTGCGTCCCTGCTGGGTGTCATCATCAACGGGCTGTTCGTGGCAATTTCCATGACGTCGGGTGGTGGCGCCTGGGACAACGCCAAGAAGAGCTTCGAAGATGGCTTCATCGACAAGGACGGCGTGCGCCACGTCAAGGGTTCCGAGGCGCACAAGGCATCGGTAACGGGCGACACGGTCGGCGATCCCTACAAGGATACCGCGGGTCCGGCCGTCAACCCGGCTATCAAGATCACCAATATCGTGGCGCTGCTGCTGCTGGCTGTTCTTGCCCACTGAAGGCTGACGTTTCCGCCAAATGAAAAGGCCCGGGGATCGCTCCCCGGGCCTTTGAATTTATTATCCTTCTTCCGATCAGGGTGTGTTCCCACCCTGACCGAGAATGCTCTTGGCGATATTGGCGCCCGAGGTGCCGCCGGAAAGCAGCTGCTGCAGGAAGGTGAGGTCCTTGCCGCCCGTCGGCGTGGTGCGCGAAATCGTGTCGAATACCTTGCCGTCCTGCAGCGTATAATTGGCCTTACGCTCGATCACGCCGTCCTTGTTGAAGTAGATGGCGAGAATGTTCTGCTCGACCAGCGACGGCTTCATGAAAGCCGCGCGGCGTACGCGCTTCTGCGAGATGTAATAGAACACCTCGTTGCCGAAAGTCGCCGTGGTGGAAGGCGTGCCCATGGTCAGGAGAACCTGCTCACGGCTGGAACCTTCGGGGATCAGCTGGAGGGCCTGCTCGTCCATGACGTAGCCGTTGTGAAATACGTCTGTCGTGCTCGTGCAGGCGGAAAGCAGGCCGGATGCGAGCACGATTGCGATGGCGGTCTTGCTCAGAATTTTGCCGTGACTTGCGGATTTCTGCTTGCTCAACTGCTTTTCCCCGACTGCGATCATGAATGGCACCTTCCGGCATTGCGTGGTGCACAGTGTCTGTGCACATGATTGTGTCAATCCGGGGACGGAAAATCCCGATCACCCCCCAAATTCAATGCTTTCCCGACCTTCTGGAACTCCTCCGGTTCTCTTCGACTGTTTCAGCCCAAAGACGAACGTGACCGTGACAGCATTGCAATTCGTGGATGCTTCGGTAAACCAGCTTTGACGATCATGCAACAAGTGCGATGGGCGGTAAGCGAATTCACCCGTCCCCTTCGGAAAAAAAACGATGATATTCGGGCTGTTCAGACAGAAAAACAACAATCGCGCCATAGTCGACCGGCAATATGCGACCTTGACGGCTGCCGCCCGCGCGCCCGGGTTTTATCTCGACTTCGGTGTGCCCGACACGGTCATGGGCCGCTTCGAGATGCTGTCGGTCATCATGATTCTCTATTTTCGCCGCACCAAATCGTCAGGTGTCAGCGGGCAGGAGATCGCCCAGGAGATCGTCGACGCCTTTTTTCAGGACCTCGATCATTCCATCCGCGAATTGGGGATAGGCGATCAGGGTGTGCCGAAACGCATGAAGAAATTCGCCGGCATGTTCTATGGGCGGCTGGAATCCTATGCGGCGGCGCTGGATGCTTCCGACCGCGTCGCTCTTGCCGCAGCGCTCCGGCGCAATATATATCCGCAGGTAGATGAGAAGGCACCCGAGATGGAAGGGCTGGCGGGCTGGATGATGGAGACATCCGATGCCCTTGCCGCCCAGTCCGAAGAAACGATAGCAACCGGAAGCCTGACGCTGCCCCTGCCTGGACAATGAGGTTCACGATGAACGCGCGACACCCCGCAAATGATGACCTGCCTTTTTCCTATCCCGTCAAGGTAGGCCATATTTCCGCCAATCCGGTGAGGATTGGTCTCGAAGCCAGCGCCGAGGAGTTGAAGGCGCTTGCGAAATTCTGGGATGTGGTCTCCGTCGAATATCTGAAGGCGGAGCTGCAGGTAACCCGCTGGAAGAAGGATGGCATCAAGATCAAGGGCGAAGTGCATGCGGCGGTCACTCAATCCTGCGTCGTGACGCTGGAACCGGTTTCGAGCAAGATCGATGAGACCGTGGAGCATATTTTCGTGCCGGAAGGATCGAAGCTGGCGCGGATGGTGACGAACGAAGAAGGCGAGATCGTACTCGATCCCGATGGTCCTGACATTCCCGACCAGTTCACCGGCGACAGCATCGATGTCGGTGCCGTGGTTGCCGAATTTGCGGCCCTTGCCATCGACCCTTATCCGCGCAAGCCGAATGTGGAATTTGCCGAAAAGGCTGAAAAAGAGGCCGACGATGACAAGCCGCCATCGCCCTTTGCCGTGTTGAAAGATTGGAAAAAAGACTGAATGGCCCAGCCGGCCTGAAATAATTTTATTGTAACAAGAGCCGGAAAAGGTATTTTCGCGCAAAATCCGCTTGATTGGCGGCAAGTAAGGATAAGGGACGAGTGATCAGAATTGCAATTGACGTCATGGGCGGCGATTTCGGCCCAGATGTTGCCATACCCGGTGCCGCCAAGGCGCTTGAACGGCACAACGATGTAACTTTTCTGCTCTACGGGCAGAAGAGCAAATGCGACCCCATTCTGGCACAATATCCCACGCTTCGGGAAAAGTCGGTCTTTCACGATTGTGAAGTCTCGGTCAGCATGGACGAGAAACCGAGCCAGGCGCTGCGCCGCGGCCGCTACGTCTCCAGCATGTGGCGCGCCATTGAAGCCGTGAAGCTCGGTGAAGCCGATGTCGCCGTTTCCGCCGGCAATACCGGCGCCTTGATGGCCATGGCGAAATTCTGTTTGCGCACCATGGCGCGGGTGGAGCGCCCGGCGATTGCCGGCATCTGGCCGACACTGAAAGGCGAAAGCATCGTGCTCGACATTGGCGCGACCATCGGCGCTGATTCCCAGCAGCTGCTGGATTTCGCCCTGATGGGCGGCGCCATGGCGCGTGCGCTGTTCGATATCGACCGTCCGACCGTCGGCCTGCTGAATGTCGGCGTCGAGGAGGTCAAGGGTCAGGAAGAGGTGCGTGAGGCCGGACGTCTGATCCGCGAGGCCGATCTCGCTACCATCGATTATCGCGGTTTCGTCGAAGGCGACGATATCGGCAAGGGCACAGTGGATGTGGTGGTGACCGAAGGTTTCACCGGCAATATCGCGCTCAAGGCCGCCGAAGGCACCGCCCGCCAGATCACCACGCTGCTGCGTGAGGCGATCTCCCGCAGCTTCTTCGCCAAGATCGGTTATATCCTGGCGAAAAGCGCCTTCGATGTGCTTCGTGAAAAGATGGACCCGCGCAAGGTCAATGGCGGCGTGTTTCTCGGCCTGAACGGCATTGTCATCAAGAGCCATGGCGGCACGGATGCCATCGGTTTTGCCTCTGCCGTCGATGTCGGCTACGACATGGTCCACAACGGCCTGACGGCCAAGATTGAAAATGATCTGAAAATTTACCACGCAAGACGGCTTCCGCCCCCGGCGCCCGAAGCTCTCGTGGCTGACGAGGAATAAGGGAATGATCCGCTCTATAGTTCGTGGTTTCGGGGCAGCGCTTCCGAAGCGTGTCATGACCAACAGTGAAATCGAAGGTGTCGTCGAGACGTCAGACGAATGGATCGTGCAGCGCACAGGCATCAGACAGCGTTATATCGCCGGCGAAGGTGAAACCACCGCGTCTCTCGGCGAAGCGGCGGCGCGTGCCGCCCTCGACAATGCCGGCCTCACGCCCGACGATATCGACCTCATCATTCTGGCCACCTCGACCCCGGATAACACCTTTCCGGCAACGGCGGTGAACATCCAGAACCGTCTTGGCATGACCCACGGTTTCGCCTTCGACATGCAGGCCGTCTGCTCCGGTTTCGTTTATGCCGTATCCACCGCCGATCTCTATATTCGCGGCGGCATGGCCAAGCGCGTTCTGGTGATCGGCTCTGAGACCTTCTCGCGCATCCTCGACTGGAAGGACCGCACGACCTGCGTCCTCTTCGGTGACGGCGCCGGCGCGCTGGTTCTGGAGGCCGGTGAGGGTGAAGGCACCTCCGCCGATCGCGGCATCCTGACCGCACAGCTGCGCTCCGACGGCTCGCACAAGGAAAAGCTCTATGTCGATGGCGGTCCTTCCACCACAGGCACGGTCGGTCATCTGCGCATGGAAGGCCGGGAAGTATTCAAGCACGCCGTTGGCATGATCACCGACGTCATCGAGCAGGCCTTCGAGGCGACCGGCACAACGGCCGACGATCTCGACTGGCTGGTTCCGCACCAGGCCAACAAGCGCATCATCGACGGTTCAGCGAAGAAGCTTAACATAGACCCGGAAAAAGTCGTGATCACCGTCGATCAGCACGGCAACACCTCGGCCGCCTCCATTCCGCTGGCGCTCGCCGTTGCCGCCGGTGATGGACGCATCAAGAAGGGCGATCTGGTCATGCTGGAAGCCATGGGCGGCGGCTTCACCTGGGGCGCGGTGCTGCTGCGCTGGTAAAGGCGCGATTTTCGCGTTTGCTGGGGCGATGGCGCGAAATCGGTTGTGATTTTCGCGCCATCGCCCCGATCGGACGCGCCGGAGCGGCCCGAGCCTGTGTCAAAAGCGTATCACTCGCCCTAAGCCCTTGCACTGATTGCCGAAAGCCTCAAATGAATCTGGAACAATCCCTTGACCGGTCGCCACAAGGGAAATAATCTCGGCGGCTCCTAGAGAAGAGTTCAGACACGGTTTGTGGGGAAAAATGGCCGGGAAGACAGTGACACGCGCAGATCTTGCAGAATCTGTGTTTCGTAAAGTCGGGCTGTCCCGCACCGAATCCGCTGAACTGGTCGAGACGATCATTGACGAAATTTGCAACGCGATCACCCGCGGCGAAGTCGTCAAGCTTTCTTCCTTCGCGACGTTTCAAATCCGGGAAAAGAACGAGCGTATCGGCCGCAACCCCAAGACGGGCGAGGAAGTTCCGATCTCCCCACGTCGCGTCATGACCTTCAAGGCCTCGAATGTGCTGAAGCAGCGCATTCTGAAGGCCCATACGGCCCGCAAGGCCAAGCAGAAGGGCCAGAAGGCCGGAGCATAATCCTTCTCTAGAGTTATAAGCGACACGCCTTTTTGTCGTATCGTGAGCCTTTTTCCCCATTCTTCTTGTGAACATGCTTGAATTTCAACGTGCAAGCCGTTGAAATCCGGTCGACTCACATCATAATCAATTTTAGTGATTTGTATCTCGCCGCAATGGCGTCTGCGCGGGTTCAGAACGGATGTCGCGCGATGTTTGACCGGCGTGTGAAAAGCGTTCTCGTTCAGTGTCCGGCCGGATGCGTGGCGCTCCGGTTCGGATGGGAGTGGAAATTTGGATAAAAGCCCCGACGCGTTTCGGACGATCAGTGAAGTGGCGGATGAGTTGAACCTGCCGCAGCATGTGCTGCGTTTCTGGGAAACACGCTTTCCGCAGATCAAGCCGATGAAACGGGGTGGGGGCCGCCGTTATTACCGCCCTGACGATATCGATCTCCTGAAGGGTATCCGTCACCTTCTTTATGACCATGGCTACACCATTAAGGGCGTACAGAAGCTGCTGAAAGCCAATGGTAACCGCTTCGTGGCGGCCATCGCCTCCGGTGATCTCGCAACCATGGAAGCCATCATGGCGGCGAGCGGTGAAAAGGAAGTCGCCGAACCGCGTGTCGTCGATACCGATGGGGACGAGGTCGTCGGCCGTCCGAAGGCCAAGCCAAGCGGCCGTTTTTTTGGCTTCGGCGGTGGCGGCGATGCGGAAATATCGGTCGGCAAGTCGAGTATCGGCAAGGACGATCAGGCGCTTTTGCAGGAAGCCCTGTTCGACCTCCTCGAATGCAAGCGCCTTCTCGATCAGGTCCGCTGACGGTTTATCCACAGCTCATTTGCGTGCTTTCCATTCGGGAAATCGAGAAAACAAGGGGTTAGGGCGTTTCCCCTTTTCTGTGAAAAGCGAAAACGCCCGGCAACGCCAACCTTTCGGAAACTCCTTTGGCCGATAATGCGGCTCCGTTGAAAGGAGTCCGATCGTGAGCAACCGAAAATCGACAGCACGACGCCGTACGGCGAAGAAATCGAGCGGCGGTAGCGTTTGGCCCTGGGTGCTGATGCTGGGCGTCGTCGCCGGCGGCATTCAGGCTTACGAACATCGCGACAGTCTTTTGCCGCAGCGGCATGTTGCAAAGGCGACATCTTCGACCACGAGTTCTTCGAAAGTTGCCACGGTGGCCAAACGCGATTCCGTCACGCGGGAGAAAGTGGCGTCCATTCGCCCCGCATCGCCGGCTCTGCCCGGCAACGGCCCGGTGCCACCGCGCTCGATCGCCATGCCGTCCGCCTCGCAGCCGAGCCAGGTCGCCGCTATCTTGCCGGAAACCCGTCCTTCGGTCGAAAAAATTTCGCTCGGTGAAAAAAGCGGTACTTTTGCTTTCTGCGGTCGTTCCGGCCTCAACAATTGCGTGGCCGACGGCAACACCTTCTGGATGAAGGGCGTGAAAATGCAGCTTGCCGGCATAGAAGTGCCGCAGATCGACCGGGCGCGCTGCATGGAAGAGCGCCAGCGTGGTTTCATTGCGAAGGTCAGGCTTCGTGACATGTTGAATGCCGGGGCCTTCGATGTGGCGTCCGGCGGTGCTGCGGGCGGGCAAGCCACGGAACGCAAACGGCTTTCGCGTTCGGGCGTATCCTTCGCCGATCAACTCGTGCGCGAAGGGCTCGCGCATCCGGCATCGGCAAAAAATCAGTCCTGGTGTGGGTAGAGCATTCTCGCTTTTTGTCGAATCGCGAAAACGCTCTCGCTCTTGGTTCGCCGCCTTCCCGGACGGAAAACCGGGTTCCACTTTTCCTGGAAATGCTCGGAGGCCCCGTTGACCGAAACGGTTCGGCCTGTGTAGATGAGGCTCAGTCATCTTCGGGACCGGAACCCAGCGCCGGGCGCCGGCAGCATGACGATTTTTTGTAACGCCCCGGCCGGAACGGTTCGTGGCGCGGCAATGCGGACGTGGCGAAATCGGTAGACGCAGCAGACTTAAAATCTGCCGACCATTGGTCTTGCGGGTTCAAGTCCCGCCGTCCGCACCATATCCTCCTGATTAAAATTTTCTTTTCGTTTTCCTGCGATTTCGGGGCATTTAAAGGGGATTCCCGGCTTTTTGGGTATAGATCGCGCGAACGCCCGCGCGCGCCTAAAAAATGAGCTTGATTACGAGGGCGGCATTTTTCTCCGGGAATCATCAAAAAGAACCTCTTGACCTTGCCACGATGGGAAGCCCTATCTTTTTTCAACACAAGAAAAGAGGGGGCATACGCATGTCACAAATGGAGCTCCGGGCGAGTCATCAGATTGCGATCGATGGCATGACCTGCGCCTCCTGTGTCGGCCGCGTGGAAAAGGCGATTGCCAAGGTGCCGGGCGTTCTGAAAGCTTCGGTCAATCTGGCAACGGAACGTGCCGACATTTCCTTTTCTGGGTCGCCGGATGTGCCGGCCGTTATCGAGGCGGTGCGGCAGGCCGGTTACGGCGTCGAAGAAAAAACCATCGAACTCGATATTGAGGGCATGACCTGCGCCTCCTGCGTCGGACGTGTCGAAAAGGCGTTGAAGGCCGTTTCCGGTGTTTCCGGTGCAAGCGTCAATCTGGCGACGGAACGCGCCACCGTCCGCGTTGCCGGCAACGCCGTGTCTGCGGCCAACCTTTCGGATGCCATCAAACGGGCGGGCTATAAGGCGAGTGAGGTTGTCGCCGACAAAGCCACGGATGGAGAGCAGGACAAGCGCGAGGCGGAACTGCGGAGCCTCAAAATCAGCCTTGCCGTCGCCGCTGCACTGACGTTGCCGGTCTTCGTACTGGAAATGGGCTCGCATCTGGTGCCCGCCATCCATGATTTCGTGATGGAAACGGTTGGCATGCGGGAAAGCTGGTATCTGCAATTCGTGCTGACCACGCTGGTTCTGTTCGGTCCCGGCCTGCGCTTCTTCAAAAAAGGCATCCCCGCGCTTCTGCGGTTTGCGCCGGACATGAATTCGCTCGTCGTACTTGGCACCGCCGCCGCCTGGGGGTTTTCGGTCGTCGCAACCTTCATGCCCAAAATCCTGCCGAGTGGCACGGCCAATGTCTATTATGAGGCAGCAGCGGTCATCGTCTCACTCATCCTCCTTGGTCGTTTCCTGGAAGCGCGCGCCAAAGGCCGCACCAGCGAGGCAATAAAGCGGCTCGTCGGCCTGCAGGCCAAGTCGGCCCGCGTGCTGCGCGATGGCGAAACCATCGATGTACCCTTACAGGATGTGCGAACGGGTGATGTGATCGTCGTTCGCCCCGGTGAGAAAGTGCCGGTCGATGGTCTGGTTCTGAGTGGCTCCTCTTATGTCGATGAATCGATGATCACGGGTGAGCCGGTCCCGGTTACCAAAGCCGAGGGTTCCGAGGTGGTCGGCGGCACAGTGAACCGCAATGGCTCCTTCACCTTCCGCGCCACCACGGTCGGCGCAGATACGCTGATAGCCCAGATCATCCGCATGGTGGAGGAGGCGCAGGCCGACAAGCTGCCCATTCAGGCGCTGGTAGACAAGGTGACAAACTGGTTCGTGCCGGCGGTAATGCTGGCAGCGCTCGCCACCTTCATCGTATGGTTCATGTTCGGGCCAGATCCGGCCTTGACCTTCGCGCTCGTCAATGCGGTTGCGGTGCTCATCATCGCCTGTCCCTGTGCTATGGGCCTTGCCACGCCGACCTCGATCATGGTCGGCACCGGCCGCGCCGCGGAAATGGGCGTGTTGTTCCGCCGTGGCGATGCGCTTCAGACGCTGCGCGACGCCGACGTGATCGCTGTTGACAAGACAGGCACGCTGACGCTCGGCAAACCGAAGCTGGTGCATTTTACCGCGACAGAGGGCTTCGATGCGGATGAGGTGTTGCGCCTCGTCGCATCGCTGGAGAACCATTCCGAACATCCGATTGCCGAAGCGATCGTCGAGGCTGCGAAACATGGCGGCATGACGCTTGTCGATGCGGAGGGCTTCGAGGCGACCCCCGGTTTTGGTGTTGCAGCCATGGTCGACGGCCGCAGGGTGGAAGCAGGTGCGGACCGGTTCATGACCAAGCTCGGTTACGATGTGGCGATGTTCGCAGAAGATGCCGAGCGGCTGGGCAGGGAAGGGCAGTCGCCGCTTTATGCCGCCGTCGATGGCAGGCTGGCCGCGATCGTCGCCGTTGCCGATCCGATCAAGCAGACGACCCCGGAGGCGATTGCGGCGCTGCATGCGCTCGGCCTTAAAGTGACGATGATCACGGGTGACAACCGCCGCACCGCTGAAGCCATCGCCCGTCGGCTCGGCATTGACGAGGTGGTGGCGGAAGTCCTGCCCGACGGCAAGGTCGAGGCGGTCAAGAGGCTCGCCGCCGACGGTCGACGTGTCGCCTTCGTCGGCGACGGCATCAACGATGCACCGGCGCTGGCCGCCGCCGATGTCGGGCTTGCCATCGGCACGGGCACGGATGTCGCGATTGAAAGCGCCGACGTGGTGCTGATGTCCGGCGATCTACGCGGCGTCGCCAACGCCATCGCACTCTCCAAGGCCACGATCCGCAATATCGGCCAGAATCTGTTCTGGGCCTTCGCGTACAATGCCGCTCTCGTTCCCGTCGCGGCTGGAATATTGTATCCTGTCAACGGCGTTCTGCTGTCGCCAGTCCTTGCTGCCGGAGCCATGGCGCTTTCCAGCGTCTTCGTATTGACGAACGCGCTACGCCTGAAGAGCTTCCGTGCGCCCCTGGTGGACAGACCTGCGGGCCTTAAGCTCGCAGCGGCGGAATAGGAGGAGCAGACATGGCGCTTCAACACACCGTTTTCCTGCCGCAGATCGAACGCAGCATCTCTGTGGCGCCGGGCGAGACTGTCCTCCAGGCCGCCTTGGCGGCAGGGATCGCTTATCCGCATGGCTGTCGTATGGGCCGCTGTGGCGCCTGCAAATCCAGGCTGATCTCCGGCGATGTCGATCTTCTCAAGCACACGCCTTTTTCTCTGACAGAGGAAGAGAAGGCAGATGGTCTGACGCTTGCATGCCGAGCCGTACCATTAGGCGACGTGGTGATCGGCTGGCTCAATGGAGCTGAGCCGCTCTCCGACAATCGCGCGGATGTATTTTCTACCTCGGAAAGATAGGAGCAGGATCGATGAATATTGGCACAGCCGCCACCGCCTCCGGTGTTTCTGCGAAGATGATCAGGCATTACGAGACAATCGGCCTGATCAAATCGGCAAACCGCACGGAATCCGGCTATCGGGTCTACACTGCCAACGACTTGGAAACGCTGCGCTTTATCCGGCGCGGACGCGATCTCGGTTTTTCCATCGAAAAAATCAGGCAACTCATGACCCTCTGGCGCGACCCCGGTGGCGCCTCCTGCGATGTCAAACGCATCGTCATGGAACATGTCGTCGACCTGGAAGCGAAGATGGATACGCTGCGGGAGATGGCGGACACGCTCCGAAACCTCGCGACCTATTGCCCGGACAATGGTGAGCCGGAATGCCCGATCATTCATGACCTTGCTCATGCGGAAGATCTTGATTTTTCAGCGGTTGCCGTCGTGCCCAAACGCACCGGCATGCTGAAGGGCACAGCAGGCCCGGTGATGGATTTACAGCGCCCAGTGAAATAAGCCCCCGGTTCCTTTTGGGGGAGCGGGCAATGAATGCAGTGCGAATTGCCAATCACGATGAAGGAGACCAAGCCATGTGGATACAGGTAATACAGCGCTTCTTTATTCTGTGCCTGATGCTGGCGATCGTGTCCGTCATCGCGTTTCTTTTGCCCTATATGGCGGGCGGCGATCCGGCTCGCACCATCTTGTTTTCACGCATGCGCGATACCGCGCTCGATCCGCATGCGGTGGAGGCGCTGCGGGTCAGTCTCGGGCTCGACCGGCCGCTTTATGTGCAATATTTCGCATGGCTGTCGAATGCGTTGCGCGGCGACCTCGGTTTTTCTTTCACCAGCAGCCAGCCCGTCGCTGCCGAACTTATGCGCTCGCTCTGGGTGTCGGTAACGCTGGCGCTGACGGCGCTTGCATTCGCGGTCGCCGTCGCCCTGCCGCTCGGTACGCTGGCGGCCATGCGTCCCGGCGGACGGCTCGATAATTTTGCGACGCTGATGATCCAGACCTTCGTCGCAACGCCCGAATACTGGTTTGCGCCCATGTCGGCTCTGGTCTTTGCGCTTTATCTCGGCTGGTTGCCTTCGGCCGGATGGGATAGCTGGCGCTCGCTGGTACTTCCCGCATTGACGCTCACGCTCAGGCCGCTCGCCTATTTCACCCAGGTGACGCGCGCGGCCATGGCCGAGGTACTGCGCGCGCCTTATATCACGGCGGCCCGCAGCCGCGGTCTCGGCATGCATAGCACGGTGCTGCGGCATGGCGTCCGCAACGGTTCGCTGCCGGTCGTCACCTTCTTCGCATTGTGGCTCGCGGGCCTTTTGGGTGGATCGGTGGTCGTGGAAGTCATCTTCGCCATCCCCGGCATGGGCCGGCTTCTCTACGACGCCGTGGTCAATCGCGATATCCCGATGCTGCAGGGCGGTTTCATCTGCATCGTGGCGCTCTCCATCCTCATCAATACCTTGGCCGACAGCTTTTATGTCCTGATCAATCCAGCAATGCGAGGTCACCATGACCATTAGTCACTTCCCGAGCGCGCCTGCCGCCGCCATGCCGATGACTGCGCCCAAGCGCCCCTCGAGCCTCGCCCGGTTTACGGATTTCATCCGCTGCCGTCACTGGACCTTCTATGCGGGTGCGGCGATCTTTCTGGTCATCATCCTGCTGCTGGTCATCGCGCCGTGGATTTCGCCCTATGATCCGGCAAAGCAGAACCTGCGTCTGCGGTTGAACGCGCCGAGCGCCCTCTACTGGCTGGGAACGGACCACCTGGGCCGCGATGTGCTCAGCCGGCTGCTGGTCGGCGGCCGCTTCACGGTCACCATTGCCGCCGTCACCGTCATTCTCTCTGTCGTGATCGGGACCTTCATCGGCATCATCAGCGGCCGCAGCCGCGGCATCCTCGACGAGGTGCTGATGCGCATCGTGGACCTGCTCATCGCCATACCGGACGTGGTAATCGCGATTTTCCTCGTGGCCATTTTCGGTCCGGGATATGGCACGCTGATCGCGTCGCTGACGATCGTCGGATGGACACCTTTTGCACGACTGGCGCGGGGACTGACGCTCTCGATCAATTCGCGCGAATATATCCGCGCCGCCGAGGTGCTCGGCTGCACACGGCGCTTCATTATCTTCCGGCATATTATTCCCAACACGATCTGGCCGATTGCGGCGGTGGCGTTCCTGCGCTTCGGCCACAAGCTGATCACGGTTGGCGGGTTGTCGTTTCTGGGCCTTGGCGTACAGCCGCCGGCCGCCGACTGGGCGCTGATGTTGGCCGATGCGCAGGCTTACGCGGAACGGATGCCCGTTCTCGTCATCGCACCGGGTCTGGCGATCTTCTTGGCGGCGCTCAGCGTAACGTGGATCGGCCATGGCCTGAATCTGGAAACAAAGAAAACCAACGGTCATTGACGCCTGCGGGCGGGCAATGACGGATTTGACGATTGCCAAACATCGACGACGCAACGGAGCAGGAAGGAGAGTAATATCGTCTGAAGCCGCATGAAAATACGCAATGCCTCCGATTCAATAAAAATAAGGGGAACTCTTATGAATATCGAAGGACAAACGCTTGCCAATACGGCCATGTCCCCTGAATGCGCACCGCTTCTGGAGATAGAGGACCTGCACGTTTCAGTGCCGGCGCAAAATGGCCGCAAGTTTGTTATTTCGGGCCTGACGCTTTCCGTCAACGCCGGCGAAGTCGTCGCTCTCGTCGGCGAATCCGGATCGGGAAAGAGCATGACGGCGCTGTCGCTGATGCGACTTTTGCCGCAGGGCGCGGAAATCAATTCCGGCCGCATTTCCTTTGCCGGCCGCGACATTCTCGCTCTTTCATCTTCCGAACTCGATGCACTGCGCGGGGCCGATATCAGCATGCTGTTCCAGCAGCCGCAGGCCATGCTCGACCCGACCAGTCGGGTGAGGACGCAGGTAGCGGAGCCGCTCTGGATCCACCGTAAAATGAGCCGGCACGCCGCGCTTAACCGGGTCGTCGGCCTTCTTTCGGATGTCGGCATTCCCGATCCGTCGGCGCGGGCGCAATGCTTTGCGCATGAGCTTTCCGGCGGCATGGCGCAACGTGTCATGATTGCCGCTGCACTGTCAGGCAATCCGCAGCTTCTGATCGCCGACGAACCGACGACGGCGCTTGATGTCACCGTTCAGGCACAGATACTCCGCCTGCTCGATGACGAGCGCCGCAAGCGCCGGCTTGCCACTTTGCTCATCACCCACGATCTCTCGGTCGTTGCCGCCTTCGCAGACCGGATCGCGGTCATGTATGCCGGCCGCATCGTCGAGGAAGGGCCGACCCAGGCGATCCTCAAGGCGCCGCAGCACCCCTATACCAAGGCGCTCATCAGCTGTTCGCTGCTGACCACCGACGGCGAGGGACAGTTGCTGACGATCCCCGGTTCCGGCGCACAGGCCCACGACATGTCCTGCGGTTGCCGGTTTCATCCGCGTTGCGCGCTCGCAAAGTCTGAAGGCATGGGAAGCCGCTGCATGGCAATGGAGCCTGCATTGAATGCCTTGCCTGAAGGGCGCAAGGCGCGGTGCTGGGCAGTCGGCGACGACCAGGCCGGTCACGACCATGCCGACCATGCGGTTTGTTGAAGGAGGCGATGATGTTATCCAAAGCCATGACACAGATGCCGCCATCGGCGGAAAACAGCGGCCGGCCCTATGTAGTCGCGAAGAATCTCTGCAAATATTATCCCATATCGGGCCTTGGTCACCGTGTGGTGAAATCCGTCGACGATGTTTCCCTGACGATCGGCGAGGGGGAGGTATTGGGCCTTGTCGGCGAATCCGGTTGCGGCAAAAGCACTGTTGCCGGACTGATCACGCGCCTGACGCACGCGACGCGGGGTGAGGTCAGCATCGGAGATCACGACATATTGCACATGCAGGGCGAGGCGCTCCGGCGCGTGCGCCGGGTTGTGCAACTGGTGTTTCAGGACCCTTATTCCGCACTCGATCCGCGTATGTGCATTGGCCAGAGCATGCAAGCGCCGCTTGCCCAGCACGGCATCGGCACCCGCGAGGAGCGCACGGCGCGTGTTTTCCGAATGCTGGAGGAAGTCGGTCTCGACGGTTCCTTTTACGATCGGTATCCGAGCCAGTGTTCCGGCGGCCAGTTGCAGCGCGTCGTCATCGGCCGCGCGCTTCTTCTCAATCCGAGTTTCCTTGTCTGTGATGAACCGACATCGGCACTCGACGCCTCGATGCGCACGCAGATCCTGAACCTCCTGATGGACATGAAGCGCCGCCACGGCCTGACGGTTCTGATGATTTCTCATGACCTGCGCGTGGTGCGTTATCTCTGTGATCGCATTGCCGTGATGTATCTCGGACGCATCGTTGAAATCGCCGACCGCGACGAGCTTTTCCGCGCGCCCAAGCATCCCTACACGAAAGCTCTCATCGCCTCGTCGATGCTGGACGAGACGGGGTTATATGCACCGGAAATGCTTCTGGACGGTGATCTGCCGAGCCCTCTCAACCCTCCTGGTGGCTGCAAGTTTCACACCCGCTGTAAATATGCGACCGCAATCTGCGGTGAGGTGGAGCCGGCTTTGGAAGGCGTTTCCGGAGAGCACTTTGCGCGCTGCCACCGCTGGCGGGAACTGGGTTGAGAAACGGTGCACTGAATGTTTTTCAGGGAATGTGAAAAGCAGTCGAATAGTGCGTACGTGAAGTAACAACGGAATAAAATTCCGAATAAAAAACATAAAATGAATGTAAAGAAGGCGGATGTATTGTCGTGTCCGTCAACGTGATTCTTTGTAATTAATGATAGATAATATTAAAAGCTTAGGGAAACTAGATTGTGAGCGTCGCCATCAAAGATAAGGGGAATTATGCAATGATAAAGCACGCACTTTTAACCACCTGCGCCATTGCCGGGGCTTTCGGGGCTAATGCCGCAAATGCCGGCACTGTGACCTATGATGACAACTACGCCATAAAAGCCGCATGGCAGATGGCGTCGGATGATTCCACAATGGGCATGCGTGTCGGGTGCTATGAAGGCCTTGTCAGAATTGGCTTCGACATGAGGCAGGAGGCATCTCTTGCGGAGTCCTGGAAGCAGATCGAGCCTAAAGTGTGGGAGTTCAAGCTGCGCAAGGGCGTCAAATTCCAGAACGGCGAAGACTTTAACGCCGCAGCAGTCGTCAACGCGCTCACCAATCTCCTGAAAGCATCCGTTCCTGCCCGTGCCTTTTCGCCGAAGCAGATCGCCAGTGTGGAGGCCGTTGGCGATGATATTGTGAAGGTGACGACGATCGAACCGTCGGTGCTGTTGCCTGCGCAGTTGGCAAGCCCCGCCACTGCCATTCTTGCGCCATCGGCCTATAAGGACGGCAAGATCAATCCTATCGGCACCTGCACCGGGCCGTTCGAGATCACGGAAGTCGATCCCAATCAATATATGGTCATGAAGGCCAATCACGGATATTGGGGCGGCATGCCGAAACTTGACGGGGGTCGCGTTAATTTCGTTCCCGACGCAGACACGCGCGCCACCCAGATAAGGACGGGCGAAGTGCAGATTTCGCGCCTGGTCCCGCCGTGGTCGATCAAATCCATCGAGGCAACCAAGGGAGTTAAGGTCGCCACCATTTCGGTACCGCGCATCACAGAATTGCTGCTGAATAATTCCAGGCCACCGTTCAACGATAAAAAGGTTCGTGAGGCCGTGCGTGCGGCAATCGATGCCGCCGGTATCGCCAGCAGCATTTACGAAGAGAAGGTCAAAAGCGCGAGCATGCCGTTTGCCCCGGGGCAGCCATGGGCGGTGGAAGAACCCGCATCGGCCTATGACGTGGCAAAGGCAAAATCTCTCCTCCAGGAGGCCGGCATCGCCCCAGGCAGTCTGAAAGTCACCATACTTGCTTACACGATGAAGACCGAGCTGAAGGATGTGGCCGCTATTATTCAGGCGCAGTTGCAGGAGATCGGGATCACGGCGGGTGTCCGTGTCGCAGAATATAGTGCTATTGAGCCTGATCTTCTTGCCGGCAACTTCGACATGGTGCTGCTGTCGCGCGGTTATGCCACGGATGTGATTGAGCCGGCTGGATATCTCAACGCCGACTATTCCTGCACCGGCACATACAACATCTCGCATTATTGCAATGCAGAGACGGACAAGTTGATCAAGGCTGCTTATGCCGAAGTGGAGCCCACCAAGCGTTACGCGATTTATGGTGAGATAGTGAAGAAGATTTATGATGATGCCGTCTCGGTCTTTCTCGTCCATGAAACCGTGTTCGATGCCTATTCCGAAAAACTCGAAAACTTCCGGCCGCATCCGATCAACTATTTCGTGCTGACGAAGGATATGGCGATCAAGTAGATCGGCATTGCGAAGGGAGCCCGGCTCTGATGAGCCGGGTTGCGCAAAGAAATCGCATGGCTTCAGAGACCCGCTCAACGCTCAACGCTCAACGCTCCCCGCGCTCGCAGGGGGATAGGCCCCCCTGCGACGCGGTTTTCGCCACGATCGATGTGGGCGACGTCGGCAATTGGTTTTGCGCAACGTAATGCCGTCTTGTCCGATAAAAAGGGGATATCTGCCGAGGAGCGATGGAGAGATATTGGACCTCATCCATTCCTTACGCTGAAATCGAGCGTGAACCGAGTGGCAAGGCGGACCGACGGCAGCATGGAAAAGCTGCCGCCAGCATTTTTTCGTTCAGGCGCGCGCTTCGGGCGTATAGCCAGCAGCGGTGATGATTTCGGCAATACGTGCCGCATCGGAGACGCCGCCAACCACGACCGTGCGGCTTGCCGGATCGGCATGCACGGCAGCGCCGGGAACGGTCTTTTCGATCGCGCCCTTGATCACTCCGGCGCAGTGACCGCAGGTCATGTCCTCAACGTGAAAAGAAAGGTCTGCATCAACCGGCGCCGTCGTGGTTTCGGCGTGATGCTGGTGAGCGGTGCACATAGGCGGTTCTCCATGGTTTGGAATTCTAACGGGAGGAGCCTGGACTATTCCAACGTGGGAAGGTCAAGCGCTTTATTCGCCGGCGCTCAACAAGTGTGCCACGATATCAGCTGCGCCAGAAAATTGGCATCAGCAGCACCAGGACCGTCAGTATTTCCAGACGCCCTAGCAGCATCATCATCGACAGGACGTAAAGCGCCGGATCGCTAATGGTGGCGAAATTACCAGAGGGGCCGATGACGGGGCCGATACCCGGTCCGACATTGCCGAGCGCCGTTGCCACCGAAGATATGGAAGTGAGAAAATCATAACCCATCAGACTCATGGCGAGGCTGCCGGCGATCCAAAGCGCGACATAACAGCTGACGAACAGGAAAATCGTCCGGATCGTATCGGGATCGACCACCTGCTGCCCATAACGAACCGAATAAACGGCGTTCGGATAGATCAGCTTCTTCAGGCCCGCCCGCGCCACGTTGAACATGATGAGAAAACGATAGGCCTTGATGCCGCCCGCCGTGGACCCGGAGCAACCGCCCATGAAGGTGGCAAAAAAGGCGACAACGACGACGAAAGGCCCCCAGAGCGTATAGTCGTCGCTGGCAAAGCCGCCGGTGGAAAGGATCGAGGTCATGTTGAAGAAGGAATGGCTGAGCGCGTCGTTCAGCGGCACGCCGTTCCTGAGATGATGATAGACGCCGACGGCGATGGAAATCGCGCAGAGATATCCCAGGAAGACGACGATCTGGGGGTCGCGCAGCGTTTCCAGCCGGCGGCGTACGGCCAACAGGATCATCACCGAGAAGGGCAGACTGCCGAAGATCAGGAAGACGGTGGCGATCCACAGCAGTGCCGTATTGTTGAAATAGGCGAAAGAGGCGTCATGGGTGGAGAAACCACCGGTCGCGACCGTCGACATGGCGTGGTTCAGCGCATCGAAGTGCGACATGCCGGCAAAATCGTAAGCGATCGTACAGGCAAGCGTCATGATGATGTAAATGGCCACGAAAGCCCGGGTGAAGCTTGCGAGCCGCGCGAAAGGCCGGTCATTGCCGGTATCGGAGGATTCCATGCGAAAGAAGGTCATGCCGCCGACGCGCAGCAGCGGCAGGATGAAGAGGCCGAGCGCCACGATACCGATACCGCCAAGCCAGCACAGCAGCGAGCGCCAGAGGAGGATGCCCTGCGGGGCGTGGTCAAGCCCGGAAACAACGGTGGATCCCGTTGTCGTAATGGCGGAAACGGATTCGAAAAACGCTTGGCCAAGTGTCAGGCCGAGTTCGGACAGGTAAAGCGGAACCGCGCCGACAATTGAAAAAACCAGCCAGAGCAAGTTGACGAGCAAAAAGCCGAAACGTTTGTTGAATGCGGCAATCGGCCCGCGCGTCGCCAGCGCGCAGGCAAGCGCAAAGCCCCCGCACATGAAACCCGACAGCGCAAACACCATCCAGTCGTCATTGCCGTAATAGAGATCGGTGAGCGCCGGCAGAAACATGGCTGTCGCCATGTAAAGCCCGAAAATGGAGGCCACATATATGACCGAGCGCAGAAGGTTGCTGTTCAAGAAATGAAACCTGGAGTTTGTTGCCGCGCTGAAATGAGTCTTTGTCTCGGACGCCTTCCTATGGCATAGCGGGTGCCATTATGAATTTCAATGGATTGACTATCGTGGACAAGCAGCTTGTGGAAGCAGCGCGGCGGGAAGTGCGGGAAATATTCCCCGAAACACCGCTGCAGTTGAATGAACATCTCAGCCGTCGGTATGGCGCGTCGATTTGGCTGAAGCGTGAGGATCTGTCCCCGGTTCGTTCCTACAAGATTAGAGGCGCATTCAACTTTCTGCGCAAAGCGGTGGCCAAGGCCGGCAAGGGCAAGGTTTTCGTCTGTGCTTCGGCCGGCAACCATGCGCAGGGCTTCGCCTTCGCCTGCCGTCATTTCGGTGTTCACGGCGTCGTTTTCATGCCGGTGACCACACCGCAGCAGAAGATCGAAAAAACCCGCATCTTCGGCGGCGAATTTATCTCGATCCGTCTGGTGGGCGATATATTCGACCAGTGTTATGCCGCCGCACGCCAGCACGTGCAGGATAATGACGGCTACATGGTGCCGCCCTTCGACCATGAGGACATCATCGAGGGACAGGCGACGGTCGCCGCCGAGATCATGGATCAGCTTCCGGAAGGCACGAAGCCTGACATCGTCGTCATGCCCGTTGGTGGTGGTGGGCTTTCGGCTGGCCTCACCGGTTTTCTGGCCGGTACGGTGAAGAAGGAGAACTTCGTGTTCTGCGAGCCTGAAGGCGCGCCGAGCCTGAAGAAGAGCCTCGAACGCGGCGAACCAGTGACGCTGAACAAGATCGACAATTTCGTCGACGGCGCTGCCGTCGCCCGCATTGGCGACCTGAATTTCAAGGCGCTGAAGGATTTTCCGGCCGATCAGGTCCAGCTCATCCCCGAAAACGCCATCTGCGTGACGATCATCGAGATGTTGAACCTCGAAGGCGTAGTGCTGGAGCCCGCTGGTGCCCTTTCGATTGCCGCGCTGGAAAAGCTTGGCCGCGAAAGGCTGGAAGGCAAGACGGTGATTGCCGTGGTTTCCGGGGGCAATTTCGATTTCGAGCGCCTCCCGGACGTGAAGGAACGCGCCATGCGTTACACGGGCGTGAAAAAGTATTTCATCCTGCGCCTGCCGCAGCGCCCCGGTGCGCTGCGCGATTTCCTCAATCTGCTCGGCCCGGACGATGATATTGCCCGTTTCGAATATCTGAAGAAATCGGCCCGCAACTTCGGCTCGATCCTGATCGGCATCGAAACCAATGCGCAGGAAAACTTCGCCGGGTTGCTGGAGCGCTTTGAAGCGGCGGGTCTCGGTTATGAAGACATCACCGAAAACGACATTCTGTCGAACCTGATAATCTGATCCGGCAAGGCACAGGGAAGGGCGGTTTAGCGCCGCCTTTCCACGTATGATTGATTGAGGGAGTGAAAGCCATGGCATCGTTTTTTTCCAAAATCCTCTCGGCCTTCGGCTCCGGCCAGCCGTCCGCCGACGCGCCGCAGAAGGTGGCACAGGCTGAGCCGCATGCGCATGGCGACTATCTGATCTATGCGACGCCGATCAAGGAAGGCGGCCAGTTCCGCCTGGCGGGCCGTATCGAGAAAAAGGCCGGCGACGAAGTGCTGGTGCATGAATTTGTGCGCGCCGACGTCTTCACGAGCATGGACGATGCCGTGGAGTTCACGATCCGCAAGGCGAAGCTCATCATTGAGCAGAACGGCGCGTCGCTTTTTCCAGGAAAATGATGACGTTTTCTTATTCTCTAAATTAAGATTCCGTTGGTTGCTTGGGCCTATCGTCTGTGAAGGGCATGGAGTCGCGCCGATAGACCGGCGTGATGTGGATCGATAGGGCGTGTGCCGATGCAATGGGCAAATCTGGCCCTCTTCCTGACGGAGGCCATCGTCTATTTTTCGGTAATGACGGCATTCCTTCATTACCGGCATATTCTTGGCATCGGTGTTTTTCTCACCGCGCTGGGTGTCATGCACTTCCTGGAAACCTATCTGGCGGCCGTTTTTTATGTGCAGCTGCCCTTTGGCGTGGTGTCGCCCGGCTCCTCGATCCTTTTTGCCGGCAAGCTGATGATGATCCTCATGCTCTATATGCGCGAGGACGCGGCGGTTGTTCGGCAACCGATCTACGGCCTGTTTCTCGGCAATATATTGACCGTCATCATGGCGCAGATCATCCGTTTTCATCAGACGGTGGCGATTGTTCCCGGGCAGTCGGTCAGCGCCGCATTTCTGGATGAGATGGGCGTGCTGATGGTTTGGGGAACCAGCCTGCTTTACATCGACGCCATCGCCATCATCCTGTTTTACGAAAAGCTGGGTCGTTATCTGCAGCGCCATATCGTGCTGCGCTTCGCGATTTGCGGCGTCGTTATCCTGAGCCTCGATCAGGCAGGTTTTTATGGAGCGCTGCGATTGTTGTTCAACGCACCTCTCGATGTCTTTTACGATGGCTGGAAAGCGAAGATGTCAGCCGTTGCCGTTTATTCGTTGCTCTTCGCGATCTATCTTGGGCTGACATCCGCCAAGGGCCGTTTCCTCACACGCCGCAACATAGCGGATGTCTTCAACGATCTGACTTTCCGCGAACGTTACGAAGAACTGCTGTCGCGCTCCGGGCGCGACATGCTGACGGGTGTTTCGGACCGTGCCCGCATGGAACTCGACGCGCCTTCCATCGTGCTTGACTGCGCCGAAAAGAGGCGGGCGATCAGTGTGCTTATCGTCGATATCGATCATTTCAAGACCGTCAATGACACCTTCGGTCATCTACAGGGCGATGAAATTCTGCGCGAATTCGCAGCCGTGCTAAAGCGGTCGGTCCAGCCACATGGTCATCTCTACCGTTTCGGCGGCGAGGAATTTGTGGCCCTGCTTCCGGCGATGTCGCATGAGGCCGCGCTCGCCTTCTCGGAAGGTCTGCGCGCCGCCGTGCTGGCGGGTCTGCGCCGGCCCGATGGAACGCCGTTGACCGTCAGTATCGGTGTTGCAACTGGTCTTGAGGACGGGCGGGTATTTATGGAACTTCTGTCGGAAGCCGACTCGCGGCTCTATGCGGCAAAAAATAACGGCCGTGATCAGGTCCACGGCCGTTACGGAATGTGGGTCGGCTGATACATTACCGCATCAGCCTCCATTAAATTGTCTCAGGCGGCCTGCGCCAGCTCTTCAACCTTGGCTTCGGCGGCAGCTACGGCCTTTTCGACTGCTTCCGGACCGAATGCCAGGCCTTCGACGTAGATGACTTCCACATCCGTCATGCCCATGAAACCGAGGACGGTCTTCAGGTAAGGAACGGCGTGGTTCATCGATACGGCCGGGCCTTCGGAATAAACGCCGGCAGCGGCCAGAACGATGTAGACCTTCTTGCCGGTGGCAAGGCCGACCGGGCCGGTTTCGGTGTATTTGAAGGTCTGGCCGGCGCGCGCGACATTGTCGATCCAGGACTTCAGACCGGAATAAATGTTGAAATTGATGAGGCCGGTGCCGATGACGACGGTATCGGCGGCCAGAAGCTCGGTTACCAGCTTGTCGGAATAATCGGCGGCAACCGCTTCTTCAGCGGTGCGTTGGTCGGGCGCCTTGCGGATGGCGGCGGTCTTGACGGTGTCGAGATGCGGGATCGGGTCAGCAGCGAGATCGCGGTGGACAAGGGTGTTGGAAGCCGACTTTGCCTTCAGCTTGCTGGCGAGTTCACCGGCGAACTTGTTGGAAACCGATTCGTCGCCACGCGGGCTGGAGGTGATGAGAAGAATGTTGGACATGGTCTTTCCTTGCATAAGCGATGAATTGACGGGCGCCTTGGGAGGGCGGGAGAGCACGATGCCCTTCCTTTGCCCCTATATGGAAAATTGTTGCCATCAAGAAAACTGTGATAATGTGGAAGCAATCTATCGATGAAATGGATGGTACATGGACGCGAACCCGACACTCGATCAATTGCAGGTGTTTTTGACGGTGGCCGAGACCGGCAGTTTTTCCGCCGCGTCACGGGCGCTCAATCGTGCGCAGTCGGTGATCAGCTACACCATCGCCAACCTTGAGGCGCAGCTTGAAGTGACACTGTTCGAGCGCAGCGGCGTGCGCCAGCCGAAGCTGACGGATGAAGGTCGCGCCATGCTGGAGGATGCAAGGCGTATTGTCGCCGGCCTGCAGGAGATGCGCGCCCGCGCCAAGGGGCTGAAGCAGGGGCTTGAGGCGGAACTTTCGGTTGCCATCAGCACCATGGTGCCGGCCGAGGCTGTCGTGGCCGTGCTGCGGGATTTTCGCCAGCAGTTCCCCACCGTCACCCTCAGCCTCAATGTCGGAGAACTGGGCATGGTCATGGAGATGGTGCTTTCCCGCAAGGCCGGCATCGGCATCGGCGGGGCGGTATTGCGCCAGGACGATGAACTCGTGATGGAAAAGGTCGGCCATTCCTTCATGTTGCCGGTGGTTGCGTCAGACCACCCGCTGGCGCAGATCGAGCGGCCTCTGGTTCTCGCTGACGTGCGCGAGGAAGTTCAGCTTGTCGTCACCGATGCATCGGGCCTCACCAAGGGGCGGGATTTCAACGTGCTGTCCTACAAGACATGGCGGGTCAGCGACATCGCCACGAAATACCAGCTCATTAAGGGCGGTCTGGGCTGGGGCGGCCTGCCCGCATCGATCGTGCGGAACGACCTGGCCAATGGCGGCCTCAAAGCGCTTGAACTCGAGGCCTATGAGCAGGGCGAATATCCGCTCTTTGCGCTACGGCGTGTCGATTCACCCGCCGGCCCCGCCGGCCAATGGCTCACCGAAGCATTTCAGCAGCGCCTGTCGGCCTGTCCGAAGCATAAGGATTTCAACGGGATGCTTGCTGCCCAAAAGCGGAGGACCATTGCTGTCGCCGCTGAGTGACATTGATTGAAGTCGCGACAATTACCTTTAGGCTGAGAAGGTGCCGCTATGCCAGCAAGGCCAATTGACGTGGGTGGATCGCCTGCCTATACCTAAATTACGGTCAGCAGTTCACCGAGGCATCGCCGTCCCGTAAGGGAAGCTAAACCTGCATTTTTAAAGTTTGACAGCACTTATCCTGTGCCATGTCGGAAGCCGGCGATCAGCGACACCTTTTCGGAATGGCACATGAGGGTAAGTCATGCCACGTTCGATCCTTTCCATTGATATCGCTGACCTGTCGACTTTCGCCAAATCCGTCCGTGAACAGATCGGCAGGCTGGACCGAAAGCCAAGCCATGTGGAGATGCTCAATCTGCTGAGCCGCGCTGCCGGGTTCCGAAATTTCCAGCATCTGCGCGCGTCAAGAAACCCATCCGCTGAAAGTGGGCAATCCCGACCTGAGATGCTTTCGGCCGCCAATGAGGGCAGGGTGCTGAAGACAGTTCGTGTCTTCGACGCTGCCGGCCGGATGATGCAATGGCCGGCCCGCCGCTCGCATCAGGAACTGTGCCTCTGGTATCTGTGGGCGAAAATTCCCGCCGGGCAGAGCTTTTCAGAGCGCGAATTCAGCAGCTTTCTGGATAGCCTGCACCTGTTCGGGGATGCAGCCATGCTGAGGCGCGACATGGTCGGCCTGAGGCTCATCCGCCGCAACCGCGATGGTAGCGATTATCGGCGTGTAGAGCAGAAGCCGCCATTGGAACTGCCGCTTCTGCTGCGAACGCTCGGTGGGCGCGATTGAGGGGATAGCCCTCGGTATTGCCGATAGTTTCCATCAAACTCGGCGTCATCCTCGGGCTTGTCCCGAGGATCTGCTACGGATTGATTTTGTTGACGTGGTTAGATCCTTGGGACAAGCCCAAGGATGACGGCAGCGCTTCACCCTGCCGCCAACAGCCGAAAGGCCGCAGCCCTCAAAGAACCAGACGGAACTTCGCGAAACCTTCCGCGCCATCGCCGGCATCCTCGATTTTTGCGCCCTTGATATCGGTTGCATAGTGGCGGCCCTTGGGGCCGGTCTCGAAGATCGCCGTGGTATCGGCCACCGGTGCGAAAGACCAGTTGGCGTCTGCGGACGGATTGATGGTGCCTTGATCGATGATGTAGCGCACGATCACGTCGCGGTTGGTGTCGGGGGCCACGAAAATCACCTTGTCACCGGCGATATCGGGGAATTTGCCACCGCCGCTCGCGCGGTAATTATTGGTGGCCACCACGAATTTCTGCTCGGGATCGATGGGCTTGCCTTCAAATTGCAGGTTGACGATGCGGTTGCTGTCGGGATTGACCGCCTTGCCGTCCTTGTCGAATTTCGCCGGCTTGGAAATGTCAATCTGATAGGTGACACCATCGATGACATCGAAATTATAGGACGGGAAGTCGGCATTCAGCAGCGGTGCGTCCTTGGCACCGGCCTCCACCGTGTTGAACATGCCGGCCGACATTTCCAGCCAGTTCTTCACCTGCGCGCCGTTGATCAGCACCGCCTGCACCGTATTGGGATAGAGATAGAGGTCGGCGACGTTCTTGATGGCAATGTCACCGGCGGGGACATCGGTATAATAATCCGCGCCGCCGCGACCGCCGGACTTGAAGGGGGCTGCTGCCGAAAGCACGGGCAGATCCTTATATTGCCCTTCCTTCAGCATGTCCTTGATGTACCAGGTCTGGGCATTGGAGACGATCTGTACGGAAGGATCGTCGGCCACCAGCGCGAAATAGGAATAGAGCGGTGCGGAGGTCTTGCCGACGGGACGGCGCACATAGGCGAGGGCCGCCTCGTGATCGGCCTTGGCGGCGGCGAGAACCTCTGGCTTGTCGGTGTAGTCGGCAACGACCTTGCGGCTGTCGTCACGATGATAGATCGGCCGGGCTTCGGAGGTGAAGTCGACGATCTTCCAGCTCTTGCCGTCCTTTTCGAGCAGCAGGTCGATCAGGCCCATATGCGAACCCCAGAAACCAGCCATCACGGCCGGTTTGCCCATCAGCGTGCCCTTCACCGCATCCGCACCCTCGATACCGTCCCAGGTCTTCGGACCGGGGAAAACAAGATGCTGGTGGCCGGTGAAGATGGCGTCGATGCCTTCCACGCCCGCCAGATAGAGCGAGGCGTTTTCCATGCGGTCGCTCTGGCCCTTGCCATCGATGCCGGAATGGGAAAGGGCGATGATGATATCGGCGCCTTCTTCCTTCATGACCGGAACCCAGGCTTTTGCCGCCTCGACGATATCGCGCGTCTGGGCCTTGCCCTCGAGGTTCTTGGAATCCCACATCATGATCTGCGGCGGCACAAAGCCGATGATGCCGACCTTGACCGGGCTCGTCACGCCGCCGCCGTCGCGTATCTGCTTTTCCAGGATAACATAGGGCTTGAAGAACAGCTCGTCGTTTTTCGGATCGGAAGCAAGCTGGCCCTTGGTGAGATTGGCGCAGACATAAGGGAAACCAGCGCCCGCCAGCGTGTTCGACATATAGTCGAGACCGTAATTGAATTCGTGGTTGCCGAGCGTGCCGCAATCATACCCCAGCACGTTCATGGCGTTGATCACGGGGTGCTTGTCGCCGGCCTTCATGCCGCGCTCATAGGCGATATAGTCGCCGAGCGGGTTGCCCTGCAGGAAATCGCCATTGTCCACCAGCATTGAATTTCCCGCTTCGGCGCGGATGGTGTCGATGATGGAGGCGGTGCGGGAAAGCCCCATCGTGTCGTTCGGCTTATCGGCGTAATAATCATAGGGAAAGACGTGAACATGGATATCGGTCGTTTCCATGATGCGCAGATGCGCCTGGTTGGTCGCCGCACGCGCAGCAAAAGGGTGCAGCATCACCAGCGCCGAGGAGGCTGCGATGCCGCCCAGCAGCGAACGCCGGGTAATGGGGTGGAGAGCGAGAAGCGACGACATGGGAACTCCTTCGGATGAAGCTTGCTCTGTCTTGAAAAATGACAGGGTAGAAGCAATCGCAGAGGAGTCCATCACCAAAATGACAGGGCCGTGACAGATGGGCCGGTTTTCAACCGTTTGATAAATTTTTTATCACGGCAGTGCGGCGCAGGTGTCGCCGCACTGGAGAATGCGCATTCTTCGCTCTGCGCATTGCCGTGCTCTGGATCAGCGCGCGAGGGTTGGTCGCACTTTTTCGTGGAAGAAGCGAAAATAGGAGGATAGCTGCGCCAGCGTATTGGTGGAAAGCTTGAGCTGCAGGCCAAGGCGGTTCATGTGCTGCCACTGCACGACGCCCTCGATGAAGCCCAGATCTTCACTCTGCACCTTGACCCGGCTGCCCTTGGCAGCCGCGAAAGGCCCGTCCAGTTCGAGCGCCATTCCGGTGGCGGACAGATCGACAACACGCCCTCTGGTCGACTGGCTGAAATAATGCACGGTCGCAAAAATCCTGGTTTTGCTGCGGGGCGCGGTCCGGGTCGCCATATTGAGGTTGTTTGTCATTTTGCTGCTCAAATGAATTGTTTCCGATGCCTGCATCATGGCGCGGAAAACTTGAGAGCCGTTTAGTTCTTCTCTTAAAATTGCATGTAATTACCGATTATGCTGTGTCGATACGGCACTGATAGCAATTGTTGCGGGCGGAGCGAACGTGGACATAAGCGACATCCGAACGTTCCAGAAGTTGCTGCGCGCGTGACACGATTTCGTTTGTCGCCGTCACCGCGCCGGTGCCGTAGACGATGCGGTCATCGGCCCCATAACCGCGCACGATGTAATCCGGGCTGTCCAGCATCGGCGGAATGGTCTGCGTCTGCGGGTAGCGCTCACAGGCGTCGGCATGCAGAAACACCGGCCCCGTTTCCGCATAGGGCTGCAGCGAGGGAAAGGGCCGGTAGGCGAGGATCAGCATCGCGTCGCCTTCACCGATCTGGCGAAGGCAGTGGCGGCATGGCATACCTCCAGGAGAAACGGCGTTCTCCGGTGCATTGCCATAAGCGTCGGCGGCTCCTGCCCGGTAAGCTTCGGCTTCCTTAGCCGGCATTGCGGTGAAAACGAGATCGGTCATGTCGGGAACCTCCTATGTTGGGATCGGCGTTGCTTCTTTGCAGCTATGGTCCCGAAACGGATCGCTATCCACCCGATTCTTGACGGGCGATGCAACCGGCCCATTGCGTGACTCGTTAGCTTCGGGAATCAGTGACGCTCCTCGTTCCCGGAAGGTCTGATTTTATGTTCCGTCGTTTTCTGGCCGTCGTTCCACTGGCTTTCGTTTCCTTGACGGTTCCCGCTCAGGCCCAGATGGCGTCTGGCCTCGATGGCCTGTCCGACGAACAGCTTCAGCAGGCGGTCAATTTCGTCATCGGCAATGCGATCTTCTCGCTTTATCACGAGGGCGCGCGCATGCTGATCTCGGATTTCGGAACGGCGCAGACGGCAAGTTCCCAGGCCCCGGCGGATCAACTCGCAGGAACGCTTATCCTCCAGGCCAACGAGGAGTGGCTCGACACCGCGCTCGTCAATGCCACGGATAGCTGGTATCTGGCGCGTGAGGCGCAGACCCTGCCTGAGCATGAAGCCCCGGTCTTCTCTGTGCTGGTGCCAGACAGGAGCCGTGATCGCAACATGGCCTGCCTGATGGTTGGCCGCGACAAGGACGGTTATGGCGATCTGGCCGCCATGATGGGGCTCAACAATGCCGAATTCGACAAATGCGCCGCCGCCTATCCGGGCGTTGCGTCGGCGTGGGAGAATTTTCTCGCGCCCCACCGCAGCCAGGCGCCTTCCAGATTCTCCATCAGCTACATGCCGCCGCGCGACCCGGAACTTGAACCATACGCCATCATGATCAAGGAATCCAAAGTTCTCGATCTCATCAGCCGCAGTTTTAGCAGCTATGGCCTGAAAGGGGACGTCAAGCTGACGGCCAAATCCTGCGGCCGTCCCGACGTCTTTTGGTCGGCGGAAAAGCGCGAGATCACCTATTGTTATGAACTCGGCAAGTTCCAGGCGGAACTGATTGCCGATCATCTGCAGAACACCGTCACGGAAGACAAAGGTGCTGTAGGCGGGAAAATACCGACGGCAGCCGTTAATCTGGAACGGGAAATCTGAAGGCAGATTGCCGGCCGCTGGCGATCTGGCTTCCTGATATGGGAGGAAAGTGCCGTGCTGCTGCGCCGTAAAAGGTATCCCCACCAACATTGTGCAGCGGTTCCTGCGCTGACATTTCCCTCACCCCCTCATTCCTGTTGCTTGTCACAGGAATCTAGCTGACGCGCGTCTGCGCGGCGAGAGAGTCTTTTTCAGCCCAAGGACTTGGGCTGGCTGGACTCCTGTGACGAGCACAGGGATGAGGGAGCGGGGAACAGACACTCCTTATTGGAGAATGGCACGCGTTGCTCTCAATGGCGCTACTCAATTGCGCAGCGATATCTCCAGAAGCTCGGTATCGGCGAGCGGCTCCACCCAGGCCTCATAGGTGCCGACGGGCGAAAAACCCATCATCTGGTAAAGCTGCAGCGCGCGCGGATGGTCGAGCGTATTGGTCGTCACCGTCACCCGTTGCGGATTGTCCTGCCAGGCGGCGTAAAGCGCCTGCAACAGGAACCATTTGCCAACGCCCGCACCGATCGCCTCTTCCAGTAGACCGAAATAGGAAAGCTCGGTCACCTCGTCGCTCGCCCTGTTCAGTTCGAAGAAACCGGCGGGCGCACCATTCATATAAAGAACCGTGACACTGTTTTTCGGATCGCGCAGGATGGCGGAAAGCTCGGCGTCGCTCATGCGCATGCGCTTTTGCCAGTGCCAGCGTTTTCCCACCCGCCAGTAAAGATAGCGGTAGAAATGCAGGGGAATATTGTTGACCCGCATCAGCGCCGTCTGGATGTTCACGGGGATCGGCAGGCTGACCTTCGGCGGCGCCGTCATTTCGAGCTGCGTCACATGCGCCTTCAGCGGCCCGTGCGACAATGTGGGGATTGCATCCGCCGGACCGGTCACCACCGGCGTATCCTGCAATCCGCCCCATTCCGACCATGAGCCGTCATAAAGCGAATTATCCTTATGGCCGAGCGATTCCAGGGCTAGGGTGATGACAGCGGCGGTGACGCCCGAGCCGCAACTGGTGACGACGGGCTTCGAAAGATCGATACCGGCATCGGTCACCATCTTGCGGATGGCGGTCAAATCCTTGAAGTGGCCGTTTTCGGAAAAGGCCGTTGCGGGCAGGCTGCGCGCGCCGGGCATGTGGCCGGAGCGCATGCCGGCACGCGGCTCGGCCTCGTCGCCGGTAAAGCGTCCGGCGCCGCGAGCGTCGGCAATCTGTTTTTCACCGCTGTCGACGATGCCGCGCATGGCGCCCAGCGACGTCACGCGCTTTTCGTTGAAGTCAGGCGTAAAGGTCGCCGGCTCGATTTCCGGCGTGCCGGTTTCGAGCGGCCGCCCTTCGCGTTTCCAGCCGTCGAGGCCGCCATCCAGCACATAGGCTTTGCGCACGCCCATCACCCGCAACATCCACCACACACGCGGCGCGGAAAAGAAGCCGGGACCGTCATAAACCACGATCGTATCGGTGTCGCTGAGCCCGAGCGAACCGGCCTGTTCCGCAAAGAATTCCGGCGAGGGCAGGGAGTGCGGCAGGCCGGTGGTATGATCGGCGATCTTGTCCTGATCGAAAAAGACCGCACCGGGCAGATGGCCGGCTGCGAATTCTTCCGCACCGTTGCGTTTGTGCGCCGGCAGATACCAGGAGGCATCAACGACACGAAACCCGGCCGTGCCGAGTTGTTTTTCCACCCAGTCCGCCGAAACGACGAAACGGCTCTTATCCGTGCTCACGATGTTTCTCCCGATCTCAGGCAACAGCTTCAGGCGCGCCGAAACGAATGCGGAACCGCCTGTTCTCCTTGCCCTTCTTTTCTATCTTGGCAATGTGAATATCGCCCACTTCCTGCGTTTCGGAAACATGGGTGCCGCCGCAGGGCTGGCTGTCGATGCTGGAATTTTCGCCGATGCAGACGAGGCTGACCCGGCCAAGACCCATTGGCGGGCGCACATTCTTGGATTTGACGATGCCCGGATTGGCGGCAAGCTCCTCGTCGGTGATCCATTGCAGGAAGACGGGGTGGTTGGCTTTCACCAGCTCCATCAGCTTTGCGGTCACCTCGTCCTTGTCGATGGTTTCCGACATGTCGAAATCGACACGCGATTCATCCTCGCCGACCGCCGCACCAGTGATCGGCCATTGGCAGACGACGGAGAGCAGGTGGCAGGCGGTGTGCATGCGCATCAGCTTGTAACGACGCGGCCAGTCCACATGCAGCGTCAGTTTTTCGCCGACCTTGGGGGAAGGTTGGCCTTCGAGCGGCACATGGACGATCACGCTCTTGTCGGCACCGTTTCTGGTGATGCCGAGTTCGATGCGCGACCCATCGGCCCGCTCGAGAAAGCCGCTATCGCCCGGCTGGCCGCCGGAGGTGGCGTAAAAGCAGGTCTGGTCTAGCTCTATGCCGCCATCCTCATGCACCGCCGTGACGATTGCTTCTGCGGTGGAAAGATAAAAATCGTCACGAAACAGGGCATTCACGGGCATTTCGGCATTTCCTTAAACGGTTTCGTAGGGAACCGGAATCTCGCTCTTGGTCGCCAGCCACTGCGGCACGGGAAGCCCCTTTGAGCGCAGGAAATCCGGATTGAAGAGCTTCGACTGATAACGATTGCCGTAGTCGCAAAGTATCGTCACGATTGTATGCCCCGGACCGAGCTCGCGGGCAAGGCGGATTGCACCGGCAATGTTGATGCCCGAAGAACCGCCGAGGCAAAGGCCTTCTTTCGTGACCAGATCAAAGAGAATGGGCAAGGCTTCCGCGTCTGCAATTCGATAGGAAAAGTCCGGGGCGAAACCTTCCAGATTGGCGGTGATGCGGCCCTGCCCGATCCCTTCCGTGATGGAAGAACCCTCGGATTTCAGGACGCCGTGCTTGTAGAATTCGTAGAGGGCGGCACCCTCAGGGTCGGCAAGGCCGACCTTGATGTCGGGATTGAAATCGCGCAGGCCATCGGCCACGCCTGCAAGCGTCCCACCCGAGCCGACTGCGCAGATGAAGCCATCCACCTTGCCGTCTGTCTGGTCCCAGATTTCCGGAGCCGTCGTCTCGATATGCGCCTGGCGGTTGGCGATATTATCGAACTGGTTGGCCCAGATCGCGCCGTTCTCATCCGTTGCGGCAAGCTGTTTTGCCAGCCGGCCGGAGACCTTCACGTAATTGTTCGGGTTGGAATAGGGTGCTGCCGGAACCTCGACCAGCTTGGCGCCGAGAAGTTTCAGCGCATCTTTCTTTTCCTGGCTCTGCGTCTCGGGAATGACGATGACGGTCTTGTAGCCAAGCGCATTGGCGACCAGCGACAGGCCGATGCCGGTATTGCCGGCCGTCCCTTCCACGATGGTGCCGCCTGGGCGCAACTGTCCGCGCCGTTCGGCGTCGCGGATGATGTAGAGCGCGGCGCGATCCTTCACCGACTGGCCGGGATTGAGGAATTCCGCCTTGCCGAGGATTTCACACCCCGTTGCTTCAGAGGCAGCTTTCAGGCGGATGAGCGGCGTGTTGCCGATAGCACTGAGCGCAGAGGGATGAATGGTCATGATCGAGCCTTCTTGTCTGAGCGGAAATTAGGTGCCGTTATGTCCCGTTACAACCGCTTCAAGACAAGAAATTATCTTCCCGGCTTTGGCTTAGCCACGCAAAATTTTGCCGATACCCAGTTTTATGTGGCCTTCTTCACCGCGGCGTAGGCGGCGAGCGCTCTTTCGCGCGCCTTTGCGTGGTCGACGATCGGCAGCGGATAGATCTTGCCGAGTTCGATGCCCGCCTTTTTCAGCACATCCTTCGGCGCTTCGAACGGCTTGTGGATGTATTTCCGCTCGAGCTTTTCAAGCTCAGGCACGAAGCGGCGTACATAATCCCCGTCGGCGTCGAATTTCTCTCCCTGCAATATGGGGTTGAAGATGCGGAAGAACGGCGAGGCATCCGCCCCCGAGCCCGCCACCCATTGCCAGTTGGCGGCATTGGACGCCGGGTCGGCATCGACAAGCGTATCGCGAAACCATTTCTCGCCTTTGCGCCAGTCGATCAGCAGATGTTTGATGAGGAAGGACGCCACGATCATGCGCACCCGGTTGTGCATGATGCCGTGTTGCCACAATTGTCGCATGCCGGCATCGACAATCGGGTAACCCGTCATGCCGCGCGTCCAGGCTTGGAAGGATTTCTCATCATCCCGCCAGGGAAAGGCGTCGAAACTGTCGTTCCAGTTCTTTTCGTCCAGTTCCGGGAAATGGAACAGCAGGTGGTAGCAGAAT
Organism: Agrobacterium sp. 22-209-1; assembly: GCF_053522485.1. Taxonomy (NCBI): domain Bacteria; kingdom Pseudomonadati; phylum Pseudomonadota; class Alphaproteobacteria; order Hyphomicrobiales; family Rhizobiaceae; genus Agrobacterium; species Agrobacterium sp. 22-209-1. The sequence continues at coordinate 705,412 of NZ_JBNWCH010000002.1, forward strand.
TCCCGCCAGACGATTTCCTTGCGGAAACGGCTGATATCATTGGAGGCAATATGCCGCGAAAGCCCTTTCGTGGCGTGCCAGACGGCCGCCGGCGATATCTCGCCCGCGGCAAGATGCGGTGAAAGCAGCGACGTCGCGGGTTTTGCTGGAAAATCCCGGCCTTCTTCATAACCCTTCAGGGCACCATCGATGAAATCATCGAGTTTTTCCTGCGCACCGTTTTCGCCGGGCGTCCAGATGTCACTGAAATCCTTTGCCCAGTCCGGCGTGGTGGGCAGCAGCTTCCAGTCGGCGAGTTTTTCGGACTTCGGCCAGACCTTGGGCGCCTTCAGGCTCTTTGGCGCATCCGCCGGCGCGTGTGGCTCTTCGCCGACCTCCAGCGCCCGCCAGAAGGGCGTATAGACCCGGTAAGGCCCGCCGGATTTCGTCTGCAGCCGTGATGGCTCGTGCAGGAGATGCCCGGAAAAGCTGCGGACGGTCAGCCCGTCGTCGCGTAGCTTCTGTTTGAGCGCCTTGTCCGTGGCCATGCCGGCCGGATCATATCGGCGGTTCCAGAATATCGCGTCGGCGCCGGTTTCGGATATTAGCGCGCGCAACGTCTTTTCGGCCTCGCCGCTAAAAAGCAGAAGACGGCTGCCGGTTTTTTCCAGTGCGGCGGAAAGCGAGGCGACCGAATGATGAAGCCACCATTCCTGTGCGCCGCCCAGCGGGCCACATGATTCTTCCCTGATATAGATGGGGATGACCGGCCTCCCGTGCTCCACGGCGGCAAGCAAGGCGAGATTGTCCGAAAGGCGCAAGTCCTTGCGGAACCAGACGATTGCGGGGGAGACTGTTGTTGACATGAAGGGTCCCGGTTCACTTCCGCTTGAACGAGTGTTGAACCGCTTTGTTCCGCAAATCGGCTACAATGAAAAGATGGGGCGCACGGTTTCTAGGGGGTTATTTTTTCGCCCTTGAAACCGCTGGTAAAGGGAACCAACTGGAGGAGCCGGCGTTTGTCGCGGGTTAATAGAGCATGGAAGTGCAATCAATGTTGCTGAATGACGTTAAGTGGGAAAAGCCCGTTACCATCTCTCTTGAAAACGGCGCTCCCCGGATTTTCAACGGCGTTTACGACGCTTTCGATTTTCTCCAGCATGAATGGCCCAAACGGGGCGACAAGGTACATGAACAGGCGCTGCGCCTGTGCCGCGCCTCGCTGATGGGCGACGTAGCGGGAGAAATCGCCCGCACGGCCTTCGTCGCCGCCAGTCGGCAGGCGCAGTGCCTGGTGGAAGAGCCGGACAAAATCGCATCCTGAACGGATTTTCGGAACTGACGTGTAAAAGGCCACCCGCCAAAAACGGGTGGCCTTGTGTGTTGAGAGGGTGGGAACGGGGTTGTTTCGAATGTGGGATATGGCATCGTGCATACGAAAAGGCGAATGAGTGACGGCGATGAGCAACCACCACGGTTATATTGTTTTTCCCACGGCCCTCGGCCATTGCGGCCTGGCATGGGCGGGGCATGGTATCGCGCGTCTGCAATTGCCCAGCCCTGATGCCGGCGAGACAGAAAAGCTTCTCCTGAAGCGCCTGCCGTCCGCCTCTCTCGCTGTTCCGGAAACACGCACGCGTGAGGTGGTTGCAATGATCACCCGTTATTTTGGCGGCGAGGAAATCGATTTTACCACAGTCAAACTCGATCTCGCCGGGCAGGATCGTTTTTTCCTCGATGTTTACGCCGTCGCGCGGCAGATCGGCTGGGGCAACACGACGACCTATGGCGGCATCGTAAAGACGCTTGGTCTTGGTATGGAAAAGGCCCGCGATGTCGGTCAGGCCATGGCGAAAAATCCGGTGCCGCTGATCATTCCCTGTCACCGGGTGCTTGCCGCCGGCGGCAGGCTTGGCGGCTTCTCTGCGCCGGGTGGAACCACCACCAAATTGCGTATGCTGGATCTCGAAAATGCCGGCCGCAGCCGGGCCGATGAGGCGCAGGGCAGCCTGTTTTGAAGCAATGACAGATGAGCGCGCATGAAAATGACAGATGAGCGCGCATGAATAGGCGTCTGATTTCTGCCCATTTCTCGTCAAATTGTCGCTAAATTGTCACAATACACGGGCGTCCTCTAACATAAGGGCGAAACGTTTGAAAGTATCCGCGTTAATTCTATCGGTTGCCTTGTCTTTTACAGTCGTTGCATCGGCCTCCGCCGGCATGCTGAACCAGGCAGAAAAATACACCGGGCTGCATGAGTCCAAAAATAACAAGAGCCTCAAGAACATTCTTGGCGCAAATCCACGTAGTACCCCTTGGTGCGGCCTTTTCCTGCATGCCGTCGCCAGCAAGGTCGGGCGGAAATCTCCAAAATCCTATGGGTTTGCGAAGTCCTGGAGATCCTTCGGCTATGCCGTGCCTGTCAGTCAGGCCAAGCCGGGCGATGTCGTTGTCATTCGCAACGGCCGTGGTTACCATGCCGGAATATTGAAAAGCATGAGCGGCAAGACGGCCAAGATTCTCGGCGGTAACCAGTCCGGCCGGGTGCAGGTGTCGAACTTCAATCGCAAGGCCATCGTTTCGGTCCGCCGATAAATCTCCTTGCATTTTTTGATAAAGGCGGGCTTTGACCCGCCTTTTCCTTTTTCAGGTCTAAGGCTGCTCTCTTGTGCCTGGTGCCGCGTCTCGCTGATCGTCGTCTTCCAGGTCGGTCGCCACGATAAAGGCATCCTCATGCTGCCGCGCCGCCTGCCTGCGCGCGCGAAGGCTGATCGATTCATCCGGATAGATTTCACTGTCTTTAGACTTCAGATCGCTGTCGGTTTCAAAATCCGCCACGTCTTTTTGTCGAATATCGAGAGGTTCGGGACTTTTATGCCTGGCGCCGGTCATCGGAATTCTCCTGTTGTTATCGTGGAGCAAACGATCGGCCGCCGGGGCGGTTCCTTCGATGATCGCGAAATCCGCATCTACGGCTTTCGAAGGCGGAACAAATCCTAGCTTTCTCGGGTTTTCCATGGGCAGAATAAAGCCGGTGCCACGAAAAGAGGGAGGCCGTTATGGACCATGATCGCGAAGCCGAAATCCGGGAAAGAGCCCGCGCAATATGGGAGAAAGAGGGGAGGCCGGAGGGTCATCACGAACGGCACTGGATGGAAGCGGAGCAGGAAGTTTCCAACAATGCCGGCAAGGCGAAATCTGCCAGCAAAAGCGGCGCAAAAAAATCCCCCGCCGCTAAAACGCTGTCAAAGAAAACGAAGTCACCGGCTGTAAAGTCGCTTCAGAAAGAGCAGACGGCATCTCAGATGGACAAGGACGATGATTTGACCGAAAGCCTTGAAGAAAGTTTCCCTGCGAGCGATCCGCCAGCGCTTACCACGACAACCCGGGCAACCAAACGCGCACCGAAAAAAGCCTGAAGCCTTCAGGTATAAAAGCGCGATGCGTCTATCCGGCCGGGCGGAAAGCCATTTTACGCTCTACATTATATGTTTTGAGAGAAAATGGCTCCCCGGGCCGGAGAGATTTGAGAAAATCAAACCTTGTCAACAAGGCATATTTTCTTTCTTATTCAGCGACTTAGAGAAGATTTCGTTTCTCGTCCTCACTTCTCGGTGTACCTCATGGGTAACGCTGAGTGTACCTGCATGTCAATCCTGTTTTGTATCGTGGGATGCTGCGCCTTAAATGAATACCTTCACTGATTGATTCGGTGAGGTAGACTTCATTTGAGGGGGCATAGGTGGGGGCGTATTGGCGGCGCATATTGGCGCATATTAACAGTCGAGAGTGCCGCTACTGCATTACCGCGCTTGCACTCGTCTCAGTCAGTTTGACTGTTGGTCTATCTGCGGGGAGTGCTTTTGATAAAGGTTGTGGACCTGTCACGGAAGCGCCGTTCGGATGCGTGGAGTATTTTCTTAATCGCTACCAAACACTGCTGACTGGGGCGTTCGCGATAGCAGGTGCCGTTCTGCTTTGGGTTCAAATATCAGATCAACGACAAGCGACACACGAACTAAGACGACAGCGACAGGTTAGTGCACGGATTAGGATGCCCCATGCCCTGTCGAAACTGTCTGCCTACTGGGATAAATGCTTCAAGGCATGGCTTGAAGAGAACATGGATCAGAAACCGACTGAGCCGCCACACGACGCGCTGGAGGTTCTGATTGCCGCAGCGGCAGAAGCTGACACAGAAACCTTTCGAAGCATTCAAGAACTGCTTATCTTATCACAGGCGTTCGAGGCTCGAATCCGGCCTCATCGATACCTAGGAAAACGTCAACGCTTTAACCTGATGATAGTGGATATCGCTCGACTGACTTATTTGACGAACAGGCTATATGACTATGGACGGTTGAAGGTCGATCAAGTCCGTTATGAGAAGCCGAGCCGTGCGACTCTGACAAAAGAACTTGGTCAGCACACGAAACGTGAGAATGAGCGAAAAATCTTCTCTCGAATTGAAGATGCAATGGATAGTCAATTTGGTAGGCGGAACAGAGACGCTATAGACCACCAATCTGATGTCCTTTGACGAAAAAAACCGACACGTCAGCAGCCTGAACTGGTGACATGTCGGTGAAGTATTGCCCAACGTTTAGTGTCTCGATAAAGTGCGGGAGTTCGGATTGCCGAACACCGCCCCTTCGCTAGAGGCTTAAGAATGAGGGTCACGGTGAGGCGCACCGTGGCCTTCCCTTAATCAGCGACTGTCCTTCTCAGGAAGCCCCCTTATAGCTGTATTAGCGAACCAGAGCATGGGCAGTGTGTTCTGGAAGGGAAGCGTCCCGAACATTGCCCTAGCATCAGGTTGAGAGAACGGGTTGCCCTGCACTGCACCGGCAACACCCCGCACGGAGTTCATGGCGTTGTCGATCATCCCCAGTGCAGGGAAGGCAGTCAGCCCCTGTGAGGGTTGTCCGGTGACACGACTGTCAAAGAGAGGATCAAACCCGGCGACATAAGCCATGTTGTCGGCTACAGCAGGAAAGATGGAATAGAAACCCGCTCTTTGGAAGGCTGCTGCGGCTACCTTCTGCGGTGACAGGCGTTTTTCCAGCCAGTCTTCGCGGTCGCTTCTGCCGATGGCCTGAAGATGTGTCTGCCCTACATACGCAAGGCTTCCGAATGTCATCGTTCCAAGTATCATTGACATACTCTCCCAGTCCCGCATATGAGCATTGTGAAGCGTATTCTTTGTCCATGCACCCAGCATAAAGCCACGGAACTGGAAGAACAGTTTTCCTAGAGTATGCCCTAGAATTGTGTTCGTCTGTCCCAAGTCATTCTCCTGAATAATCTTTCGGGTCCATCTGAAAATTGCATGTTCGAAGGTACCCCTGACTTCAGGGTTCCACTTCTCCAGATTGAGACGTTTCAGCTTGGAGCCTTCACGCTCACCTGTGGTTTCACCCGCGTTCTTTCGGATTGCTTCAAAGATGCGGTCCTGCATCTCATCACTGAGACCCAGCACACGCATACGCTTCCGGTTCACCCGAGCACCTTCCTCGCTCATGTCGATGAACTTTTGAAGGACGGCTTTGGATGCCCACCTCTGGAGGTAAGCGTTAATGGGAGCCATACCACTAACAACTGTCATTGCCCTAGCGCCACGGCTCATCGCCCCTTCAGCGCGCAGCATCAAAGACGATTTACCGGCGTTCGTTATCGGCGCGCCAAAGTCATCCGTCACGATGTGGCTCATACCACGCAGCGTGTCGGTGCCAGCCGTGCTGATCCACTCCAGAGCCTCCGCATCCGCATCAGCTAACTTTCCGGTTCTAGCGTCACGCATGAAGGCGCGCAGCCCCGGCATGGAGCGAATAGCTGTCTTGAGACCTAAGCCACAGGTAATCATCCCAATTTCGGCAAGCTGCGCCATCCCCACCTGACCCATGACGCGGAGGAAGTTGTAGTCACGGATCATGCGAACAGCCGAAGCCATATTGGACTGGTCGAACTTCGACGGCGTGCCGGTGATACCATCGAACAAGAACTGAAGGCGATCCACGTCAGCGTCAACGCTTTCACGCATCCCCTTAGTGGCTCCTTCACTCGACGCGATAGCGCGCACCTGTTTGATGACCTTCTCCCAGTCAGCGCGGCTGTGCACGCCGTCCACCAGATAACGCGGATGAAGGTCTTCTTCACCGGGCCTCCAGTTGGGGTTCTCGACCCGCAAACGGGACATCGCAATGGCCCCTGACATCTGGCGATTGTAGCTCTCAAAAAGGAACTGAGCATCGTCGTGAAAGAGTTCGGCTACGCGCACTTCACGTGGCCCGTTCTTGGTCTGGAGGGTCATGCTGAAGTTCTCGTCAAGCAACTGCCTGCGCTTCCCTCTAGCCTGACCAGCCTTGCCAGCGTCACGGCCAGCCATGCCGCCCACGACCATCTCAATGTCTTCCGGGTCGAGACCGACGTTCTCAAGGTTCATCCGCATCTCGTCCATATCGAGAGACGAGAAAATTCGAGCGGCAGAGAGTTCCTGACCGGCCTCAACCTGCTCCAAGCGCTTCACGTACCCGGCTGCAATCTTGTCGGCCTTCACCTTCTCGATGTCAGCATTGCGGCCTTGGATTGCCTGAGAGATGAGGCGCGCCATTCCGTTCGACCCCAGTTCATCCTGAAGTTCACGGAACCGTTGCCAGTGCACCAAACGGGGAACGTAGGTGTCACTTTCACTCAAGCCTTCCCAGCCCTTCATGGGCGCGCGTTGGGTGCCGTCTAGCGCCAAGTGATCGCCCTGAGTGAGCTTCACATAGGCGGCGCTGATCTTGTTCCATTCCTGCTTCATTCGCATCACGGCAGGGTCGAACTCAGCAAGCGGGTCGGTCGAGCGAATGGCTGCTGTGATCTGCTGACGGAATGCGGTTTCCTCGCCGTTCATTCCCGCAGCCCATCCGAGCTTGTTCCGCTCCTTGAAGTCGGACCATGCAGAACGATAGGCGCGGCTCCAAGATATGTCGAACCGGCGCTGTATCATGATCTGGTCTTCAGTGATTGCGCGGGACGTAGCGCCGCCTTTCTTCTGACCCACCGTCTCTTCAGGCATGAGATTGCCCAGTGCGCGAACAAGGGGGTTCTCAGATGCCTTTAAGCGCCCCGTTAAGTCCCAGCGATGCCAGCCGTTAAGGGCCGAGTTATCCTGAGCATCCGCGAAGTTCTTGTTGAGGTATTCCGAGATATCGGTGCGGATGGGGTTCCGCGATGCCGGGTTCTGGGCTGCACCTACTGAACGGCCCATCTCAACGCTCGACATAAGCTCCCGTGAGTGCTTGACGAGTGTGTTGGCTTCTTCAGCATTTGCGACGTTACGCCCCATTGAGCCGAAGGCTGCACCGAAAGCGAGACCACCGGCACCGGCATAAATCAGGTTCTCAGCTTCCCATGTTGGCTTGAGTTGAGACATCACGCCTTCGAGTGCCAGGTTGGCAGTAGCGCCCTCAGCGGCTCCCGCAAGGATGCGAGCCACGCGGCCTCCCTTGATTGCGCCACCGATGGGAGATGCGGCCACGGTTGCCAGCCATCCAGCCGGATCAACAATAGACGCACCGAGCCTCAAGCCGATGCCTGTTGCTCCCATTGCCGCAAGCTTCTGCTCAACTTCAATATCCTTCCGGAGACGGTTAAGCCGTTGGTCGAAGTCGGCAGACGAGTGACTGTCGCTAAGATATCCGAGATACTGTGTTGGCACGTCTGCGGCGCGCTCCTTCAGAAGCTCTTGCGAGACGGTGAAGTTCACGTCCGGTGCGGGTCTGCCTGCCTGTTCAAATGCCCAGCCAATTACAGACTCCTGCTTCATGGCCTCCCAAGCACCACGACCGAAGCCGAAGGACTCTTCGTCACGTCGCTTTTCCATTTGGGCACGTTCGATGTCGTTGTAGGGGTCTGGCGATTTCAGGATGCCGAAACCGCGTCCCATGTCTGGAACTGGAGGATATTCAGGGGTGTCACGAATGGTGCCGTCCAGCCCTTCGCCGCTCATCTTCTTTTCGGCCCATGCCCGCATGTCATCAACAGACTGAACGGCCTTGAACACGTCCGGGTTAGCACCAATTGAGTCTGGCGAAATGATGCCGTTAACGGCTGCACCAGAGGGCGCACTGAGAACCTTAGCGGCGTCATGGGGGCCAAGGAACCAAGCAAGATACTGCTCACCCGCAGTCGGCACACGCCCAATCCGCTTATGAACAATGTCGGTGTATTCCTTCAAAATCCAAGGCGCGGCTTTGGCTTGCTGCTCAGGGTCTAGCCGGTTCGTTAGGTTCAAGTCTGGGCGCGATTTAGCGACACCGTTCCAAGTGCCCTCAATAATTTGAAAAGGGCCGTGAGCGCTTGATGTGCCACCTGCATTGGGGACATTTCTGAACATGCTTTCCGCGCCACCAATCCGGTAAAGAACATCACTGTCCACGCCTGCGGTTGCTGCCTGCTGCTCCAGAGAATTCCACCACGAAGGTAGGGCGCGAGATTTGGCACTTATGCTGCTCGCGGGTGCCGTGGGCGTAACAGAAGGAGATTGCGCCATGAGCTTCGACAAGCTCTCACGTGCCCATTCTTCTGCTTGGCTGACATCAGCACTTTTGTACGCCCCTGCGGGGTGCCAGCCCCAGACAGTCGGAGTGTCCCGAACGTCAAGATGAAGGCTGCTCCCCGATGGGTAAATGCCAACACCACGGGCACCGAGACCAATTGCGGCGTCCAGAATACTGCGTTTCTGTCCGTCATCATACCCGGAAATATCAAGGTCAAGTGCATTGCGGTGCACATGTTGACTGTTATTTGCGCCGCCTGCCTTGGCGTTCCGGGTGGGGTCACGATAACCGGACCTGACACGAATATCAGGGAGTCCCGCATTGGAGGCAAGACCATCAAGCATTGCCTTTGCGTTAGGTGACAGATTGTCGATGTCTCCACCGAGATTTATAAGGTTTGCCATGATGGTTCCTTAGCTGCCCTTTATGGGCGCATGACGCGGCCATCCTCCGGCGCTGAGGGGCACCGAAGGTTGCGGCTTGGATTAACGTTGTGATGGGTTCTAAGACTCTGGGGCTACCAGAAGCGGACCTGTGGCGAATGCGCTAGTGGGTGGTCCAATTTGCGCAGGGCGTCCATCAAGGCAGTCGTGCGGAGCTTTTCACCGGGACGTTCGCCGGGACTATTCCTATGATAAGCCAGCATCTTCCGGTACTCTCGCCACAGTGCACGTCCGCCGTTCGTCTCATTGTCTCTTGCAAGAGTGATGATGAAATCGGCGTTCATGATCTTTTCCGGTTTGCTGTCAATGACAACATCAATCATTTTCGGGTCTAGATCATCGACCATGCTAATGTCAGTGATGGCGCGCGCAGCGGTGTTAGTGTTCATCCTTGGTCCTGTTTATGCGTGTTGCACGTGGGAGCGATGGGGCAAGGGCCGCTGACATTACCAGCCGCCGCTGCCTCTCTGCGGAGCGGTCAGCGCTTTCTGACCTTCCTCACGGATGCGTTTGACTTCATCCTTGCTGTAGCCGGATAGCTTGGGCTTGCCGATGGTGATACCCAAGCTGGGCAGCGTCACCATAGGTTCATAACGTTCCTGACTTTCAACCTCGATACGCCGCTCTTCACGCTCGCGTTTGACCTGTTTCATTTGGTACAGGTCAGCGGTCGTTAAGATGGTGTCCGCGCCTAGGTCGATGGGAAGGCCGTCAGCCTGAACAATTCGCCAGTTCGTTGCGGAGTTTGTCAGCGGCAGTATTGATAGGTCGTCTGGGTCAATCCCTAACCGCTCGGCATTATCTTTCGCCCAGTTGTGGATGAAGTCGGTTGCCAGTTCTGAGAAGTCCGGTGGAATCGCCCTGTCTCCGGTGCGGACGGCCCAGCCGTTGATATTAGTGTAGTTTCGACGCGCTGCCTCACTGGCCCTTTCAAGGGCGCGGTCTGCCGGAAGCCCAGCCGCCTTAACATACACATCAGCAAGCTTCTGAATGTCAGTGGAGACAACTTCAGGGTTTTTCATTTCCCCGAAGCCGGAAATCCACCCGCCTTCGAAATCGGAAAGAGTCTTCCGGATTTCCTCTGAACGTAGGGACGCCGTGGGACTATTGAACTTGCTGGGGTCGCGGCTATATTCCGCTGCTGTGACCAGTGCTCGGTCTTCTGAGAGGGTGCCACTTTCTACCAAGGTTTTGGCAACATCATACTGAGTCCGCGCTGCCTCATCCGACATTGAGAACGCAAGCTGAGGGGCGCGCTCAACAAGGCGGCGGTATAGCTCAAATCCTTTCTTTGCGTTTTCGGGGATTTCACCGCCCGCCATCACCGTGTTCATCGCCACGGCACCAGCCTTGATGGTTGCTTCCCATTGGGGATGCTTTGCGCCGTTCGCAGAAAGCCATGCAACCGTCCGATTAAATGACTCGTCAGCGGCAGCTTCAGATGAGCCTTTGCGCTGAAGTTCACGCTGCTCCCTGTCGAGGAATTGTTGAACGGCGGCTTCACGCTGCTGTTCCACGGTGACGGTTTTTTCCTCACCGTTTTCGTCAACGTACTTCTGAGGGGTGAGCCATGGTAGCCCCTGTTTGTCACCGGCAAGAAGGGCACCGTCTAGGCCGTCGACTCATAAACTCTGACACCAGATTCTTGCGGCGACGAGTTTGACAGCTGCGAGATAGTTTTCCGGGCGCTTGTCGTAGCGCGTGGCGA